>JAHLLK010000146.1 GCA_020444165.1 Deltaproteobacteria bacterium | reverse complement strand
TGTCCATCTTGGCAAAACGACGCTTTTGCCAAGATGGGTTGAAAAAGGCCATGGAGGGTCTTTTTCAACCCCCTGCTAGGGCCCGCCGGGCCCAGGCGCTGGCCGCGGCCAGGATCGGCTCCTCGGCCGGGGGGGTCAGGGTGCGGGCGCCCGCGATGAAGCCCAGGGTATGGAGCAGATGGGCCAGCACCGCGGCCGGCCGGCTGGCCAACAACCCGGCCAGCTCCCGGGCCAGTTCCGCGGCGGCCAGGAGGCTGGCCCGGGCCGCCGGGTTCAGGCGGTTCTCCCCGCCCAGGCAATAGCGGGCCACGGTGCGCCAGGCCCCGGGCAGGAGACCAGCCCCGGGGCTCAGGATGCCGCCGGCCGCCGGGCGGGCCAGAAAGGAATTTTCATCGCCGTCCAACAGGGGAGGCGGCGTGGGCCCGGCCCCCCGCAGGGCGCGTTGCAGGGCTTGCCAGCGGGCCACGTCGCCGGTGTACACCACCCCGGCCAACCCCCCGCCGGCCGCGCACTTGGCCAAGACCGGAGGCATCAGGTTGCTCCGCCGGGTGGCTCCCCGCCGGCCCCGCACCAGGTCGGGCTGGTTCATCAGGACGATGCCCCGGCCCAAGGCCGCGGCCAGTTCGGCCAGCCAGCCGGGCAGGCCCCGGTTGGAGTGGTGAAACAGGGCCAGATCGAGCCCCCAGGCCGCCGGGCGGTCGGCCAGGCGGGGGGCCAGCCAGACGGCCCGCTCCCGGGTTTCGCGGCTGGTGGCGGCGGTGAGCCCCAGCACCAGGGGCCGCTCCGGCGGCAGTTCGTCCAGGGCCGCGGTCACCGTCTCCTGCCACAGGTCCCGGGCCATGAACTGGCCCTGCCCCGCGGTGGGCCCGGCCACCACCACGCCCTCGGCCGGGGCGCCGGGCAGGGCTTGGTCCGCGGGTTCGGCCAGGCGGGCCAAGACCCGGGCAAAGCCCTCCCGATCCAGGCAAGGGGCCGCCGCCCCGGCCGGAAACTCCAGAGGCGTCAGCGCCTCCAGGTACAGGCCGGGTGGCAGATGGCCGGCCACGTCAGGCGCTCTCCCCGCAGGGATCGAAGTGCTTGAGGCTCACCGTGCCCCGGCCCAGCACGTCGTGCAGATGCACCAGGCCCTTCAGGCGCCCCTGGCGGTCCAACACCGGGAGCGCGGTGATGAGCTTCTCCTCCATGAGGTGCAGGGCGTCGGCGGCCAGGGTGCCGGAGGGGATGGTCAGGGGGTTGGCGGTCATGAGTTCCTTGACCGGGGTTTGGCCCAAAGGCCGGCCGGACACCACGGCGCGCCGGAGATCGCCATCGGTGAAGATGCCCAACAGGCGTCCCCGGCTGGTGATCAGCACCGTGCCCAGGCCCCCGGCGTCGATGGCCCGGATGGCCTCCTCGGCCGAGGCCGAGGGCCGGACCGAGGGCACCTCCTCCAGGGGGGGCATCACCTCATCCACCGTGAGGGACAGGCGCTGGCCCAGGTTGCCCCCGGGGTGGTGATGGCGGAAGTCCTCGGCCTTGAAGGCCCGCTTTTCCATGAGCACCACGGCCAGGGCGTCGCCCATGGCCAGGGCCGCGGTGGTGGAGGCCGTGGGGGCCAGGCCCAGGGGACAGGCCTCGCGCTCCACCCCGCAGTCCACCACCAGGTCCGAGGCCCGGGCCAGGGGGGAGTCCAGGCCGCCGGTGAAAGCCACCACCTGGGCCCCGTGGTCCTTGAAGTGGGGCACCAGCATCACCATCTCCTGGGTGTGGCCGGAGTGGGACAGGGCGATGACCACGTCCCCGGGATGCACCATGCCCAGATCACCGTGCAGGGCCTCCACCGGGTGGAGATAAATAGCCGTGGTGCCGGTGGAGTTCAGGGTGGCCATGATCTTGCGGGCCACGATGCCGCTCTTGCCGATGCCCGTGGCGATGACCTTGCCCGAGGCGGCCAGGATCATGTCCACCGCCTGCTCAAAGTTGCCGTTCAGCCGCTCCTGCAGGCGGATGATGCCCTCGGCCTCGATGGCCAGGACCTCGCGGGCGGTTTTCAGCACGCTGCTCAAGCCGCGCCTTCCAGGCAGAACTTGCCCTGGCCCTCTTCGATGGGCACGGGATATTGGCCGTCAAAGCAGGCCAGGCAGAAGCCTTCGCGGTTGGCCGCCGTGCTCTCCAACAGGCCCTCCACCGAGAGGTAGCCCAGGGAGTCCAGGTCCAGCATGTTCTTTATCTCCTCCACCCGGTGACGGCAGGCGATCAACTCGCCCTTGGTGGAGAAGTCGATGCCGTAGTGGCAGGGGAAGCGGTGGGGCGGGCAGGACACCAGCATGTTCACCTCCTGGGCCCCGGCCTGGCGGATGTTGGCCACGCGGGCCCGGGTGGTGGTGCCCCGGATGATGGAGTCTTCCACGATGGTCACCCGCTGGCCCTGGATCAGCTCCTTGACCGGGTTCAGCTTCACCCGGACCCCGAAGTCCCGCATGTCCTGGCTGGGCTGGATGAAGGTGCGGCCCACGTAGTGGTTACGGATCATGCCCATCTCAAAGGGAATGCCGGCGGCCCGGGCGTAGCCCAGGGCGGCGTAGTTGCCGCTGTCCGGGAAGGGCATGACGAAATCGGCGGTGAGGTCGGGGAACTCCTTGGCCAGTTGGGCGCCCTGGCGCTTCCGCACCTGATACACGGTCTGGGCGAAGATGGTGGAGTCCGGCCGGGCAAAGTAGATGAACTCGAAGATGCAGTGGGCGTGGCGCTGGGGCGGGAAGGGCTTCACGCTGGTGAGCCCCTGCTTGTTGATGAACAGCACCTCGCCGGCCTCCACTTCCCGGAGGAAGCGGGCGTCGATGAGGTCCAGGGCGCAAGTCTCGCTGGCCAGCACGTAGGCGTCGCCCAGCATGCCCAGGCACAGGGGCCGGAAGCCCTGGGGATCCCGGGCCGCCACCAGGGTGTCCTCGGTCATGAATATGAAGCTGTAGGCCCCCCGGAGCTGCTCCAGGGCCTTGATCAAGGCCTCCTCGAAACCCAGGTGGATGTGCCGGGCCAACAGGTGCATCACCACTTCCGAGTCCATGCTGGTCTGGAAGATGGAGCCTTCCCGCTCCAGGTGCCGCCGGAGGGTCAGGGCGTTGGTCAGGTTGCCGTTGTGGCCCACGCAGAGGCTGTGCCCGGCGTAGTTGATGATGAAGGGTTGGGCGTTGCCCAGCACCGAGGAGCCGGTGGTGGAGTAGCGCACGTGGCCGTTGGCCATGTGCCCGGTGAGCTTGCCCAGGTCGCGCTCGCTGAACACGTCGTGCACCAGGCCCATGGCCCGCTTCTCCCGGAGCATCTTGCCGTCGCTCACCACGATGCCGGCCGATTCCTGGCCGCGGTGCTGCAGGGCGTAGAGCCCGTAATAGGTGAGGCGGGCGGCGTCGGGATGGCCGTAGACCCCGAATACGCCGCAGTGATCCTTGGGTCCGTCGTCGAGGAAAAGATTCATGAGACTTCTAGTCCCTTATAAACCTAACGCCCCCCGTCTGCCTCGCGCCCGGCGCGGTAGTAGTCCTGCAGGGGGGTGACGGTGAGATGGTCGCTTTTTATAAGAGCCTCTACGGCATCGGCCGTGGCCAGAGCCGCCGCGATGGTGGTGATATAGGGAATGCCCCGATCCAGGGCGGTGCGGCGAATGAGATAGGCGTCGCTGGCCGGTCCTTTGCCCTTGGCGGTATTGATCACCAAGTCGATCTGCCCGCTTTTCATGTGGTCCACCACATGGGGGCGGCTTTCGCTTACTTTGTACACCCGTTCGCTGGGAATATCCTCCCCGGAAAGCACCGCGTGGGTGCCCTTGGTGGCCACTATCTCGAACCCCAGGCGGAACAGCTTGGCCGCCACCGGCACCACCGCCCCCTTGTCCTCGTCGGCCACGCTGATGAACACCTTGCCCTTTACGGGCAATTTTTGGCCGGCGCCCAATTGGCTGCGGGCGAAGGCCAGGCCCACGGTGCGGTCGATGCCCATCACCTCGCCGGTGGAGCGCATCTCCGGGCCCAGCACCGGGTCCACCCCGCCGAAGCGCACAAAGGGGAACACCGACTCCTTCACGGCAAAGTGGCGGGGCGTCACCTCGGTGGTGATGCCCTGCGCCTTGAGGCTCACGCCCATCATGACCTTGGTGGCCACCTTGGCCCAGGGGATGCCGGTGGCCTTGGACACAAAGGGCGCGGTGCGGCTGGCCCGGGGGTTCACCTCCAGAAGATAAAGCAGCCCATCCTTGATCGCAAACTGGATGTTCATCAAACCCTTTACCCCCAGCTCAAAGGCCAGGGCCCGGGTGGCCGCCTTGATCTCCTCCAACATGGCCGGCTTCAGGGTGTGGGGGGGCAGCACACAGGCCGAGTCGCCGGAGTGCACCCCGGCCTCCTCGATGTGCTGCATGATGCCGGCCACCACGCAGGTCTCGCCGTCGGAAACCGCGTCCACGTCGATCTCCACCGCGCTTTCCAGGAACTTGTCGATGAGGATGGGGTGGTCCGGGCTGGCCTCCACCGCGGTGGTCATGTAGTGCATGAGGCTGTCCCGGTCGTACACGATCTCCATGGCCCGGCCGCCCAAGACGTAGCTGGGCCGCACCACCACGGGGTAGCCGATGCGCTCGGCGATGACCACCGCCTCCTCGGGCGATTTGGCCGTGGCGTTGTCCGGCTGGCGCAGGTTCAAAAGGCGCAACAGGTCGCAGAAGCGGTCCCGGTCCTCGGCCCGGTCAATGGCGTCCGGGCTGGTGCCCAGGATCGGCACCCCGGCCTGCATGAGCGGCACGGCCAGGTTCAAGGGGGTCTGGCCGCCGAACTGCACGATGACCCCGTCGGGACGCTCGCTGTCATAGATGTTCAGCACGTCTTCCAGGGTCAAGGGCTCGAAGAAGAGCTTGTCCGAGGTGTCGTAGTCCGTGGACACGGTCTCGGGGTTGGAGTTGACCATGATGGACTCGATGCCCATCTCCCTGAGCGCGAAGGAGGCGTGCACGCAGCAATAGTCGAACTCGATGCCCTGGCCGATGCGGTTGGGCCCGCCGCCCAGGATCATC
>JAHLLK010000173.1 GCA_020444165.1 Deltaproteobacteria bacterium | reverse complement strand
CCCATAAGCGAGAATGGAAAAAATGCCGGTCAGTGAGATGGCATAATTGGCCAGATCGGTCTGACGACTAAAGTGCCGCCTCAGCACGAGCATGGCCAGCAGCAGCACACCAGGCAAGATAAGGCTTCGATTCCAGTGCTGCTGGGACAGATCAACGCCCAGCGTCACCAGTAGAAGGATCACGCCGAACGACCAGGCGGCCGCAAGCCGTCTGAGCAGTCCCAGTCCTACCAGCACAAGCCCTATTCCCAGAATGGCCTGGGTGCTGTTGGCAAGAATGGCCAGCGATTTTCCCAACCCCATGAGGGGATTGAACTGACCGAACGGCAAGAGGTCGAACCTGAGGCTTTTCAGGACATTTATACTGCCGCTCGCCACAATGGCCGCAGCCATGGGCCAGTGAGGCCAAAGCCCTTCCACCCATCGGAGAAAGCCTCGCCATCGGGTGGGGCGAGCGGGATTTGAGGTTGTCTTTTCCTGGGCCATGGTTTATAGGGGTATGTCTTTGGGTTGTGCTTTGATCGCTTAAAAAAAAATGAATATGATGGCAAATTTGCGCCCATAATAACACACTCGCGTCCTTTACGCAGCGGAAAACCATGACCGAATCGAGAGCAGAAAACGTGCCTGAGAAAAAAAGCAAACCCATACTGAGGGTTCTCTTCAGCGGCCGAATGCTTGCAGCCCTTCTTATGGGTTTTTCGTGCGGTCTCCCCCTTCTTTTGACCATCACACTGCTTCAGGCCTGGATGAAAGAGAAGGGGGTGGACCTTCATGTGATCGGCATGATGGCTCTCGTAGGCCTCCCCTATACCGTAAAATTCCTCTGGGCTCCGCTCTTTGACCGTTTTACGCTTCCTTTCCTGGGGCGTCGAAGGGGCTGGCTGCTGCTGAGCCAGATTGCTCTGGCTGTGTCCATTGCCGCGCTTGCCTTGACGGATCCCGGAAAAAGTCCCCTGCTGGTTGCGATAACCGCTTTTACCGTGACCTTTTTCAGCGCCTCACAGGATATTGTAGTGGATGCCTATCGCAGGGAAGACCTGTCCGACGAAGAACTGGGGCTGGGTGCATCCCTGTACGTGAATGGGTACAGGGTAGGAATGCTTCTTGCTTCGGGGGGCGGATTGATCCTGGCGGACGCCCTCTCCTTCCCCGTGGTGTATGGGATCATGGCTTTATGCATGCTGCCGGGCATTGCGACCACTTTCGCCGCCCGGGAACCAAAGGTTGAGGACGCCCCCCCTGAAAGCCTCAAAGCGGCTGTTATCGAGCCTCTTCTGGACTATTTTCATCGCCGGGATGCGTTCTGGATGCTGGCATTTATCCTTTTCTATAAAGTCGGGGACACAATGGCCAGCGCCATGACCATTCCCTTCTATCTGGATGTGGGATTCTCGAAAACGGAAATAGGGTCCGTGGTGAAACTGTTCGGTTTCTGGGCCACGATTGCAGGCAGCCTCATCGGCGGCATCGCCATGATTCGCATGGGGATCAACCGGGCTCTCTGGGTTTTTGGTTTTCTGCAGGCCGTATCCACCGCCGGATTTGCGCTCCTGGCACGCACTGGGCATGATATCGTGATGCTTTCGGGGGTCATCGCCTTTGAGAATCTCAGCAGCGGCATGGGAACAGCCGCCTTCGTGGCATTCATGGCGAGCATCACGAACAAAAAATTCACCGCAACCCAGTACGCCCTTCTCAGCAGTCTCATGGGAGTTCCGAGGGTTCTTGCTTCCGCTCCGACCGGATATCTTGCGGAAGGGATGGGTTGGGCAGGATTTTTCATTCTCTGCACACTGCTGGCCATTCCCGGAATATTGCTCTTGCTGAAGTTTGCGCCGTTCTTTTCAAAAAAGCCCAAAGAAGTCCTCAGCGCAGAGTAACCGTCGTGGCGCCCCAACCAGACGGCCCTGCATCCAGCCTGAAATCAACCACATGGGCATTTTTTTCCAGTCTGGAATGGACCATTCTTCGAAGAACGCCCTTCCCTTTTCCGTGAATGATCTTTATCTCATAGATGCCGTTTTCCATGGCCGCGCGAATATATTCGTCCACCAGGGAAGGAATGTCCTTCGGGGAAAACGTATGAAGGTCAAGCGTTCCGTCAATGGGGACAACTACCGGTTCCCGGTCCTGGGTATGTTTCATGGGTATCTTGTCAAATGGTTGAGTGGTTGAGTAGTTGAGTGGTTGAGTTGTTTGGATCTTCGAATCTTTGAAAATCCACCTGCAACAATTTTTTCGTTTGGGGCGTTACCTTGAAACGGTCATCCATGCGATAGCCGCAAATCCACATGATTTGGTCGCCCGTCAAAAGAAGCGGAATGGTTCTTCTTTCTTCAGCGGGAATTTTGCCGTCGATAAAGAAATTTTTGAGCTTCTTATGCCCCTTCATTCCAAGTGGAATGAAGCGGTCTCCCTGCCTGATATTTCTAACCGTCAAAGGGAACGTAATTCGATCGGCGTCAAAAAAAGCGCTTTCCGAAGACTCCGTCATCGGTTCGGAATCAACGCGAGGATACTCGACAATAGTGATGGTCCAGGGCGGCTGCTGTAGCCGGAACACCCCCTGCTTATCGATCAGGAGAAAAAAATCGCCCGTTTCTTCTGCTTTTTTTGCTGAGAAAATTAAATGATCATAGACCCTTCTGAATGTTTGCGCCCCCGGAAGCGCTATGCGGGCATGGGGGTTCTCTCCCCGCGCGACCCTTTTCATGGCCTCGATATTTTCGCTTGTAATCCTGCGCAGGCTGCCGCCCGAGATCTTTAACGCCTCCCGTACAACATGGTTTTGTTTGGCTTTGCACAGACTGTTGAATTCATTCAGGGGAATGGCGACTTCCTGAAAAGGCCCCACCTGCCCCTGCAGACATATCCATTCCTTTGCTTCCGCTTCCAACCATTCCCTTTCTTCTCTCAGGATCTCCGCGGTCCTTCCCAGAATTTTCACAAGTTCCGGCTGTCGTTCTTTTAAAAAAGGAAGAATGTCCAGACGGATATCATTCCGCAACAGGGTCGTGTCCAGATTGGAAGAATCCGTGACATAACCCAATCCCGTCCGCGACAGGTATTCCACAATCTCTTCTCGCGTAAGATCAATAAGCGGTCGTACGATGACCCCGTCCCTCACCGGGGGAATGCCCGAAAGACCGGAGGTTCCGCTCCCTCTGAGCAGCCTCATGAGTACCGTTTCCGCCTGATCGTCGCGGGTATGGCCCACGGCAATCTTCTGTGCGGAATAGTGATGCATCACCTCTTCCAGAAAGACGTACCTCAGGTTACGGGCCGTTTCTTCCAGGGAGCGCCCCCCTGCCCTGAGTTCCCCCGACGCTTTTTCCGTTACAAAAGGCAGATCAAACGATTCCGCGAGGTTTCGAACAAACCTGGTTTCTTCTTCGTCCTCTTCAGGTCGAAGGCCATGGTCAAAATGGCACACCATCAGATCGATCCCGAGCGCCTTGCGCAGTTCATACAGCACTCGCAGGAGACAGACGGAATCCGCTCCACCTGAAACGGCAACCACTACCCGGTCCTTCTTTTCGAACATGCGATACCGCGTCGCAGTCGTCAAGACCTTTTTTAATATGTCATTGAATGAGGGCATGGGGAATATGGATTCACTGATCTTCGTCTCATCCCTGCAAGCGGTCAATCGCCCTGATCCTCTCCAAAACAGGCGGGTGGCTGTAGCCAAGAAAAACTTTCAAGGGATGAGGCGTCAGGTTGGTAAGATTGTCCACACTCAACTTTTTCAAGGCCGTGATCATGGACTTTGGTTTGTGTGTGGTCGTTACAGCGTAGGCATCCGCCTCGTACTCATGTCTTCGAGAAAGGATGTTCCCTAAGATTCCAACAACCATCTCGATGGGCGCGTAGAGAAATCCAAAAAAGAAGAGGCTCGCATAAATGGATGTTTCCTGCATGCCGAATGCGGCAAACAGCCCTTGATTGTTTATGAACAGGGAAAGAATATAAAACATGAGTCCCATTGTCAGAATGGAAATCAGAATCGATTTCAAAATGTGCTTTTTCCGATAATGCCCGATTTCGTGGGCGAGGATCGATACCAGTTCATCGACTGTGTGCTTTTCAATCAGAGTATCGAAGAGCACAATTCTCCTGAATCTGCCGAATCCGGTAAAAAACGCATTGGATTTGGTGGATCGCTTTGAACCGTCCATGGAGAAAACTCCCTTCATTTTAAATCCCTGTTCTTCCGCATATTCACGAATGGCCGTTTTCAGCGCCCCCTCTTCCAGGGGCACGAATTTATTGAAAATCGGCATAATCACAACCGGAGCAATGAACAGAAGAAACAACTGAAAAAGCGTGAGGGCGATCCAGCAGTAAAACCATGCGAGAGGACCGGCATGCTCAAAGAACCAGAGAATTCCGGAAAAAAGGAGGCTTCCCAGTACGACGGCGAGCCCCCAGCTTTTCAGAATATCGAGTACAAACGTCTTCGGGGTGGTTTTATTGAACCCGTATTTTTCTTCCAGGACGAAAGTCTTGTAGATGGAAAAAGGAAGATCCAGTATTTGAGAAGCAAAAAGGAGTATGCCGGCAAAAATCAGTCCCGTTACAATGTGCCCGTAGTCGAATCCACGGGCGAACTGATCCACGTAATTGAAGCCCCCCAGAAGAATAAATCCGATGACGACAGGGGTTGTGATGGAATTGGAAAAAAGTTCAAACCGGGTGTTCTCTTTCAGATATTCCTGCGATTTCCTGTATTTTTCTCCATCATACCAGCCTTCAAACTCCTGAGGAAGAGCGGTTTTAAGATGGCGTACATTAAGGATCTCCACCACAAGATTCAGCAGGAAGTCCCCGATGAGAATCGCCAGAACAGCAAAAAGGAAAAGATTCATAAAAAGGTTCTCTTGAGGACGCAGATGTGCTCAGATTTTATCAGATTTTTTACAGTCTGTATTCTCTGCGTGTATCCGCGGAAATCTGCGTCCCGATTCTTTTCAAATAAGGACGGGCTACACCTGAAGTCCCGCTTCAAATCCTTCCCGAATGGCGGCCAGGGCATTTCGAGGCGATTTGGCGTCCCCGACCACATGAATTTCAGGGACTACGCCTTCGAGCAGTGCGGCAAGGCTGTTCTCGGACCTGGACCCTGCGGCGATTACCACCGTATCCGCTGTGAGGAAATCGGCGCCGTCTTTCTTCTCTGTCCGTACTCCTTCCGGTGTGATGCCCACCACTTTCGTTTCCGTCAGGATCTCTACCCCAAGACGTTTCAGTTCCGCCATGATGGTCCACCGGGTGGTAAGCCCGATATCCTTTCCTG
>JAHLLK010000028.1 GCA_020444165.1 Deltaproteobacteria bacterium | reverse complement strand
TGTCCATCTTGGCAAAACGACGCTTTTGCCAAGATGGGTTGAAAAAGGCCATGGAGGGTCTTTTTCAACGCCCTGCTAGGATGGCCCCAGGGGTAGGCCCCGCCCCCAGGCCCCGGGAGCGCCGCGGGGCCGGGCGGGGGCGGGAGAGCCGGGAGCCGGGGGGAACCGGGGGAGCATGCGCAAGAAGCACAGCGTGAAATCGACCATAGCCCTGCCGCCGGGCACCCTGGTGCACGTGGGGCCGCCCCACCCGGAACCGGCCAGCCTCACCGCGCTCCGCTTCGACGCGACCGGAGTGGAGGAAGGCGGCTGGGAGCTGGTGGAGGCCCACCAATCCCGGGCCCAGGCCGCCCCCAGGCCCGGGGTCCTGTGGGTGCAGGTGTCGGGAGTGCACGACCTGGAACTCCTCACCCGGGTGGGGGAGGCCTTCGGCCTGCATGCCCTGGCCGTGGAGGATTTGGCCAACACCCTGCAACGCCCCAAGGTGGACGATTACGGCGACCATATTCTCATGGTGCTCCGGCGGCTGTCCTTTGATCCCCAGAACATGCGCCTCAAGGATCAACAGATCGGCCTGGTCTTCGGCCAGGGCTGGGTCTTGTCCTTTGTGGAGGAGGAAGACCCCTGGGCGCCAGTGCGCCAGCGGCTCACGGCCGGGCGGGGCCGGGCCCGCGGCCTGGGCGCCGACTACCTGGCCTACGCCCTGGCCGACAGCGTGGTGGACAGCTACTTTGCCCTGTTGGAAGACCTGGAGGAAGAGTTGGACCGCCTGGAGGAGCAGGTGCAGAGCGGGCCCGGTCCCGAGGGGCAGGATCTGCCGCTCGCCATCTACCGCTTCAAGCGCGAGGGCCTGAAGGTGCGCCGGGCCATCTGGCCCCTCCGGGAGGCGGTGGGCCAGCTCCTGCACGGCCGCAGCCCCCTGCTCAGCGAGACCACCCTGCCTTATCTGCGGGACCTCTACGATCATCTGGTGCACGTCATTGACGCCGCCGAATCCATCCGGGACCAGTTGGCCGTGATGATGGACCTGGCCCTGACCGATATCAGCAACCGCATGAACCAGGTGATCAAGGTGCTGACCATCATCAGCACCATCTTTATCCCCTTGACCTTCCTGGCCGGGCTTTATGGCATGAATTTCAAGTACATGCCGGAGCTGGACTGGCGCTGGGGCTACCCCGCGGTGCTGTTGGTCATGGCCCTGGTGGTGGGGGCCATGCTGTGGTTCTTCCGGCGCAGGAAATGGCTGTGATTGGCCTGTGAAATAGTTGTGAAATTAGACCGGCGCCCCCGGCGTCAGGCCAGTTGACCGTAATGCCTCGCTCGTGATAATAAAAAAGGCTGTGTTCTATCTCTATGCTACCTGACCCAATTGAAACAACTAGTTGATCTCGTGGGTAAATTAACCCCATGGCCCTGACGCAGTCTTTTCCAGGGACGTCGGACTCCTCGGGCTTCGAGAGTTCAAATCCCCTGGCGCCGTATTTCCAAACCCCCTTGCGGCTGTTCATGGCTGATGCCGTGTTGCAGCGGCAGGTGGTCATGGCGTTGGACCATCTGGGCTTCAAGCAAGTAACCATCCTCAAGGTAGATCACAATTATTTCCAGGCCATGCGCCAGCTTTTCGGCGAGCTGATGAACTTCGACGGGGTGCTGCTGGTCAACCATCCGGCCCAGCACCACCGCACCCTGAGCGGCGAATCCTACGAGGACCTCAATTTCCAGGATTTTTACGGCGGGGTGGCCTCGCTGTTGCACAGTTCCACCAACAAGCCCAGTGAGATCCTGGCCAAGTGTGTGCCCATCTTCGTGGCGCCCCAGGACACCGATGTCCGGGAGCGCATCCTGAAGGACCTGTTCCCCTTTGGCGTCATGGCCGCCTTCATGATGCGGGCCCAAGCCCGCAAGGTGGCCGCCGACACCCTCCTGGAGGAACGGTCCCAGGAGCTGCATTTCTATTTCCTGGAGTACTTCCTCCACAAGACCGACAAGCTGGCCCAGTTCAAGGACTTCAAGACCGCCGAGGACCTCCGGGCGCGCCAGGCCGAAGTGGAGCTGCTCTTGAATGAAGTGCAGCGCCTCAAGGCGGCCCAGGAGTACGACAAGGCCATCGCCCTGTGCCGCAAGGCCATCGACCTGTTGCCCACCGAGCCGGACGCCTATCTGGAAGGCGGCCGGCTGTTGGTGCGCAAGAAGAAGTACGTCCCGGCCATGCAGATGTTCAAGGACGCCGAGTCCGTGGCCCAGGACCTGCCCACGCCCAACCAGGAAATCGCCCAGATGCGGGTGAGCCAGGTGAAGGACATGGTCCTGCGGGCGCAGCAGGACGGGCAGCCGGTGGACAAGGCCAAGGCCGAGACCTACTTGAAGGAAGCCCTGGAGTCGTTCCAGATCGCCATCGACAAGGCTGAGACCATCTGCACCATCGACCCGGCCGAGCAGGCCGAGCGGCGGCGCGACCTGGTGGCCGGCATCTCCGAATCCATCCTGAACCTGGGGCTTTCGGGCACCCTGGGCGAGAACAACCCCTACTTCCGGGAAATGGTGAGCCTGGCCGCCAAGACCCTGCAAAAGCAGGTGCAAAAGGGGGCCGTGGTCAGCCCGGAGTACCTGATCCAGTTCGCCATGGTGGCCTTTTTCGAGGGCGACGTGAACCAGGCCGAGCGGGACCTTCTTCAGGCCGCCCAGAACCCGGACTATTTCGTCCGGGCCTGCACCAAGCTCAACCACATCGGCACCCAGCTCCGCCAAAAGGCGGACAACGAGCGGGCCATCCGCATCTACAAGCGGCTGTTGTCCCTGAACCCGCCCTTCCGGGGTGTGGTGCTGTTCAACCTGGCCGTGGCCCAGCAGAGCAAGGCCTTCGAACTCCGGGAATCCCAATCACCCGAGATCGCCATCCTGGACAAGGACAGCCTGGGAGCCGCGGTGGAAGCCCTGATGGAGGACCCCGAACTGCCCACCCAGGCCAACTTCTACCACAACAAGATCATCGCCCCGCTCTTGTCCCGGGGCATCAAGCTGTTCAGCGTGGCCTACCAGCAGATGAAGCTCAACGAGGATCCGGTGGACCTGGCCTGCCACCAAGCCAGCCGCGAGCTGGAGCGGCTTTTGGCCGAAGGCAAGGAGGGCCAGGTCATCCAGCAGATGTTCCGCCTGGCCTCCAAGCTGCCCGCCTTCTTTCTGCGTTTTGACGAACACGCCAGCGAGGCCGTTTTGGCCTTTACCGAACGCCTGCACCCCATCATGCTCAAGCGCAGCGAACCGCGCATGCAGACCCTGGGCAAGATCTTCGGCATTTTGGTGGCCAAGGGCCGGGCCCGCCGCACCCAGGGTGGGGCCACCGGGGACCCGGTGCTGGACAAGGTGCTGTTGAGCCTGCAGTCCGGCGAGCGGGGGCGGGCCGCCCGGGAGCTGGTCATGGCCATCTACGCCACGCCCCAGATTCTGAAAAACACCTCGTTCCTTTCCAACAAGGCCGTGGCCGGCCTGTGCCGGGAAATCGGCCTGGCCTTGAGCAAAGTGGAGATGTTGCGCTTCGGGCCGGCGGCCAACGCCTGATTTCTGCCCCGCGCAGAGAGCCTCCGGCTAAGATACATGGGGGATGCCCGGCCGCTCGGCCAGGGCGGCTGGCGGCAATCCCCCGGACGCGTGGCCCGAGCCTGCCCACAAACATCTTGCCAGGCGGAACCGGATGAAGTGTCGCGCAAGGCTTCTTTCCTGGCTGGTAGTGGTCCTGGGGGTTCTGGTCCCCCTTTCCGGCGCCCTGGGGGCGGGGCTGGACCCGTCCGCCATCCCTCCGGTCATCACCGTGGTGGCCGACGACAACTATCCCCCCTTCATCTTCCGGGACGCTGCGGGCCGGCTCCAGGGCATCGTGGTGGACCAGTGGCGGCTGTGGGAGCGGCACACCGGCATCCGGGTGGAGCTGAGGGCCATGAGCTGGGCCCGGGCCCAATTGTTTATGGCCGAAGGCCGGGCCCAGGTCATCGACACCATCTTTGCCAACCCGGAGCGCGGCGCTTGGCTGAAGTTCACCAAACCCTACGCCGCGATCGAGGTGCCGGTGTTCTTCCGGCGGGAGATCGGGGGCATCAGCGGGGCCAGCTCCCTGCAGGGCTTCACGGTGGGCATCAAGGAAGGCGACGCCTGCCGCGGCGTGCTGGAGGCGGCCGGCCTCACCCAGTTCAAGCTCTATCCCAGCTATGAGGAACTGGTCGCGGCGGCGGGCCGGGGCGAGGTCAAGGTCTTTTGCGCGGATCTGCCCCCGGCGGCCTATTACCTGTACAAGCTGAACCTGGAAGGCGAGTTCCGGCACACCCCGCCCCTGTACACCGGCGAGTTCTGCCGGGCGGTCACCCTGGACCACGCGGCGCTCCTGGCCCGGGTGGAGGAGGGCTTCGCCCAGGTGACCCCCGCGGAGTACCAGGCCATTGACCGCAAGTGGCGGGGCGCCGACCTGGGGGTGAACCCGGCCCAGGCGGTTTACATTCTCTACGCGCTGTCGGGCGGCCTGGCGCTGTTGTTGGGCCTGGCCGTGTGGAACCGCTCCCTGCACACCCGGGTGTCCCGCCGCACCTCCCAGCTCTCCCAGGCCATGGCCGCCCAGGAGGCCATTGCCCGCAAGTACCGCGATCTGGTGGAGAGAGCGGGCAGCATCATCTTGCAACTGGACCCCCAGGGGCGTTTGACCTTCTTGAACGAATTCGGCCAGGGCTTCTTTGGCTACAGCCTGGAGGAGGCCGTGGGCCGGCCGTTCCAGGAGATCTGCGCCTCCCCCGGGGAGGCCGGGGAGGCGGCGGGGTGCGCGCTGCCGGCCGAGCTGGCCTCGCCGGGCCGGGGCCAGGCCTTGGTCCGGGAGCACCTGACCCGGGACGGCAGCCGGGTCTGGGTGGCCTGGAACAGCCGGGCCCTGTCCGGGCCGGACGGGGGGCTCTTGGAGGTCCTGTGCGTGGGCAGCGACGTGACCGAGCAGCGGCAGAGCGAGTTGGCCCTGGCCGAGAACGAGATGATGCTCCGGCAGTTGGCCGACAACCTGCCGGGAGTCATGGTGTACCAGGCGGTGGTCCATCCGGACGGGCGCCGGCGGTTCACCTATGTGGGCGGCAACGTGGAGCGCCTGCACGAGGTCACGGTGGAGGAGGTTATGGCCGACCCCTCCGCCCTCTACGACCAGATACTGCCGGACCACCTGCTGCGCCTGGCCGCGGCTGAGTTGGCCGCCGTCCGGGACCACACCCCCTTCCGGGCCGAGGTGCAGTGCCGCCTGCCCAGCGGGCGCCTGGCCTGGCTGGACCTGGCCTCCACCCCCCGCCGCCAGCCGGACGGCAGCGTGATCTGGGACGGGGTGGAGGTGGACACCACCGAGCGGAAATTGGCCGAGCAGGCCCTGGCCGAGTCGGAGGAGCGCTTCCGCATCCTGAGCGAGGAGTCGCCCCTGGGCCTCAGCCTCATCACCCCCGACGGTTACTACGAGTATCTGAACCCGGCTTTCCAAAAGATCTTCGGCTACACCCTCACGGACATACCCCGGGGCAAGGACTGGTTCAACCTGGCCTTTCCCGACCCCGCGGCGCGTCAGGAGGCCCTGGAGCACTGGCAAAAGGACCTGGAGGGCAGCCGGCTGGGGGAGGTGCGGCCCCGCACCTTTCTGGTGACCACCAAAACCGGCGAGCAGAAGACGGTGCTGTTCCGGCCGGTGACCACCCCCTCGGGCCGGCAGTTCATCATCTATGAGGACATCACCCAAAGGCTGCAGGCGGAAAAGGACCTGGCCCAGCTCCAAGAGCAGCTCTACCAGTCCCAGAAGTTGGAGGCCCTGGGCATGCTGGCCAGCGGCATAGCCCACGATTTCAACAATGTGCTCCAGGTGATCTCCGGCTACGTGCAGCTGGTCCTGGGCGTAGAGAGCCTGCCGCCCGAGAGCCGGCAGCGCTTGGAGCAGGTGAACGACTCCATCGGCCGGGCCGCGGGCCTGATCAAGAGCCTGGTTTCCCTGGCCCGGCGAACCGAGGCCGGCCGGCAGCGGGTGGATTTGAACCGGGAGGTGGCCCGGACGGTGAAGGTGTTGGGGCACGCCCTGCCGCGCATGATCGAGGTGCGGGCCGAGCTGGAGCCCCATCTCCCGGAGGTGGGGGGCGACGCCGCCCAGCTGGAGCAGGTGCTCCTGAACCTGGGCAACAACGCGGCCCAGGCCATGCCCCAGGGGGGCGTCCTGCAATTCCTCACCCGACAGGTCTCCAGCCGCCAGGAGCCGGAGATATTGCCCCCGGGCCTGGCCCCGGGGGACTACGTGGTGCTGGAGGTGTCGGACACCGGGGTGGGCATGGACGAGGCCACCCGTAGCCACGTGTTCGAGCCGTTCTTCACCACCAAACCCCAGGGTGAGGGCACCGGCCTGGGGCTGTCCACGGCCTACGGCATCGTCACCAACCACGGGGGCCGCATCTTCTGCCAGAGCGCCCCGGGCCGGGGCGCCACCTTCACGGTGTACCTGCCGGTGAGCCGGGAGCGGGGCGCCGGTCCGGGAAAGGCGGCCAAGGCCCCGCCCCGGGACTACCGGGGCCAGGAAACCGTGCTCCTGGTGGATGACGAGCCGGACATCCTGCTGACCTGCCGGGAGATCCTGGCGAGCCAGGGCTACCAGGTGCTCACGGCCGAGAGCGGCGAGGAGGCCCTGGGCCTGTTCCAGGAGGGGGTCGATATCCAGTTGGTGGTCCTGGATCTGAGCATGCCCGGCATGGGCGGTCTCAAATGCCTGGAAGCCATCAAGGAGTTGCGGCCGGAGGCCCGGGTGCTGGTGGCCACGGGATACGCCGGCGAAGGCGTGGTCCAGACCATCCAGGAACTGGGCGGCACCGATCTGGTGACCAAGCCCTACCGGGTGGCCGATCTTTTGGAAAAGGTGCGGAGCCTTTTGGACCAGGGGCGGGAGCCGGCCGGGGGCCGCTGAAGAGGCTTCCCGCCCAGGGGAAGCTCAGGCGGATCACCGGCGCCGCCGCCCGGGAGCCACGGAGGCGGGGGCCACGGCCGGCCGGGGCGGGACCCCGGCGGCTTGCCTTACTCGCCTTCCTCGGCCGGCCGGGAGTAGCGGCACTTGGGATCGGGGCAGCGGACCAGGGGGCCCTTCTTGGTGTTCTTGTAGGACAGGAAGGGATGTCCGCACGAGGGGCAGGCCTCGGGCAGGGGCCGGTCCCAGGTGGCGAACTCGCACTTGGGGTAATTTTCGCAGCCGTAGAACACCTTGCCCCGGCGGGACTGCTTTTCGGTGAGCTGGCCGCCGCACTGGGGGCAGGGCACTCCCGTGGGCAGGCCCCGGGAATAGTCACACGACGGATAGTTGGCGCAGCTGATGAAGCGCCCTCCGGAGCGGGTGGGTTTGATCACCAGCTCGCCGCCGCACTTGGGGCATTTCTCGCCCAGCTTCTGGGGCTCCGGCGGCGGGGCGGGCTTGCCGTCCTTGTCCAAGGGCAGGATGTTCTTGCAGGCCGGGTAGGCGGTGCAGGCCAGGAAAGGCCCGTAGCGGCCCTTTTTGAGCTGCATGGGCGAGCCGCACTTGTCGCAGGCGATGTCCGGGGTCTCGGCCGGCTGGTCCAGGACGATGTTGCCCTTCTCATCCCGGCTGAAGTCGCTGGTGGACTTGCACTCCGGGTAGCCGGTGCAGGCCAGGAACTCGCCGTGCTTGCCCAGGCGGATGGCCATGGGCCGGCCGCAGGCCGGGCAGGGCACCTGGGTGATCAGGCCCTTGCCCTTGATCTGGCGCATCTGGGTGCGAGCCAGGTCCAGGGCCTCGGAAAAGGGCCCGTAGAAATCGCCCAACAGCCGGCGCCAATCCTGCTGGCCTTCTTCCACCTTGTCCAGCAACTGCTCCAACTGGGCGGTGAAGTCCACCTCCATGATCCGGGGGAAATTCTCCACCAACAGGTCATTGACCAGCATGCCCAGCTCGGTGGGCATGAGCTGGCGGCGCTCGCCCTTCTGCACGTACTGCTTGTCCTGCAGGGTGCTCAGGATGGCCGCGTAGGTGGAGGGGCGGCCGATGCCCTTTTCCTCCAGCTCCTTCACCAGGCTGGCCTCGCTGAAGCGCGGCGGCGGCTGGGTGAAATGCTGCTTGGGCAACAGTTCCAGGAGGTTCAGCACCTGGCCCTGGTTCAGGGGGGGCAGGGCCTCGCCCGGGCGGGCGGTGTCCTTCTGATTCCCGTCCTCGCCTTCCTCGCCCTCGTCCTTGCTCTCGGTGTACAGGGCGGTAAAGCCCTTGAACACCAGCACCTGGCCGCTGGCCCGGAACAGGGCCGGCCCGGCCGAGATCTCGGCCTGGGTCTGGTCGTACAGGGCCGCGGCCATCTGGCAGGCCAGGAAGCGGTTCCAGATCAGGCGGTAGAGGCCCAGTTCGTCCTTCTTCAGGTAGGGGGCCAGGTCCTCGGGGCTGCGGAAGGCGCTGGTGGGCCGGATGGCCTCGTGGGCCTCCTGGGCCCCGGCCCGGGCCTTGTAGGCCCGGGGCTTGTCCGGCACATACTCCACCCCAAAGCGGTGGCCGATGAACTGGCGGGCCTCGTCCACCGCCTCGGCGGCCAGGCGGGTGGAGTCGGTACGCATGTAGGTGATGAGGCCCACGGTGCCCTCGGAGGACTCCATGCCCTCGTAGAGCCGCTGGGCCAGGCCCATGGTGTACTTGGGCGCGAAGCCCAGCTTGCGGTAGGCCTCCTGCTGCAGGGTGCTGGTGATGAAGGGCGGCGGCGGGGTCTGCTGCCGCTTCTTCTTCACCACCTTGTCCACCACAAAGGGAGCGGAACGCACCGCCTCCACCGCGGCCAGGGCCTCGGCTTCCTTTTTGGGGTCGAACTTCTTGTTCTTGAGTTTGGCCAAGCGGGCCAGGAAAGGCGGCGGCTCGGCGCCGGCCAGGCGGGCGGTAACGGTCCAAAACTCCTGGGACTCAAAGGCCTGGATGGCCCGCTCCCGCTCCACCACCAGGCGTAGGGCCACGGATTGCACCCGGCCGGCCGAGAGCCCCCGCTTGACCTTGTCCCACAACAGGGGCGAGATCTGGTAGCCCACCAGGCGGTCCAGCACCCGGCGCGCCTGCTGGCTGTTGTACCGGTTGCCGTTCAGGGCCTGGGGCTCCGCCACCGCGTTCTGGATGGCCTTCTTGGTCAGCTCGTGGAAGAGGACCCGGTGGTAGCTCTCCAAAGGCCGGCCCAGCTGTTCGGCGATGTGCCAGGCAATGGCCTCGCCTTCGCGGTCCGGGTCAGGGGCCAGGTAGATGTCGTCCGCCTTGGTGGCCGCCTTCTTCAGGTCGCGGATCACCTGTTCCTTGCCCTTGATGATCTGGTACTTGGGGGCGAAATCCGCCGTCAGGTCCACCCCCAGGTCATTGGGGGGCAGGTCCACCACATGGCCCACCGAGGCCTTCACCTCGAAGTCCGGACCGAGGTACTTCTTGATGGTCTTGGCCTTGGCCGGCGACTCCACGATTAACAGAGACTTACCCATATTATCCTAGCTCAGCACGTAATTCTTGCCGGGCAGCGCCACCACCCGGCCGGCCAACTCCAAGAGCACCAGCAAGGCGGTGACCTCCTGGGGCTTGAGCCCGCTTTCCCGGGCCAGCACATCCAGGTGCACCGGGCTGTGACTCAAATATTCCAACAACTCCCGGGCCGGGGCCGGCAAGTCGGCGTCTGGGGGCGGAAGCGGTTCCTCGCGCCCCGCCGCGGGTGGCGCGGCCATGGCCGCCGGCTCCAAGAGGTCGGCGGCCCGGGTGATCAGCCCCGCACCGGCCTGGATCAGCTCGTTGCAACCCTGGCTGAGCGGTGCGCCGACCGGCCCGGGCACCGCGAACACCTGCCGCCCTTGGTCCAGGGCGTGACGGGCGGTGATCAAGGCGCCGCTCCTGGTGCCCGCCTCCACCACCACCACCGCCCGGGAGAGCCCGGAGATGAGCCGGTTGCGCACGGGGAAGTGGCCCCGGTGGGGGGGCTCGTCCAAGGGGAACTCGCTGACCACCGCGCCTTGGCGGGCCATGTCGGCCATGAGTCCCGCGTTCTCCGGCGGGTAGGCCACGTTGAGCCCCGAGCCCAACACCCCCACGGTGTGACCGCCCGCCTCCAAGGCGGCCTGGTGGGCCGCGGCGTCCACGCCCCGGGCCAGGCCGGAGATGACCGACAACCCGGCCGCGGCCAGTCCCTGGGCCAAATCCCGGGCCAGGCGGCGGCCATAAGCGCTGGTATGGCGGGAGCCCACCAGGGCCACCCCCCCGGTGCGGCAGCCGGCGAGGTCGCCCCTTACGTACAACACCGGGGGTGGCGCGAAGATTTCTCTTAACAATGGAGGATAAACAGTATCGGTAAGAATTACCAGTCTACCGCCCAAATCTTCCAAACGGGACAACTCGGCCGCGGGGTCGCGGTTTACCGCCCGGCGGCTCACCGCCTCGGCCACGGCCGGGCGCAGACCCGCCCGCTGGCGCAACTCCTCCCGCCCGGCGCCCAAGGCCTGGCCGGGGCTGCCGAAGGCCGCCAAAAGACGGGCAAAAGCCACGCTGCCCACCCCGGGTATCAACCGCAGGGCCAGCCAGTCCTGTAGCTCCTCCCGGGACGCTGCCTGGTTTTCCCCCTCCATGGGCTAAGGAAGCTATCCAGCCCCGCGCCGGGCGTCAAGGTTTTTTTCCGCGCGCGGCCCCTGGGGCACGGTCCGCAGGGGCCGGCCGGGCCGCCGGCCTTGCCTTCGGCGGGCGCTTGGTTCTATGTTAGGGCCATGTCCCGTGCATCCTTTTTTCATAGGCCCGTGGGGCTCCGGCGGGGTTTCCTGACCCTGGCCTGGCTGGTGGCGCTGGCCTGCCTGGCCGGGGCCGGCGCCCCGGGAGCCCGGGCCCAAAGCTCGCCCACCCGGCCCTCCCACCTGGCCGTGGTGCTGGAGGCCTCGGCCGCCATGAACCAGCCCTGGCTGGGGACCACCCGCTGGGCCAACGCCCTGGAAAGCCTGGACCGGGAGCTCCGGAGCCTGCCCCTGGGGGTCACGGCGGGGCTGTGGCTGGCCACGGCCGGGGGCCCGGTTACGGCGGTGGAGCCCACCTCCGCGGCCCAGCTCAAGGCGCTCCGCCTGCGCCTGCCGCCGCCCGGGGGCCGGGTGAAACTGGGCCCGGCCATCCGCCAGGCCGCGGCCTGGCTGGCCAAGGCCGGCCGGGGGGCGGTGGTGGTGGTGGCCGCGGCGCGGCCCGAGGCCCTGGAACCCGGCGAGGCCTCCGGCCTCCCGGTGGGCGGCGGCCGGCCCTATTGCCAGGTCGTGGCCCTGGACGCGGGCACGGGGCCGGGGGATCTGCCCCCGGGCCTGGCCGGCTTGGCTCTCTCAGGCGGCGGCGGGCTTTACCGCTCCCCCCGGCCCGAGGAAACCCCCACCCTGTTGCACCGGGCCTTCCTGGTGGCCCAGAGCGATTCCGGCTTGGAGGTGTGGGAGTATGACGAGAAAAACCACCCCCTGGCCGAGGTCTTCGAGGTGCGGCGCCTGGACCGCCTGGCCTGGCGGCGAGGCCTGCCCCAGCGGCCGATCCAGCTCTTGCCCGGGGTGTACGAACTGATCTGGCCCCTGGCCAGCCGGGTGGGGCCGGCGGCGCCGCCGGACAAGGCCCGGGTGGCGGCCCGGGGCATCACCCGGCTGTGGGCCGGCGGGCAGGGCGAGCTGTTGGTCACGGCCCGGGGCCCGGGGGGCGAGGACCTGGACTGGCGGCTGACCGTGGTGCGCCGCCTGGACGGCCACATCGTGCAGCCCCCCACCCCGGCGCCCCTGGACGTGTATTTGCCGGCCGGGTTTTATTGGGTGAAGAACCTGATTCCGCCCTTGAGCTGGCTGGTGGAGGTGGAGGCCGGGGCCAAGAAACGGCTCACCGTGGGGCCCCGGAGCCGCCTGACCCTGCGCCAGCCCGGGCCGGGCGGCTTTACCCGGGTGGGCTTCCAGGCGGTGATGAACCAGACCGAGGACCACCCCCATCAGGGCTACACCGGCTCGCCCCTGGGGCTGTTGCCCGGGACCTACCGGGTGGAGGTGGACATCGTGCCGCCTCTGTCCCTCACCCTGACCCTGGAGCCGGGGGAGGAAAAGGACCTGGTGCTGCCCGCGGTGGGGGCCTTGTACCTGCCCTCCTATCCGGGTCAACCGCCCCTGCGCTTCCGCCTGGACAGCGAGAAGGGCGAGAACCTGGGCGAATTCGCCTCGGGCCGCCAGGTGCCCCTGACCCCGGGGCGCTATATGGTGCGCCTGGTCCAGGGCGGGGGCATCTTTCCGGTGACCATCCGCGCGGGGGAGCTGACCCGCCTGGCGCCCTGAGCCCCCGGGCCGCGGCCCGGGCCGGGGCGGGGGCGGGCCCCCGGGCCTGCCGCGCGTGGCCTGCCGGCCGCCCCGCCGCACTGTCATCCCGGTAAGGCGCGACAATATTCTCAGGTATATTGCGGTTGTTGCGCCGGACCACGTATACCCGAGGTGCACGCCGACCGGCCGTCCGGATTTTTACTGAATGAATTGACATTCATAGTCACTTTGTTGTATCCCTTAAGGTCCATTCCGTAAGGCGCCCGCACGCCGCAGCTTTAAGGTAAGGTTCGCAGGAGGACAGCATGGCCCAGGATCTCGGCAGCCGCCCGTGGTATAAGGACTGGCCGCCCAACGTGCCCAAGATTGTGGATTTTCCGAACATCGGCTTGGGTCAGATGCTCAAGGAAACCGCCGCCAAGTACCCCGGCGACAAGGCGATAGTCTTTCAGGACTCGGTGATGACCTACGGGGAGTTGGACGACAAGGTCAACCGCTTCGCCACCGCCCTGGCCGGCCTGGGCTTCGCGCGGGGCGACGTCCTGGCCCTGATCCTGCCCAACTCCCCCCAGTTCGTGGTGGCCTTCTACGCCTGCCAGCGCCTGGGCGTCACGGTCACCGCCATCAACCCCACCTACAAGGGCCTGGAGATCAAGCACCAGTTGAACGACTCCGGGGCCAAGGGCCTGGTGGTGCTGGACGCGGTGTTCGGCGAGGCGGCCCGGGTGCTGGACCAGACCAAGGTCAAGCACCTGATCGGCACCAACATCGCCGACCTCATGCGCCTGCCGGCCTGGAAGAAGTGGCTGGGCAAGAAGCTGGGCAAGATTCCCTTTGCCGACATGCCCTCCCACGCCCTGAAGTTCACCAAAATGGTGGCCACCGCCCCCAACGTGCGGCAGGTGGAGGTGAACCCGGCCGAGGACGTGGCCGCCCTCATCTACACCGGCGGCACCACCGGCACCCCCAAGGGCGCCATGCTCACCCACCAGAACCTGGTGTCCAACGCCTACATGGGCAAGGCCTGGATCGGCGAGGACTTCCCCCGGGACGCGGGCTGGGTGGGGGTGCTGCCCTTGTTCCACTCCTTTGCCCTCACCTGCGTGATGGACACGGCCCTGTGCCGGGGCGGCTTCATGCTGCTCTTCCCCAAGCCGCCGGACAGCATGGCGGAATGGGCGGCCCAGATCGAAAAATGGGGCCAGGGCACCCAGCTCTGCATGCCGGGCGTGGCCGTGTTGTTCAACAAGATCAACAACACCCCCGGCCTGGAGAAGTTTGACTTGAGCCCCCTGACCAAGTGCCTCTCCGGCGCCGGCCCCCTGCCCCGGGACGTGCAACTCAAATTCGAGCAGAAGTTCGGCTCCCAGGTGGTGGAGGGCTACGGCCTCACCGAGTCCTCGCCGGTGACCCACGCCAACCCCTTTGTGGGTGAGCGCAAGCTGGGCTCCATCGGCCTGCCGTTCCCCAACACCGACGTGAAGATCATGGACCTGGAGACCGGCAGCAAAGAGCTGGGTTACGGCCCGGATCAGGTGGGCGAACTGTGCGTCAAGGGCCCGCAGGTGATGAAGGGCTACTTCAACCGCCCGGTGGAGACCTCGGCCACCATCCGCGACGGCTGGCTGTACACCGGCGACGTGGCCTACATGGACGAGGACGGCTGGACCTTCATCATGGACCGGGCCAAGGATCTGGTGAAGCACAAGGGCTACAGCGTCTTCCCCAAGGAGATCGAGGATTATTTGTTCAGCCACCCGGACATCCTGGAGGTGGCCGTGGTGGGCCTGCCCCATCCCAAGGTGGGTGAGATCCTGAAGGCCTTTGTGGTACTCAAGCCCGAGTCCCAGGGCAAGGTCAGCGAACAGGACATCATCGACTGGTGCAAGGAGAACATGACCCACTACAAGGTGCCCAACGAGGTGCAGTTCCGGGCCGAGCTGCCCAAAACCATGGTGGGCAAGGTGCTCCGCCGGGTCTTGAAGGAAGAGGAACTGGCCAAGTCGGACCAGAAATAACTCCGTTCGCTTTCGCGCGGCCTTTCGCCGCTGGCGCCCCCCGCTCGGGGGGCGCTTTTTTTCGGCCCCGCGGCCCGGCCTCGGCCGGCGCATAATCAAAAATAGAGATCCGGGGGGACCTCTTAAGGCAAAGGCTGGCAATTAAAACGAAGTGAATGCTTGCAGGCGCCGGCGCCCTGGGGCGGGGCCGGTGCGGGAGGGCGGCATGAAGAAGAACCTGGGAGCCCAGAACCTGCTCTATCCCTCTCTCACCGTGCTGGTGGGGGCCCACGTGCACGAGCGGCCCAACTTCCTGGCCGTGGCCCACGTGGGCATCATGACCATGGAGGAGATCTCCGTGGGCCTGGGCCGCATCCACCACACCAACGCGGGCATCCGGGAGCATGGGGAGTTCAGCGTGAACATCCCCAGCCAGGATCAGATGGCCCTGACCGACTACTGCGGCCTGATCACCGGCAAGAACACCGACAAGTCCGGGGTGTTCGAGCTGTTCTACGGCGAACTGGCCCACGCGCCCCTGATCTGGAACTGCCCGGTGGTCATGGCCTGCCGGGTGGAGCGGGTGGTGGAGTTCCCCCAGCACGAGGTGTTCGTGGGCCGGGTGGTGGAGTCCCACGCCGACCACGACGTGCTCACCGACGGCAAGGTGGACCTGGCCAAGGTGCGGCCGATTTTGTTTGACATGCCCCAGAAGAAGTATTGGGCCCTGGGCGCGCCGGTGGGCCGCGCCTGGCACGAGGGACTGGCGCTCAAGAAGTAAGGCCCGGCCCGGCCGGAGCCCCCGGTGGCGGACCAGCGCCCCGGGGGCGGGCCCGGGAACCTCCCGCCCCCCGCCGGTCCGGCCGGGCCTCAGTCCTCGTGGTACAGGCCCAGGCGCTGGAGCGCGGCCACCAGGCGGTTGCGGTCAAAGCCGGTGATGACCTCCTCGCCGATCTGCACCACCGGGGTCACCAACTGCCCCTGGGCCAGCTCCTTGGCTTTCTCCATGGCCGCCTTGTCGCGGGCGATGTTGTATTCGGTGTACTTGACGCCTTGATGCGAAAGAAACTCTTTCGTGAAGCGGCAGTTGGGTCAAGTACTGGGCACGGTGTAAAGGACGATCTCTTCAGACATCTTGGGGCCTCGCGGCAACGGGTGATCTGCCAAAATAACCATTCCTGAAATATTGTAAGCCTCCTGCCCGGCGGCTTGGCAAGCGCGGTGTGCGCGCGGGGTGGCTTACGGCCTCCCAGACCGCCCGCCGGATTTTGAGCATATGGCCAAAAAAACCTTGACGGCGCCAGGGCAAGCCGCTAGCGTGATAGTTGGAAAAAGACCCCGCGCAAACTCCGCTGGCCGGCGTTTGGCCGGGTCCGGCGACGCGGGGTCGCCACTAAGGAGGAAATATCATGCCTGGGGGAGACGGCACGGGACCCCGGGGGCAGGGACGCCGCGGACAGGGGCAGGGGCCCCAGGGCGCAAATGCCTCCCGGTCCGGACGGGACAGGAGTTCTGAGGACGCCGGCAGTTGGCACTCCGGAAGGGGGCGCCGAGGCGGAAGGGGACCAAGCCGCCGGGGCGGCTCCCCCGAGGGCCAAGCCGGCGGCCGAGGAGCCAGCTAGCCCCTCCGCCGCCCTGACGCCACCGCCCCGCCCGGCTTTCGCCCCGGCGGGGCGGAGTTGTTTTCCCGCCACCTCACCCGGTGTGAAAAACAGCCAACCAGGACCTGTAGAAAGTGTCGTGTACCGGCTATTCCTACCTACTTCCCCATTCCCCCACTTCCGGCACACCCTACGACTTGCCGATGAGCCCTACTCAACCAACTGAACACTATGAAGTTTTTTGGAGGAGGGGGGTGTGGGGGGAACCCGCGGGGTCCCCAAAAAAGCGTAGCTTTTTTGGGGTGCAGCCCCCTTTTTTTCAAAAAAAGGGGTTCCCCCCACATCTTCTTCTAAAAAAAATATAAAACCACGTAGCGCCCGCCGACGTAGAGCATCAGCGCCACCAGCATGGCCTTGAGCCACACGGCGGGCACGAAGCGTTGGCAGCGGGCTCCCAGGTAGATGCCGGCCACCCCGCCCAGGCCGAACATGAGCCCCAGGAGCCAATCCGGGGCCACGGACAGGTTGCCGTACCACGGGGCGATGAACTGGAAGAAGGCCACCCCGGCGATGCTGGTGATGAAGGTGCCCATGAGGGCCGCGCCGGCCACGGTGTGCACCGGCAGGCCATAGATGGCCACGAAGAAGGGGGCGATGATGGCCCCGCCGCCGATGCCGTAGATGCCGCCGATGAGCCCCACGACCAGGGACAGGGAGAAGATGCCCAGGGTGCCGCAGGCGTAGTCCTGGCCCTGGAAGCGGTAGGCCAGCCGGAGGGGCGTGAAGGACAGGATCTTCACGCGGAACTCGCCGGGGGCCGGTGCCTTGGGCTTGGCGGCCTGGCCCCGGAGGAGCTTGTACACGTCCAGGGCCATGCGCCCCGCGATGTAGAGGAGCACCGCGCCCACGAAGAGCTTGAAGGGCTTGGGGTCCAGGAACCACTTCAGCCGCATGAAGCCGCCGGCCACCACCCCGGGCAAAGTGCCGGCCACCACCACCCAGGTCAGGGGCCAGACCATGCGGCCTTCCTTGAGGAAGCGGTACACCCCGCTGGGGATGGCCACCACGTTGTAGACCAGGTTGGTGGGGCTGACCGCCGGGGTCACGAAGCCCAGATAGCTCATTTGGAAGGGCAGGAGCAGAAAGGCCCCCGACACTCCCGCCATGGAGGTGAAGAAGGAGACCACGAAAGACACCAAGGGAGGCAGCCAGAGGGGAGCTTCCACGCCGGAGATTGGGAACAGCATTTTGTCGCCTCGCTTTGTCTGCGCCGAAAGGTGCCGGCCAGGCGGCCGGCAGCCCCAGGGAGTTTTTAGCACGCCCGCGGGCCGGAACTGCAAAATTGTAGCTAATTCGCGAGGAAGGTGGTGGGAAATTCCCGGTCGGCGCGCCGCGGCCACCACAGGGGACCTCGCGGGGCCGGTAAAAATATCTATGGGGTATGATATTGTCACATATGAAACCAATTGGTAATTTGGTAACTATCGTCATTCCCATGGGTAGGTTTTTCAGGGTGCGCCCGCGGCGTCCCTGCGCCGGCCTGGGACACCCAAGCCCCATCAATTACAGCCTAAATTACACCGCGCGTCGCCTGGGCACCCAAGTTGCAATAACCCGGGCCATGGAACGCATGGTTTTAGAAGCAGAATTGAAGGTCCTGTTCGAGGCCAGCCGCATCATCGGCGAAGCCCTGCACCTGAAGCAGACCCTGGACCGGGTGCTGGCCATCATGTCCGAGGCCCTGGCCATGAAACGGGCCACGGTGACTTTGCGCCAAGGCCCGGGCGGCGATCTCAGCATCGCGGCCTCCCACGGCCTCTCCCCCCAGGAGATGAGCCGGGGGGTTTACCGCCAGGACGAGGGAGTCACCGGGCGCATTTTCCAGTCGGGCCAGCCCTTTTACGTGCCCGACGTGAGCCGGGAGCCCCTGTTCCTGAACAAGACCCAGTCCCGCTCCCTGGACAAGGGCCGGGTGGCCTTCGTCGGGGTGCCCATCATCCTGCACGGCGAGCCCATCGGGGTGCTCAGCGTGGACCGCCTGTTCCCCGAGGAGGTGCCGGCCGAGGAGGACATCCGCTTCCTCACCATCGTGGCCCAGCTCATCGGCCAGTTCGTGAGCCTGAACCGCCAGGTGCAGGCCCGGGAAGGATTGCTCCGCCGCCAGAACCGGCTCCTGAAGGCCGAGGTCTCCGGCCGCTACAACGACTTCTTCATCATCGGGGCCAGCCCGGCCATGGCCGAGCTGCACAGCATGATCGCCAAGGTGGCCCCCTCCAAGGCCTCGGTGCTTTTGATGGGCGAGTCCGGCACCGGCAAGACCCTGGTGGCCCGGGTCATTCACGAGCTTTCCAGCCGGGCCGACGGCCCCTTTGTCAAGGTGAACTGCGCCGCCCTGCCCGAGACCCTGTTGGAGTCCGAGCTGTTCGGCCACGAGCGGGGGGCCTTCACCGGGGCCTCGGAGACCAAGCCCGGCCGCTGCGAGGAGGCCGACGGCGGGGCCATCTTCCTGGACGAGATCGCTGAGATGCCCCTGGGCCTGCAGGCCAAGCTCTTGCGCTTTTTGCAGGAGCGGGAGTTCGAGCGCCTGGGCTCCACCAAGACCCGCAAGGTGGACGTGCGCATCATCGCCGCCACCAACCAGGACCTCACCGAACTGGTGGAGCGGGGAGCCTTCCGCCAGGACCTCTACTACCGCCTCAACGTGTTCCCCATCCTGATTCCCCCCCTCCGGGAGCGGCGCCAGGACATCCCCCTGATGATCGCCCACTTCATGGAGAAGAACGCCCGGGAGTACAGCCGCCGCCTGGTGCTGGAGCCCGGGGCGGAACGCATCCTCACCGGCTACGCCTGGCCGGGCAACGTGCGCGAACTGGAGAACCTGGTGGAGCGCATATTCATCATGGTGGAGGGCGAGGTCATCCGGCCGGCCGACCTCCCGGGATTCGTGAAGTCCCGGCCGGCCCCCGAACCGCCGTCGCCCGAGGCCGCCGGCTCCAAACTGGAAGAGCTGGAACGGGCCAAGGTCCTGGAAGCCCTGGCCAAAAACCGCTGGGTCCAGTCCCGCGCCGCCCGCGAACTGGGCATCAGCCTCCGCCAAATGGGCTACCGCCTCAAAAAATACGGCCTGGAAACCCAAGTCAAGGAAGAACGCCGCCGGGTGGTGGAGGGTTATTAGAAGCTTTTGGGAGAGAAGAGGAGATGTGGGGGGAAGGACCCTTTTTTGAAAAAAAGGGTCCTTCCCCCCACACCCCCCATCCCCCAAAAAACTTCAAATGGCACGGGGCTGGGCGCCCCGTGCCATGGTCCAATCTCGGGCTGTGAGAGGGGGGCGCCCAGGCCGCCCCACCGCGGTCTATTCCTCGCGCTCTAAAAGATAAAGAGGCAGGAGAAAGCCCGACACCGGGCCCACCTCCACCGTCCAGCGGGAAAGCTGGCGCACCTGGTTCTTCTCGCTCTCCGCCAGGCCGGGCAGGATCAAAACCTGTTCCGGCACCTTGTCCGACACCTCGTTCTCCTGCATGGCCTTCCACACCTCCACCGCCCGGAACCAACGCTCGGCCACCGCGTTGTCCACCGAGTAGCCGTGGGTGAAGATGGGCAGGAGATAGGCCGGGGTGCCGGTCTTCTCCAAAATCTCCCGCAGGATGCGCACCGTCTCCTGGAAGTTGCAGGTGATGAGGAGCGGGCTCCCGGCCGGGGGCTCGCCGATCACCATCAGCTCGCGGGGCACCTCCTCCATCATGCAGTTCAAGGGTATGGGCTCCTTGGGCAGGGCCAGGATGGCCGCCAGCCGCGCCTGGAACACCGGGGAAAGCTCGGGGCATCCCGCCGGCTCGGATTCCCCGGCCAACAGCGCCTCGGCAAATTCCAGGCAGCCCGGCGCGCCGCACTGTCCGCAATCCAGCGCCGGCAGGAATTCAACCAAATCTTCGGCGTCGGGCGGATAGACCGAGGCCTGATCATAAACAGCAGCCATAAATCCATCTCCTTCAAATCGTAAAGAATCCCAATCTCACCAATTACCTCCTCCCAAACAATAGCATCGCCGTGGTATATGAGGGGATTTTTTCCCGCCCGTGGGCCGCGGTCCGGCCGGAGAAACCACACACATTTGTAAGACGGGTTACAAAGGTGCAAAGGCGCGCACGAACCTGGGTAATCACTCCTAAAAAGCTAGTCAATAAAAAAAGAAGTAAAAACACTATCTTGTCTAAATAAAACGTCAGGGGGCGTATTTGGCAGGGCCCTTGCTCTTATAGGGGCCAAAGCCAAAACAGGAGGCAGACCATGAGGAAAATAGCAATTTACGGCAAGGGCGGCATCGGCAAGTCCACCACCACCCAGAACACTGTGGCCGGTTTGGCCGAAATGGGCCGCAAGGTGATGGTGGTGGGCTGCGACCCCAAGGCCGACTCCACTCGCCTCTTATTGGGCGGCCTGGCCCAGCGCTCGGTGTTGGACACCCTGCGGGAAGAGGGCGAGGACGTGGAACTGGACGATCTCCGGATCCGGGGCTTCGCCGGGGTCACCTGCGTGGAGAGCGGCGGGCCCGAGCCCGGGGTGGGCTGCGCCGGCCGGGGCATCATCACCTCCATCAACATGCTGGAAAGCCTGGGGGCCTATGAGGAGAGCCAGGCCCTGGACTACGTGTTCTACGACGTGTTGGGCGACGTGGTTTGCGGCGGTTTCGCCATGCCCATCCGGGAAGGCAAGGCCCAGGAGATCTACATCGTGTGCTCCGGCGAGATGATGGCCATGTACGCGGCCAACAACATCTGCAAGGGCGTCAAGAAGTTCGCCGATTCCGGCGGCGTGCGCCTGGGCGGGCTGATCTGCAACAGCCGCAACGTGGGCAACGAGAAGGCCATGATCGCCGAGTTCGCCAAACGGCTCGGCACCCAGCTTATCTACTTCGTGCCCCGGGACAACATGGTGCAGCGGGCCGAGATCAACCGCAAGACGGTGATCGAGTACGAACCCGCCTCGGAACAGGCCGACCACTACCGCAACCTGGCCCGGTCCATGGAAAACAACGACATGTTCGTGATCCCCAAGCCCATGGAGACCAACGAGCTGGAAAAGATCCTGATGGAGTTCGGTCTGTTGGACGCGGCCTAAAGAGATCGGAGAAAGCCGTCCCTGGCTTTCTCCTCGGGGAACTTGCCGCAAGTGAATTCCGGCAAGTTCACGAAATCCCGCCGATCTGACGATCGCCGGCATTTCGGCGGGCCATCCCTGGCCCGCATCAAGAGATCGGAGAAAGCCTTCCCTGGCTCTCTCCTCGGGGAACTTGCCGCAAGTGAATTCCGGCAAGTTCACGAAATCCCGCCGATCTGACGATCGCCGGCATTTCGGCGGGCCATCCCTGGCCCGCGGGGAGTCCGGGAGGCCCCCGGGCCTCTCCCGAACCTGAACCAGACGTGCCTCCCCCGGGGAGGCGACAAGGCAAAAAAAGGAGAACATCCATGATCATGGTCAGAGCCATCGTACGGCCCGAGAAAAGCCCGGCCGTGATGCAGGCCCTGTTGGACGCCGGCTACCCGGCGGTAACCAAGGTGGAGGTGGCGGGCCGCGGCAAACAGCGGGGCCTCAAGCTTGGCAACGTAATCTATGACGAGCTGCCCAAGGACATGCTCATCGTGGTGACCCCCGAAGCCGACAGCGAGTTCGTGGTCCGCTCCATCATGGAGTCGGCCAAGAGCGGCGTGGAGGGAGCTTTCGGCGACGGCAAGATCTTCCTGAGCCCGGTGGAGGAGGTCTACACCATCAGCACCGGCAAGAAGGAGGCCTAGCCATGAAGGAGGTTCTGGCGGCCATCCGCATGAACAAGATCAACCAGACCAAAAAAGCTCTGGTGGACGCCGGCTTCCCGGCCTTCAGCGCCATGCGGGCCAGCGGCCGGGGCAGCCGGGCGGTGAACCTTTCGGTGCTGGAGGCCATCCGGGACACCCCCAATCTCTCCAGCGACGAGCTGGCCACCATCAGCCAAGGCGGCCGGCTGTTTCCCAAGCGTCTGGTGTCCATGGTGGTCACCGACGCCAAGGTCCCCGAGCTGGTGAACCTGTTGATCAAGGTGAACCAGACCGGCACCGCCGGCGACGGCAAGATCTTCGTCCTGCCGGTCACCGAGGTGTTCCGGGTGCGCACCGGCGAAACCGGCGAAGAAGCCATCGACGAAATGACCGGTTGAGAAGGAGCTGATAATGCCCAAATCACGCATAACCAACGCGCCAGGGGTGGACCCCGAAGCCTGGGTGGAAGAGGTCCTGGCGGCCTACCCCGCCAAGGTAGCCAAGAAAAGGCGGGCGCACATCGTCGTCCGGGACCCGGCGGAAGAACAGGCCATCAACGCCAACGTGCGCACCGTGCCGGGCATCATCACCCAGCGGGGCTGCTGCTATGCCGGCTGCAAGGGCGTGGTGCTGGGGCCCATCGGCGACATGGTGCACATCACCCATGGCCCCATCGGCTGCGGCTACTACTCCTGGCTCACCCGGCGTAACCAGTTCCGGCCCCGCGAGGGCGGGTACAGCTACATGCCCTACTCCTTCTCCACCGATATGCAGGACTCGGACATCATCTTCGGCGGGGAGAAGAAGCTGAAGCAGGCCATCGAAGAGGCCTACAACATCTTCAAACCCAAGGCCATCAGCATCTTCGCCACCTGCCCGGTGGGGCTCATCGGCGACGACGTGCAGGCCGTGGCCCGGGAGATGAAGAAGAAGCTCGGGGTGGAGATCCTGGCCTTCAACTGCGAGGGCTACAAGGGCGTCAGCCAGTCCGGCGGCCACCACATCGCCAACAACAACATCTTCCGGAGCCTGGTGGGCACCCTGGACGAGGAACAGCCCAAGTTCAGCGTGAACCTCCTGGGCGAGTACAACATCGGCGGCGACTCCTGGGAAGTGGAGCGGATCTTCCAGCGCTGCGGCATCCACATCACCAGCACCTTCAGCGGCAACGCGGTGACCGACGATCTCCGGCGTTCCCATCAGGCCGGGGTGAACCTGGTCATGTGCCACCGTTCCATTAACTACGTGGCCGAGATGATGGAGACCGCCTACGGCATCCCCTGGATCAAGGTGAACTTCATCGGCATCAAGGCCATGGCCAAGAGCGTGCGCAAGATCGCCAGCTTCTTCGACGACCCCGAGCTGACCGCCCGGGTGGAGGAGGTCCTGACCGAGGAACTGGCCCAGGCCGAGGAGGGCATCGCCCCCTACCGGGCCCGGCTCACCGGCAAGACCGTGATGCTGTTCGTGGGCGGCAGCCGGGCCCATCACTACCAGGAGCTGTTCCGCGACCTGGGCATGGTGCCCATCGTGGCCGGCTACGAGTTCGCCCACCGCGACGACTACGAGGGCCGCCAGGTCATTCCGGACCTGAAGACCGACGCCGACAGCCGCAACATCGAGGAGATCACGGTGGAGGCCGATCCCAAGCACTACCGGCCCCGCAAGAGCCCCGAGGAGCTGGAAGCCATGCGGGCCGAGGGCCTGGTGGATACCTACGGCGGCATGTGGCAGGACCTGGGCGAAGGCGCCATGGCCATTGACGACGTGAGCCACTTCGAGTTGGAGATGCTCATCAAGCGGTTCCGGCCGGACATGGTGGCCAGCGGCATCAAGGACAAGTACGTGATCGAGAAGTTCGGGGTGCCCAGCAAGCAGTTGCACAACTACGACTACAGCGGCCCCTTTGCCGGGTTCAAGGGCGCGGTGAATTTCGCCCGCGAGGTGGACATGATGATCCACAACCCGGCCTGGAAACTGGCCCGGCCCCCCTGGGAGACCGAGCCCAGCCTGCGGGCCTCGGTGGGCAGCTGACCGCCCGATCCCGTAAACCACGGCGGGCGCCCCGCCTGGGGCGCCCCGGTCAAACCAAAAACCAAGGGGCCGGCCCCCGGCCCCCGGGAGAACGAAAAAATGCTGGAGGCCACACCCAAGGAAATCACCGAACGCAAGGCTCTGGTGGTCAACCCCGCCAAAACCTGCCAGCCGGTGGGGGCCATGTACGCCAGCCTGGGCATCCACGGCTGCCTGCCGCACAGTCACGGCAGTCAGGGTTGCTGCTCCTACCACCGCAGTCACCTCACCCGCCATTACCGCGAGCCGGTCATGGCCAGCACCAGCTCCTTTACCGAGGGCGCGGCGGTGTTCGGGGGCCAGCCCAACCTGCGTCAGGCCCTCAAAACCATCTACCAGGTCTACGACCCCCTGGTGGTGGCGGTGCACACCACCTGCTTGTCCGAGACCATCGGCGACGACCTGAACAGCATCCTGGCCAAGGCCAAGGAAGAGAAGATCGTGCCCGAAGGCCGCTACGCCTTCCACACCAACACGCCGTCCTACGTGGGCAGCCACGTCACCGGCTTCGCCAACCTCACCCGCTCGGCCCTGGACCATTTCGCGGTGGGCGGGGAGCGGGGCGAGCACCTGGTGCTCTTGCCCGGCTACGTGGAGCCCAGCGACATGCGCCACCTGAAGCGGCTCATGAAGTCCCTGGGCGTGCCGGCGGTGGTGTTCCCGGACACCAGCGATGTGCTGGACACCCCCCAGACCGGGCATTACCACATGTTCCCCAAGGGCGGCACCACGGTGGAGGAGCTGACCAAGACCGGCACCGCCCGGGCCTGCCTGGCCCTGGGGCGCTGGGCCAGCGAGCCGGCCGCCGCGCTCTTGGGCTCCAAGTTCGGCATCCCCTACCAGGTCCTGGACCTGCCCTTGGGCATCCAGGCCACGGACCGCTTCATGGAGGCGATCATGGAGTTCACCGGCGTCCAGCCCCCGGCGGAGATCGTGGACGACCGGGGCCGGCTGGTGGACATGCTCACCGACATGCAGCGCTACCTCTACGGCAAGACCGTGGCCCTGTGGGGCGATCCGGACCACCTGATCCCCCTGACCGAGTTCCTGGTGGCGGCCGGGATGCGGCCCCTGCACGTCTTGACCGGCACCCCGGGCAAGAAGTTCGAGTTGAAGATCAAGGGCATCCTGAAGGGCGTGGTGCCGGGAGCCAACATCAAGGCCGCCGGCGACCTGTTGCAGATGCACCAGTGGATCAAGAACGAGCCCGTGGATCTGATGATCGGCAACTCCTACGGCAAGTACCTCAGCCGGGCCGAGGACATCCCCCTGGTGCGCCTGGGCTGGCCCATCCTGGACCGCATCGGGCACAGTTACTTCCCCGTCCTGGGTTACCGGGGCGGCATGCATTTCCTCAGCAACCTTTTGAACACCCTTTTGGACCGCCTGGACCGGGACGCCCCGGACGAGAGCCTGGAACTGGTCCTGTAACCGGTTTGGCAAAGGAGAAAGCCCATGGAAAAACCAGCCCACACCATCCTGGTCTGCGGCAGCTTCCGGGCCGGAGGCGAGCCCCAGGGCATCTGCCACAAAAAGAACGGCGGCCTGTTGGGCTATTTGGAGTCCGAGGTCTCGGACCGCGGCCTGGACGCCCTGGTGACCGCCACCAGTTGCCTGAAGCTCTGCGACCACGGACCGGCCCTGGTGGTGCAGCCCCAAAACTGGTGGTACGGCGGGGTGGCCAGCGAGGAGGACATCGACGAGATTCTGGACGCCCTGGAGGAGGGACAGCCCTGCCAAGCCAGGCTGTTGGCTTAATAAAGTAAAGCGTATGAGGCCCTGGACCGCGCCAGGGCCCGGGGGACTCAGCTTATTCCATAGACGGGAGAACGGGCCATGGCCCAGGTCATATTCGAGGAACGCAAGGACCAGGTATATGTCAAGGACGGGGAAACCCCTTTCCGCATCAGTTGCGACAAGGAGAGCCTGGCCGGCGCGGTGAGCCAGCGGGCCTGTGTGTTCTGCGGCAGCCGGGTGGTGCTCTACCCCATTGCCGACGCCCTGCATCTGGTGCACGGGCCGGTGGGCTGCGCCTCCTACACCTGGGACATCCGGGGCGCCCTGTCTTCGGGGCCCGAGCTGCACCGGCTCTCCTTCACCACCGATCTCGGGGAAAAGGAGGTCATCTTCGGGGGGGAGGAAAAGCTGGCCCGGGCCCTGGATGAGCTGATCCCCCGCCATAAGCCCAACGCGGCCTTCATCTACAGCACCTGCCTGGTGGGCATCATCGGCGACGACCTGGACGCGGTGGCCAGGAAGGCCAGTGCGCGCTGGGGCATCCCGGTGATCCCGGTCCGCTCCGAGGGCTTCAAGGGCAACAAGCGGGCCGGGTACCAGGCCGCCTGCCAGGCCATGTTCCAGCTCGTGGGCACCGGCTCCACCGCGGGCATCTCGCCGTTGTCGGTAAACCTCTTGGGCGACTTCAACCTGGCCGGCGAGATCTGGATCATCCGCGACTACCTGAAGGAGATGGGCGTGGAGGTGGTGGCCAACATCACCGGCGACGGCCGGGTGGCCGATCTGCGCCGGGCCCACGGCGCGGCCCTGAATCTGGTGCAGTGCTCCGGCTCCACCATGGAGCTGGCCCAGATGATGAAGGAGACCTACGGCACCCCCTTCCTCCGGGTCAGCTACCTGGGGGTGGAGGACATGGCCCAGGCCCTCTACGACGTGGCCGAGTTCTTCGAGGAGCCGGAAGTCATGACCCGGGCCCGGGCCCTGGTGGCCCGGGAGCTGGGTGAGCTGTACCCCAAGCTGGCCGAGCTGCGGGCGGACCTGGAGGGCAAGAAGGCCGCCCTGTACGTGGGCGGCGCCTTCAAGGCCTTCAGCCTGATCAAGGCCTTCCGCCTCTTGGGCATGGCCGTGGTGCTGGCCGGCAGCCAGACCGGCACCGAGGAGGACTACGAGGAGCTGGCCCGCATCTCTGACCCCGGCACCATCATCGTGGATGACGCCAACCCCTTGGAGCTGATGACCTATCTGGTGGAAAAGGACGTGGACGTGTTCGTGGGCGGGGTCAAGGAGCGGCCCATCGCCCACAAGCTGGGCATCGGTTTCTGCGACCACAACCACGAGCGCAAGATCGCCCTGGAGGGCTTCGTGGGCATGTTGAACTTTGCCAAGGAGATTCACGCCACAGTCATGAGCCCGGTGTGGCGCTTCACCCCCCGGCGGGCCAAGGAGGCGAGAGCATGAAAAATTCCACTGCGTTGCAGACCTCGGCCCCGGCGCCGGCCGCCGCCACCACCAACGCCTGCAAGCTTTGCATGCCCCTGGGCGCCTCATTGGCCTTCAAGGGCGTGGAAGGCGCGGTGCCCTTCCTGCACGGCAGCCAGGGCTGCGCCACCTACATGCGGCGCTACCTCATCAGCCATTTCCGCGAGCCGGTGGACATCGCCTCCTCGGCCCTGGGCGAGACCCAGGCCGTGTTCGGCGGGGGGCCCAACCTGAAAAAGGGCCTGGTGAACGTGATCAACAAGTACCGGCCCCGCCTGGTGGGGGTGGCCACCACCTGCCTCACCGAGACCATCGGCGACGACGTGCCGGCCATCTTGAAGGAGTTCCGGGCCGCGGCCAAGGTGGAAGGCGGCGACCTGCCGGAATTGGTGTCCGCCTCCACCCCGGCCTACGGCGGCACCCACGTGGAGGGGTTCCACGCCGCGGTGACCGCGGTGGTCAAGACCCTGACCCAGCCCACGCCCCCGCACCCGGGGGTGAACCTGCTGCCCGGCCTGGTGAGCCCGGCCGATCTGCGGCACTTGGCCGCCATCCTGGCCGACTTCGGCCTGGCGGGCACCATCCTGCCGGACTTCTCCGACACCCTGGACGCCCCGGCCCTGGAGGAGTACGAGATCCTGCCTTCCGGCGGCACTCCGCTCACGGCCATCCGGGCCATGGGCGGCGCGGCGGCCACCCTGGAGTTCGGGGCCACCCTGGGGCCGAACAGCGCCGGGACCTGGCTGGCCGAGCGCTGGGGCGTGCCGCTCCACAGCCTGGGGCTGCCGCTGGGCCTGCGGGAATCCGACGCCTTTTACGCCGCCCTGGAGGAGGTCTCCGGCCGGGAGACCCCCCCGGAGCACGCGGGGGCCCGGGGACGGTTGGTGGACGCCATGGTGGACGGCCACAAGTACCTCTCGGGCAAGCGGGCCGTGGTCTACGGCGAGGAGGACCTGGTGGTCGGCCTGGCCAGTTGGCTGGCCGAGCTGGGGGTGCAGCCGGTGTTGTGCGCCTCGGGCGCCAGCAGCGGCCGTTTGGCGGCCGGGGTGGCCCGGGTCACCGAGGGCCTCAGCCGGATCAACCCCCAGGTGGCCAGCGGCGCCGACTTCGCCCAGATCGGCGAATGGGCCCGGGAGCTGGCGCCCGATCTGTTGGTGGGCCACTCCAAGGGCTATCGCATCGCCCGGGAGCTGGGCGTCCCCCTGGTCCGGGTGGGCTTCCCCATCCACGACCGCCTGGGCGGCACCCGGCTGCACCATTTGGCCTACCTGGGAGCCCAGGAGCTCCTGGACCGTATCGTCAACGCCCTTTTGGCGCACACCCAGGACGCTTCGCCCGTGGGTTACGGTTACCTCTAGCAGGCGGTTGAAAAACAGCCTGCCAGGCGCGCCTGGGATGGCGCGCCAAATTGCGCGGCTTTGAAAAAGGCCATGGATGGACTTTTTCAACCCCCAGATCAGGATATAAGGAGCAGAATCATGTCGATCAGCCCGGCTCCCGCCCCCCATCCCTGCTTCAATGCCGGCGCCAAGCACACCCATGGCCGGGTGCATTTGCCCGTGGCGCCGAAATGCAATATCAAGTGCAACTACTGCGACCGCAAGTACGACTGCGTGAACGAGTCGCGCCCCGGGGTCACCAGCACGGTGCTGGCCCCCCACCAGGCCCTGGCCTATCTGGATGAGGTCTTGGACCTGGAGCCGGCCATTGCCGTGGCCGGCATCGCGGGCCCCGGCGACCCTCTGGCCAATGCGGCCGAGACCCTGGAGACCATGAGGCTCATCAAGGAGAAGTATCCCGAGTTGTGGCTCTGCCTCTCCACCAACGGCCTGGCCCTGCCGGACCACCTGGACGAGGTGGTGGCGGCCGGGGCCACCCACGTGACCCTCACGGTGAACGCGGTGGACCCGGCCGTGGGCGAGAAGGTCTACGCCTGGGCCCGGGACGGCAAGGTGGTGTACCGCGGCAGGCAGGCGGCCGAGCTGCTCTTCGCCCGCCAGGAGGCCTCGCTCCGGGGGCTCAAGGCCCACGGCCTCACCGTGAAGATCAACACCATCGTGCTCCCCGGGGTCAATGAGCACCACGTGGCCGAAGTGGCGGCCTGGGCCGGCCTGCTGGGGGCGGACCTCATGAACCTGATGCCCCTGCACCCCAACCCCGGCACCCCCTTTGGAGAGCTTTCCGAACCCTCGCGGCCCCTGATGCAGCAGCTCCGGGAGGAAGCCGGCCGCTTCCTCCCCCAGATGACCCATTGCCAGCGCTGCCGGGCCGACGCGGTGGGCCTTTTGCACGCCGACCGCTCGGCCGAGCTGGCCGGGCGCCTGGCCGCCGCGGCGCTCTTGCCCAAGCCGGCCGCGGCCACCCGGCCTTTCACAGCCGTGGCCAGCCGGGAAGGGGTCCTGGTGAACCTGCACCTGGGCCAGGCCGAGGAGTTCCAGATCTGGGAGCTGGCCAGCGACGGTTTCCGGCTGCGCGAGACCCGGGAAACCCCCGAGCCCGGCGGCGGCGACGCCCGCTGGCGGGAGATGGCCGCGCTGCTGGCCGACTGCCGGGCCGTGTTGGTGAGCGGGGTGGGGGAGACCCCCCGGCGGATCCTCACCGAATCCGGGGTGGAGCCCCTGGAGATGAGCGGCTTCATCCTGGAAGGCCTGGCCGCCCTGTACCGGGGGGATGATTTGTCCCGTTTCCGGGCCCGGCGCACCAAGGCCTGTTGCGGCGGCCCGGGCCTGGGCGGCGGCGACGGCATGGGCTGCATGTAAGCCGGGCCCCACGGCCCCCCCCGAACCGGCCGAGCTGGCGTCCCCCCCGGGGGCGCCGGCTTTCTTGATTGGGCCGGAACGCGCTGGGGCTTGGACCCCTGGTTTGCCTTGAGAAATCTACCGGACGTTCACTAAGGCTCATTCAGAAAAAAATCCGGCGCCGGTCTTCGGGGATGCGAACTAATCGCGGCTTGAGGTAAGGTAATCCGGTTGGGGCTCGTGCGTCAGGGCGCCGAGGGCGGTATGGCCCTTCCAATGGCGACCTACAGCCTGAATTTCTCACTTAAGCCGGGGAGAGCGCGACGATGCAGGTCAAAACGAGGCGGTGGTTGGTTTCAGGACTGGGGCTCACCTTCACGGTGGCGCTGGTGGGGGTATCCGCTGCTTTGGCCGGGGCCGCGAGCGAGGCCACGGCCTTCTGGGGCTGGCTGGCGGCGGCGGTGGCCGCGGCCCTGGTGGTGGGCGGCGGCACCCTGAAAATGACCTTCGCCAGCTTTGCCAACCGGGAATATTGGTTCGAGCAGATCATCGACGCCATGCATCAGCCCATCTCGGTCACCGACCTGGATATGAACTGGACCTTCATCAACCGTCCGGTGGAGCAGATGCTGGGGGTGAAGCGGGCCGACAAAATGGGCCAGCAATGCTCCAACTGGGGCGCGCCCATCTGCAACACCAAGGACTGCGGCGTCGCCTGCCTGCGGACCGGCAAGCTCCAGACCGTGTTCGAGCAGGCCGGCGGGCGCTACACCGTGGACACCAGTTATCTTTTGGACCTGAAGGGCAACAAGGTCGGCCACATCGAGGTGGTTTCCGACATCACCGCCCAGGGCCGCCTGAAGAAGCTGGTGGGCCAGGTCCAGGAAGAGATGGTCGCCCTCATCAACAATACCCGGGAGATCGCGGCGGCCAGCCAGACCGTGTCCCAGGGCGCCACCGAGCAGGCCGCGGCCCTGGAGGAACTCACCAGCGCCATGTCCGAGATCGGCGGGCAGACCAACGCCAACGCCGAGCGGGCGGCCCAGGCCAACCGGTTGGCCGCCTCGGCCAAGGAGTCCTCGGAGCAGGGCAACCGGCAGATGGGGCTCATGGTGGGGGCCATGAACGGCATCTCCGAGTCGAGCCAGAACATCGCCAAGATCATCAAGGTCATTGACGACATCGCTTTCCAGACCAACCTTCTTGCCCTGAACGCGGCGGTGGAGGCGGCCCGGGCCGGCAAGTACGGCAAGGGCTTCGCGGTGGTGGCCGAGGAGGTCCGCAACCTGGCCGGCCGCAGCGCCAAGGCCGCCCGGGAGACCTCGGAACTCATCGAGGGCGCGGTGCGCGAGGTGGAGAGCGGGGTGGCCATCGTGGACCAGACCGCCACGGCCTTGGGCGCTATCTCCGACTCGGTGAGCAAGGTGGCCACCCTGACCAAGGAGATATCCGACGCCACCGGCGAGCAGGCCGAAGGCATCGCCCAGGTGAACAGCGGCCTGGAGCAGGTGGGCCTGGTTACCGAGCAGAACACGGCCAACGCCGAGGAGACCGCGGCCAGCTCCCAGGAGATGTCCCGCCTGGCCCAGGAGCTGAATCATCTGGTGTCCAGCATGGCCCTGGAAAACGCCGGGGCGGCGGGCGAAAAGCAGGCCGCGCCGGCCCAGAACCTGCCCCGGGCCAAGGCCGCCAAGCAACTGCCGCCGGCCAGCTGAGCCACCCCGGCTCCGGTAACCACGAACAACCTCGCGCCGGCAGGGTCTCCCCTGCCGGCGCGTTTTTTTTCAGCCGGGGGCGCGGGCGGCTCCGGGCTTCAAGGTTGGGCGATCGGCTGGGCGGCCGGGGCGGCCGGCGGGACGAAAGCCGGCTGGACCAGCAGGCGGAATGGCCCGAAATCCTGGGACTGGTAGCCGGCCTGGGTCAGCCCCCTGGTCAGAAGGGGGGCCAGGGCCAGGTCCACCGGGAACACCACCGTGGGAATCCGGCGGCGGATGATCTCCTGTACGGCCCAATGCCCCAGCAGCGGGTCCCGCACCAATCCGCTCACCACTCGCATGAGCCTGACGCGCTGGCGGAATTCCGGGTATTCCATGTGGCGCCAGATTTTGTCCGGGAAGCGGCGTTGATACACCGGGATCAGCTTGCCCTGGTGGGCCAGGAGCCACGGCCCCATCCCCAGCGGGGCCAGCACCTGGCCGCCGGCCGGCAGCCGCGCCGCCAGTTCCGCGGGCGGCGGGGCGAAATCGGGCTGGACCAACAGGCGGAAGGCTCCGAAGTCCTGGGACTTGTAACCATCCCGGACCAGGCCTTCGGTCAGCAGGGGAGCCAGGGCCAGGTCCCTGGGGAACACCACCGTGGCGATGCGGCGCATGATGATCTCCCGCACGGCCCAGTGGCCCAGGAGCGGGTCGGTGGTGAGGCCGCTCACCACCCGATCGAGCCGTTGCCGACCCAGGAAGTCCGGGCGGGTCATGGTGCGCCAGAGCTTGGCCGGGTAGCGGTCATGGTGCACCAGGGGCAGGTCGTCCCGGCGGGCCAGGAGCCAGCGGCCCAGATTCGGCGGAGCCAGCACTTGGCCCCCTGCGGGCACCCGGGCCGCCAGTTCCGCGGGCGGCGGGGCGAAATCGGGCTGGACCAACAGGCGGAACACCCCGAAGTCTCGGGACTTATACCCTACGCCGACCAGGCCCTTGGTCAGCAGGGGAGCCAGGGCCAGGTCGGCGGGGAACACTACCGTGGGTATGCGGCTGCGGATGATCTCGTGTACGGCCCAGCGCCCCACGAGCGGGTCGGTGGTGAGGCCGCTCACCACCCGCATGAGCCTGCCGCGCGTGTGGAGTTCCCGGCGGTTCAGGTGGCGCGAGACCTCGGGCGGGTAGCGTTTTTGATACACCGGGGTCAGGTTGCCCTGGCGGGCCAGGAGCCGGGGCTCCACTTCCGGCGGTGCCAGCACCAGGCCACCCGCGGGCACCCGGGCGGCCAGCGCCGCCGGCGGCGGGGCGAAAGCGGGCCGGATCATGAGGCGGTATACGCCCATGTCCGCGGCCTGGTAGCCTGCCGCGGCCAGGCCCCGGGTCAACAGGGGAGCCAGGGCGAGGTGGGAGGAAAACACCACCGTGGGCAGGCGGCGGCGAAGGATCTCCCGCACGGCCCACAAGCCCACCAGCGGGTCCGTCTCCCGGCCGCTCACCACTCGCTCCAGCCGCCGCCGTTTCCAGTATTCCCGATTGCCCGCTACCCGGATGATGCTGGCGGGATAACGGGTGTAGACCAGCAGCGGCGGATGATGCCGCACCGTGAGGAGCCACCGGCCCAAATCCGGCGGCGCCAGCACCACTCCCTTGGCCGGCACCCGGCGGGTCAGTTCCTCGGCCCAGGGTTGCCAGCCCTCCACTTTGTAGCCCGGCCAGTGCAGGTGGTTGCCATTGAGGGCGGAAGTGGTCCAGCGGCCCGGGACCAGGGCGAAGGCCAGGCAGAAACAAAGCCAGGCCGCCAGCCCGGCCCAGGGCGGGTACCGCCGGACCGGGGGGGCTTGCTCCGGAGCGCGGGCCAGGGTTCCGGCCCCCAGGTTGTAGAGCCCGCCGGCGGTCAGCCCCAGGAACAAGGGCAGGGGAAAGCACCACATCAAGCGCCAGCGGAGATTCTGGAAGGCGAAACGGGCCAGGAAATCGCCCAGCCAGGTGTTCAACAGCACCAGCAGGAGCCCCAGGCCCAGGCCCAAAAGGGTCCGCCGGCGGAGGCCGCCGCCCAGGGCCAGGCCGAAGCCGGCCACCGCGAAGATGGCCGCCGCGCTCCGGAGGCCGGTCCCGGCCACTTCGCCGAGCTGGTTCTGCGCGGTGGTGAGAAAGTGCCGGGTAGTGGAGACGGGGGGCGTCCCTGGCGCCGCCGGGGCCGGGGGTGGGGGCGCGGCTGGCTTGGCGGCAGTCGCGGCAGTCGCGGCTGCCGGGGCCGTCGGGGCCGGCGGAGCGCCCGGCGGGCTGGGGCGGGGCTCGGTCTTCCCTGGGGAGGCCAAGGCCGCGGGGGGCCAATTCCAGCGGCTTACCGGGGCGGTGGTGGCGGCGGGAGGAGCCGGGGCGTTCTTGACCGCCGGGCCGGTGGGGGCCGTCGGGGTGGCCTCCGTGGAGTCGGTGAGGCCCTCCAGCAGCTCCAGGCGGGAGGTCACCGCGAAATCCCGCAGGCTTTTGACCTCCCGGGTCACCAAAAGGCCCAGCCCCAGCACGTAGAGCACGCTTAAGGCGCCGGCCAGCACCACCAGGGTCTGCCGCCGCTGGGGGCGCCAGCCCCCGGCCAGGGCCAGGAGGCAGGCCAGGGGCGCCACCAACAGGGCGGTGGAGCTGAAGCCCACGGCCGCCACCTGGGCCAGGGCCAGGAGGATCCAGGCCCGCCAACCGGGCCGCTCCAAATAGGCCACCGCGAAGTAAATGATCAGCGGCACCACCAGGGACACCAGGTAGGCCTTGCCCTGGAACATCCGCACAAAAGCGAAATTGCCAAAAGCCCGGTGCGCGTCGCCCCAGACCACCAGGGCCAGCACCACGAAGGCCACCGCGGCCAGGCTGCCCCGGGGCAGCCACCGGTGGAATATCCAGGCGTGCCCCGCCACCACCAGCCCGGCGCCCAAGGCCGGCAGCACCAGGTAGTAAAGGGTGAAATGGGAGAGGCCGGTCAGCCGGGTGGCCAGGGCCACCAGCAGCTCAAAGGAATGGGCCCGGTAGATGGGAAAATAGATGGGAAAGGACTCCGGGCCGAACATGCCGTCCCGGGAGAGCAGGGGCCACGCGGGGTGGTCCAGGGTGGTGACCACGAAGTTGAGGTAGGCCGAGTCGTCGATGTCCGGCCGGTGGGAGCAGAGGGTGTAGGCCACGGCGGCCAGGAGCAACCCCACCAGCCCCAGCCACCAGCCCCGGCTCACCGGGGGCGGCGGGGTCGCGGGGTCTGGTTGCCAGGGCCCGTGGCGCAGAAAGACCAGCTGGGCCGCACCCCCCAGGAGCACCACCAGGTAGCTGCCGGAAAGCACGTAAGCCGCGGCCACGCCCAGGGCCGTGGCCCACAGGATGAGCGCCCGGCGGGAGGTGAGACCCCCGGGGGCGGGGGCCGGAGCCGGGACAGCCGCGGCCGGGGGGCGGGGCGGCCGCCGCCGGAAGCGCCAGGTCAGGCCCGCTGCGGCCAAGAGCGGCAGGAAGCTCCATTGGGTGAGGAAGTCGAAATCCCGGCCGGTGTACACACAGAGGTTGCAGTACACGGTGCCCAACCCAGCCACCAGCACGAAGGCGGTGAACAGGCCGCCCAGGACCCGGCCGGGGTCGGGGCCGGGCGCGGCGAACCAGGCGAGAGGTGCAGGGGGGCGAGTCATGGGCTATGGACCGGTCCAAATCCCAGGGGCTTGGGCCCAAGGGATTGGGGGGTAGGGGGTTGCGCTTGCCGGGTTTCCCCGGGGCGGAGCGGCCCGGGACCTGGGAGCACCGGCCCGACCGGGGCCATCATAGCCTCCAGGGGGCGGGGGGGTCGAGCCCTGATTTCCGCCGGGGGCGGCCCGGGAGTGGCGGAGGGTGGCCAGGGGACGGGCCAGGGGCCCGGCTCAGGAACCTCGGTAAGGTTTCTGGGGGTCCACGTGGTTCTTCATGCGCAACTCTACCAGCCGGTGCAGCCAGGTCTGGCCCTGGGGCGAAAGGAAGAAGCTGGAGAAGCCCCCGCGCTCGGCCAGGGCCCAGGCCCGCTCCATGGCCACCAGGGCCGGCAGGGGTTGTCCCCGGGCCTCCAGCACCCCGCTCTGCAGGTAATAGCCCAGGGCCAGATTGGGATTGAGCCCCAGGGCGGTGTCCGCCGCGGCGGCGGCCTCGTCCCAGCGGCCCAGGGCCAGGGCGGCCTGCCCCCGCTGGGCCAGCCGCCCGGCCAGCCCGGCCGGCCAGGGCGGGCCGCCGGGGTGGGCCAGGGCCAGGCCGCGGTCCAGGTCGGCCAGGGCGCCGGCCGCGTCGTTACCCGCCAGGCGCAGCTCACCCCGGGCGAAATAGGCCAGCGGGTTCTGGGGCAACCGGGTGATGGCCTGGTCCAGCTCCTCCCGGGCAAAAGCCGCATTGCCCAGGGCCAGGGCCGCCGAGGCCCGGAGGCGGTGGGCCCGGGCCTGGTCTTCCGCCCCCAGGCTGCCCAGGTGCAGGGCCAGTCCCCCCAGGCGGAGCGCCTGGTCATAGTCCCGGCCGGTCAGGGCCCGGGAAGCCAACTCCAGGTCCCGCTGCGGGTCGAGGTCGCAGGTCACGGCCAACAGCGCCGCGAGAGCCCCGAACAGGGTGGCCAGGCGCACCCATTTGATCATGACGCCCCTCCGGCCGCGGACGAGGCGGGGGTTTTGCCTTTGCGCCGGGGCTTGGCCTTGGCTTTGGCCTGGGGCTTGGGTTTGGCGTGGCTCCAGGGCATGGTCCACAGGAAAAAGAACAGGATGGCCCAGTCAATGAGGTTCAGCACCAGCCAGAACCAGCCGCCCACCCCCAGGGCAAAGGCGCGGTGAATGGGCCCGGTGGCGGCCAGGCCGAAGGAGAACTCCGTGCTTCGGTCCTCCCACACCCGGGCCAGCCAGCCCAGGGGGTCGAACCAGGGCTGGGCCAGGCCCAGGCCCATCAGCTGACCCACCAGAAAGCCGGCGAACCACAGGCCGGCCAGGGCCAAGGACAGGCGGAAACCCGGGTGCGCGGGGCCGCCCCCCCCGGGGCTCCGGCCGGCCCGGGCGGCCAACCAGGCAATGGTCAGGCCCAGCACCGCGCCCTGGGCCAGCACGAAGAAGCCCAGCCAATAGCGGAGCCAGCCGGCCGCCGCACCCAGGACCAGGGCGGCGGCCAGGCCGGCCAGGGCGGTGCGCCGCAGCTCTTCACGCGCGGCCGGGGACGCAGTTTGCGGGGTCATGGCCAAGTCTCGCTTGGGGCAAGGGTTCGGGCCAACGGGGCAGATGGCCGGGGGGCAGATGGCCGGGGGGCGGACGGGTAGAGGCATTATAGCAGGCGGTCGCCCTGGGGGAGCAGGAATGTCACTCCCCGGCCCTCTGGGGATTTCTTGCGGAGATTAGGAGACTAGGCTAAGGTTTATGCGGAGATTCACAAGCGCCGATTGGGAACAATACGGCAGGCGGGCAGGTTCCCCGTTACCCAAGCAAAGAGTAGTCACCCATGCTGATGGATCGCATACGCTACGCGCCTCTCCGGGACAAGGTTACCGATGCCTCCACGGCCGCGTCCCACATCACCGACGGCACCAACCTTTTCGTGAGCGGCTTCACCGCCGGCTATCCCAAGCTCATCCCCCGGGAGCTGGCCAAGCGGGCCGAGGCCGGGGAAAGGTTCAAGGTCAACGTCTACGCCGGGGCCTCCACCGGCGAGCAGGTGGACGGGGTCATGGCCGCGGCCGGCCTGGTCAATTGGCGGCGGCCCTACATGAGCGACCGCACCATGCGGGGGCTCATCAACCGGGAAGAAATTCTCTTCAAGGACGACCACCTCTCGGCTCTGCCGGCCCTGGTGCGCTCCGGGGATTGGGGCTCGGTGGACGTGGCCGTGGTGGAGGTGTTGGGGGTTACCGAGAAGGGATACCTGATCCCCACCATGAGCGTGGGCAACACCCCCACCTACGTGCGGGAGGCCCAGAAGATCATCGTGGAGATGACCGACGTGGAGCCGGTGGAGCTGGAGGGCATCCACGATATCTATATCCCCGAGGACCCGCCCTACCGCATGCCCATCCCCATCTACCGGGCCTCCGACCGCATCGGCAAGCCCTTCATGGAGTGCAACCCCGACCACATCGTGGCCATCCTGTTCAGCAAGGAGCAGGACTCCTGCCCCATCTTCACCGAGCCTGGCGAGGCCACCCGGCGCATCGCCGAACAGGTGCTGGACTTCGTGCGCCACGAGGTGAAGGCCGGGCGCCTGCCCAAGGGGCTGCCCTGGCAGTCCGGCGTGGGCGACGTGGCCAACGCGGTGCTGCAGGGCTTCTTGGAGGACGATTTCTTCCACCAGCTCTACCTCTACTCCGAGGTGCTGCAGGACGCGGTCTTGGACCTCATCGACCTGGGCAAGGTGCTGGGCGCCTCGGGCTCGTCCCTGACCCTGTCCTCCCGGGCCCGGCGCCGCTTTTTCCAGGAGATCTACCGCTACAAGGACAAGGTGGTGCTCCGGCCCACCGAGATCTCCAACTCCCCGGAGGTAATCCACCGCCTGGGGGTGTTGGCCGTGAACACGGCCCTGGAGATCGACATCTACGGCCAGGTGAACTCCACCCACGTCTGCGGCTCCGAACTGATGAACGGCATCGGCGGCTCGGGGGATTTCGAGCGCAACGGGGCGCTCTCCTTCATGGTTTCGCCTTCCATCGCCAAGAACGGGGCCATAAGCTGCATCGTGCCCATGGTCTCCCACGTGGACCACTCCGAGCACTCGGTGGGGATTATCGTCACCGAGCAGGGCCTGGTGGACACCCGGAACCGCACCCCCCGCCAAGTGGCCGAGGCGGTGATCAAGAACTGCGCCCACCCCATCTACCGCGACATCTTGTGGGATTACTATCAGCGGGCCCTGCGTCAGCGGGGCGGGCACGAGCCGCATCTATTGGGCGAAGCCTTCAGCTTCCACCAGCGGTTTTTGGAAAAGGGCGACATGCGTCCGTGAGAAAGTTGTCGGGGGGTGCTTTTTTTGAAAAAAAGCACCCCCCGGACCCCCCTCAAAAAAACTTTGCCGGGAACCGCGTTCCGTGGTTCCCGAGGGCCATGTTCACGTGGGGCCGGGGGCTCGTCCCCGGTCGTGCGTGTTTTCAGCCTCGGACCCGGGCCGCCGCCGCGGCGCGCACCGCGGCCAGGAAATGCTCCGGGTCCAGACTGCCGGAGCCCAGCCCCACGCCGTCCAGCCCGCCCAGGGCCAGGAGTCCCGGGAGGTTGGCCGGCCCCACGCTGCCGCCGTAGATCAGGCGCTGGGCCTGGGCCGCCTCCAGTCCGGCCTGCCGGGCGGTCAGCTCCCGCAAATGGGCCAGGGCCGCTCCGACCTCCCCGGGGCGGGGTTGTTCGCCCGAACCCACGGCCCATACGGGTTCGTACAGCACCACCGTGGCCGCGAGTTCCGCCGGGGTGAAGCCCCGGAAGCACGCCGCGAACTGGCTGGTCAGGTGCTCCAGGGTGCGGCCGGCTTGGTGGGTGGCCCGCTCTTCGCCCAGGCAGGCGATGGGCGTGAGCCCCGCCGCCAACAGGGCCAGGACCTTCAAGCGCACCAACTGGTCGTCCTCGCCGTGGTCCCGGCGGCGCTCGGAATGCCCGGTCAGGCAAAAGCGGGCCCCGGCGTCGGCCAACAGCGGCGCCGAGACGTCGCCGGTGTGAGGGCCCCGGCCCAGCCAGTGGGCGTCCTGGGCGCCTGGCCGGCAGCCCGGGGCGCCAGCCAGCTCCCGGGCCACCAGGGCCACCAGGGGGTGGGGCGGGCACGCCACCACCTCCAGCCCCGGGGGCAGGTCCCGGACGCCTTGGCCTACGGTGCGGCACCAGGCCATGGCCGCGGCCCGGGTTTGGTGCATCTTCCAGTTGGCCAGCACCATAAACCGCCTTTCCTGGTTCATTCCGCCCTCCCTCCCCAGGTTCCGCCCTGCCGCCCCGGCCCGCCCGGCGCGGCGGGGTGGCCACCGCGTGCATGTTACCCTGCCGCGCCCTGGCCGGTTATGCTATCTTCGTAGGCGCGGAGGTGCTCCAACCCGCCGGGTCTTTTGTTTGCCCTGCCCCGGCCATCCCGGCCCGGTCCCAGACCGGCAGCCCCAGGGGAGAGCGCCCGCGCCGGGCCCCGGCCCGCGACGCCCATCCGGCAGAGGGATGCCTGTTCCCCGGCCGGGGGCCAGGAGCGGGGTGTTCGCCCTAACCAAGCGAAATAATAAAATAAAGGAGAAACGCCATGTGCGCCGCGGTGTCCAAAGCTGATTTAGACCGGGCGCTGGCCATCGGCCGGCCGCCGAATATTAAAAATTTGTTCCCCAACTCCCAGGCGCTCATCGTCAGCGGCAAGGTGGTGGACCGGGCCCTGTTGAAAAAGGGCCGGGCCATGACCATCGCGGCCAACGGCCGCAACCATCTGGTCATTCGGGGCGCCCTGTTGGCGGCCCAGAAGGCCAACGCGGCCATCATCATCGAGATCGCCAAGAGCGAAGGCGGCGCCGCGGCCTACTGCGCTTCCAACTACTGGAACCTGGCCCGCCAGGTGGACCAGGTGATGAACGAGCTGGGCATCACCGTGCCGGTGGCGGTGCACGCGGATCATTACGGCATCAAGGGGCAGAAGGATATAAACCAAGCCCAGGTGGAAATCCCCACCATGTTCCAGTACGGCATCACCTCCATCGCCATCGATGCCTCCCACCTGCCCGACGCCGACAACCTCCTGGCCTCCATCGCCCTGAACCCCCTGGTGCCCGCCTGGGCCGGCCTGGAGACCGAAGTGGGCGAGATCAAGGGCAAGGAAGGCATGTCCACCCCGTCCGAGGCCCTGTTCCTCATCCAGGGGCTGAACGCCCACGACATCTTCCCGGACTGGATCGCCCTGAACAACGGCACCGCCCACGGCATCCAGAGCGGCGATCAGGGCATCCAGGTGGAGCTGACCAAGGAGATCCACGGGGTGTTGCAGCCCTACCACGTGTCCGGGGCCCAGCACGGCACCAGCGGCAACGACAGCGAGCGCCTCCGGCGGATCGCCAACGAAACCCGCACCACCAAGGCCAACGTGGCCACGGCCCTGCAGATGCTCACCTGGGGGGTGAAGGTCAACGAGTACGGCAACGCCGAACTGGACGCCGACGGCAACTTCCTGAAGCTGCCCGGCCAGGGCGTGGAAGACGCCCTGTGGGAAAAGATGGTGGCCTACGCCACGGACAAGGGCTGGAAGAGCGGCAATTACAAGAAGCTCAATCTGCCGTTCGAGAACTATATCCTGAGCCAGCCCGCCCAGGCGCAGGAACGCTCCGTGCAAGCCGTGGAGGATTTCGTCTACAACCTCCTGGCCAACGTGTTCAACGCGGTGGACACCGCGCCCCTGGGCGTGGAGGCCATCCTGGAGGCCCAGTCCTTTGACCTGGGGCCCAAGGGCCGCCGCATCGAGGACCCGGCCCAGTGGACCGAGGCCAAGGTGCGCGAAAAGGCCGGCAGCATCAATTCCGACAAGGGCCCGGCGGGCGACTTCGAGGACTGATCCCGGCCTCACCAAGAGGGCTGTGGGAGAAATCGGAAGAGGTGGGCGCAAACCCCTTTTGGTTCACATAAAGGGGTTTGCGCCCCAGAAAAGCCGCGCTTTTCTGGGGACCCCGCAGTTTCCCCCCCCCAAAAAAACCTTATGGTTTTCCTTGCTCCGGGGGCGGGATCACCAGCACCGGCACCGGGGAGGCCTGCAGCACCTGGTGGGTCACCGAGCCGAACCAGCGCTTATCCAGTTGCTCCTGGCCCAGGCCGTGGGTGGCCATGATGATGTAATCCACGGCCAGCTCCCGGGCCAGGGCCACGATCTCGGCCGCGGGCTGGCCCACCCGCACATGGCGTTCATAGTAAGGGCAGCCGGCCAGGCGCTTGTGGCAGATGTTGTCCATGAGCCGGGCCGCGTTGTCCCGCTCCCTCTGCTGCAAGCCGGCCAAAAACTCCGGGTTGGCGTCGCCATAGATATGGTCGAAGCGGCGCATGTCCTGGGCCACGTACAGGAGATGCACCTCGGCGTCCAGCTCCCGGCTCAAAAGGGACACCTGGTCCAAGGCGGAAGTGGAAGCCAGGGAGAGATCGGTCGGCCACAAGATTCTCTTCCGGGTCATGGTTGCCTCCTGACAAGGGGGCGGGGTGGGGCGGCGCGGGGCCGCGGGCAGGTCCTTCCCCCGTGAAAAACCCACCTTGTCTTTCATTATAGGACCGATCCCGGGGCGGCAGGAATAAGCGGAAAAGAGGAAAAAGTCCGGGGAAAAAGCGCCACCCCCGCGGGAGGCGTTTTCTTATCTCGGGACCGCCGGGTGGCGGAACGGCCGCTCAGGCCGGAGGGGACGCGGCGGGACGTGGCACCCGCAGCTCGGCCCGCACCCGCATGCGCATCTGGCCGTAACCCCGGCAGCCCGGGCCCAGGTCCGGGCAGGCCACTTCGTGCATGAAGTGGAAGCCGTTGGGCTCCAGGCCCTCGGACAGGCGCTCGTTGATCAGGGCCACGGGCAGCACCAGCTGGGCCATGGCGTAGATGCACAGGCGCGGCGGGCAGTGCTTGGCCAAGAGGTTGCCGTCCGCGTCCAGGATGATGCGGTCGCCGGGCTGGAAGCCGGCGTGGCAGTGGCGGGCCGAGATCACCTCGGCCACGATGGTCCAGTTGGGCCCGGTCTGGGAAAGCTGCTTGATGTGGCGCACCCGGGGGTCGCCGGAAGGGAACAGGGACAGCTCCGCCGGACCGAAACCCACCCGGCGTCCGTATTCCTCCAGGGCGGTGCGCACGCTGGCTTTGCGGGACAAGCCTCGGCGGGGCGGGCCAGAACGTGACGGCATGGATCACTCCTCCCGCCCCCCGGGGGGAGGGCGCAGGCAAAGGGGGGGATTGCCAGGACCGGGGCCGGGGCCGCGATCACCCGCGGCGCGTTGCCGTCCCCGGCGGACTTAGCCTTCATGATACATCCCTGCCGCCGGCTGACCAAGCATCCGGCCAGGCTGGTGCCCTGGGCCGCGGCCGCCGACCGGCCCGGGGCCTGGGGCGCGCCGGGGCGTGCCGGCCGGGCTCATTCCTCCCGGCGGTCGCCGGCCGGGGGCGGGAGCACCAGGTCCAGGGCCGTGGCCGCGATCTCCCGCAACACGTTGCCGTCTCCGGCGGCCTTGGCCATCATGATCCCCCCTTCCAGCGAGCTGACCAGGAGACCGGCCAGGGCCGCGGGATCGGCCCGGAGCGGCAGCCGGCCCTGGTCCTGGGCCTCTCGCAAAAGCCCGGTGATCAATTCCCGCCAGCGGGCAAAGAAGCCCGCCGAGTAGCCGGCCAGGTCGTGGCCCGTGCCGCCCAACTCCTGGGCGACGTTGCCGAAGAATCAGCCGCCAGTGCAGTTTTCGCCGGCGTTGAACGCCACCAGGGCGTCCACCATCCTGCGGAGGCGCAAGAGGGGATCGGACTCGTCGGCCATGGCCTGGCCAAAGAAGCGGAAGGTGCGCTCCTGGGAGTCGGCCAGGGCCGCGGCGGCCAGGTCTTCCTTGTTTTTGAAATGGAAGTAGAGGTTGCCGCGGTTGATCCCCGCGGCGCGGGAGATGTCATCGATGCTGGTGGCCTGGAAGCCTTGGCAACGGAACAGGTTGCGCGCCGTGCGCACCAGGAGCTTGCGGGTTTCCTCGCCTTTTTTGCCCATGCCGCCTCTCTGGCGCCCCTTTCCCGTCCCTTGGGACCTCCCCACCCGGCTGGCTTTCCGGCCTGCCTGCCGGGGTTCCTTCGCCCTCTCTCCGCCCCCCCCCCAACTCCCCCTCAGCCCCCCCTCAGCCTCGACAAAATTAGTTGACCGGTCAGTTAAAAACATGTTAGGGGGGAACAGTATAGAGGTCAAGTTCTTTCCCCCTGAGGGCCTGCCCCCCGGCCCAGGAAGGCTAAATCATGTCCTCCCCAGGTTCCGAGGTGCTGAGCTGGCTCACGGAGCAAGGGGTTCAGGTGGCCGGCGCCGCGCCGGTGGCCGCGCTGGCCGGCGCGCCGGCCGGGCGGAGCCCCACCGACTGGCTGCCCGGGGCCCGGAGCGTGGTGATCTTCGGCCTGCCCGTGCCCCGGGGGGTGTTCCGGGCCGCGGCTCAAAAGGAGGCCTTTTACGGGCGGGCGGCCAGCCTCCTGTACCGCCGCCTGGACACCTTGGCCCTGGAGGCGGCGGCTCTTCTGGAGGAGGCCGGCGGGGCGGCCCTGCCCATCCCCGGCTGCTTCCCCTATGATTTCCAGCCCGGCGGGCGCTTCCAGGGCTTCCTTTCGCTCACTTCCCTGGCCCAGGCGGCCGGGCTGGGGGTGCGGGGGCGGAGCGGGCTTTTGCTGCATCCGGTTTACGGCCCCCGGCTCATCCTGGGCGGGGTGGTGGCCGAGGCCGAGGTGCCGCCCCTGGCGCCGGCCCCGGCAGCCGCGGGCTGCCCGCCGGAGTGCCGCAAGTGCCAGGAAGTCTGCCCGGTGGGGGCGCTGACCGGCGAGGGCCCAGTGGACGGCCCGGCCTGCACCCGCGCCTCCACCCTCTCCCCCCTGTACCGCTTCCTCAAACGGGCCGGGGCGGCCAAGCAAGGAGAGGAAGGCATTTTGAACCTCACCACCGCGGTGGACGATCACTCCTGGTATACCTGCCTGGAGTGCGTGGCCGCCTGCCCGCTTACCTGACATGGCGCCCCAGGAAGTCCTGGACAACCTCCTGTTCTGGGAGCGCGGTTATCTGGGGGCCAACCACCTGGCCTGGCGCGGGCCCGCCCCGGTGCTGGTGGACACGGCCTACCTCAACCAGCGGGACCAGACCCTGGGGCTGTTGGCCGCGGCCGGGGTGGAGCCGGCCCGCACCAGCCTGATCATCACCACCCACACCCACTGCGACCACCTGGGGGCCAACCGCCAGATCCAGGACCTGTCCGGCTGTCGGGTGGCCCTGCACCCCCTGGGCTGCCGCTTTATCAACCAGCAGGACGACTGGGGCACCTGGTGGCAATACTACGGCCAGGAGGCCGAGTTCTTTGCCTGCACCGACGAGCTGGCCGACGGCGAGGTGGTGGCCCTGGGGCCTTACGAGTTCCAGGTGCTCCACACCCCGGGCCACGCGTCCGACGGCCTGGTGCTGTACTCTCCCCGGGACAAGGTCCTGATCTCCTCGGACGTGCTTTGGGAGCGGGATTTGGCCGTGGTCACCGAGCGGGTGGAGGGCAGCAGCGCGGTGTGGCGCTGGCTGGCCAGCCTGGAGCGGTTGAAGGAGCTGAGCGTGCGCCTGGTGCTGCCGGGTCACGGCCCGGCCTTCACGGATTTCCCGGCCGCCGTGGCCCGCACCGAGGCCCGGCTCCGGCGCTATTTGGCCGAGCCCCGGGAGATCGGCCGGGACCAGCTCCGGCGCATCATGGTCTACACGCTGCTCATGCGGGGGGCCCAAACCCCGGCGGAACTGGCCAGGTGGCTGGCCGCCACCCCCTGGTTCCCCGAGACCTGCGGGCACTACTTCCCGGACCGGCTCCCGGAGGAGATCCTGCGGGAAACCGTGGAAGCCCTGTTGGCCAAGGGGGTGTTGGCGCGGCGGGGCGAGCGCCTGGCCGCGACGGTGAGGGCTTGACGCGGGCGGCCGCCTGGGGCAGTCTGTAGGCGGCTGGGCGCCCCAGCCCCGCGCCGGGAGACCGCGATGGCCCCTGAAGCCAAATTAGCCCCTGCCCCCGCCCATCCAGCCGAGGCCCCGTGCCTGTCGGCCTGGGACATCCTGGCCAGCCTGGGCGAGGCCATGGCCGTGGTGGACCGGTCCTACCGGGTGGTCTGGGCCCGGGAGCCTCTTTTGCCCCGGGGCCACCCGGGGCTCAAAGGCCGGCCCTGCTACCAGGTCTTCGCGGGGCGCGACGAGATCTGCCGCCCCGATTGCCCGGTGGAGCCGGTGTGGACCACCGGCCGCATGCACACGGTGGAGCGGCATTTCCTGGGCCCCGATGGCCGCCCGCGGTGGCGGGAGGCCCGGGCCTACCCCATCCGGGACCAGAGCGGCCGGGTGGTTCTGGTGGCCCGCCTCAGCTTCGACATCTCCCGCCGCAAGGAGGACGAGGCCCGGCAAGACCGCCGCTCCCTGGACTTGGCCCGCTCCCTGGAGGAGCTCTCCCGGCTCAGCCTGGGGGAGGCGCCGTTTCAGGGCGATCTGGCCACGCCGCTGTCGGCCCGGGAGCTGGAAGTGCTCCGCCTCTTGGCCCAGGGGCTCAAGAAGCCCCAGATCGCCACGGTGCTCACCCTCTCGCCCCACACGGTGAAGCGCCACGTGGACCATATCTTCAGCAAGTTGGGGGTGAGCGACCGGGCCCAGGCCGCGGTGTGGGCCGCCCGCCAAGGCCTGGTCTGAGCCGCGCGGCCCTCTGCTGGCCTCCCGACGAGCCGGCAAGGGCTCCGGTCCTGCCTGGTTCCACCTGGTCCCGCCCGCTCCCGCTCCGTCAAAAAACGCCTCTTTCGCCCCGCCATGGCCCGATCGGGTGATTCCCCCCGGCTGGTTGCCTGTTACCATCCTGGCCAGGCCTTTGGAATAACCGGGAGAAGCAAGATGCCTGAGTTCGCGAGCCCTCTGGATGTGTACAAGGTGTTGCCCAAGACCAATTGCCGGGACTGCGGCCTGCCCACCTGCCTGGCCTTTGCCGTGCACCTGCTGAAGGGCCAGAAACCGGCCCAGGCCTGTCCCCACCTGGACGACGAAACCCTGGCGGAACTGCCCGCCGGTCAAGTACAAGAGGAAACCCCGCAGAATGAGATCGCGGCGGCCCTGGACGGCCTCCGGGAGCGGGTCTGCGCCCTGGACCTCTCCGCCGCGGCGGAGCGCCTGGGCTTGGCGATGAAGGACGGCCGGGTGGTCATCCCGGTGTTGGGCAAGGAATTCGGGGTGGGCCCGGACGGCATCGTGTCGGCCTGCCACGTCAACGCCTGGCTTACCCTGCCCTTGTTGCAGTACGTGTCCCAGGGAGCGGGCCGCCAGCCCACCGGCCGCTGGCTGCCCCTCCGGGACCTGCCGGGCGGGGCGGACTGGCGGCTGTTCTTTGAGCACCGCTGCGAAAAGCCCCTGAAAAAGGTCATTGACGAGCACACCTCGCTGTTCGAGATGTTGATCGAGGTCTTCTCCGCCCGGCCGGCCCCCCGGGAGTTCGATTCGGACATCGCGGTGGTGCTCCACCCTCTGCCCCAGGTGCCCATGCTGTTGTGCTACTGGCCGCCCGAGGACGGCATGGAGTCCTCGCTCCACGTGTTCTTTGACGAGACCGCGGCGGACAACCTGGGCGTGGAGCCCCTGTACTACCTGGGCACCGGCCTGGTGACCATGTTCGGGAAGATCGCCCGCACCCACGGGGTGTGAGCCGGAGCTAGGACCCCGCCCCGGCCTCCTCCAGGATTCCGGCCAGGAGGGCGGCGGTCTGGCCGGAGAGGCGATGGCAGCGGGCCATGTTCTCCTGGGGCCCGAAGCGGGCCAGCAACTCGCCGCAGTTGGTGCTGCCGTGGGCGGCTACAAAGCGCCGCCGCAGCAGGGCCGCGGCTTCGTGGGCCGCCTGCCAAGGAGCCCCGGCCTGGTCGCGGCCCAAGAGGAGCCCCACGGCCAGCACCGCGCCGGCCAGGGCCCCGCAGATATCCTGGTGGCTGCGGCCCACCCCGCCCCCAAAGCCCGAAGCCGCGCGGGGAAGCTCGCTGCCCCGCGCCGGGGCGTAGGTCTCCACCACCGCCAGGGCCACCGCCTCGGCGCAGTGCAGCCCGCCCCGATGATAAGCCTCGGCCCGTTCCCCCACCAGTCGCACCCGTGCCATGCTCTCCTCCTGTCTGGCAAATACGGCGGCGCTTGCCGCGCTTGGTTTGATCGTTTACAGTGATCCAACTGTTTGTTGATCTTGTAAAACGATTTGTTTCGATCGGGGCGATCGTGTCCGGCGATGGCCCCCGGAGAGCGCGCATGGAACTCAGACTCCTCAAAACCTTTCTGGCCGTGGCCACCCGGCAGGGCTTCCACCGGGCGGCCCAGGAGCTGAACTACGCCCAGTCGTCGGTGTCGGCCCAGATCAAGGCCCTGGAGGAGGAGCTGGGGGTGAGCCTGTTCGACCGCTTGGGCCGCCGGGTGCAACTGACTCCGGCCGGGGAGGGGCTCCTGCCCTATGCCCGGAAGATGCTGGAGCTGGCGGCGGCGGCCCGGGCCGAGTTGGCCGAGGAGGCCCTGGCCGCGGGCTCCCTGACCATCCGGGTGCCCGAGAGCTTCGGCGCCTGGCGCCTGCCGCCCGCGGTGGCCCGCTTCCGGCAGCGGATGCCCGGGGTGCGGCTCAACTTCACCGCCTGCGCCCAGGAAAGCCTGCCCCGCGACTTGGCCGGCGGGGTGGTGGACCTGGCCTTTCTCCTGGCCGAGTCCCTGGGCGCGGCCGAATTGGTCAGCGAGGCCCTGGGGGTGGAACGGCTTCGCCTGGCCGCCTCCCCGGCCCATCCCCTGGCCCGGGAGGGCCTGGGCGGCCCGGCGGGTTTGGCCGGGGAGACCCTCTTGCTCACCCGGACGGATTGCAGTTGCCGCCGGGTGCTGGAAGCGGAGCTCAAGGCCGCCGGGGTGGCGGCCGGGGCGGTGGTGGAGTTCGCCAGCCTGGCCACGGTGTTGGCCCATACCCGGGCCGGCCTGGGGGTGACCATCGCGACCGAGGCGGCCTTGGCCGAGGACCTGGCCCAGGGGAGGCTCACGGCCCTGGCCTGGCCGGCCCGGGGCTGGGAGGTGGCCCAGCTCATGCTTTGGCACCGGGGCAAATGGCTCTCCCCGGCCCTGCGGGGCTTCATGGCCGCGGTGCGGGAAACCCTGCTTGACCATAAGGTTTAGTTGCTATACCATATCTGCATGGATCAATCCCGCTACCAGAACCTGTTGCCCTTGTTATGGAGCTTTCTCCGCAAGCTGAACCGCCTGCAAGCCGCCCCCCGGGATTACGGCCTTGGCGAGCTGTTGAGCGCGGCCGAGATCCACACCCTGGAGGCCATCGGCAAGCATCCGGGCTCCAACGTCAGCGATCTGGCCCGGCTCATGGAGGTGACCAAGGGCGCCATGTCCCAGACCCTGGACCGCCTGGCCGGGAAGGGCCTCTTGGCCCGGCGGCGGCGGGAAGGCAACGGCAAGGAAGTGTTGCCGGAATTGAGCGCCCGGGGCTGGCAGGCCTTTGCCGGGCACGAAGCCTATCACGCCCGCTTTGACTCCGGCCTCGCGGCCGAGCTGGAGGAGCTGAGCCCCACGGAGTACGCCTTTTTGGAGCGCATACTGCGGCGGCTGAACCAGGGGGCCGACCTGTATCTGGCCGCCCTGGAGGCCGAACCGGGAGGGCCGGAAAAAGGCGGGCCGGGCGACCCGACCGGGTGAGCAAGTGCGAAAATATCATTGAAAAAAAGTTTAGGATCTTAACCAAAAAAACCCGTTTTTCAGCTGACCCCCTTGCACCGTCTTGCATCTCTCCGCCGGGACGGTTATAAGGGATTAATGAACACGTTCAATTAATGAACGTGTTCAGAATGGACCAAGCGCGAACCATGCCGTCCCAGACCAGTTCGGCCCGGCCCGGCAACCGCCGGGCCCAGCAGAAAGCCGCCACCCGGGAGGTCATCCTGAAGGCCGCCCGGGAGCTGTTCGAGGAAAAGGGCTTTGAACCCACCACCATCCGGGCCGTGGCCGCCCGGGCCGGGGTGGGCCTGGGCACGGTGATGAGCCATTTCCCGGACAAGGAGGCCCTGTTGACCGCGGCGCTGCTGGACGACTGGAACGCCTTCATGGCCCAGGGCCTGGCCGACATGCCGCCGGGGCTGGATTGGCGGGGGATGCTCTTGCACCTGTGCGGAACTTTCTACGATTACTACGCCCGCCGCCCGGCCCTGTCCCGCGCCCTCCTCAGGGCCATGCTCATGAATCCCCGGCTCTGGAACGGGGGGGACCTGACCGGCAAGGAGACCGAGGCCATGGACCTGGCCGCCGCGGTGTTGGCCCAGGCCCAGGCCTCGGGCGAGATCCGGGCCGAAGTGGACTGCCACGAAGCCGCGGCGGCGCTCATGGCGCTGTACCAGTTCGCGCTGTTCGAAGGCCTGACCCGGAGCGAGGTCCGGGCCAGTGACATGCGGGACCGCCTGGAAAGCCTCAGCCTGCTGGTGCTGCGGGGTCTGGCCCCGGCGGAGAAATAAAGGGGAACAAAATGCTGGAGTTGGCGCTCAAGGGGGGCCGCGGCTATGGGCTGTGGCTGGGGTTTCTGGGGGTGTTCCTGGTGGCCGGCTTGGCGGCCTACCTCTATCAGTACCAACTGGGCCTCACGGTCACCGGGCTCTCCCGCGACGTGTCCTGGGGGCTCTACGTGGCCCAGCTCACCTTCCTGGTGGGGGTGGCCGCCTCGGCGGTGATGCTGGTCTTGCCCTACTATTTGCACCATTATCAGGACTTCGGGCGCCTGGTCATCCTGGGCGAGTTCCTGGCCGTGGCCGCGGTGATCATGTGCATGCTGTTCGTCACCGTGGACCTGGGCAAGCCCGACCGGCTCACCAACCTCTTTCTGCACCCCACCCCGGGCTCGGTGCTGTTCTGGGACGTGATGGTGTTGTCCAGCTATTTGCTCCTGAACCTGGTGGTGGGCTGGACCACCCTGGCCGCCGAGCGCAAGCAGCTCCCGCCGCCCACCTGGATCAAGCCCCTGGTCTACCTCTCGGTGCCTTTGGCCGTGTCCATCCACACGGTCACCGCCTTCCTCTACGCGGGCCTGCCCGGCCGCGGCTATTGGCTCACGGCCATCCTGGCCCCCCGCTTTCTGGCCTCGGCCTTTGCCGCCGGCCCGGCGGTGCTCATCCTCCTGGTGCTCCTGCTCCGGCGGGTGGCCGGCTTCGACGCCGGGGCCAAGGCCTTGCAAAGCCTGGCCAAGATCGTCTGCTACAGCATCATCCTGCATCTGTTCTTCTTCGGGCTGGAAGTGTTCACGGTCTTCTACAGCCAGATCCCCAGCCATATGAGCCACTTCTTCTACCTCTACGCCGGCGGCGGCGGCCTGACTCCCTGGATGTGGGCCGCTCTGGTCATGGGCGGCGCGGCCACCCTCCTGCTCCTGGCGCCCGGCTGGCGGGCCCGGCGGGGGGTGTTGGCCCTGGCCGCGGCCCTGGTCCTGGGCTGCACCTGGATCGACAAGGGGCTCGGCATGATGGCCGGCGGCTTCATCCCCAACCCCCTGCATGAAATCACCCCCTACTCCCCCACTTGGGTGGAGGTGGTGATCGCCTTGGGCATCTACGCCCTGGGCGCGCTCATCGTCACGGTGTTCTATCAGGTGGTGCTGCAGGTGCGGCGGGAGACCGGCGGCCGGCTCGCCCCCCACTGAGCCCTAAAAAAACCTGTAACCGCGGCCGCCCCTCCTTCGTCCCTGGGTTAGAAAAACCACGGACCAAAAAATTGGTCCCCATAACCAGGAGGCAGGAGCATGCCTAAGCTTGACGCCGAGGCCTTTGTGGCCCGCATGCGGGAGGACCGCGGTTTCCGCGGGGAGATGGTCGGCTGCCCGGACCCGGATACGTTCTGGCAAAAAATCCGGGAAGCGGGATATGATTTCCAGGCGCACCAGTTGGCGGGAGCCATGGCCGCCTGCATGGCCCAGTCCGAGCCGGAGGCGGCCGGTTGAGCCACCGCCACCGCCTGACCCCTGGGCGGGCGGACGGCCGGGTGCCGGCCGTGAAACGGAATTGAGAGATTTTATGCCCGTCGGGTCCTGGGAAGAGGCCTTCCGGACGTACCATCCCCTGGTGCGGTCGTACCTCCGCGCCCTGACCCGGGACCCGGCCACGGCCGAGGACCTGGCCCAAGAGACCTTTTTGCGGGCTCTGGAAGCCTGGGACGGGCTCCGCCAGGAGACCAGCCTGAAGCCCTGGCTCCTGGCCATCGCCCGCAACCTCGGCCGGGACCACCTGCGGCGCCACGCGGCCACCCGCCGGGGGCAGGACGCCCTCTGCCTGGAGCCGCCGGGCGAGCCGGCGCCCTTGGTGCTGGAGAGTCTGGAGCGCCGGGAGATGAGCCAGTGCGTGCAGGAGCGCCTGGCCGAGCTGCCGGCCCGCCACCAGGAGCCCCTGATCCTGGCCGATCTCCTGGGCCTGGGCCCCGCGGAAGCGGCCCAGATCCTGGGCATCACCCCGGGCGCGGCCAAGGTACGGCTGCACCGGGCCCGCCGGGCCCTGGGCCGCATTTTGGAGCGGGCCTGCTCTTTTGAACGCGACCACCGCGGCGTCCTGGTGTGCCAGCCGCGCCGGGTACCGGCCCGGGAGTCCGATCCCCCGGCCGGCATCTGAGGCCCGGCCCGGGGCCGCCTGCCGCCCTTTCCCCCTGATCCCGGCCGTTCCCCTGCCGGCCCCTGCCGGCTCCGGCGCGCCCGCTTGGCTCCCCTGGCGCAGTCCCCGCCCCTTTCCAGCCGCCTGCCGTTCCCCTGGCCTCCCCTCTCGCCATTGTCCTGAAAACATAGTCTTTTTGGGACGATTTCCGGCCGCTGCCGGGAGCGCCGGGCCCGGCGACCCTGGCCCCAGCAGGGAGAGAGGTATGCTACAATTTCAGAATCCCCAGGCGGTTTCCAGCAGTATCCCCGGCGCCGTAAAACCACGGATACGGATGACGGATGGCTTCATTGCCCGCGACCACCAAGAAGGCCCTCTCTCTTGCGGCGCCGGACTGCCCGGCGCCCGCCGGCGCTTGCCCCGGGGCCGCCCGCCAAGGCCGTCGGCCCCGCCGCGCGGGGAGTTCGGCCCGCGCCAACCGGTGGGGAGCCGGGCTCTGGGTGGCGTGGTGGGCCCTTTCTTTGCTCTGGGCGGGCGGAGCCACGGCCAGGGCCGCCACCCCGGAGCCGGCCCACGTCCAGACGCCCCAGGTGGTGATCCTGAACTCCTATCACCAGGGCGAGATCTGGTCGGCCGACGAGCTGGCCGGCATCCTCCCCACCCTGCAACATCACTACCCTGATCTGATCCCGGATATCGAGAATCTGGACGCCCAGCGCTTCCCGGAAAGGGAGCACCAGGAGATGGTGGCCGACTACCTGGCGGAAAAGTATCGGGGCCACCAGGTGGACCTGGTCATGGTCCTGGACAACCCCGCCCTGGAACTTCTCCTGGAGCACCGCCGGCGGCTGTTTCCGGGGGTGCCCGTGGTCTTTGCCGGGATCAACGATTTCCGCCCCGCGATGTTGCGGGGCCAGAGCGATATCACGGGTATCAGCGAGAACCGGGACATGGCCGGGTCCCTGGAGCTGGCCCTGTCCCTCCAGCCAGGGCTCCACCGGGCCCTGGCCATCCACGACTACTCGGCCAGCGGCCTGGCCATGCGCCGGGAGATGGAAAAGGTCCTGCCGCGTTTCGCGGACAAGCTCACGGTCGACTTTGCGCCCAACGTGCCCCTGGCCCGGCTGGAGCGCCTACTCCGGAGACTGCCCCGGGACAACGCGGTGTTTCTCCTTTCCTATGTAACCGATGCCACCGGCCGGGTGTTTTCCCGGGCCCAGAGCACCGAGCTGTTCAGCCAGGCCTCGCCGGCCCCGGTTTACACCCTGCAGGAAACCCGGCTGGGCTACGGCACCGTGGGCGGCCGGCTCATCGACGGGGTGCACCACGGGGAGCGGGCGGCCCAAATAGCCTTGCAAGTCCTGGGCGGCCGCCCGGCCGCCGACATCCCGGTGGCCGCCAGCGTGTCCGCACCCAAGTTTGATTACCTGGCGCTCCAGCGCTTCGGCATCCCCCTGGACCGCCTGCCCGCGGGCAGTGTGGTGATCAACCAGCCGGTCACCTTGTGGGAGCAGTATCGGGAGGTGGTCCTGCCGGCCTCGGTGGTGGGGGGAGCCCTGCTGTTGTGGATCGGCTTGTTGGTGGCCTCCCAGGTGAAGCTGGTGCGGGCCAACCGGGCCATCCGCCAGGGGCAGAAGCGCTACCTGACCATGGTCCGGAACTCCCTGGACGGCTTCCTGGTGGTGGACGAGGAGGGACGCATCCTGGAGTTCAACGACGCCTATGTGCGCATGTCCGGCTTTGCCGCGGAACAGCTCCTGACCATGCGTATCGGCGATCTGGAGGCCCGGGAAGACTCCCCCGCGGTGACGGCCCATGCCGCCCGCATGGGGGAACGCGGCTGGTCGCGCTACGAGACCCGGCACCGGCGGACCGACGGCAGCCTCATGGAGGTGGAGGTCAGCGCCTTTCACCTGCCGGAGCAGCGGCAAGTCCTGAGCTTTGTGCACGAGATCACCGAGCGAAAAGAGGCCGAGGAGGCGCTCCGGGAGTCCGAGGCCCGCTTCAGCGCCATCTTCAACGCCATGACCGACGCGCTGGTCCTGGCTGATCCGGAGCGCCGGATCATGCTGATGAATCCGGCGGCCGAGAAGATGTTCGGCTACCGCCTGGAGGAGGTGCAGGGCCAGAGCACCCGTGTCCTTTACACGGACGAGGAGGCCTTTCTGGAGGCCGGCCAACGAGCCTTCCGGCCGGGGGGTGACGTCCGCCGGGAGCCTTTCGAGTTCGTGTACCGCCGCCGGGACGGCAGCCTGGTGCAGGCGGAGACCCTGAGCGCCCAGATCGAGGACGCCTCGGGCAACGTCTGGGGGCTCATGGGCATCCACCGGGACATCAGCCAACGCAAGGCGGCCGAGGAGGCCCTTGCCGCCGCCCAAGAGCGCTACCGGGCCATCGTGGAGTCCTCGCCCTACGGCATCCTGCTCTCCGACCGGGAGGGGCGCATCATGTTCAGCAACCCGGCCCACCGGCGGTTGTACGGGGCCGCCTGGAACGGACTGGACGGCCGCTTCATCTGGGACCTGGTGGCCGACCCGGGGCGCAAGGAGGTCACCCGGCGGGAGTATCTGGCCGCCATCGCCCGGCAGCCCGCGCCCCAGACCCATTACAACCTGGAGCGGACCCCGGACGGCCGCCTGGTGCACGTGCGGGTGGATTGGGACTATTTGCGGGACTCGGCCGGGGAACTCATCGGCATCTGCTCCATCATCACCGACATCACGGCCCAGGTGCAGGCCGACAAGGAGCGGGGGCGTCTGGAGGCCGAGCTGCGCCAGGCCCAGAAAATGGAGGCCATCGGCACCCTGGCCGGCGGCATCGCCCACGACTTCAACAACATCCTCAGCGCCATCTTCGGCTTCACCGAGCTGGCCCTGGACGGGGCGCGGGAGGGGGAGGACAATTCCCTGGAGCTGGCCCAGGTGCTGGGCGCGGCCGAGCGGGCCCGCCTCCTGGTCAAACAGCTTTTGACCTTCAGCCGCAAGGGAGAGTCCCATCGCCGGCCGCTGGTCCTGAACAAGCTCATCAACCATGCCCTGCCCCTGTTGCAAAGCAGCCTGCCCAAAATGATCCGCCTGGAGGTGAACCTGGCCGACGACCTGCCCCTGGTCAACGCCGACCCCAATCAATTGGAGCAGGTGCTGTTGAACCTGGCCTCCAACGCGGCGGACGCCATGCCGGCCGGCGGCCGGCTGATCATCGAGACCGCTCCGGCCACCCTGGACCAGGAGTTTGCCCGGCGCTACCTGGAGGTGCTGCCGGGGGACTATGTGCTCCTCAGGGTGCGGGACACCGGCCAGGGCATGGACCAGGACATCCAGGAAAAGATCTTCGATCCCTTCTACACCACCAAGGAGGTGGGCAAGGGCACCGGCCTGGGCTTGTCCATCGTCTTCGGCATCGTCAAGGACCACGGCGGGTATGTGTTCTGCGACAGCGAGCCGGGCGGCGGCGCGGTGTTCCAGCTCTATCTGCCGGTCTGCCCCACGGGCGAGGCCGCGGTGCTGGAGACTCCGCCCAGCCCGGAGGCCCTCTTGGCCGGCAGCGAGACCATCCTGGTGGTGGATGACGAAGCGCCGGTGCGCACCGTGGCCTCGCGCATGCTGGCCGGCCTGGGCTATCGGGTCTTGACCGCGGCCAGCGGGGAGGAGGCTCTGGAGGCCTACCGCCCTGAGACCCCCCCCATCGCCCTGGTGCTCCTGGATCTCGGCATGCCCGGGATGGGCGGCCACGCCTGCCTGCAGGAGCTTTTGCGCCAGGACCCCCGGGCCAAGGTGGTCATCGCCAGCGGCTACGCGGCCCACGGCCAGGTGCAGGCCTCCCTCACGGCCGGGGCGGCGGGCTTCGTGGCCAAGCCCTTCATGCGCCGGGACCTGTTGACCACGGTCCGCCGGGTGCTGGATTCGGAACCTGGAGGCTAGGACGATTCCCGCGGCGCGGCCGACCCGCCCCTTGGATTCGTGGCTTGGCGCTGGTTATCGAGCCTCCGGCCAAGCCGCGAGATTCAACAAGAATACCTCCACGCAATCCACTTTTACCCCGGAAAGCCCCCGGCGCCACAACCCCGGCTTTGTGTAACGGTGGCAAATGAGGTAATTTGAATTTTACTTGGCCGCGCCGCCTCGCCCTGCTCGATTGCCGAAAAAGTACGCGGAATTTTTTGGACCAACGGCATAAATACAATTATGGTCACCGCTTTGGACTGCATCTTTTGGGGCGAACCCCAGCCTGCCCGCCAGGGTGCTTTTCCTGGCCCGGCCCGGGCGTCCGGGGAAAGCCGAAAAGGGAGGCGGCTATTTTGAGAGCATTGCAAGGGGCGTCCTGCCCCGTGCAATGTCGGCTTGGCAAAACGCGGTTTTGCCAAGCCTCACAAATTGCAAGCATTTTGAAGCATGCAATTTGGCGGGCCATCCTTGGCCCGCCTCGGCCATTGCCTGCCGTAATCAATTTTCACAGCTATTTTTGATATAAAATAAAGATGATTTATGTGTTTCACAGTGCAATGGCCGCATTTTACAAAACTGGGTAGGCAAGGAGGAACCGATGTTCGGCCACACCCCAAAAAAGCTCCTGATTCCTTTTGCCCTGCTGACCGGATTGACCCTGGCCGCGGCCGGCCTGGCCTGGGCCGAAGAGGTCATGGTCGGCAGCCTGCGCAACGTCTCGGGCAGCGCCCAGATCATTCGCGGGGGGCAAACTATGCCTGCGCGCAACAATCAACAACTCATGCTCAGCGACGTATTGCGCACCGGCCCCGACGGTTCGCTGGGGATCATCCTGCGCGACGACAGCGTGGTTTCCCTGGGGCCGGACAGTGAACTGGCCCTGGAGGAGTTCGAGTTCTCCCCAGTGGAGAACAAACTGGGCATGGTGACCCGGATGACCCGGGGCACGGCCAGCTTCCTCACCGGCCAGATCGGCCAGATGCGGCCCGCGGCGGTGCGGGTGGAGACCCCCAACGCCACCATCGCCACCCGGGGCACCCACTTCCTGGTGCAGGTGGCCGGCCAGTGAGAGGAGGCAGGACCATGACCGGAAAATACGGCTGGCTGGCGCTCCTGGGGTGCCTCTTGGCCCTGGCGGCCTGCGCCCCCAAGGACGTGGTGGTCTTGATCCCCAATCCCGATGGCCGGGTGGGCCAGGTGGAGGTCAAGAACTCCGGGGGAAGCCAAACCCTGCGGGAGGCGGGGCAGGCCACTTTCGTGGCGAGCCCGCAAAAGGCTCCCGAGGCTCCCGCGGAGATGCAGGAGGCGGAAATTCAAAGCCGTTTCGGGAGCGCCCTGGCCGCCAGGCCCCTGGCGCCCCTGCATTTCCTGCTCTACTTCCAGCCCAACTCCATCGCGCTGGTCGATGATTCCCGGGCCTTGTTGCCCAAGGTGGTGCATGCGGTGCAAGACCGCTCCTCGGTGGACGTCAGCGTGGTGGGCCATTGCGACACCCTGGGCGACGAGCAGTACAACCTCAAGCTGTCCCTCCAGCGGGCGCAAGCGGTGGCCCAGCGGTTGATCGGGATGGGGCTCGATCCCAAGATCCTGGAGATAACCTCCCACGGCGAGAGCCGCTTGCTGATCCCCACGGGGGACAACGTGGCCGAGCCGCGCAACCGCCGGGTAGAGGTGACGGTCAGGTAGATGTTTCGCTGGCCGGCCAAGGCGGGAAGACGCTCCCGGGCGGGAGGAAGGCTGTTCATCATCGCGGTGGGGCTGGCGCTCACGGCGCTGATGTCGGCCGTCTACATCTGGCAGCCCCCGTTTTTGGTTTTCCTGGACCACAAGACCTACGACACCATGCTCCGGGCCCTGGGCCAGACGCCCCCGGCGGGCCGCATCGTCATGGTGGACGTGGATGAAAAAAGCGTGGCCAGGCGGGGGCAGTGGCCCTGGCCGCGCTACCTGGTGGCCCATCTGCTGGACGCGGTCAATCACCTGGGCGCCACGGTGGTGGCCATCGACTTTCTGCTCACCGAGCCGGACCGCACCTCCCTGGCCGTGGTGCAGGAGGAGATGAGCCGGGAGTTGGGGGTAACCATCCAGGTGACGCCCCCGGACCTCGCGTGGATGGACAACGACCGCCTCCTGGCCGCCACCCTCAAGGGGGGGCCTTTTGTCCTGGGCATGAAATTTCTGTTCGGGCCAAAAGAGGCGGCCGGGCCTATGGGCTGCATCCTGCGCCCGGTGACGGTGGTGGAGCGCCGGGCCTCGGGCGGGGACGTCGTGCGCTCCCCCTGGTTTACGGCCCGCGGCGTGGTCTGCAATCTCCCTTCCCTCGCCGCGGCGGTGAAGCGCATGGGCTTCGTGGACGTGGGGCTGGACGCGGACGGGGTGCTGCGCCGCGTGCCGCTGCTCATCCAGTACCGCGAGCGGTTTTTCCCCAGCCTGGCCCTGGCCACCTACCTGCGGATGCGGGGGGGCAACCACCTCATCGTCCACCTGGCCGCCCTGGGGGCCCAGAGCCTGCAGGTGAAGGAAAACCTGATCCCGGTGGACGCCCAGGGGCAGATGCTCATCAACTACCGCGGCCCGGCCGGGACCTTTCCCAGCTTGTCGGCCACGGATATCCTGGACGGCCGGGTGGCCCGCGAAGCGATTGCCGGCAAGCTCGTTTTGGTGGGAACCTCGGCCGCCGGCCTGAAGGACCTGCGGGCCACCCCCCTGCACTCCGCCACCTCTGGGGTGGAGGTGCAAGCCAACATCCTGGACAACCTCTTGGCGGGCGACTACCTGGTCCAGCCCGCCTATGCCCCGGGCCTGGTGTGGCTCCTGATCCTGGTCTGCGGCTTGTTTTCCACCCTGTGGTTGGCGCGGTCCCACGCCCTGGGCGGTTTCCTGGCCACCCTGGCGGGGGCCGGGCTGGTGATAGGCGGCTCGGCCTGGTCCCTCAAGGAGCTGGGGCTCTTCTGGTCGCCCCTGTGGCCCACCCTTACCCTGGCCCTCACCTTTTCCATGCTGACCCTGATCCGCTTTTGGCGCGAGGAACAGATAGTCAAGAAGCGCACCAGGGACTTGGCCATCACCCAACAGGCCACCATCGTTTCCCTGGCCAGCCTGGCCGAAACCCGGCACAGCGAAACCGGCGGCCACATCCAGCGCACCCAGATGTACGTGAAGATCCTGGTGTCCCACCTGAAGGAGCACCCCAAGTACCGGCGCAGCCTGGACGACGCCTATGGGGAACAATTGGTGCTCTGCGCTCCCTTGCACGACGTGGGCAAGGTGGGGGTGCCCGACGCGGTCCTCCTGAAACCGGGCCCCCTTACCCCGGAGGAGTACGAGGTGATGAAGAAGCACACCACCTACGGGCTGGAGGCATTGCAGCGGGCGGGACGCGGCATAGGCGACAACTATTTTCTCCAGATGGCCTGCGACGTGGCCCACACCCACCACGAAAGATGGGACGGCAAGGGCTATCCCCAGGGTTTGCGGGGGGATGACATCCCCCTGGCCGGCCGGCTCATGGCGGTGGCCGACGTTTACGACGCCCTGGTGTCCCCCCGGGTATACAAGAAATCCATTTCCCTGGCCGAGGCCGCGGAGATCATCCGTCAGGGGCGGGGGAGCCAATTCGACCCGGATATCGTGGACGTTTTCCTCCAGGCGCAGGAGGAGTTCCGGGTCATCGCCACGGAGATGGCCGACCGGGCGGAGCATTCCCGCCAGGCCCCGGCGCCGGGCAGCGCCCCGGTCCAATAACCCCACGACTAGCAAAGGGCTATGGGGCGCCTAACGGGCTGTTGGAGAGCAGCCTGCTAGCTGGGTGTTGAAAAAGTCCATCCATGGACTTTTTCAACCCATCTTGGCAAAAGCGTCGTTTTGCCAAGATGGACAAATTGCTTGCCTTTTCAAGGCCGCGCAATTTGGCGCACCGTCCCTGGCGCGCCTATCAGGCTGTTTTTCAACAGCCTGATAGTTGACCCATCAAGTTTTTTTGGGGGAAGGGGGTTCCCCCCACATCTTTTTTTAAAAAGCCTCTTCCGGCGTCTCCAGGGCCGAGAGGTCTTCCAGGCGCAGGGCGTGGTGGCGGCTGAAGCCGTTGACCAGGACGTTGCGGCAGTAGAACTTCACGCTGGCGATTTTGCCGCGGTAGAACACGCCGTCGGCCGAGTCGGGGGCCACGCCGGCCAGCTTGGCCCGGGCGATGAGCCCTTGCTGCAAGAGGAGATAGGCCAGCATCACCTCGGCAAAGGAGTCCAGGAAGCGGGTGGCGTACATGGGCGCCAGGGCGACCTTGCCCTCCTGGAAATTGGCCATGAAGCGCTTGGCGAAATCGCCCACCAGGCCGGTGCACTGGGCCAGCAGCTCGAAGTCGCGGGCAAAGTCCTGGTCGGTCTCATTCTCCCGGGCAAAAGCCAGCATCTCGCCCAACAGCTCCTTGAACACCTTGCCGCCGGCGAGGCCCAGCTTGCGGCCCACCAGGTCCAGGGCCTGGATGTAGTTGGTGCCTTCCCAGATGGAGAGGATCTTGACGTCGCGGGCGTGCTGCTCCGCCGGGTAGTCGCGGCAGTAGCCCGAGCCGCCCAGGGTCTGGATGGCGTCGCGGCACAGCATATAGCAGGCGTCGGTGAGGTGGGCCTTGACCAGGGGGGTCAACAGCTCCACCCGGAGCCCGGCCCGGCGGGCGGTCTCCTGGTCCGGGTCGTGGAAGCTGATGTCCTGGTGCAGGAGCAGATAGGCGATGAAGGCGCGCATGGCCTCGGTGCCCGCCTTCTGGTTCATGAGCATGCGGCGCACGTCCTCGTGCTGGATGATGGGCACCGCGGCGCCGTGGCGCTCGGTCAGGGGCGCGCCCTGCACCCGCTCCTTGGCGTAGGTGCGGGCGGTGTCATAGGCGCTGCCCGTGGCGCCCAGGGCCTGGACGCCGGAGCCGATGCGGGCCGAGTTCATCATCTGGAACATCTTGGCCATGCCGCTGTGGGGCTCACCCAGGAGGATGCCCCGGCAGCCGCCCTTTTCGCCAAAGGACAGCGAGCAGGTGGCCGAGCCGTGGATGCCCATCTTGTGCTCGATGCCGGTGCAGACCACATCGTTGGGCTCGCCCAGGGAGCCGTCGGGGTTGACCCAGATCTTGGGCACGATGAATAGGCTGATGCCCTTGGTGCCGGCGGGGCCGCCTTCGATGCGGGCCAGCACCAAGTGAATGATGTTCTCGGCCAGGTCGTGCTGACCGCAGGTGATGAAGCGCTTGTTGCCCTCTATCCTGTAGACCCGGGGATCGCCGGCCGCGGGGTCGGGCACGGCCTTGGTCCGGAGGGAGCCCACGTCCGAGCCGGCGTCGGGCTCGGTGAGGCACATGGTGCCGGCCCACTGGCCGGTGTACATCTTCTCCACATAGAGGGCGCGGTCCCCGTCGGTGCCGAAGTTCTCGATGAGGTGGCCGTTGCCCACGGTGAGGCCGAAGAAGGTCATCATGGCCATGTTGGCCCCGTTGAAGAAATCGCTCAGCAGGCCGCCCACCATCCCGGGCAGGCCCTGGCCGCCGAACTCGGGGTTGTGGACCGCGCCAGGCCAGCCGTTCTCGAACATGACCCGCCAGCAATCCTTGTGGGAGTCAGGAGTACGCACCTCGCCGTCTTCCCAGACGCAGCCGATGCGGTCGCCGTCCTGCATGGCCGGGCTCAGCACCTCCTTGGCCACTTTCCAGCCCTCGTCGAGGATCATGTTGTAGTCATCGGGGCTGAAGCCTTCGAAGGCGGGGTAGCTGGCCAGACGGTCCAGGCCGAGATGCTCGAACAGGATGAATTTATGGTCCCGGGTATCGCGGCGGAAATGGCTGACGCCCATGTTTCTCTCCTGACTGGTGAGGCGGGGATGGCGGCGGGGCAGGGCCGGGGTGGCATATATTGCAGACCCGCGCCATACGTTTATCTTTACTATACGTTAATGGCCCAACATATTATATATGCCACAAAAAGAGTCAAGCCTTTTTGTTGAGTGAGGCCTCATTTAGGCGGATAGAGAGGCGGGAGGGGCCGCGAGCCCGGCCTCTAGCGACGTTTTTCTGGAAGGCGCGGGTGGCTAAGTCAATTGCGCTTTGATTTGTTCGGTTCTTTCGTTTGCCGGCTCCCGATTTTTCGGGGACACATTGCCGTTGTAGCGGCACAGCCAGATGGTTGCCGGCAAGGCGACGGACAAGCGACAACCGGAGGCGTAGCCAAAGCTACGTCGAGGTTGGAGCGAAGTCCGCAACGCCGCCGGCGGGCATCTGGCGAAGCCGTACGCCCCGTCTGCCTGAAATGTCCAGCCTACAAGCCCAGATAAGTCTTGCGGATCACCTCGTCAGCCAGGAGGTCTTCGCCCTTGCCCTGGGCGATGATGCGGCCCGAGGAGAGCACATAGTTGCGGTCGGCCATCTGGAACACCGAGGCCACCTCCTGTTCCACCAGGAGGATGGTCACCCCGGTCTGGCGGATGTCGGCGATGCGCTTGAACACCTCCTGGCGCATCAGGGGGGCCAGGCCGGTGGAGGGCTCGTCGATGCAGAGGAGCTTGGGCCGGGACATCAGGGCCCGCCCCACGGCCAGCATCTGCTGCTCGCCGCCGGACAGCGTGCCGGCCACCTGCTTCAGGCGCTTGCCCAACACCGGGAAGAGCTGGAACACCTGGTCCAGCTCGGGGCCGGAGGCCCTGGCCCCGCCATAGAGGTAGGCCCCGGCCTGCAGGTTTTCCAAGACGCTCATCTCCCGGAAGGGCCGCCGCCGCTCCGGGCAGTGCACCAGGCCGAGCCGCACGATCTCGTGGGCCGGCATTCTGGTCACCGGCCGGCCGTCAAAGAGCACCTCCCCCTCCAGGGTGACGCTGCCGCCGGCGGTCCCCCTTTTCATCTGCTTTTCCCAGGTCACCAGGCCGGTGACGGCGCGGAGCAGCGTGGTCTTGCCGGCGCCGTTGGGGCCAACCAGGCTCACCAGCTCGCCGGCGTCCACCTCCAGGCTGATCTTGTTCAGGATCGTGGCCTTGTCGTAGGAGACCGAGAGGTCTTTCACCGCCAATAGCACTACACGCCTCCCTGGCCCAGATAGGCCTTGATGACCTCCGGGTTGGCCACGATGTCCTCCGGGGTGCCGTCGGCGATGATGGTGCCGAAGTCCAGCACTACGATGCGGTCGGCGATCTTCATGAGCTGGGGCAATTTGTGCTCGATGATGATCATGGCCGGGCCTTCGCTGTGCAGCCGGCCGAAGCGGCCGCCCTGGTGGAGCCGCTCGATGGACTTGGCCATCAGCTCGGTCTCGGCCGGGCTGAGCCCGCCAAAGGGCTCGTCCAGGAGCAAAAGCTCCGGATCGGTGGCCACGGCCCGGGCCACCTCCAGGCGCTTCAGGTCGCCCTGGCTCAGGGTGGAGGCCTTTTCCAGGGCCATGTCCGAGATGCCCGC
>JAHLLK010000172.1 GCA_020444165.1 Deltaproteobacteria bacterium | reverse complement strand
GGGTGGACAACCGTATTCATCCGTAATCGGGTAAAATCCGACTGCCCGTTTACGAAAAACACCTGGAAAAAGATTTGATAAAGAAAAAAACCAATGATGAAGAAAAGGTTTCGCAACGCAGAATATTATCCATTCAGACCCGACTTTTGCAACCGTTCCATAAGGCTTGGTTTTCGACTATGCATTTCACGAATGCGCTGCAACTTCTCCTGAAACGATTTCTCTCTTTTTTCTCTTATTCCCAAGTCCCTGAGATCCACAAGGAGTTGAACCGCGGAATCATAATCTGATGGACGTTTTGTTCCAATAAGTTTGTCCACCTGCTTCCAGACCTGATCTTCCCGATTGGTCAGTCCATTTAGGTAGTTTTCTCGAATGATCGCTTTTTCCCGTGCTTTTTGAGCCGCTTCTTTCGCTTTCTTTTCAGCGATTCGTCGCTCTCTCTCGGTTGCATATATTTCTGCCTTTGCAATCAGCTCCTTAACGGCGCGAGGCGCCATATCCGATTCACCAATCTTTTTGCTCCCATTCCTACTTCGGTATCGCTGGAGCAATTCCGCACCAAGATGCGGATTGTTCCCCTGCATCAAACGGAGCAGGATATCATCCTTTTCTTCGACCGATATTTTGGAAATCCAGGCGCTCAGAGCCTTTTCATCCACAGCATGGAAATTTGTTGTTGAAGCACTTTTTTGCGCTGCTACCGCAACCAGATCTGTGTTGATCCTCATAAAATCCACAAATTCCTTTAGGGGGGCATTCAGGCTGCCCAGATTGGGAGGAACCGGAGGTTCCAATTCTTCCTCTTCAAATTCCTCCATCTGAGAGCAATAAAGCCACCCGAGGTAGAGACACCGGTAATCTCCGTTAATGATATCCGAACGTAGCGTAATCAAAGAGGAAAGCCATCCCTCCCCCTCTTCCCATTCAGGATCATCGGTTTCGGAGGCGAACTGAAAGATCAGGTTCTCTCCTTTTTTAAAGGCGGTAACACTTTCACCACCACAATATTCCCTGACCAAATCAAAATTGACCAGTCTGAGCGGAACCTTCAACATAAACTCGCGGGTTCCCCAGTTGGCCACATAAAGAAAAGCGTCAAAATATTTCTCCATCAGTTTCAACGGGGTCCCCTTAAAATCACCGTAGTTATATTCATTTATAAAACTGGTGGGCGTGATCTGCGCCCTTGAAGATAACTTTCTGAGGTTATCCATTGCCTTTTTGTCCAGCGGCTGATCCATGGCTCGAAATTCGTAATATTGGTATTCGCTCATGATTTCTCCATTATAACCCCTTCTCACGGACAGGCAAGGAATGAAGGGCAATCTCTAAATTTAGGCAGGAACTCACTGTTTATGTACAAGTGTCTTCGCCGTTTCCTCATTCCCCCTATTGCGTCCGAACGCTTCATATCCGTTGCCGAGAACCCTCGACATGCCCAAATGGACATTATGCCAGAGACTCTTACGCGATGTTCCCCATTAGAGTGGAACTATCGGCCTGTCTTTTTTTTTCTTACTCATTGGGGATAAAATAAGGCGTTGAAATTTAAAGTTACGGTTGATATGTATCCGTTTCATAACCCCTCATGAGGATAAATAACCACCCGCCATACCCGTCCAGGGCATTTTGAAAGGCCACTAGCGGACCCGTTCGATGGTTTTTCCGGGGCGCAAGAGAATCAAGATAATGAGAACAATAATCGGCACACTTTTTTAATATAGAAAACCCGCAAGATACAAAGGAAGGGTGTTGCCCATTCCGATTTCGATGCCATCCTTGAAAAGAAAGGCATTTTCCAAGCTCTTGATCTGTTTTTTTTTCTTGCTTCTTCCACCGATTTCTATTTCAACTTCGGTTTCTCCTTTGCGAATAACAAAATCAGTTTTCAGAGATGAAAATATCGTGTAACAGTTTCCTGCCTGCGATGAAAAAAAGGATTCTCGAATATTTCCCTTATCCGCTTCCTTTTTCCAGAATTCAAGAGCAATGGCGTAATAGAGGTTTGGGGTTTTGAAAAGAATTTTGGAGTTCTTAAAGGCCCTTATATTGCCGGTTTTGGTTCTTACAATGTTGACAAGATCAGCCCGGTCAAGCAAATCAAAATATTCATAAAGAGTATCCTTTGATACTTCGATTTCCGTTTTCAAAGACTCTATGTTGAAGAGCGGAATTTTGCTCAAGGCGATGAATGCCAGCAATTTTTTCAGCTTAAGGCTGGAGAATGATTTGAGTGTTTTAATGGTTGAAATATCTTCATAAATGACTTTGTCGATTATGTTCGAAAGCATATTGAAATATTCATCAACCGTATTGTTTAGGAAGAAAGGATAGCTACCATTCATTAAAAATTGATTAAATTCGGTCAGGATAGCCTTATGATCTTGTACCAGCCTGCCCGCCAGGCGTTCGTGGTCTGCAAGAATTTGAGAAAAGGAATATACTGGGTAAACGGTCTGGTATTTCAGTTGAAGATATTCCCGAAAAGAAAGTGGAGGTAGAGTATAGGACAGGCCCCTTCGAGAAAGATCCCCTTTTTCATTCTTAATATTCAGAGTCGAACTACCGAGAACAATAAATTGTTTATCCGGGTAAGCGTCATAGAGGGCTTTTAGTTCGACGCTCCAGTCTTTTTGCTTGTGGACTTCATCCACAATCAGGCAGTCCCCATAATACTTGAAATATTCCGAAGCGGTCTGATAAATGCCGGTTTTCAAGACCAAAGGATTGTCTGCGGACAGATAGAGACATCGTTTTACGCTATGGTATTTTTCAATATAATGCTGAAGGACCATTGTGGTTTTTCCTGTGCCTCTCGCACCTGTCAGAATGATCATTCGCTGGTCCCAGTTAATGACATTATACAAGCTGCGTTTAAAATCTATGGGCAGACTCCCCGCCAGCCTGTTCTGTATCGCAAAAAGTTCCTCTATCATGCCTGCTTCCTTTTCGTCGAGTGTGATAGCCATTTTAGCGTACATTCCATACAGTGTACTCGACAGATATGCAAAGTCAACAAAGAAAGAAGTGAGAAATGTCACTATTACCCTGTCCCCATTTCCTCCAATATCCGTTGCCGATAACCCCGATATGCCAAAAGGACCTTACGTCAAAATTTTCATACCATGTATCCCATCAGAGTGAACTACCGGAGCTGGAAGAGATGAAGCGAGTTTTCCTAAGGCTGCCGCATTTCCACGGTCGCGCCCTGTTTCACTTCGCAGATATTTTCAAGCGTTATAACCGGAGCCTTGAAAATGATCCTGGCGCCGCTTTCAACGGTTACCCCGCTTCTGATTGTTATGGATACGCTGTCGCTGCATTCACAGGCCGTATTGGAATCGAAGGTGATTCCTTCCAAAATAACGGGGCTTGCGACGCAGTCGGAACATGAGGGCAGCGAGGACCCGGCCGGACCCTCATAGGCGCCCATGTCAACGGTTATGTCCTGAATCCGATTCCGGCCGGCAATATCGGTTGTCAGGACCGCTGGAACAGCGGCATTGGAGCCTTTGTTCATGGATGGACTTGTGGCGGTGAGGTGAAGACCGTCGTCAAGAGTGGCATAAATGCCGTCTTCCCCAGGCGGATCCGATGCCTGGAAAAAAAGGGGATCAGTGTCTATGCACCCCGTTCCAAACCAAGTCTCTCCCGATGCGCCCTCAATATTGGAATAGGTCGCTGTAAGACTTCCGGTTCCCATATTGCTTATGGAAACGGGAGTATTGCTTCGATAGACGTCGTTTGCGACGGCCAGAATTGGCCCTGTTCCCTCCGCGTAATATCCCAGCCCGCCGGCGTCGTTGGCGCGGTTGTTGTAGAAGGTATTGTTGGCCAGGGTCACGCTGCACTCTCCGTTGAGCATCAGCCCGCCGCCGGAACCGTCCTCGCTGCCGGCCTGGTTGCCGACAAAAAGGTTCCCGGTCACAAGGGCTCGGGATATCGCATCTCCCACAAAAAGTGACATTCCGCCCCCGTGCTGGTGAGCCGTGTTTTCGGCAAAAACATTGTTTACGATGTCGCATGTTCCGCTGGTTTGCAGAACCAGATCGACGCCCCCGCCGTTGGCCCAGGGACCGATGGCCCGGTTGTTCAGAATTTTGTTGTTGGAAAAGGTGATTGTTCCGGCATCCAGGTCGGCATGCAAACCCCCGCCGGAAACACCTGCTTCAGCCCGGCCGGAGGCATTTCCGCTGACCGTATTGCCGTCAAAAATGAATGTGGCGTCCAGTGTAGCCCGAAAATAAAAACCGGCCGGTCCTCCGAGCGCGGTGTTGTCTGCAATGGTGTTGTTCCTGACCATGATGGTGCCACCGGAACCGAGATGGTACATGAACACACCCGCACCGTCGGGACTTCCCACCGCACTGGGGCATTCTCCAATAACGTTATTGGTAATCGTTGAGTTTTCCAGCGTTATGTCGGCTGTACCGCCGGTGCCGATATATATGTCCAGACCTCCGCCGTCATCGCCCGTTATCGGATCCAGGGAGTTCCCGTCAACGATACAGCCGAAGACCGTGACCGCGCCGTTGAGTCCGCCGATATAAGCGCCTCCGGCCGAACGCTCACTTACGTTGTTTAAAAGTCGGCAGTTGGAAAGGGTTGCAGCGCCATCCACGCAGTTGATGGCAAGTCCGCCCCCCAGACTCGTCGCACGGCCGTTTCGGCAGGTGAGCCCGGAGACAAAAACGCCGCCGCCGCTGTTGTTGGACAGATTCATACATTGCCGTAATCCGCCCCCGTCAAGAATCGTGGAAACAGCCCCTGCGCCCACGATGGTGAGATCAAAATTTTGTTCCGAAGCATAGGTCAGAGTGGAACCGATAGCATAGGTCCCCGCCGAAACATTGATGGTATCGGCCTCGCCGTTCGACTGGGCCGTTGTCAGAGCATTTTGAAAGTCCGTTAAAGTCGCCGCATTGAATGTTGCAGCCTGAGGGGATGCAGGTAAAGACAACAGGGCCAATGCGGTAAACAATCTGAAAAGCTTTCCGGTCATTTTGTGCTCCTCCATCAGCAAAAGGGGTAATTCCCGCCATTCCCGACGCCTCGCGGAAAAATGGGCGTTAAGACAGAAACGACCCTAACACATTTCCATGAGAACGAAAAGTTTACTGAACCCCTGTCAATGGGTTGTGCCCCCTCTCTTTCCAAATGAAACTGCAGAGTGTTAAAAAACCTGCCACATTTTGTTCCGGCCTGTTTGGCAAAACATTGCATGTTTCACAACACTTCACAAAAACCACTGGAATATCAACCACAAAACCAGCATGTTCAAGTTGGTATATGTTTTGCTTATAACAAGGGTAAATCCTGCATGGGCGGGATCAGCTTTTTCTTACAAGAAATACGGGCACCATAAACAGGGGGATATTATGCATATGGAAAATCAAAAAAAAGGAAAAATATTGCTGGCCTGCGACGGGTCGGAGCGATTCCTGAAAACTGCCAGATACGTCAGTAAATTTGAAATGTTCTATCCTTTTCACTTCGTGCTCTTTCATGTCTTCAGGAATGTCCCCAAATCTTACTGGGACCTTGAAAGGAACCCGAAAGATCTGACGTCTCAGGCATCCATCAAGGCCTGGGAATACCAGAATCGAA
>JAHLLK010000027.1 GCA_020444165.1 Deltaproteobacteria bacterium | reverse complement strand
TAGTATAGCTTAACATTCTCCCGGTTGCCATGTTCCATGCGGATAGGCTCATGGCACGATTAGCAGGAGGATGGAAATATGCGAGCCCAAGGCAAAATGCTGACCCTGATCGCGGCCGGCCTGGTGCTGATTTTGGCCCAGGGGCGCCCCGCCCTGGCCGATGACATCTCCGACCGGCTGAAAAAGGGCACGGAGCTGTATGAGCAGGGCGACCTGGCCGGCGCCCTGGAGGAACTGGAGCTGGCCATCACCCAGATCCGCCAGAAAAAGGGCGAGGCCCTGGAGAAGGTGTTCCCGGCCGCGCCCGCGGGCTGGCAGGCCGAGAAGGCCGAATCCCAGGCGGCCGGGCCCGGCATGTTCGGCGGCGGGGTGACCGCCACCCAGGCCTACCGCCAGACCTCGGGCGAGGGCACGGCCGAGATTCAGATCATCAGCGACTCCCCGCTGATCCAGACCCTGGGCATGTTCCTGGCCAACCCCATGTTCTTGCAGGGGGGAGAGCAGGGCAAGCTGGTGGTGATCAAGGGTCAGAAGGCGCTGTTGAAGAAGACCGGCGACGACTCGGCCGAGTTGCAGACCCTGTTGGACAACAAGGTGCTGGTGAGGGTCGAGGTCAGCGGGGTCAAGGGCCCCGACCAGGTGGCCCAGACCTTTGCCGAGGCCATCGAGTTCGAGAAGATCCGCGCCCTGAACAAGTAGCCCGCCGTTATCCCGGGGCCGGGTCCATCCCCGGCCCCCTGCCGCCCACGGACCAAGGCCGTCCCGGCCTTGGTCCGCTGCCCCGGAGCCTCTCTCCCCGGCCCCCGCGCTACGGACCAACCGACTGAAACCCTAAAGTTTTTTTGGGGAAGGGGGGTGGAGAGGGAAACCCTTTTTTGTTCACAAAAAAGGGTTTCCCCCCACACTCCCATCTCTCCGAAAGCCTCCTAGCCCCCCTTGCCGCTCAGGAGGCGGTTTTTGAGGTGGCGTTCGCGGCGGGCTTGGTGCAGGTCGTGTTCGCGGAGGATGCCGGCCACCCGGCCGAAGCCGGTGGGGTCCACCACGGGCATGAAGGACAGGTCGCGGTCTTCGAACAGGCGCCAGGCGGTGTCCAGGCTGTCCCGGGTGGTGACGGTGACCACCTCTCGGGTCATGAGGTCCGCGGCCACCAGGAGTTGGTTCAGCTCGGCGGCGTGGCCCAGCACCGGGGCCAGGTCGGTGAGGGTCAGCACGCCGGCCAGGCGGCCGGCCTGATTCAGCACCACGAAATGGGGGTAGGCCGATTTTTCCACTTGTTCGATGAGTTGGGCCAGGGGGGTGGACTCCCGCACCGATTCAAAGTCCCGGCGCATGGCCTCGTGCACCTGCATGTCTTCCAGGAGCTTGGTGTCCATGCCCCGCTCCAGGCGAATGCCCCGGGCCAGGAGCTTCATCTCGTACACCGAGTAGCCCAGGGTGAGCCGCACCACCAGGGTGGCGGAGATGGCCGCCACCATCATGGGGAAGATCACCGCGTAGTTGGAGGACATCTCGAACACGGTGAGGATGGCGGTGATGGGGGCCAGGGTGGTGCCGGCCACCAGGGCGCCCATGCCGGCCAGGGCATAGTTGGCCGGGGTGAGGGCCAGGCCGGGCCACAGGGTGTTGAGGCCCAGGGCCACGGTGGTGCCCAGGGCCGCGCCGATGACCACCGAGGGCGCGAAGATGCCCCCGCTCATGCCCGAGCCCACGCAGAAGGTGGTGGCCAGGAGCTTGCCCGCCAACAGGAGCGCCGCCGCGCCCAGGCCCAGGGTGCCGGCCAGGCCCAGGTTCACCGTGCCGTAGCCCACCCCCAGGACCTGGGGCAGGGCCAGGGCCAAGAGCCCCAGGAGGAGCCCGCCCACGGCCGGCCGCAGCCACTCCGGCAGGGGCGAGCCGTTGAAGGCCCGGTCGGCCAGGAACAAGAGGCGGTTGAAGACCACGGCCAGGCCCCCGGCGGCCAGGCCCAACAGGAGGTAGGCCCCCAGCTCCCAGTAGTGGGCCAGGCGGAAGCCTTCCACGGCCAGGTGGGGGAACTCGCCCCAGAAGAAGCGGGCGAAAAAGGACCCGCTCACCGCGGCGATGATGATGTGGCTGATGTAGGCCACCTCCAGGTCCATGAGGATGATTTCCATGGCGAACAGGGTGCCGGCGATGGGGGCGTTGAAGGTGGCGCCGATGCCCGCCGCCGCGCCGGCGGCCAACAGGGCCCGCCGGAGTTCCGGCCCCAGCCCGGCCAACTGGGCCAGGGAGGAGCCCACGCTGGCCCCGATCTGCACGATGGGGCCCTCGCGGCCCACGCTGGCCCCGGCGCCGATCAGCAGGCTGGAGATGAGGGCTTTCAGGAAAGTGACCCGGTGGCGGATGCGGCCCTGGCGGATGGCCACCGCGGCGATGACTTCGGGCACCCCGGGGCCCTTGGCCTCCGGGGCCAGGTAGGTGATGAGGGGACCGGCGATGAGCCCGCCCAGGGCGGGCAGGCCCAGGATCATCCACCAGGGGCTGGCCGCGGCCACCGGCTCCAGGGGGCCGGTGCTGCCCCAGAAAATTTTTTGGAAGATCTCGATCAACAGGCGGAAGACCAGGGCGCCGGCGCCGGCCAACAGCCCGATCACCACGGAATAGCCCAGGAGAAAGACGTGCCGCAAGGCTTGGAAGCGCGGTTCTATGGCGGTTCTCCCCTGCTCCGGCAAGCGATGGAACATCAGCCGGCCCGCCGGTCCGCGGGCCGGCCCTTCCGGCCGCGGCCTCGGGGGAGCCGCGCCGACTGGTCTCAGTGTAGCATGGAGCAGCCTGGGGAACGGGCCGGCCAGCGGGGGGAGCCGCCTGGACATTGGGGCCCAATCCTGCTAATACAAACTCACGCTCCCCGCAGGCCGCGCCCCCGCCGGCCACAGCGCGGCCCGGCCGCGGGAGCTGTCGCCTGCCCTAATATAGGGGGATGCCGGGCGGAGAAAGAGGACTGCTCTTTTTCCTTCCCGCCTGGGGAGGTTGCATGAACGATCCGCATGGCGGCCCGCTGGAGGCCGATCCCGTCGAGTTTTCTCTAGATTTGGCCCCCGAGGCCGTACGGAGTCTGTTTCTTGACCATTCCGCGGTCATGCTTTTGATCGACCCGGAGAGCCTCCGCATCCTGGAGGCCAACCAGGCCGCGTTGAAGTTCTACGGCTACACCCGCCAGGAGCTCTTGGCCCGCCGGGCCCCCGATCTGAACACGCTGCCCGAAACCGAAGTGCGCCAGCGGGTGGATCAGGTGGGCGCGGAGGGCCAGGGCCGCTTCCGCTTCACCCACGCCCTGGCCGACGGCCGGCGGCGCGAGGTGGACGTGGAGTCCACGGCCATCCCCCTGGAGGACGGGCGCCTGGTCCTGTTCTCCCTGGTCCGCGACGTCACCGCCGAGGTGGAGGCGAGAGCCGCCCTGGCCGCCAGCGAGGAGCGCTACCGCCGTCTGGTGGAGCTGGCCCAGGAAGGCATCTGGGAATTGGACCCCCAGGGCCGGCTGACCTTTGTGAACCCCAAACTGGCGGCCATGCTGGACCGGGAGCCGGCCGAGCTGTGGGGCCAGCCCCTGGCCCGCTTCCTTTCCCCGGGCGAGCACCAGGCCCACGAACTTTCCCTGGCCTCCCACCGCGAGCTGCGGCACGGGGAGTATGAGCGCCGCTTCCGGCGCCGGGACGGGGAGGAGATCTGCCTCCGGGTCACCGCCACCGCCCTCAACCACCCGGACGGCACCCCGGCCGGGTCCTTTGCCCTGGCCAGCGACATCACCGCCCGCCAGAAAGCCGAGCGGGAACTCCGGAAATCCCGGGAGCTGTTCCAGAGGGCCTTTGCCGCCGCCCCGGTGTGGATGGTGCTGAGCAACCTGGCCGACGGCCGGTATCTGGAGGTTAACGCCAGCTTCCTGGAGGAGACCGGCTTCACCCGCGAGGAGGTGCTGGGCCGCAGCTCCCTGGATCTGGGCACCTGGGACGACCCGGCCGACCGGGAGCGGATGGTGGCCACCCTGCGGCAGACCGGGCGGGTGCGGGGGCGGGAGGTGGTGCGCCGCACCAAGGACGGCCGCCCCCTGACCATGCTGTTTTCCGGGGAGCTGGTGACCATCGACGGCGAACCCTGCCTGTTGTCCATCTCCCAGGACATCACCCGCCTCAAGGAGCAGGAGGAGGAGCGCCGCCGCCTCCTGGGCCAGATGCAGAACCTCCAGAAGCTGGAAAGCCTGGGCATGTTGGCCGGCGGGCTGGCCCACGAGTTCAACAACATCCTCATGGGGGTGCTGGGCCAGACCGGCCTGGCCCTGATGGACCTGCCCGGGGAGTCCCCGGCCGTGGAGCACCTCTTGGCGGTGGAGGCCGCGGCCAAGCGCCTGGCCGAGCTGACCAACCAACTCCTGGCCTACGCCGGCAAAGGCAAGTTCCTGATCAGCTCCCTGGACCTCTCGGGTCTGACCCAGGACATGTTGGACCTGGTGAAGACCGTGGTCACCAAAAAGGCGGTGGTGCGCTGCAACCTGGCCCCGGACCTGCCCCGGGTGGAGGGCGACGCCTCCCAGCTCCAGCAGGTGGTGATGAACCTGGTGACCAACGCCTCCGACGCCCTGGAAGACCACCAGGGCACCATCACCCTGACCACCGGGGTGGTGGAGGCCGACGCCGGCTATCTGGCCGGGACCTTTCTGGAGGAGGACCTGCCGGCCGGGACCTATGTCTTCCTGGAGGTCTCGGACACCGGCCGGGGCATGGACCCGGCCACCCGGGCCAACCTGTGCGACCCCTTCTTCTCCACCAAGTTCACGGGCCGCGGCCTGGGCATGGCCGCGGTGCTCGGCATCGTGCGGGGCCACAAGGGGGCGCTGAAGGTCTACAGCGAGGTGAACAGCGGCACCACGGTGAAGGTGCTCCTGCCGGCGGCCCCGGTCCCGGCGGCCCAGGCCGCCAGCGAGGCCCCGGGGGCCCGGGCCGGGGACCGGGCCACGGTGTTGGTGGTGGATGACGAGGAGATGGTGCGCGACGTGGCCGCCCTGAGCCTGGAGCGCCTGGGCTGCCGGGTCTGGCAGGCGGTGGACGGCCTGGAGGCCCTGGAGCTGTACGGCGAGCGCCTGGGGGAGATCGGCCTGGTGATCCTGGATCTCACCATGCCCCGCATGAACGGGGTGGAGACCTTCGCCAACCTCCGGCGGCTGAGCCCGGAGGTGCGGGTGCTCCTGTCCAGCGGGTACAACGAGGAGGAAACCGTGACCCGTTTCGCGGGCAAGGGCCTGGCCGGCTTCATCCAGAAGCCCTACACCCCCAAGCAGCTCATGGAAAAGGTGCGGGGGATTTTGGCCCGGGACCTGCCGGCCTGAGCCCCGCCGGGGTGACGCCCGCCCCGCGCCTCTTCCCCCGGCCCCGCCTCCCCGGGGGGATCGCTTCCCGCTGGGCCGGCCCGCCTCCCGGCGTTCAGGCCGGGTTCAGGCCGGGTGCGAGCCGGGTGCGAGCCGGGTGCGAGTTTAGTCCGGCGGGGCCAGCGTCACCCGGTCGCGGCCGGAGTGCTTGGCCGCCAGAAGCGCCTGGTCGGCCCGGGTCACCAACTCCGGCCCGGTCAGGGGCGTGGGCGAGACCGAGCCGGCCACCCCGCAGGACAGGGTCACCTTGAGCGGCCCGGCGGGGCCGGCGAACTCCTGGGCCCGGGTGGCGTCCAGGATGCGCTGGGCCACGGCCCGGGCGGCCTCCAGGTCGGCCTCGGGCATGATCACCGCGAACTCGTCCCCCCCGTAGCGGCAAACCGCGTCCAGCTTTTCCCGCACCAGTCTCCGCACCAGATCAGCCACCTGGCACAACAGGGCGTCCCCGGTGGGATGCCCGAAGGTGTCGTTGTAGCTCTTGAAATCATCCACGTCGAACATGAGCAGCGCCAACCGGCCGGGGCTGCGCCGGAGGCGGTGATACTCCTCGTTCAGCCGGTGGTCGAAATAGCGGCGGAGATACAGTCCGGTGAGATCGTCCTTCAGGGCCACCCGGAACAAACGGGCGTTTTCCAGGCCCAGGGCCACCACGGTGAGGAGCACCAGGAGCGGCTGGGCGATCTCAGGGGTCAGCTCCCCCCAGTCCGGCTGCTCCATGGTCACCACTCCGATGACCCGGTTGTCCACCGCCACCAGGGGCGCGGCCAGGCACTGGCTGGCGGCGTGGCCCGTGGGGAACTGGGGCAGGGGCAGGCTGGAGGCCGGCACCAGGCCGAACACCTCCATGATCTTGCGGCGGCAGACCTCGCCCAGGGGCCCGTCCGCGGCGGGGAGGCTCACCTGGGGCCGGCTGATGCGGTGCTCGGCCATGAGCCCTTGCAGGACCAAGGCTTCCTCCTGTTCATCCAGGAGGAACAGGGCCACCCGGGGGGAGAGGGCAAAGTCGGCCAGACTCTCCAGAGAGCGGTCCACCACCTGGTCCCAGTCATGCTCGGCCAGGATGAGCCGGGTGGCGAAGCTGAGGGCGATGACGTTGTTCTCGGGCAGATAGGCAGGCGGTATGTGCATGATTCCTCACTCGGACGAAGACGCCGGGACTCCTACATCCACCCCATGTGGACCATGAAATATTTGAGCCCCACGCCGATCAGCAGCGGGAACAGATTGACCGCCGTGGAAAGCCCGTAGGAGACGCGGTGCACCCGGGCCAGGCCCAGGATCATGATCACCAGGTTCCAGACCACAAAAATGATCACCGTGCCCTGCTGGGGCACCAGGGTGGCCAGGATGGGGGCCATGGCGTAACAGGCCGTGCGGAAGGTGCCGCTCAGGAACGGCGCGTGCGCGCTGCCCAAAGCCCACAACAGCACGTGCACCACCACCGCGTTCACGGGAAGCGCTATCAGGGCATCGACCCACAGCGAGGCCTCGGACGCCTGTTTGAAGACCAGGGCCAGCACCGCGGTGAGGAGGGTGATGAGCACCGCGAAGGCCAGGGCCGGCAACCAGCCCTGGGCCGGGGCGTCAAAGGCCCGCACCGGGTGGAACAACACCACCCGGAGGGTGCCCGGGAAGCCGAAAAGAATGCCTTTGCGGGTCTCCCAGGGCAGGCCGGGCAAGGGCGGGGGCGGCGGGGGGGCCTGGGAGCCCGGGCCCTTGGCCTGGTCCGGGCCGGACGCGGGGCCGGATTCCGGGGTCACCGCCTGGTTCGTCTCCAAGGCCGGGCCGGGGTCGCCGGCCGCGGTCTCCCCCGGGGCAGGTCTGTCCGCCGCTTTGCCGGCCGGCTGATCCTTGGTTTTTTCCTCGCTCATAGGGCCTCGCTTCCCCCGGCCAGACGGCAGGCGGCGCGTCTTTCCTCTTCCAGGATGGTCTCCAAATCGCCCCACACCGCGCGGTGCAACAGGGCCTTGGCGGCGGCCAGGGCCTGGACCGGGCCGCCGGCCAGGTCCTGGGCCCAGGTCAGGGCGGTCTCCGGGGCGGCGCCCGGGGGCACGGCCTCGTTCACCAGGCCCCAGGCCTGGGCCTCGGCCGCGCTGAGCCGCAGGCCGGCCAGGAAAAAGCGGCTGGCCCGCTTGTGCCCGGCCAGGCGGGCCACCAAGGCTGAAGCCCCGCCCACGGGGCAGGGCGCGCCGGGCCAGTCGCCGGCCGCCAGGCTGGCCGTGGCCTCGGCAGCCACCAGATCGGCGGCCAGGACCAGGGCCAGCCCCCCGCCCCGGGCCGGGCCGGCCAATCCGGCCACCACCGGCCGGGCCAGGCGGCGCAGGGTGATCACGGCCCGGTTCAGCCAGGCCAGGGCCTCGGTGAGGCCCGGCCCGCCGGCCGGCGGCAGGTCCCAGGCCCCGGCCGGGCCGGTGAGCACCACGGCCCGGGCCTGGTCCGCCCGGTCGATCTCCTCCAGCCGGGCGGTGAGCTGGGCCAGGGTGGCCGGGTCCAGGCCGGCGGCCGGCAGCGGCAGGTGCAGGAGGGTCACCGCCCCCCGCGTCTCCCGGCTCACTCCGGCTTCCAGGCGCCCGCTCACGCCGTCCACTCCCGGGGCACCGGGTCCTCCAGGGTCAGGTTCACCTGTTTGACCACGGCCAGGCCGTCGGGATACACGTCAATGACGTTCAGGCAGGCGAAGTCCTGCTCCACCCGGAACACGTGGGACAGGGGCGCGCCCAGGATGTGGCACAACAGCACCCGGTTCACTCCGGAGTGACTGATGACGCAGATTTCCTCCCCGGGGGTGTCCTTGACAATCTGCTGGAACACCGGCCAGGCCCGGTCCGCCAGGTCGGCCAGGGATTCGCCCTTGGCGATGCGGAAGCTGGGCAGGTCCCGGTAACGGGCGGCCAGCTCCTCGGGGAAGCGGCGGGAGATCTCCTGGTAGGTCAGGCCCTCCCAGATGCCCAGGTTCAGCTCCCGGAGCCCCGGCAGGGGCTGGGGCTTCAGCCGGCCCTTCTGCTCCTTGGCCACCGCCTCGGCCACCAGATGGGTGCGTTGCAGGTCCGAGCAATACACCGCCCCCAGGCTCCGCCCGGCCATGCGGCTGGCAATGGCCTTCAGTTGCTCCTGGCCCCGGCGGGTGAGGGCCACGTCCAGATGACCATAAACCCGGCCGTCGGACACACCGCGCACTTCCGGGTGGCGCCAAAGAAAAACCCTGGTCTTGTTGATTTCCTTGCCTGTCATTACCCCGTTCCAGCCCGGCAGTTTACATCTTGGAGCCGGGTTTGTGGTGTGCTATCTTTCGCACCAAGGCTGGGCGTCACCCGGCCCTGATGTGCTTCCCAAATAAATGCCTGATCGGAGAGCGTATGTCCAGGCTCGTTAAAATGCTGCTCGTTTTGGCTTGTCTGGTCCCCTCCCTGGCCCTCGCCGCGCCGGCGTCCCAGGGTCCCCGGGTGAAATTCGACAAGAACGAAAGAATATACCCCGAGGTCAAGGAAGGCCAGAAGCTCACGGCCGAGTTTCCCTTTACCAACACCGGTGAGCAAAACCTGATCATCGACAAGGTCAGCCCCTCCTGCGGTTGCACCGTGGCCGAGTATGACAAGGTGACCGAACCCGGCAAGCAGGGCAAGATCAAGCTGATCCTGGACACCGTGGGCATTACCGGCTCCTTCCGCAAGACCGCGGTGGTGGCCACCAACGACCCCACCAACCCCTTCGTGACCCTGGTCCTGACCGGTGAGACCATCAGCCGGATCAAGGTGGACAAGGGCCGCCGCATCGACCTGATCGGCTGCCTGGGCACGGACATCTCCACCATCGCCACCCTCACCGACCCCGACGGCCGGGGCGTCATCATCTCCGGGGTGGAGAACCCCATGCCCCAGTACCTCCAGACCAGCCTGGAGCCGGTGCCCGGCGGCAAGGCCTACAAGCTGCACCTGAAGGTCAAGGCGGCCACGCCGCTGGAGTTCGCCGGGCCGGTGTTCCTGCAGGTGCCGGGCTCGCCCCGGGTCAGCCTCTGGGTGGTGGTGAACGTGCGCGGGCCCTTTGAGGTGCAGCCCAAGCAGGTGTTCTTCGGCGGGGTGAACAAGGACAAGATGTTCGCCGCGGCCCGCTCCGTCCTGGTCAAGAAGGCCTGCGCCGACAAACTGGAGATCGACGAGTTGGCCTATGACGCCAACAAGTTCAAGGTGGAGCGCCACTGGCGCAAGCCCGGCGAGGAGCTCTTGCTGGTGGTCACCCCCCTGGCCGACAAGCTGCCCAAGGGCCCCTTCAATGGGGAGCTGGGCATCCGCCAGGGCGACAAGATGTTCCGGGTGATCCTGAAGGGCAGCGTGTACTGAGGCGGAGCCGCCCCTTGCCCGGCTGAACAGAGAACCCTCCCCGCCCCGGGGAGGGTTTTTCAGGGCAGCGGCCCCGGCCGCCCCAAGGAGACGCGTGGCCAACCTCCCGGGCGCCAAGCTCATGGTCGGCGCGGCCAGGGAAACCTGGCCCGGCTGGCGCTCCACCGACATCGGGGAATTGAACCTGCTTTCCCTCCGGGACTGGCGCGCCCTGTACCCGGCCGGCGGCCTGGCCGCGGTGTTGGCCGAGCACGTGCTGGAGCATTTCCCGCCCTGGCAGGCGGGGTACGCCGCGCGCCTGGTCCTGGCCCACCTGGCCCCCGGCGGCCGCTTCCGGGTCGCGGTGCCCGACGGCGGCCGGCCCGACCGCCGCTATCTGGACTACGTGAGCCCGCCCCGGGACGGCCATCAGGCCCTGTTCCGGGCCGCGGACCTGGGCGGTTTGTTGCGTGAGGCTGGTTTTCGGGTACGGCCCCTGGAGTTCTTCAACTCCCGGGGCCATTTTGTGTCCCGGCCCTGGCAGGAGGAGCACGGCCCGGTGCGGCGCACGGCCCGCCGGGACTGCCGGGAGGAGTTCCGCCTGGGCCCGGTCTGCTACACCTCGCTGATCATGGACGGCTTGCGGCCGCCGGGCGCCCTGCCCCCGCCGCCGCGGCCCCGGGATCTGGCGGCCGGCCCCCGCCTCCTGGTGCTCCTGCCCCCCGCGGGGCGGGTGGCCGCCTGGCTCTGGCTCAGCCAGATGGCCGGCTGGCCCCTAGCGGACCTGGAGCTGGTTCTTTGCGGGGGAGAGGCGGACGAAGCCCCCCGGCCCGGGCCCCGGGGCCCCCGGGTGACCCAGTTGGCGCCGGGCTCCCCGGCCCCTGGGCCGGCGGAAGCCTGGAACCTCGGCTTGGCCTATGCCCGCCGCGCTTTGGACGAGGAGGACGCCGTGTTCCTGGCCGAGCCGGGGGCGCTGTTGCCCCCGGACAGTCCCGCCCGGCTCCTGGCTTGGGCCCGGCGGGAACGGGCCGTGGTGGCCGCCAACCGGCAGTACCTGCCCGGCCCGGGCCAGCCGGCGTGGGAACGGTGGCCCCGGCTCCTTCGCGGGGCGGATCAGGCGGCCCGGCGGGCCTTTTTCCAGGCCAACCAGGCCAAGGTGTTGGTGACCGGGGTGGATTTCCTGCCGCCCGGCGGGGTGCTGCTGCCGGGTGGGCTCCTCCGCGCGGCGGGTTGGCCGTCTCGCCCCTGGACCGCTGGCCCGGGAGCCCGGGAGGAGTTCTACGCCCGGGTCCGGGCCCTGGGTTGGCGGCTGGGCGTGGCCCGGGATGCGGGGTATCTGGCCGACGGCCCGGCCGGGGCCTGATCCCCGCCCGGGCCGCCGCCAACACGAAACCGCTGAAGTTATTTCTTGCTCTGGGTGGGATACCCGGCCTTCGCCCAGGCCTTCCAGCCCCCCTTCAGGGCGTAAACCTTGGTGTACCCCATTTTCATGAGATCCTCCGCCACCCGGGCGGACGTGGCCTCGTGGGTTCAGGCGCAATAGAGGACCAGGGTCTGGTCCTTGGGGTATTGGCCGGCCCACTCCTCCACCGCGCCGGGCAGTTGGCGCACCGCCCCCTTGATCATCTGGTCGCTGGCGGCCCAGTCCGCCGGCTGGCGCACGTCCACCACGTTCACCGGCCCTTTTTCCAAGAGGCTCTTCAACTCGTCCAGGCTCATGCGCGGCGCCTCCTGGGCCAGGGCCAGAGCCCAGAGCCCGGCCACCAAAGCCAAGGCCAGGGCCAGGACGCCCGCGTTTTTGAACGGTCTCGGCATGCTTCCTCTCCTTGGCGGGCTCCCCCGCCGGTGGGTGGCTGCCGCCCGGTGGCCGGGGCGCCGGCCGTCGGACGCATCACCACTTTCGATGCATGATCCCTAATCAATAGTCTAAAGGCCAATGAGCGGCCCTGACGAAAAAAGACTAGCGTCGTTGTTAAGATTAATAGGCCTCCTGCCGATAGGACTATATATGGTCGCGATTCCACGTAACCTCCTGGCGCGGTCCGCACCAGGGGCCGCCCGCGGCCTGACAGTCCCCTTTGCGGGCCGCCGACTTCTCCACCCCCGCCGGGACCAAGCCATCCCGGCCACGGCTCAGCGCCGTTCTCCGGCCGGGCCGCCGGAGGGCGGTCCACCACCACGCGGAGGATCACATGCGAAAATTCCGAGGTTTTGTTGGGCTGCTCTGCTTTGCCGGCTGTCTGGCCGGCTGCTTGGCCGGCCTCGTGACCGCGGCTCCGGCCTGGGCCCTGGGCCTGCAGGACACCGCCATGAGCCAGGCCTATGCCCGGGGCAATTACGATTACGGCATGTACGTGTTCCAGGGCTGGGGCAACTATGACAACCAGCCGGTGGTGGTGGGCTACTTCATGCAGTCCCAGCAGCCTGGGGCCGACTATTACCCCGACCAGGCCGAGCTGTGGCGCTGGACCGAGATAGACTGGGAATTCGTGCCCCAGACCCTGTCCTCCTCCCGCGAACTCATCGAGGGAGTCCAGGACAGCAAAGGCAACCTGACCTACAACATGTACCGTTCCAAGGCCTACAACGACGCCAGCCAGGTCTCCGGCGAGTGGACCGACGACCTGGTGGCCCAGGCCATCGGCCTGAACGGCAATCACCCCGACGTGACCTCCTGGCAGGACCTGGTGAACCACACCCAGGCCGGCGATTACTGGGCGGCCGGCGACGGCGGCTCCCCCACCTGGGGCTTCCCTCCCTCCCTGGCCCAGCCCAGCCGGAATGACCTGGAAAACTCGGTTGCCCTGAACCTGTTCCGCATGCCCCAGGGCCAACAGGCCGTGACCGCCGGGGGCGTCACCAGCGATTTCGTGCCCTCGGTGAGCACCGCGGTCTCCGGGGCCAACATCACCAACCAGGCCTTCTATTGGGCCAAGGACGCCAAAGGCGACTATGCCTACGACCCCACCGGCCTGCACACCTACACCGTGGTGTGGGGGCCCAACGCGGTGAACTATTACATCGACGCGCCGGAGGACGGCACGGGAGTGGACGGTCTCGCCCCGGTGCGCACCTTCACCAAGGACGACTACCCCTCCCTCTTCGAGAGCAGCCTGGACGCGCCCGGCGGCGAGGAGACCTGGTACTGCAACGGGATGGAAAAAAAGCTGAACAATCTCTTGATGATCGTGAACGTCTACCCCTTTGACGGCTGGGGCGGCACCCTGGGCGCGGACTTCGAGCGGGCCCGCACCTTTGTCCGCTCCATGGCCCAGTACCCCTTCAAGGACGCCGCCTCCGCCCAGAACACCACCTTCACCGCGGCGGACTTCATCACCGACCCCAGCAACCCCGACGTGTTCTACTTCGACGCCAGCACCTGGACCGCGGCCGACGCCCGCTACAACCTGCAAAAGAACTTCTACCTGGACCTGGACGGCATCTACAATACCCCCGGCGGAGGGCTGCCCACCTTCCAGTCCTTCCCCTCCCTGACCAAGTGGCAGGACGGCACCCAGGGCTCCACCCCCGACGGCCAGGGGGCCATCGAGTTCAGCATGGCCAAGTGGGACACCGACTACTTCCCCACCCAGGACTACTACTACCTGACCATGGTGCGGGGCGCGGACGCCAGCAGCACGGACAACATCCTGGTGACCATCGACGAGCCGGGCCAGAGCTTCGTGCAGGCCAACTCCTACAACTTCACCAACCTGGCTCCCTTCTGGGGGGACACCGGCACCGTGCTCACGGTGAACGCCCAGAACCTCGCCACCGGGGACACCAACTCCTGCCAGATCGAGCTGACCGCCGACCTCACCTGGACCATCGTGCCCAACAGCTGGGCCGACGCCACGCCCAGCATGCAATTCCTGAAGGAGGTGGACGCCCAGGCCTCCAGCCAGCCGGCCAACGCGGGCAACATCCCGGTGTACGGTTTCAGCAAGTAAATAACCGGCCTCACGCCAAGTTACCCCCCCGGGCCCCCGGGGCGGCGCGCCGCCGCTCCGCGGGCCCGGCCCGTTCCGGCCCCGCGCTCCCGGCCCGGACGCCCCGGCCGGGGCAACTCTCCGATTGACCGGGGCGGCCCGCCGCGCGATTATGCCATCCAAGGGACAGCCCACTTGGGCTGCCCCGGGCATCTTTCTCCGCGAGGTAAGCCAAGCATGCCGATCCGCAAACCCGTGGCCGAACGTTGGTACGGGGGAGAACTGATCTTGGGGGCCGTGGCCTCGGGGGCCTTGCCCATCTTGCTGCCCCTGTACCTGGCCCCCCTTGGCCCGGCTCCGCGGGTGGGCCTGGTGATGGCCTGCTTTTACCTGGGCCAGGTCAGCGGCCCCCTGTGGGGCCTGTTGGCCGCCCGGACCGGGCTTTTCGGCCTGTTCCAACTGGGCGGCTACGTGCTCCTGGGCCTGGGGGTGGGCCTGTTCCCCTTGTCGGGCGAACTGGTCTTGTGGCTGATCCTGGCCCTGGTGCAAGGGGCCGGCGCGGCGGCCGGCAACACCGTGGCCGCCATGTACATCGTGGAACATCGTCCGCCGGCGGAGTGGCCCGGCCGTTTGGGCTGGCTGTTGGCCTACTGGGGAGCCGGCCAGGTGCTGGGCCTCTTGCTGGCCGGGTTCCTGGCCGCCCGGGCCGACTGGGGCCTCATCCTGGCCGCCGCCCTCCTGGTGCCTGGGCTCTACTTCGGCTTTGCCTGGCTGCCCACGGCGGAGAAATGCCCGGCCTGCCCGCCCCTGGCCCTGGACCGCCGGCCCTGGTCCCCGCCGGCCGGCTTGGCCCACGGCCTGTGGCGCTATGAATGGCCCGACCTGGCGGCCTGCCGTCGGCTGTGGCGCGAGCGGCGGGACGGGCTGGGCCATTGGTGGGCGGCCTGGTTCCTGGCCGTGGCCGGCTTTGCCCTGCTTTTCAGCCTTTTGCCGCTGTTGGCCCGCCAGGCCTGGGGCCTGCCGCCGGAAACCGTGTGCTTTGTCCTGGCCGCGGGCTTGGCCCTGGCCCTGGCCCTGCACCGCCCGGCCGGCTGGCTGGTGGGCCGCCTGGGGCCGCGCGGCGGCTTTTTCTTGGGAGGAGGGCTGGCCTTTTTGGCCTGGCTGGGGCTCACCTGGACCGCCTGGGTCCCCGGAGCCCGGCCCTTCCACCTCCCCCTGGTTTGCCTGGGGCTCTTGCCCCTGGCCTGGCCCTGCCTCATTGCCGCGGTGTTCGGCCGGGCGCCGGCCGCCCCGGGCCTCACTCCCGCCCACCGGCGCGGTCTGTGGCACTTGGCCACGGCCCTGGCCGGGGTGGGCGGGGCCCTGGCCGCCGGCGTGCTGGCCGGGCTGTTGGGCTATGCCTTCCTGCCGCCCCTGGCCGGCGCGGCCCTCTTGCTGGCCCTGGCCCTGGCCTGGCGGGCTCCGGCCCCGCTGCCGGCCGCGCCCCTGGCGAGCCAAGCCTTGGCCGGCCCCCCCAACCCTCCCCCCTCTCCCGAGGAGGTTTCGTCATGATCAAGATCGCTCCTTCCATCCTGTCGGCGGACTTCGCCCGTTTGGGCGAGGAGGTCCGGGCCGTGGAGCAGGCCGGGGCCGACTGGATTCACGTGGACGTCATGGACGGCCACTTCGTGCCCAACCTGACCATCGGCCCGCCGGTGGTCCGGGCGCTCCGGCCGGTGACCCAGCTCCCCCTGGACGTGCACCTGATGATCGCCAACCCGGACCGCTATCTGGAGGACTTCATCACCGCCGGGGCGGACTGGGTCTCGGTGCACGCCGAGGCCTGCCCCCATTTGCACCGCACCCTCTCGCACATCCGCGAACTGGGGGCCAAGGCCGGGGTGGCCCTGAACCCCCACACACCCCTGGAGGTGCTGGACTACCTGGTGCCCAACCTGGACTACATCCTCATCATGAGCGTGAACCCCGGGTTCGGCGGCCAGAAGTTCATCCCCGCCTCCCTGGACAAGCTGTTGGACCTGAAAATCAAGCTGGCCCAGTATGCCCACCACCCCCTGATCCAGGTGGACGGCGGGGTGAGTCCGGAGACCATCGGCGCCATCCGGGCGGCCGGGGCCCAGGTCTTCGTGGCCGGCTCGGCCATCTTCAACGACCCCCGGGGCTACGGCGAGGCCATCTGCAATCTCCGCCGCTCGGCCGGCCCCGGCGACGACGCGCCCTGAGTTTGCCCAGCCTGCCCCGCAATTGGGACCTCTGGCTCACCCCGGGGTGGCTGGGGGGCATCGTCCTGGTCACTTTCCAGGGCCGGGCCCTGGTGGCCTGGTTGGACCGCTCCGGCCTGGACTGGGTGACCTGGTTCCTGGCCCTGGCGGGGGCGGCGGCCGGGGCGGGGCTCCTCTGGGGCTCCCGGCGCAGGCCCCCCGCGGCCCGGCCCCGGCTGTTCCTGGCCGCGCTGCTGGCCGGGCTGGCCCTGGGGCTCCTGGCCTGGGCCCAGGGCAATCCGGTGGAGCGCACCCACGTGGTGCTCTACGGCGTCCTGGGCCTCCTCCTCTACCATCTGGCCGGCCGCCGCCTGGGCGGGCCGGGGCGCGCGGCGGCCGCGGCCCTGGCCTGCTTCTGTCTGGGCGGCCTGGATGAATTTATCCAGCACCTTCTGCCCGACCGGGTGGGGGACTGGCGTGATGTGGCCACCAACGGCGCGGCCGGTCTGGTGTGCGTGGCCGCGGCCTGGGCCGCGGGCGGGGGCGCGGCCACCCGCGGAAGGGATATCGCCCTGCCATGAAGTCTCGTTGGGTCCGTCTGGTCCTGTTGGCCTTGTTCCTGTGCGTGATGACCCTGGTGGCCACCTTCCTGCCCCGCTCTCCCGTGCCCGACGGCTCGGTGGTCGCCTTTGGGGCCTGGGCGGATACGGCCATGCGGAGCTTCCGGCGGGCCTTTGTCCTGCCCGGGGCTTCGTTGTGCCTGGTGGACAACGGCCGGGTGCTGGCCCCCCGCTCCTATGGCCTGGCCGACCGCGCGACCGAAAGGCCGGTGGACGCCGACACCGTGTTCCAGGCCGGTGGGGTAAGCGGCGCGGTGGCCGCCTGGGGGGCCATGAAGCTGGTGGAGCAGGGCAAGCTGGATCTGGACACCCCCTTGACCGCCTACCTGGACCCCTGGCCGCTGGGGCCCGGCCGCTTCCCGGCCGAGGAGATCACCCTCCGCCGGGTCTTGTCCCACACCGCCGGGCTCAGCCTGGGGGGATACCAGGGCTTCGGCCCGGGCCGCCAGCCCCAGCCCCTGGCCGACTCGCTCCTGGGGGCGGCCGACGCCGGGGGTCTGGCGGTCACCCCCCAGGAGCCGGCGGGCCGCACCTGGCGCTATTCCGGCGGCGGCTACGCCCTGTTGGAGTACCTGATCGAGAAAGTCTCCGGCGAGGACTTCGCGGTGTTCATGCGCCGGGAGGTGCTGGAGCCCCTGGGCATGGATTTCTCCGGCTATGAACTGACCCCGGCGATGGCCCGCCACCTGGCCGTGTCCTATGACCAGACCAACGCCCAGGTGGAGCCCCGGACCTACACCGCCCGGGCCGCCTCCGGTCTCTACACCACCAGCCGGGACCTGGCCGCCTGGCTGGCCGCCTCCCTGCCCGGGCCCGAGGGCCAGGCCCCGGGCCGTGGCGTGTTGCAGCCGGCCACCATCGAGGAGATGTTCACCGCCCAGCCCGGCACCCAGGTGCCCCTGGCCGTGGGAGGCGGGCGCTGGGGCCTGGGCCTGGCCGTGCAAGTGCTCTCGGGCAGTTGGCAGACCATGGTCTCCGATCTGGGAACCAACCCGCCGGGCTGGTATTGCCTGGTGGCGGCCCTGCCCCAAAAAAAAGCCGGCCTGGCCGTGTTGGCCAACGGCGCGGGCGGCGACCAGGCCCTGAGCGACATCTTGTGCGTCTGGGCCGCCTGGGCCGGCGGCGGCACCACGCCCGGCTGCCGTCTGGAGCGGAACTTCCCCACCCTCTGGCCCTGGGCCCTGCCCGTGGGCCTGGCCATCCTGGCCCTCTATTGGTGGTGGCCCCGCCTTTGGCGGCGAAAATCTTAATCCGTCGTCACATAATCCGACATACACCTATGACTTACAGATTTTTTCGTGGTCGCCGCCGACCGGAAAGCTGGCGAGAAATAACCGCAAATCCAGGGATTTAAGTTGCGGAAAAAATTTTGGCCTCGTAGTTCCATTGTTATTCCCCGACAAAACAACGAGTTAAATACACTTTCCCTGAAGGCCGCCGCTCGGGGCTGGTCGAGAAATCTTGACAAAGCCGCGCGACCCCTTTAGAAGGGTACAAATACCGGCGAAGGATGGCCCAAGAAGGGCACACAAGATAAGACGGTGAAACTCCGTCGCGGTCGCGCCGCTGTAACCGGGGACGACCACCGCACTATCGCCACTGCCCAGGAAGGGCGGGAAGGCGCGGTGGGCAGGATGAACCGGGAGCCAGAAGACTTGGTCATTCGCCTTGGGCCTTCCGCCGCGCTGGACGGAGGAGAGGTTCCCCGCGGCATACCCCGCGGGTCATAGTTTGTTGTGGAAAAGGGTATCAACCCGGGTCCGGCAGGGCCCGGGTTTTTTTGCCGGATCCCGGTCCAGTGCGGGGCCGGTTTTTTTTGTCCGGGGCTTTGCCCCCCAAGGAGGATCAACGTGAAAAAACAGCTACCTTTGACCCTGTGGCTGGTCGGGGTCATCTTTTTTGCCGGGCTCATCGCTCTGCCCGGTCCCGCCTGGGCCCTGGACCCCCAGGTGGAAGCGCTCATAAAGGAAGTCCAGGCCCTGAAGACCCGGGTGGCCGACCTGGAGAAAAAGCTCGTCGACGCGCAGTGCGCCAGCGATGAAGCCAACAAGGCGGCCCAAGAGGCCCGCCAGACCAGCGCCAACTCGCTGAAGGTTTCCCAGGAGCTTTCCAAGACCGTGAAGGCCCAGCCCGAGGGGCTGTTGTCCGAGGCGGCCAAGCGCATCAACGTCTACGGCGCGGTGGAGGTGGAAGCCAGCTACCAGCGCTACCGGCCCAAGACCGGCCAGGACACCAACACCAGCGACATCACCCTGTCCACGGCCGAGATCTTCTTCGAGGCCAATATCAACGAATGGACCCGGGGCCTCATCCATCTGTTGTATGAGCAGGGCGAAACCGATCCCCTCAACGTGGACGAGGGCTTCATCCTGCTCGGCCAGACCCCGGACGTGCCCTATTACCTCCTGGCCGGCCGCATGTACCCCTCCATCGGCTTGTTCCAGACCTACATGGTCAGCGACCCCATCACCCAGGAGGTGTTCGAAACCCAGGCCACCGCCGCCCAGGTGGGCTGGGCCCAGGACTGGTTCAACGTGGGCGTGGGCGGGTACAACGCCGCGGTGCACGAAAACAGCGACGACCCCGACTACATGATCAACACCTGGTACACCCGCCTGCAGTTCGACGCGCCGGAAGGCGCCTTGGGCGAGGCGGTGGACGTGAACGCCGGCGTGGCCTACACCAACAACATCGCCGGCGGCAACCTGAGCGAAGAGGTGCCCGGCGAGCGGATCCACGAGCTGGTGGGCGGCTGGTCGGTGATGGTGGACGGCCGCTACCACTGGGTGGCCATGACCGCGGAATACCTCGCCGCCCTGGACGACTTCCAGGCCGGTGAGCTGTACTTCATCGAGGGCCGCGCCGCCCGGCCCGAAGCCTGGAACTTCGAGGTGGCCTTCCTGCCCTGGGAGGACTGGACCTTCGCCTGCCGCTATGAGGGCGGCAGCGACCTGGGCACCCTCATGCCCGAACGCCAGTACGGCGCCACCGTGTCTTGGGCCTTCCTGACCGACACCACCCTCAGCCTGGAATACCTGCACGGCGAATACGACAACGACGACGAACGCGACCTGATCACCACCCAACTGGCGGTGGGCTTCTAAATAAAGAGAAGATGTGGGGGGAAGGACCTTTTTTTGAAAAACAAGGTCCTTCCCCCAAAAAACTTTATAGTTTTGGTTAGTTGAGAGAAAGATCCCTTAAAACCGCCCCGCGGCGGGCCGGGAGGGCCCGCCGCGGGGGGTTGGAGGGAGTGGGGTGGCGGGAGGCGGGAAGAGAAGCCGGCTCAGCGGTTGGCCCGGGACTGCCAGGAGAAGTCCCGGGAAGTGACGGTGTCCTCCATGCGCCGGAGCCGCCGGTCCAGGTTCTGATAGGTCTTCCGCAGGCGGTTCACCGCCATGTGCCGGGAGTGGGTGTAGGAGTTGTAGAACTCCGCCTCCTCGGGATTGTGGGGCGGGATCACCGGGGCGGGCTTCATGAGAAGCGCCAGGATCAAATACACCACGCCCACCGGCCAGAAGCCGGTGAAGACAAAGGCCAGGACCGAGAAAAAGCGCACCCAGCCCACCGAGAGGTCGAAGTATTCGGCCAAGCCCCGGCAAACACCCAGGACCATGCCGTGGCGGGAGCGGTAGAGCCCCCGGGGATAAGTATAAGTGTTCATGGCGTCAATCCTTTCCAGGCCGGTCCAGGAGGATGGTCTCCAGGGACTCCACCCGCTTTTCCATGCGCTCCAGGCCTTGGTGCAGCTCCTGGATCAAGCGGGCCTCTTCTTCATCCAGGCCCGGGGCGGCGCCGGGGCCCTTGCCCCGCACGGCCCGCACAATGGCCAAGGCCACCAACCCCAAGACCGCCAACACCAGAAGGCCGAAGCCGAGTATCAGGGAGAACACAGCGTGCACTTTCGCTCCTTTCGCCCCCGCCGGCAGGCGGGGTGGTCCGGCGGGTCAGCGCCGGACCCCCGGGCCTACTCGGCGCCGGTTCCGGCCTGCTTTTCCTTCAGGGCGGTCAGCTCGCGCTCGATCTCCTCCGCATCCTCCAGGTTGGTGAAGGCCTTTTCCGCCGCGCCCTGCCGCCCCAGGTTCACCAGCTCGGCCTCGGCTTCCATGCGCTCCACCCGGTTCTCGAACTGGGCGAATCTGAGGAGCACCTCGGAGGAATCGGCCCGCCGCAGATCCTGGCGGGCCCGCTTCTGGTGCTGGGCCGCCATATGCCGCTGGATCAACAGGCGCTGCTTCTCGCGCACCGCGGCCAGCTTTTCCTCCAATTGTACGATGTCCTCCTGGTAACGTTCCACCAGAGTGCTGGCCTCGGCCCATTCCCGGTCCAGGCCTTCCAGGCGGTGGGAGAGGCGGCGCTTCTCCAACAGGGCCTCGCGGGCCAGGTCCTCGCGGCCCCGGTCCAGGGCCAGGCTCGCCCGGGTCTCCCACTCGGCCACCCGGGCCGACACCTGGTCCAGCTCGCGCTGGATCTTCTTGGCCTCGGCCATGGCCCCGGCGCAGGAGGCCTTGATCTCCACCAGGGTGTCTTCCATTTCCTGGATCATCAGGCGGATGAGCTTTTCCGGATCCTCGGCCCGATCCAGCATGGCCCCGATGTTGGAATTGATGATGTCCCGTAAGCGGGTGAAGATGCCCATTACTGCCTCCTCGCTGGCGGAGGTTCTCACCTCCGGGGTTGTTCGTTCGCTGCCCCTGGTTAATACAAGACCCGGGCCAAACGGGGCGGGGCGGGGATTTTGGTGCGGAATCAAGCTGATGGCCGGCAGCGAGGCCCGGCGGGTCCAGGTTTTTGGCGGCGCGATTAACCATTTGTTGGTCAAAATGACCACGAGAGGTAAAATAAGCCATGGACACGAACTCTCGCCCCGAAGCCCTGGGCGCCTCCGAGGCCTTCCTGGCTTTCAACGAACGCCTCTCCCGGGTGGCCCGGGTGGACCGCCCGGTGCTGATCCTGGGCGAGCGCGGCACCGGCAAGGAGTTGGCCGCCCTGAAGCTGCACTACCTCTCGCCCCGCTGGCAGGGTCCCCTGATCACCCTGAACCTGGCCGCCCTGGCCCCCTCCCTGCAAGAGTCGGAGCTGTTCGGCTATGAGGCCGGGGCCTTCACCGGCGCGGCCCGCCGCCGGGCGGGCCGCTTCGAGACGGCCGACGGCGGCACCCTGTTCCTGGACGAGCTGGGCAACACCCCCCGCCTGGTGCAGGAGAAGATCCTGCGGGTGGTGGAGTACGGGGTGTTCGAGCGGGTGGGCGGCACGGCCCCGGTGCAGGTGAACGTGCGCATCGTGGCCGCCACCAACCGCAACCTCCGGGACCTGGCCGCCCGGGGCCGCTTCCAGCCCGACCTCCTGGACCGCCTCTCCTTCGAGGTGCTGGTGACCCCGCCGCTGCGGGAGCGGGGCGAGGACATCCTGCTCCTGGCCCGGCACTTCGCCGCCCGCATGGCCCGGGAGCTGGGGCGGGACGAGGCCCCGCCCCTGGCCCCCCGGGCCGCGGACGCGCTCTTGGCCTACCCCTGGCCGGGCAACGTGCGCGAGTTGAAGAACGTGGTGGAGCGGGCGGTGTTCCGGGCCGAGGGCCCGGTGATCGAGGGAATCGACTTCGATCCCTTTGCCGCCTACGCCCCGCCGCCGGCCCCCGCCGCGGCCCCTGCCACGGCCCCCGCCACGGCCCCTGCCGGGCCGCGCCCGGCCCCGCCCGAACCCGGGGATTTCAAGGCCGCCATGCGGGTTCACGAGGCCGCTATCTTGGGGGCGGCCCTGACCAAAGCCGGGCAGCAGCAAAAAGAAGCGGCCCGCATTCTGGGCTTGACTTATGACCAATTCAGAGGACTATTGCGCAAGCATGGTGGCGTGAAAAAGCTCGCGGAAACAGCCGCCTCGCGGTAGCCGGGCCCAGATGGGCCGCCTTGGCCGCCCGCCGCCCCTTCCCGCGGCGTTGTGCCGAAACGCATCCCCAAGGGAGCCCCCGATGAACAAAAAAGTCTTCGCCGTCCCCTTCCTCGCCCTGACTCTGGCCCTCTTTTTTGCCGTGGCCCCGGCCCTGGCCGCCGATCCGGTGGATGACATCCAGGCCGGCAACGAAGCCGCCCGGGAGGGCAACTTCGAGCGGGCCATCGAGCTGTACAACCGAGCCATCGAGTCCGGCCTCTTGAGCCCCGGAAACCTGGCCGTGGTGTACAACAACCGGGGCAGCGCCCTGGACGACTCGGGTCAGGTGGACCAGGCCATCGTGGACTACACCAAGGCCGTGAAGCTGGACCCGTCCTACGCCGAAGCCTATTACAACCGCAGCTTTGCCTACGAAAAGAAGAAGGAGTTCGCCAAGGCCCTGGCCGACGTGAAAAAGGCCGCTTCCCTGGACCCCGCGGACCCGCTTTACTCCCAGCGCCGGGAATACCTGAAGGACCAGGTGAGCAAGCACAAGTAGGCGGACCGCTGTAATGCCTCTCCGCCACCAGGCTCTCCCCGGCGGCCGCCGCCAACCCGCAGCCGTCCGGGGATATTGCCGGTTGACGGCTTTTGGGGTAAATGGCCTATTATTGAAACCAGGTGCGAGCTTGGCCGCGGGGCCGGCGTTTTGCCGATCCCTTCGGCCGAAAGTTTGCCCGGCCCATCGCGCCGCTTGCCGTTTTTCCAAGTAAATCATGGCGCTTGGACCGCGAGGTCTTCCCAAGCCCGCACCAGGCTGCGCTTCAACAGCCTGGCTCTCCCCGCGGGGGACGGAGAATCGGCGGCAAGGGCCGCCGGCCCATCCGCCGCCGGTCCAGGCGTGGAAAAGGGACACAATATATGAAAAGCACTGAAGCACCCAACGTGGCGGGAGTGGACCAGCCGGGACCGCGCACGGTCTACAGCATGTGCGGCATGTGCGCGGTGCGCTGCCCCATCCAGGTGGAGGTGGAGGACGGCAAGGTCACCTGGCTCTCGGGCAACCCCCATGACAAGGCCCTGGGCGCCAGCCTGTGCGCCAAGGGTGCGGCCGGCGTGGCCCTGGAGACCGATCCGGAACGCCCCCAACACCCCCTGATCCGCACGGGAGCCCGCGGCGGAGGCGAGTGGCGGCCGGCCTCCTGGGACGAGGCCCTGGACTACGTGGCCGACGGCCTGGCCCAGGTGATCGCCAAGTACGGCGCCAAGGGCGTGGCCCTCTCGGACCGGGGCGGGCCCTTCAACGACCTGACCAAGAGCTTCCTGAAGGCCCTGGGCTCGCCCAACTACTTCAACCACGACGCCACCTGCGGCCGCAACACCCACCACGCCACCATGAGCCTTTTCGGCCTGGGCCGCACCGGCCTGGGCTACGACATCAAGAACACCAAGCACATCGTGCTCTACGGCCGCAACCTCATCGAGGCCTTGCAGGTGAAAGAGGCCAAGGAGTTCATGGGGGCCCTGAAGGCCGGGGCCAAGTGCACCTACATCGACCCCCGCGCCTCCCTGACCGCCACCAAGGCCACCCGGTACTGGCAGATCCGGCCGGGCACGGACTATGCCCTGAACCTGGCCCTGATCCACGTGGTGCTGGCCGAGGGACTCTACGACAAGGCGTTCGTGGAGCGCTGGGTGAGCGGCCTGGACGCCGTGCGGGATTTCGTGAAGGACCAGACCCCCGCCTGGCAGGAAGCCATCACCGGCATCCCCGCCGCCGAGGTGGCGGCCTTTGCCCGTGAAATAGCCGCCGACGCCCCGGCGGTGATGTTCCACGCCGGGTGGATGACCGCCCGCTACAAGAACTCCTTCTACACCGCCCGCACCGCCCACATGCTGAACGTGCTCCTGGGGGCCATCGAGACCCCGGGCGGGCTGATCCTGGCCAAGAAGCCGGGCGACGTGGGCCGGAAGGGCCTCAACTCCCTGGGGGCCAAGATGCCCAAGGTGGCGGACCAGCGGGTGGACGGCTGCGGCTGGAAATACCGCCACTGGGACGGCGGCCCCGGTCTCATCAATATGCTGTACCCGGCCATCGAGAGCGGCGACCCCTACCAGGTGGGGGCCTACATCGCCTACCGCCACGACGTCCTCTCCAGCCTGCCCGACCCGGACGCCCAGAAGGCCATCCTGGACAAGCTGGACCTCATCGTGTCCATCGACGTCAACTACTCGGAGACGGCCTGGTTCGCGGACGTGATCCTGCCCGAGGCCACCTATCTGGAGCGGGCCACCCTGCTGGCCCAAAAGAACGGGGCCAAGCCCAGCCTCCACATGCGCGACCAGGTGCTGGCCCCGCGCTTCGACAGCCGGCCTTCCTGGTGGATCTTCAAGGAACTGGCCCGCCGCCTGGGCAAGGGTGAGTTCTTTGACTACGAGACCATCGAGGACGTATGGGCGCGGCAGTTGGATGGCACCGGCATCGCCATCGACGACATCCGGGGCAAGGGGGTCTTGTCCCTGGCCGACAAGCCCCTGTTGTTCGACCGGCTGGAAGGCCTCAAGTTCAAGACCCCCTCGGGCAAGATCGAGTTCACCTCGGCCGTCTTGGCCGAGGCCGGGCTGCCGGACCTGGCTCCGGTGGAGGCCCCGGCCCCCCTCACCGGCCACGAGTTCCGGCTGTTGTTCGGCCGGGCCGCGGTGCACAACCACGCCCACACCGCCAACAACCCGCTGTTGTTCGAGCTGTTGCACGACAACCCCCTGTGGATGCACCCGGACCGGGCCAAGGCCCTGGGGCTGAAGGACGGGGATCAGGTGAAGATCGCCCGCCAGGGTTACGAGGCCACGGCCCCCGTGCGGGTGACCATGTGGATCCACCCGGACGCGGTGTTCCTGCTGCACGGCTTCGGCCGCACCGTCCCCTGGCAGACCCGGGCCTTCAACAACGGAGTGGCCGATCAGCGGCTGCAAAAGGGCCTGTTGGGCGAATACGATCCGGCCGGCGGCGGCGCCACCCTTTGCGAGTGCATCGTCACGGTGAACCCGGCCTGAGGCCCGGGGGACTGACGGGCGGTTGGCTCACGCCCCGCTCCCCAGTCCCGGACCAGAAAGGGAAGCATAACCCATGAGTAAATACTACCTGCGGCAAGACGCCCAGAGCTGCATCGGTTGCCTGGCCTGCGAGGTGCACTGCAAGACCAACAAGGGCCTGGCCCCGGGGCCGCGCCTCTGCCAGAACCTGGCCGTGGGGCCGGTGGCCCTGGACGGGCTGCCCCGGCTCCGCTTCGTGTTCATGCCCTGCTTCCATTGCGAAGTCCCGGCCTGCAAGAACGTCTGCCCCTCCGGGGCAATCAAGCAGCGGGCAGAGGACGGCATCGTCTACATCGACCAGAACCTGTGCATCGGGTGCAAGAGCTGCATCACCGCCTGCCCCTGGGGCGCCTGCCAGTGGAACCCCGCAGCGGGCAAGGCAGTCAAGTGCGACTACTGCAAGGACCGGGTGGACAAGGGCCTCAAACCGGCCTGCGTGACCAAGTGCCTCACCGGATGCCTGGACTTCGGCCTGGCCACGGAAGTGAAGGACGACCGGCGGGAGCGCTTCGCCCAGATGGTGGCCAACCCCTGGATGCGGCCCGGCGACGTGGCCTGATCCACTGGGGAGCGCCCCTGCGGCGCGGCTATTCCTGAGATGATGATGGGGACGCGGTGAAAGCCGCGTCCCTTCTTTTTTTGGGGCGGGAGAGAGTGAAATAGCAAGTCCGCCGGGCCGGGTCAAGGCTGCCCTGCGGCGCACTGCGGGCGGCGTTGACCCGCCCCGGCGGGACTTGCTGGAGAAAGCTGTGGCCCCCTTGGCCGGCGAAAATGTCCTGGGGGGGTGGGGTGGGAAATTGGGCCGGGGTTGCGCGGGAGTGCGGCCCACGAAGGGGTCGCGCCGGCGGACATTTTCGGCCGGCAGGGGGCGCGGGGCACGGGAGGGGAAAGGGCAGTGGGGCAGAAGGAAACGGGGAACGGCCTGGGTTCGGAGAGGGGAGAGATTCGCGGGCGTGGCTGGGGGTTGGGAGGAACGGGGCTCTGGGGCGCGGGAGACGAGAACGGCACGGGCAGGTGACGGGGCTATTGGCAGGGCGCTGGAGAGCGGAGAGTGCGCGGCGGGGAAGGCGCAGGGGGGCTGGAGACCGCGACCACCCAGGCAGCCGGCCCCCCGCCCGGAGGCGGGGCCCCACGTCCCTCTCCCAGCCTAACTACCTCACAACCTATGCTTTTCCTTTAGGAAGGGGGTGTGGGGGAAACCCTTTCCTTTTGGCTTCAAAAGGAAAGGGTTTCCCCCACATTTCTTACCCTTCCTCGCCTTCTTACCCCTCTTCCTGCTTCCGCAGCTCTTCCGGCCAGCCGGAGAGTTTTTCGGACCAGGCGAGGCGGTTACAGGCGGGGCAGAGTTCGGGTTGGTAGGGGACATCGGGTCCGAGGGGTTGTTTGGCGGCCAGGTGGTCGAGCATTTTTTGGGTGGCGAAGTATTGGTGGCAGCGGGAGCAGCGGACCAGGGGTTGTTCGGAGGTTACGCCGTCGCCGCGGACCACTTTGCGCAGGCCGTCGTGGTCGTCGAGGCAGATGGCGCCGGTGGGGCAGATTTCGGCGCAGGAGCCGCAGCCGATGCAGGCCTCGGACAGGGCGTTGAAGGGGGTGCCCACGTGCATTTGGGGGCCGCGGTCCACCATGGCGATGGCGAAGGCGCCGACTTGGGCGCAGGCGCGGGTGCAGCGGGCGCAGAGCACGCAGTTGTGGTCCTTGTTGTCATCGGTGGGGGTGAGGGAGCCCGTGACCGCGTCGACGTCCACGCCGAGGCGGGCGGCCAAGTTACGCACGGTTTGGTTTTCGGGGCAGCGGCGCAGGAGGAGTTCGGCCACGACCTTGCGGCCGCGTTTGACCCGGGGGGAGTCGGTGATCACGGCCATGTCCTGGGAGACGATGGTGCAGCAGGAGGCGCCCAGGCGGGAGCGGCCGCCCTCGGTGATTTCCACGGTGCACAGGCGGCAGGCGCCGTGGGCGGGCAGGGCGGGGTGGTGGCACAGGGCCGGCACCTCGCAGCCGTGAGCGCGGCACACGTCCAGGAGCAGGGCTCCGGGTTCTGCGGTGACCTCTTTTCCGTCAATGGTCAGGGTGAGCATGCTGATCCTTTCCGGCCCCTCCCGGCGGGCCAGCCGGGGGTGGGGGCGGGCCTGGGCGTCATACGATCTCGATGGCGTCGAACTTACAGGAGTTATAGCAAAGTCCGCACTTCACGCAGAGTTCGGGGTTCAGCTCGTGGGGCTTGCGTTTCTCGCCGGTGATGCAGGCTTGGGGGCATTTCAGGGCGCAGAGGTGGCAGCCCGTGCATTTCTCGGGGGAAATGCGGTAGTGGTACAGGGCCTCGCAGACCCCGGCGGGGCAGTGCTTGTCCCGGATATGGGCCAGGTATTCCTCGCGGAAGTATTGCAGGGTGGAGAGGACAGGGTTGGGCGCGGTCTGGCCCAGGCCGCAGAGGGAGAAGTCCTTCATGGCCAGGGCCAGCTCTTCCAGGCGCGCCATGTCCTCCTCCAGGCCTTCGCCGCGGGAGATGCGGACCAGGATTTCGTGCAGGAGTTGCAGGCCTTCGCGGCAGGGCACGCATTTGCCGCAGGATTCCTCGATGAGGAACTCGATGAAGTAGCGGGCCAGGTCCACCATGCAGGTGCTCTGGTCCATGACGATCATGCCGCCGGAGCCCATGATGGAGCCGAGCTGGCCCAGGGTGTGGTAGTCCACCGGGGTGTCGAGGTGCTCGTTGGTGATGCAGCCGCCCGAGGGGCCGCCGGTCTGCACGGCCTTGAAGTTCTTCTTCTTGGGCACCCCGCCGCCGATGTCGAAGACGATCTCCCGGAGCGAGATGCCGATGGGCACCTCCACCAGGCCGGTGTTCTTGATCTTGCCCACCAGGGAAAAGACCTTGGTGCCGGAAGAGCCGCCTTCGTGGCCCGCGCCGATCTTTTTGTACCAGCCGCCGCCCTTGAAGAGGATGGCCGGCACGTTGGCCATGGTCTCCACGTTGTTGATGTTGGAGGGCTTGCCCCAAAGGCCGGACTGGGCCGGGAAGGGCGGGCGGGGGCGGGGGCGGCCGGGCTCACCCATGATGGAGGCCATGAGCGCGGTTTCCTCGCCGCAGACAAAGGCGCCGGCGCCGGTGGAGATGGTGACGTCGAAGTCGAAGCCGCTGCCCAGGATGTTCCGGCCCAAGAGGCCGTGTTCGCGGGCCTGGGCGATGGCGATCTTGAGGCGCTTGACCGCCAGGGGGTATTCGTGGCGGGCGTAGATGTAGCCCTGGTTGGCCCCGGTGGCCCGGGCGGCGATGGCCAGGCCCTCCAGCACGCTGTGGGGGTCGCCTTCCAGCACGGAGCGGTCCATGTAGGCCCCGGGGTCGCCTTCATCGGCGTTGACGATGACGTATTTCTGGTCGCCGGGGCTGGCGGCCATGAACTTCCACTTCATGCCGGTGGGGAAGCCGGCCCCGCCGCGGCCCCGGAGGCCCGACTCCAGCATGGTCTCGATGATGTCGCCGGGCGCCATCTCCCTGAGGGCCTTCCACAGGGCCTGGTAACCGCCCCGGGAGATGTAGTGCTCCAGGTTCTCCGGGTCGATGTAGCCGCAGTTCCGCAGGGCGACCTTGAACTGCTTGGCGTAGAAGGGGGTCTGGGAGAGATGGGGCAGGCCCCACTGCTGGGCCGGGGCGGGCAGTTCGCCGTAGTTCTGGGCCAACAACGACCAGGCGTCGGCCATCCAGCCCAGGGCCAGCTTGCCGGGGAAGTCGCCCTGGCGGTGGGCGGCCACCAGGTCCAGGACCTTGTCCGGGGTGACGTGCTTGTACAGGATGCGGGGGGCGTCCGGGTCGGGGCCCAGGATCTCCACCAGGGGCTCGGCCTCGCAGTCGCCCAGGCAGCCGGTGCGGCGGAGCAGCACTTCAGCCGGGTCCATTTCCTGTTGCACCAGATCGGCGGTGGCTTGGGCCCCGGCCGCGATGCCGCAGGAGGCCAGGCCGATGTTCAGGGTCAAAAGGCCCGGCCGGGAGATCTCCTCCACGACCCGGTCCTTGATGGCGGTCAGCTGTTCCAGAGATTCGATGCGCGATGCCATGCAATCCTCGCCTTTCCCGGCAGGTCCGGCCTACTCGTAGTGGTCCATGATCGACGCCAGGTCGTCCTGATCCACCCGGCCGTGAGTGTCGTTGTCCACCCGGACCACCGGGCCCAGGGAGCAGCAACCCACGCAACGGACCGTCTCCAGGGTGAAGCGCTGGTCACCCGTGGTGCCGCCCGGGGCCACGGCCAGGCTTTTGGAGAGGCTGTCCAGGATGCGGCCGGCGCCGCGCACGTGGCAGGCGGTGCCCATGCACACGGTGACGACGTGGCGGCCCTTGGGCTCGAAGCTGAAGGTGGAGTAGAAGGTTCCCACCGAGTAGACGTGGCTGAGGGGGATGGCCAGTTGGGACGCGGTGTGGCGCAGGGCCTCTTGGGGCAGATAGCCGAACGCGGCTTGAATGGCTTGCAGGATCATCACCAGGTTGGATTTATCGCCTTGGAAATCCTGCATGATGATGCGGTCCAGCACCGCGGGGTCCAACACCTCCGCCTCGGCCAAGGCATGCTGGGAAGAACTCATCTAGGGCCCTCCTTGTGGCTTCAGCAGGTTGTCGGGCAACACCCTGCCGGGCATCTTCTGAGAATGATGCGCGGTGCGTCCTGCACCGTGCATTCTGGAGTCTTGGCAAAAGTGCGATTTTGCCAAGACTCGCAAATCACTCGCCTTTAAGGCTCGCTATTTGGCGGGCCATCCATGGCCCGCATCGGCCATTGCCTGCCGTAATCATGTTCCACAGCCAGTTTTGACATAATATCAACATGATTTATGTGTTTCACCATGCAATGGCCTCGTTCATTATCAGACATTTTTGCAATCGTCGTGCATCGGCCTCGTTCGGCGATATCGGCCGCCGGAAGCACATCTGAAAAACTGCGGCCACCCAAGCGGGGTGGACGTACTTGCTTGATATTCTGTACAGGATTATTACACCCGTCAGCCTTCGCAGGCAATCCCGGCCAACCGCCGGGGATCAGGCCCCCTCCCCATCTCCAGCCAGGAGCTGGGCCACGGTCTGCACCTGGAACAAGGGCGCCAGGGGGTTGGACCGGTAGAGGTCCAGGCAGCCGGTGTGCAATTCGTCCTTGTGGGCGGCCGAGGCGTCCTCCACCAACACGGCGCGGAAGTCGTGGCTGATGGCGTCCAGGGCGGTGGCCAGCACGCAGAAGTTGGTCATGAGCCCGCAGGCCGCCACCCGCTCCACCCCCCAGAGGCGGAGCGTCTGGTCCAGGTCGGTCTTGTAAAAGGCCGAGAGCCGGCGCTTGGGCAGCCACACATCGCCGGGCTTCTGTTCCAACAACCCGCTGACCTCCGCCCCCTCGGTGCCCCGGAGGGAATGCTCCTTCATGCGCCCGCCAAACAGGAAGTCGCCGGGCAGGAAGGAGTCGGTGGCGAACACCACGGGCCAGCCCCGCTGCCGCGCCCCGGCCAGGAGGCGGTTCACGGCCGGCACGATGGCCTGGCAGCGCTCGGCCAGGCGGGGATGGGCCGACAGCTCCAGGTTGTCCTTTACCATATCCACCACCACCACGGCTGTTTTCATGCGAAGTCCTCCTTGGGTACCCTCTCAGGAGCTTACGTTAAATCAACTCAAAGGGCAGACTGGGCGTCGCCCTGCAAACAGCACCGCACCATGGCTTCCACATGCACGGCCGTGGTGTTGATGACCGGCAGGCCCAGGTAGCTCTCTTCCGGCAGGATAAGGGGCAATTCGGTGCAGCCCAGGATAAGGCCGTCTATGCCCTGGCGCTGTTTCATGCCGTCGACGATCGCCAGTAGTTCCTGCCGGGTGGAGTCCTTGATGATGCCCAGCTCGATTTCCGCGAAAAGCCGCTGGTGAATAAGATCCTGCTCCGCCGGCGGGGGCACGGAGAGCTGCAGGCCCGCCGGGGCGAACACCTTGGGAAAAAAGTCCGAGGACATGGTGAAGCGGGTGCCCAAGAGGCCCGGCTGTTGCAGCCCCAAGCGGACGGCCTGGGCCCTGGCGGCCTCCACGATGCTGATCAGCGGCAGGGGCGAGCGGCGCGCCACCTGGTCGAAAACCAGGTGGGGTGAGTTGGAGGCTATGGCGGCGAAGTCGGCCCCTGCCCGCTGCAGAAACCCGAGCTTGGCGACCAGCCAATCCACCAGCTCATCCCAACGCCCGGAGTCCATCAGCTCCATGAGTTCGCCCAGGCTGGCGCTGTAAAGCACCACTTCCGGAAAGTTCATACCCAAGCCACGCTTTTTGCATGCCTGGATAATGCCCTTGTAATAATCCAGGGTGGATTCCGGGCCGATACCGCCCACGATGCCGATCTTCAAAGCCATGACTCTTGCCTTTAAATACCGCCTGGTGCAGACCACGTTTGGCCAACAGGCGCGGTTGCGGACACGAACGTCTTTGGGCCTGTGCGCCTGAACGCACCGTGATGATTCGTCAACGACGTCCGCCCGGTCGAGCTTTTATATGGTGATAGTCCCGGCCAGATAAGTTACACAGGCTCCTCCTATGGAGACCCGGTCTTTCTTGTGCGCACAGAAAAGTTCGCCCCCACGTTTGCTCAGCTGAAGGGCTCGCAGGTTCGTTTTGCCCAGTCGCTCCGCCCAATATGGAATGAGCGTGCAATGCGACGAGCCGGTCACCGGATCTTCGGGAACCCCCGCGCCCGGCGCAAAAAAACGGGAAACAAAATCCGCTTCTTTTCCCGGGGCGGTCACGATCAGGGCGAAGGTTGCGAGTTCCGCCACCCGAGCCAGGTCAGGCGCGAGGTTCCTGACCGTGTTTTCATCCTCGAACACCGCCATTATATCCCGGGAGGAAAACACCGGAGAGGGAGACGCGCCGAGCAGGGAGGCGAGACCCGCCGGGGGAACGCAGGGCGCCGGCTTGCGGGACGGAAAATCCATGAACAGCAGATTCTCTTTACGCTCCACAAGCAAATCGCCGCTCCTGCTACTGAAGACAATGCTGGCCAAGCCGCGGTTCACATATTCGAAGATGACGTGACCGCTGGCCAGCGTGGCATGACCACACAGGTCCACTTCCACTTTGAGGCCTTTGCATGGTGAAACCCACTAAACGTGTTGATATTATGTCAAAAATGGCTGTGAAACATGATTACGGCAGGCAATGGCCGATGCGGGCCAAGGATGGCCCGCCAAATTGCAGGATTCAAAAAGCTTGTAATTTGTGAGGCTTGGCAAAACCCGGGCCCCGGCAAGCTCTGCTTGCTGGGGTGGAGTCGCGTTTTTGCCAAGCCGACATTGCACGGGGCGGGACGCCCCGTGCAATGCTCTCACTTTGGGGGTGAACCAGCGCAGGTCGTAACCGCGGTCCCGCTCCACCAAGAACGCGGTCTCGGAGAGATTGTTCTCGGCGGCAAGGGACTGCAGAACTTCGTCGGGCAACCAGGAGGCCAGCAAACAGACTCCGGCCGGGTTGCCGGAAAAGACCCGGGAGGCGAACGCGTCAACTTGGAAAAATGTTATATCCATCATTTCCATCTTTGGATCTGCGGCGAATCAGGCATCCGTCGCCCCGCTTCCCTTGGTTCCTTCCGCGGATGGGCTCCCTAGGCCACCTGGCCTCTGGCTTTTGGCGATTTCTCGCCGAAACCTCCTCTGTGAGGGCAATCTTTTGAATTTTTAGCATGGTAGACCATTTTCTTTTTCCCGGTCAACCATGTGCCCCGCTTCGCCGACAGGATGTTTTTCCACAGCCTGCTGGCGCCAGGCATAGCCCTATGAGGCGGGGCCAGGGGCACGCGCCCCGGCCGCGAGCCACCTTTTTCGGCCGGCGTAAAACAGCGGCGGCCCCCCGCAGGGGGCCGCCGCATTTCAGCCGGAAAAAACCTGGCTTACTTTTTCACGTCGCCAGTGGCGGCGCCGTGGAGCTTGATCTCCACCTTTTCGTCCAGGTTCTGGTAGTAGTGCTGCAGGATCTTGACGATCTCGGGACGGGAGAACTCCCGGGGCAGGTCGCCACCCTCGGAGAGGGTCTTGCGGACCATGGTGCCGGACAGGAGCATGCGGTCTTCCTTGCCGTGGGGGCAGGTCTTCATGGAGGCCATGCCCTCGCACTTGCGGCAGTAGAAGGTCCAGTCGATCGGCAGGGGCTCCAGGACCAGGCTGCCCGCGGGCAACTCGTAGAAGATCTTCTGGGCGTCGAAGGGGCCGTAGTAGTCGCCCACGCCGGCGTGGTCGCGGCCCACGATCAGGTGGGAGCAGCCGAAGTTTTGACGGAACACGGCGTGCAGCAGGGCCTCACGGGGACCGGCGTAACGCATTTCCATGGGGTAGCCCTTGGAAACCACGGTGCCCTTCACGAAGTAGTTGTCCACCAGGGCGTTGATGGCCTGGACGCGGACGTCGGCGGGAATGTCGCCGGCCTTCAGCTTGCCCAGGATCTGGTGAATGATCACGCCGTCCATAACCTCGACCGCGATCTTGGCCAGGTACTCGTGGCTGCGGTGCATGGGGTTGCGGGTCTGGAAAGCGGCCACGCGGGACCAGCCCAGCTCCTCGAACAGCTTCCGGGTCTCGACGGGACGGGCGTACAGGTCGCCGTACTCCTCGGGGAAGCCGCCCTCGCTCACCACCTTCACCGTGCCGGCCAGATTGTATTTCTTCTGGGCCATGACCTTCTGGACACCGGGGTGTTCCATGTCATCGGTGGTGAAGACCTTGCGGCACTCGTGAGCCTTGTCGATCTCGTATTTCTCGGTCACGGCCAGGGTAGCGATGAGTCCTCCGTACTCGTCATTGTACAGAGCGACCTTGTCGCCCACCTCGATGCCGTCGGAGTCGTCGGCGCTGCAGGTGATCGGAATCGGCCAGAACACGCCGGTGGTCAGCTGCATCTTGTCACAGACGCCCTGCCAGTCGGCCTTGCCCATGAAACCCGGCAGGGGGGTGAAAGCGCCGATGCCCAGCATGAAGCAGTCGCAGGCTTCACGGGAGGTCACGTTGAGCTTCTTGTAGCCCTCGGCGGCTTTGATCTCGGCCTTAAGAGCATCACCTTCCAACAACAGCGGCTTAAGATCGCCTCCACCATGGGGGGGAACCAGTGCCATTACCTTCCTCCTTCAGTTAAGAATCTCCTGCGCCTCCCGCGGGGGCGGCGCCCGCCGGGGTACGGCGGCTTACCATATTGAGAGCTGCCTCTGCGAAATCCGCGGCCGGAGCCGCGGCTAAGAGCGACTTTTCGTTTGAGGGTAGGGCCCCTTGTGCAAATCTTAACAACAGGTTGCCAAGAAAGCGGGGCCCTCGCCCCGTCGCTCTCCGCTTCCGAGGGATGTTCCCCGCCGCGCGGGAATTCCCGCACCTTGGGCGCACCCCTTTTTTTCCTCCGATCTCCGATACATTAAAGAGACGGAAGTGCCTTGTCAAGGTGAAAAAGCCGACCAGGCCGCGGGGTGCTCCGCCGGGCTCCCCGGGGCCGGAGGCCGCCGGGAGGCCCGGCGGCCCGGTGGGGAAATGCTACCGCGGAGCCTGGTGGAAGCGCGGCGGCGGCAGGCTCCCAGGCCGGTTCAGCGGGCTGTTTTCAACCACTGCTCTTTGAATTTATTATTTTTTTGGGGGGAAGGCGCGTGGGGGGGGACACCGCGGGTTCCCCCCCCATATCTTCCCATTTCTCCGACCTAGCTGGTCAAATTCTGCGAGGCAAAGCCCCAGTTGGCCAGGTGGTCCAGCACCCCCTTCACGTAGTCGCCCCGCCGGTTCTGGTAATCCAGGTAATAGGCGTGCTCCCAGACGTCCACGGTCAGCAGCGGCTTGGCGCCGTGGGCCAGGGGGGTGTCGGCGTTGGCCGTGTTCCAGACCTTCAGCTTGCCGTCCACCAACACCACCCAGGCCCAGCCGCTGCCAAAGCGCCGGGCGGCGGCTTGCTGGATGGTGGCCTTCAAGACCGGCAGGCTGCCGAAGGACTCCTTGACCTTGGCCATGAAGTCCGCGTTGGGCTCACCGGGCACCGGGCTCAGGCTGTTCCAATAGAAGGTGTGATTCCACACCTGGGCCGCGTTGTTGAACAGATCGACCTGATCCTGCTTGTCATAGGTCTTGGCGATGATCTCCGGCAGGGGCAGGCCCTTCAGGGGCGAGCTGGCCAGGAGTTTGTTGGTGTTCTTGACGTAACCCGCGTGGTGCTTGCCGTAATGGAAGCTGATGGTGCGGGCGGAGATGATGGGCTCCAGGGCGTTCTCTTTCCAGGGCAGGGGCGGCAGCACCACCTCCTCGGACATGGCCGGAGCGGCCTGGGCCGGAGCCCCGGCCAGGCTCAGGGCGGCGGCGCCGGCGGCCACGGCGGCGGCGGTCACGAACTCGCGGCGGGTGAGACCCGCGCGGGATGCTTTTTCGCTCATGGAACGGTCCTCCAAAGCAAGGGGAATAGGGGCAGAGGACAGCGCCAGCAGGCGCTATTTCGAATACCTATCTCCCACGATACGCGTTTGACGGGCCAGGGAAAGGGAATTTTACCCGGGGAGGTCGGGAGCCGGCCGGCCGGATTGGCCGTCGGCCAGGAGCTGGTGGGGGTAATTGTGCCGTAGTCGTTTTGGGCCGCTTAACTGTTTTGGGGAATTCCCGACAAGGGACGTCCCTGGCCCAAGCCAATTGAAACCATGAAGTTTTTTTGGGGAAGGGGGGTGGGGGGGGAGACCCCTTTTTTTTCAAAAAAAGGGTCTCCCCCCACATTCCCATTTTTCCGAAAACTTCCTAGTCGCGCTTGCCCCGGAACGGCGGCGGCGGCAGGGAGGCCAGGCCGGCGTGGGTCAGGGCGTGCCAGAGGTTGGGGCGGACCTTCTTGTTGCCGCGGTACAGGGATTCCAACAGGGCCCCCACCTCGGCCCGCTTGGTGTGGCCGGCCGAGGGGCAGCACGGCGGCTGCACCGGCAGGCCCTGGCGGGCGGCGAAGCGCCGGCACTGGTCCGCGGTCACCAGGCTCAGGGGGCGGATGATGGTCAGCCGCCCGTGGAACAAGGGCTGCACCGGCAGCATGGTGGCCAGGTTGCCGGCGTAGAACAGGTTCATGAGCAGGGTTTCGTGGATGTCGTCCTGGTGGTGGGCCAGGGCCAGCTTGTTGCAGGAGAGCTGGTCGGCCAGGATGAACAGCTCCTTGCGGCGGTGCAGGGTGCAGAAAAAGCAGGGGCTGTTCTTGCGGTTTTCCGGGCTGTGGGCCCGGGGGCCGAAATCGCTGTGGAACACATGGAAGTTCACGCCCAGACCGCGGCAGAACTCTGCCAGGGCGGCCAAGTCCACGGCGCCATAGCCCATCTCGATGTGCAGGGCCTCCAGGTGGTAGTCGATGGGCACCCGGGCGCGGCGCTCGGCCAGCATTTTCAGCATGGTGAGCGAGTCCTTGCCGCCCGAGAGCCCCACGGCCACCCGGTCGCCGTTCTTGATCTGCCTCCAGCCGTGCACGGCCTGGCCCACCAGGCTCTTGATCTGGCTTTCCAGATAGGCCAATTCTACAGTTCCAGCGTCAGCCCGCCCGCGAGTTGCCGGAAGCCGTCTTCCAGGACCCGGGCCAGGTCCCCGGCGCGCTCGCCGGTGCAGTGGCCGGCCACCACCCGGATGCCGGGCTGGCCGCTCAGCCAGGCCAGGGTGGCGTCCACCTGGTCCTGGGGGGCGGGGCCCAGGTGGGTGCCGCCCACGAACAGGTCCGGCGGGCGGCCCAGGGCGTCTTGGGCGGCCAGGATCACGTTGACCATGCCGGCGTGGGCGCAGCCCGAAACCACGGCGGTGAGCTTCTGGCCTTCCACCACCAGGGCCAGATCGTCGTGGAAGGGATCGGGCAGCACCTCCCCGTCGGAGCGCTGGGTCATCAAGAGCGGAGCCGGGCCCTCGAAATCGGTGAGCCGGGGGATGGGGGCCAGCACGGTGAGGCCCTCGGCCAGGGAGCCCCGGCCTTCCACCCAGTGGAACTCCAGGCCCAGGGCCCGGTGGGCCGCCTCGTCGCCGGCCGGCAGGCCGATGGGCAAAAGCTCTTCGCCCGATTGCAGGAGATGGCGGTCGAACACCCCCCGGTGACACCACAAGCCCAGGGGCGCGTGGTCCCGGGCCTCCATCAGGGCGGCCAGGCCGCCGCCGTGGTCAAAATGGCCGTGACTCAGGATCACCCCGGTCAGGCGGGCCGGGTCCAGGTGCAGGGCCGCCAGGTTGGGCAGCAAAGCCGCGCCGGCTCCCGTGTCCAGGAGATACTCCCGGCCCTGGTGCTCCACCCAGATGGCCAGGCCATGCTCAGGGGTCAGATCGCCCTGGCTGGCCAGGTTGTCCACCACCACGGTCAAGCGGCTCATGATTCCTCCTTGCCTGGGCGCACCGCTTCGGCCTGGGCCAGGGCCTCGGCCACCCGTTCCAGGCGGCTCTTGGGCGGAGCCAGGATGCGGGCCAGCTCCTCGGGCCCGAAATGGGCCAGGAGGAACTCCTCCACGGCGAAATGGGGGGTGTAGCAATCGATGATCTTGGGGCAGGGCCGGCCCTCGGCCGCCCGCCGGCAATAGCCGAAGTGGAGGGGCTGGCCCAGCATGGGGCACCAGAAATGCCCTACGGCGTCGTAATGATCCAGTGGCTGGCTCATGCTTCCCTCGGTGGCAGGCGGTTGAAAAGCCGCCTGCCAGGCGCGCCGGGGACGGTGCGCCAGATTGCGCGGCTTTGCAAAAGCAAGCAATTTGTCAAGTTTGGCAAAACCCGAGCCCCCGGCAAGCTTCGCATGCCGGGGTGGAGCCGCGCTTTGGCCAAATTTGGTTGAAAAAGGCCACGGACGGACTTTTTCAACTCCCTGATAGAGGCTCGTCCACCCCGGGCAGCCAGGGTTTCAGGTCCAGCACCGGGGTGCCGTCCAAAAGCTCCAGCCCCCGCACGGTGAGGCGGAGGCCGTTCACCGCCTCCAGGCGCACCAGGGTCAGGGAAATGGGGCAGGGCCGCAGGGGAGCCCGGGTGTTGAAGATCCCGGTCACCGGCCGGTTGGGGTCGCGGCGGGGATGCACCAGGACCTCGGGGGTCCCGGCCTGATCCAGATACCCCACCACCCACAAATCCTGGCCGGGGGAGAGCCCGGTCAGCCCGTCGGCCCAGCGGGGGTCCACCTCGATATCGGACAGGAGCCCGGCCTCCGGCCCCTGGTGAGGGGCCTGGCCCCGGCCGTTGAGGCCGGAATGCACCCAACCTATGGGTTCCAGGCAGAGGGTCCGGAGGGGGGTGGTTTCCGCCGGGCTCACTGGGCCTGCCCTTCCTTCACCCAGGTGGTCTCGGTGCCGCCCTGGCAGCCCGGCAGGCGCCAGCCCTGGCGGGTGACCTGCACGGGGACCAGGATCTCGGCCCGGCTCCGGAGGTCTTCCAGGAAGCCCTGCAATATCCCCTGCTGCTTGGCGGCCAGGAGGCGCTCCTGGGTGGCGGCCTTGGCCTCCTCCATGGCCTTGGCGTCGGGGGCCTGGCGCTCCAGCACGCCGGCCACCGCGAACTCCCGGCCCTGGACCTGCGGCTCGGCCACCAGCCCCACCCCGCCCGGCACCAGGAACAACGCCTGCACCAGGGTCCGGGAACCGGGCAATTCGGGGATGTCCGCGTCGGGCTTCAACCAGCCGGTGGTGACGGCCCCCGGCATTTCGGCCAGGCCCTGAGCCGGCGCGGGTTTGCCTTGCAGGGAGGCGATGATCTCCCGCGCCTTTTCCTGGGCCAATTGGGCGGCTTTCTGGTCGGTGAGCATCACCTTGATCTGGTCCTTCACCTCGGCCAGGGGTTTGGGGTTGGCCGCCTGGCGGCTCTTGATGAGCATGACCACGCTGCCCTGGGCGTAAGGCGTGGCCGGCACCGGCTGTCCGGGGTGCAGGCCCTCGGCCAGGCGGAACACCCCGTTGAGTCCGGGCAGTCCCGCGGGGGTCTGGCCCGAGGTCAGGCTTTCGGAGGTCTTGAGATCCTTCTTCAGCTCCCGGGCCAACTTGGCCGGGTCCCCGCCCTGGGCCAGGCGATCAAAGGCCCGCTCGGCCGCGGCCTGGGCCAGCTCCTTGGCCTGCTTTTCCACCAGGCCCTGCCGGATTTCGCCTTCCACTTCCTCCAGGGGCACCACCCGAGCGGGCCGGTGGTCTTCCACCTTGATGATATGGATGCCAAAGGGGCTTTGGATGATCTTCATCTCGCCGGTCTTCATGGCAAAGGCGGCCTTCTCAAAGGGAGCCACCATGTCGCCGCGCTTGAAGTAGCCCAGGTCGCCGCCCTGAGGCGCGGAGGGGCCTTGGGATTTTTCCTTGGCCAGGGTGGCGAAGTCGGCCCCGGCCTGCAACAGGGCCAAAAGTTCCTTGGCCTTGGTCTCGGCGGCTTTCACCTGTTCGGGAGTGGCGTCCGGGGAAAGCTTCAGGAGGATGTGGCGGGCCCGCACCTCCTCGGGCTTGGCGTACTTGCTCCGGGCCTCCTCGTAGGCCTCCTTGACGTCGTCATCGCTCACCTGGGCCTGGTCCCGGTAATCGGCCCAGGGGAACAGCAGATAGTTCACCACCAGGGACTCGGGGTTCATGAACAGTTTCTGGTCATCCTTGTAGTACTTCTCGTACTCGCCCTCGTCCAGCTTCACCTGGTCCTTGAATTCATCGGGCTTGATGATCAAATAGGCGGCCTTGATCTGGGAGAGCTGGGCCAAAAGGGCTTGGTCCACCTCCAGGGGAGTGACCTGGGCGCCGCCGGCCACCAGGGCCGAGAGCTTCTCCAGCATCAACTGCCCCCGGAGCGAAGCCTCGAACTCCTCGGGGCCCAGGCGGTTGGCGGCCAGGATGGCCTCGTAGCGGCGCAGGTTGAAGGCGCCATTTTCCTGGAAGGCCGGCATGCTCATGAGCTTGGCCCGGATCTCGGCGTCGGACACGGTCAGGCCCATGTCCTGGGCAGCCTGATTCAACAGCACCCGCTCGGCCACGGTGTCCTTGGCGCGCTGCCCCAGGTTGAGCATGGGCGCTATCTGGTCGTAATTAGGTCCGAACTGTTCGCGGGCTTGCTCCACCAGGCGGGTCTGCACCTGGTCCACGTCCGACTGGGGCACGGCCTCGCCGTTGATCTTCATGGCCAGCCGGAGCGGCCGTTCGTCGTAGTTGGATACGCCCCAGGACAGGGCGAAAGCCAAGGCGATGGCTCCCAAGAGAATTTTGATGATCCAACTGCCCGCGTGCTTACGCATCAATTGAAGCATGGCCCAAAATCTTTCCGCCGAGCGCAGCCGCCGGCCTGGTAAGCGGATGAAAAGCCTTGCGAAACCTGTTTCGGAATTCTCCTGACAATCGGGGCTAAAAGTTAGCACGCCCCGGGTCCCAAGTCAATGCAGCCGCGATGCCTCGCAGGATAATCCTTTGGAATTCCGGTCAAATGGCTACCCGGCGCTCCGGAGGCGGTTCCATTTTCTTGACGGCCCCCCCGGGGGGCACCATAATGAAATCAATAGGGAGGAAGTGCCAATGGCGCGTAAAAGTATGGATACCAGCAATCTGCCTCGCGTCGCGTTGACCATCCTGAAGGCCAATGACCATAGTCCTCTAACCTCCACGGTCAGTGCGGGATTGGGGAGATTGAACCACAAAGGAGCCCTGCTTTATCTCGACGCCGCGTTCATCGACGGGGTGCACGTGGTCATGGACGTGCACAATATCACCCCCAAACTGGCTGAGGTGCGCTTCCCCGACGACAGCTCCCAGGTGGCGGACGGGCGCAGCCTTTTGGGCAGCATCGTGTGCTACGATCTCCTGTACGGGCCCGCCGGTTCCAACTTCCTGTTGGAGTTGGAGTGGGTCTCCCAGAAGGAAAAGGACCATCGCGGCCTCAAGAACGTCAAGAGGCTGTTGAAGCAAGCTAAAACGGCAGTCCCCGCGGAGGCCTGAGCATGAAATTCCCCGTGGTCGGCTCCGGAGCCCCGCTCCGGAAGGCGGTCCTGCGCGTCTTTTTCCTGGCCGTGGCCGGTGTTGCGGCGGCCTGCGCCAGCGCGCCGCCGGTGGAAGCGCCCCAACCCCTGCCGGCCATGCGGGCCGAGCAGAACCTCACTTTCCGGGTCCTCTCCAGCACCGACCGCCCCCTGTCCGGGGCCAAGATCACCCTCCTTCCCCGGCAGGGGCAGCCCACGCGGGCCGGGGTCCAGATCACCAACCAGGCCGGCGAGGTGAAGCTGGTGTGGCAGCCGGAGGTGACCGAGGAGTCCGTGGGCACCGGCGCCCGGGACCGGGTGAAGCTCTATCGCACCGCCCTGGCCTATCAGGTGGATTTCCCGGGCTACCTGCCCGCCTTTGGCTCCCTGAGCAGCCAGGACCGCTCCCACCTCCTCTTCTCCAAGGAACTGGCCAGCCTGGCCCGCAACGCCTATCTGCCCGAACTGGTGGAAGTGGCGGTGTTGCATAAACCCGCCGAGTTGTTTTCCGGGGAGTTGGCCGGGGTCAAAGGCTCGGCGGAGATCCGGGACAAGTGCTTCAAGTTTTTTGAGAAATATCGCCAGGTGGCCCCCTTCCTGGGGGTGGAGTTCTCCTATCCCGCCTTTGGGCGGCGGGGTAAGGAGTTGACGCTCCGCCTCCGCTGGGTCAAGGCCGCCTGGGGCGGCTTGGCCTACGGGCCCCTGTACGCCCGCATGGTGGTGGGCGCGGCCCTGCCCGTGGCCGTGGCCGCGGGCAAGGACCTCCTGCCCCTGCCCGGCATCGACCGCCTGACCCTGGCCTTCCTTGGGGAACAGCCCAACCCCGCCGACACCATGGCCGCCCCCGAGAACCTCAAGGTGCGCCTTTCGGCCACCGCGGCCCAGATGATCGCCTATGGCGCCGGCCGGACCGACGCGGAGAAATTCTTCGCCCAGTCCAAATTGACGGTGGCCCCCATGCCCTCTCCGGCCGCTCCCAAAACCGAGGCGGCCGCGGCTCCAGCGGCGGCCAAGCCCCCCAAGCCCGCGCGGCCGGCAGGCCCGGGCGGCAAGCCCCAACCGGGGGCGCCCAAACCCTGAGCACCTGGTTTCGTAAGGGGTCCCGCCAGGAAGGCCAGTCTCACCGCGCCGCGGCCGGGGCGGGCTGGCCGGGCTCACCTGGTCCACCCGGGGCGACCAGCTGGTCTGCCCCTGGCGCCGGGCGCAGGAGGGCCGCACCTTCCCCAAGGCGGAACTGGATCAATTGGCGGCCCTGATTCCCCACCAGGGCTGCCGCTGCGAACTGGCGCCAAGGCGGAAATAGCCGCTCCGGGGCCGGCCGGCCCCGGCCGGAGGGCCGCTTCCGCCACCCCCGGCGGGAGCCGCCTGACCCTTCCAGTGAACCTGCCGAGTATCCCAGGGCTGGCCACCCCTTGCGGATAATATGCCCCAACTGTCGCAAAGAATTAACAAAAGACCCGCTGCTCCGTGCTACACTGATGGGTATGAGAGTGCCCCCTGCACCTAGAGTATGGTCCCCCTCACCGGCGGGGGCAGCCCCGTCTCCGCCGGACCCCACCCCAGGCCGGGTTCCTGGTCGCCGCCGACCGGACCCGGCCTTGGCTTTTCCCACCAGGAGACAAGTCAATGCCCAAAACTTACGTCCTGGACACCAACGTGCTCCTGCACAACCCCCGCGCCATCTTTGTCTTTCAGGATAACCGGGTGGTCCTGCCCCTGGCGGTCATCGAGGAGATCGACAACCAGAAACGCCGCCAGGACGAGATCGGCCGCAACGCCCGCGAAGTCTCCCGCCACCTGGATCAGCTCCGGCGGCAGGGCCAGTTGGCCCAGGGCGTGGAACTGCCCGGTGGCGGCACCCTGCAGATCGAGGTGAATCACCGCAGCCTGGAAAACCTGCCCCTGTCCCTGGACGCCCTGGACGGCGGCAAACCGGACAACCGCATCCTGGCCGTGGCCCTGAACCTGGCCCGCCAGAACGGCAGTCAGGTGACCCTGGTGTCCAAGGACCTGAACCTCCGCCTCAAGGCCGACGTGCTGGGCCTGACCGCCGAGGACTTCAACAACGACAAGGTGGATTTCGCCCGGCTCTACCCGGGCCAGGCCGAGTTTGCGGTGGACCAGGACACCCTGGACCGGCTCTACCGCCAAAAATGCCTGGCCGCGGCCGAGCTGCCCGGCGCGGAGGACCTGCACCCCCACCAGTTCGTGGTGCTCAAGAACGCGGGCAACGGATCCTCCTCAGCCCTGGCCCGGCATCTGGACGGCCAGTTGACCCCCTTGGCCCTGCAGGGCCGGGCCGAGTGCTTTGGGGTCAAATCCCGCAACAAGGAGCAGCTTTTCGCCCTGGACCTGCTCTTGGACGAGCGGGTGAAGGTGGTGACCCTGGCCGGCGGCGCCGGCACCGGCAAGACCCTGTTGGCCCTGGCCGCCGGCCTGGAGCTGGTGGTGGAGGAGGGAGCCTATCACAAGCTCCTGGTCACCCGGCCGGTGATCCCCCTGGAGGGCCAGGAGCTGGGCTTTTTGCCCGGGGACAAGGACGAGAAGCTGCGGCCCTGGATGCAGCCGATCCACGACAACCTGGAGCTGTTGTTCGGCTATGCCAAGCCCCGCCAGCCCGGGCTGTTCCGGGGCAAGGGCGCCACGGGCGGCACGGTGGACCCCGAGGATTACCTCTCCCTCACCGGGCAGCTGGAGATGGAAGCCCTGACCTACATCCGGGGCCGCTCCATTCCCGGCCAGTTCATCCTGGTGGACGAGGCCCAGAACTGCACCCCGCACGCCATCAAGACCCTGCTCACCCGGGTGGGCGAGCGGTCCAAGATCGTGTTCACCGGGGATATAGAGCAGATAGACCACCCCTACCTGGACGCGGACAGCAACGGCTTCACCATCCTGGTGGAGCGGCTGAAGGGCGCCGTCCTGGCCGGGCACGTGACCCTGCAAAAGGGCGAGCGCTCCGAGGTGGCGGAGCTGGGAGCCCGGTTGTTGTAGGGGAGGAAAGAAAGACGGCCGCTGCCGGACCGGGGCGGGCCGGGGGCCGGTTCCTAGGACCTCTGGCCCGCCGCCCGCAGCGGCAGAATGGTGGCGCCGGTGGGGTTGGTCGCGGCCCGGGCCCAGGTGCCCTGCATCAGGGAGCAACCCTGGCAGGAGAAATTTCCCCAGCCCCGGCGCACCACCAGCTCCAGGCAGAGGTTATACAGGCCGCAAGCCAAATGACGGTGCGACGTCACTTCCTCGAAACTGAAAGTTCCGTGGAACCGGTCGGGCCCATGGGCTCGTCGAGATGGGCGGGGCATGTCCTGTCCTGTTTCTTTTGGTCTCCCCCAGGCAAAAGCCACGGGCCTGACCGGCCCGCAACCCCTGCCCGGAGCGGATCACCCCCGGGGCTGTCACCACCCCGGCGGTCCGGCGGCCGCGGCTCCTCCGAAGAACCTCAGCCGCCGCTTCTTCCGTTTGTCTGGGCTTCCAAACCTTATCACATGGCCGAAACCAAATCCAGGCCCCGACACCATTGGGAACAAATGTCATTTGAGGCCATTTTCGGCCGGAAACCAGGCATTCTCAGGCTCCGGCGTGATCCCCCTTGCCCGCTCCGCCCGGCCGGGATATCTTGATGGGATGGACCGTGTTTTCGAATCCCCCGAGGCCGCTCTCTACGAGTCGTGGCTGGATACCACTTGGGGCCGCCGCTACCTGGAGGCTTCCAACGCCCTGGTGGACCGGGTGTTGGATTACCGGCCGGGCTGGCGGGTCCTGGACGTGGGCTGCGGCCTGGGCGTGCACCTGGAGCACCTGGTGGAGCGCGGGCTTTTGGCCTACGGCCTGGAGGCGGGGCCGGTCATGGCCAAGCTGGCCAGCCGCCGGCTGGGCTCCCGGGCCGAGGTGGAGTTGGGCGACGCCCACGACCTGCCCTACGAGGACAACGCCTTTGACGCGGTTATCATGGTGGGCACCCTGGAGTTGTTGGACCGGCGGGCCCAGGTCCTGGCCGAGGCCGCCCGGGTGGCGGCCAGCCGGGTCTGCCTGGTCACGGTCAACTCCCTGGGGCCCTATGGCTGGCGGCTCCGGCTGGCCGGCTCCAAGAACCCCCTCAAAAAAGGCCACTCCCTGGCCTTGTTCTCCCTCTTGCGCCTGGTGCGCGAGGTGCTGGGCCCGGTGCCCCTGACCTGGGCGGGAGCCTCCCTCTGGCCCCGCCCCCTGGTGGGCCGCTGGCCCTTCCATTCCCTGGTGGGCGTCTGTGCCGCGGTCACCCCCCGGCTCAGGGCCCTGCCCCTGGTGGCCCCCCCGGAGACCGGACCGCTGGGCCGGCAGGCCCTGGCCGGCCACGGCCGGGTCACCACCTTGGAGCGGGTCAAGTAGGGACTCGGCCCCCGGAGCCTCCCCAAAGCGCGATATTCTTCCGGTCGTCCGCGAGATACCCCCGCCGCCGGGCCGTCGCCAGAGGCCCCGGCCCGGCCCGGTTTTGACTCCTCCCCGTGGCCCGGTCTAGAATCAGAGGGCTGACCCAGCGGGCGCAGGTGCGCGCCCGCCATCCCCCAACCTGGACAGGAGAAGGCCATCGTGGAGGAAACCCTGCGGGAAATCGTGAACGTGGTGATGCAATGGCTGGCCCTTTACGGGCTCAAGATCCTGGGGGCGGGGGTCATCCTGCTCCTGGGCTGGTGGATTTCCCGGGGCCTGGGCCGGGGCTTCGGCCGCATGCTGGCAAAGACCCGCCTGGATCGGGCCCTGGTTTCCTTCACCGGCAATCTGGCCAAATACGCCCTGTGGGTGGTGGTGCTCATCGCGGCCTTGAACCAACTGGGCTTCCAGACCACCAGCCTCATCACGGCCCTGGGCGCAGCCAGCCTGGCCGTGGCCCTTTCGTTGCAAGGCCAGCTCTCGGCCGTGGCGGCCGGGGTGCTGATCCTGGTTTTCCGGCCCTTCACCCTGGGGGATTTCATCGAGGCCGCCGGCGCCATGGGCACGGTGGAGGAGATGACCCTGGTCTACACCCGCCTCACCACGGTGGACGGCCGGGCCGTCATGATGCCCAACAACAAGCTTTTCGGCGATCAAGTGATCAACTACAGCACCAATCCCCGGCGGCGCATCGACCTCGCCGTGGGCGTGGGTTATGGCGATGACCTGCCCCGGGCCAAGGCGGCGCTCCTGGGCGTGCTCGCGGCCGATTCCCGGGTGCTGGCCGACCCTGCCCCGGCCGTGTACGTCACCGACCTGGCCGACTCCAGCGTGAACCTCACGGCGCGGGCCTGGGTGGCCCGGGGCGACTACTGGGACGCGCGCTGCGAGCTGTTGGAAGCGAGCAAGGCGGCCCTGGACCAGGCCGGGGTGAACATCCCCTATCCGCAGCAAGACGTGCACTTGTTCCCCGCTGCTTAGGGTGGGTATTTTGAACGGGGGCGGCTGCGCCAGATGCCCGCCGGCTGCGTCCGGGCCTGCGCTCCAACCTCGACGTAGGGTTTGTCATTTCATGACGGGGGCGGCTGCGCCAGATGCCCGCCGGCTGCGTTGCGGACCGCGCTCCAACCTCGACGTAGCTTCAGCTACGCCTCCGGTTGTCGCTTGTCCGTCGCCTTGCCGGCGAACATCTGGCTGTGCCGGTCCGGGGCGAAAGGCCGTCTGAGAAATCGGTAGGATTCTATTGAAGAATCAGACCGAATCAAAGCGTCGCCCATAGAGCCAACTCTGGGACAGGCATAAAAGAATCATTTTGCGATTTCTCCGAGAACCTTCCCCCTAAATCCACTAAAGTTTTTTGGGGGAAGGGGGGTGTGGGGGGAAACCCCTTTTTTTTCAAAAAAAGGGGTTTCCCCCCACATCTTCCTCCTCTCCCAAATCTTAACTCTTACTCCGCTCCAAAGTGGCCCAGACGCCGCCGGCCAGGATGAGGCCGCCGAAGCCGAGGTGGCCGAAGCCGAGGGGTTCGTGGAGGAGCAGGGCGCCCAGGAGCACGCCGTAGAGGGGCAGGGTGTTATAGAAGACCATGGCTCCGCCGGCGCCCAGGGCGCGCACGGCCTGGTTCCAGGCCCAGAAGCCCACCAGGGTGGGCACCAGGCAGATGTGCAGCACGGCGAGCCCGGTGGCCGGGGTGAAGTGGGGCGGCTGGACCAGGAGCATTTCGGCGGTGGCGGCGGCCCAGAGGAGCGGCAGGGCCAGGAAGACGGAGAAGGCGGTGGCGGCCAGGGGGGAGCGGGTGCGCATGACCCGGCGGCCCAGGACCGAGTACAGGGCCCAGACCCCGGCCGAGGCCAGGAGGATGACATCGCCGGGGTTGACCGTGAAGTGCTGGAAAAAGCCGCCGGAGCCGCTGGCCAGGAGGCCCAGCACGCCCACCAGCCCCAGCACGGCGCCGGCTATCTGGCGGCGGGTGACGGGCTCGGCGATGAGCACTCCGGCGATGAGCGCGGTGATGAGGGGGGCGAAGCCCTGGATCAGGGCGCAGTTCACGGCGGTGCTGGAGTGGAGCCCCCAGTAGAGAAGCGGGCTGAAGGCGGCCACTCCGGTCAGCGCCATGCCGACGAGCCACCATTTTTCCGGGCCGAGCCGCCGCTCCCAGGGCGGCAGGCGGCGCAGCAGCGCCAGGAACACCAGGCCCACCACGCTGAAGCGCAGCGCGGCCAGGGTCAAGGGCCCGATGTCGGCCCGGAGCCAGCGGCCCAGGGCCACGTTGGTGGCCCAGGCCAGGGTGGCCGTGTTCACCAGGGCCACGCCCACCAGCCGGGAGCGCCAGGGGTCGGCGGGCGGGGCGACCGGCGTCACCCCCCCCGTTTCCTGGCTCACGGCCGGGGTTCCGGGGCGGAAGCCCGGTCAGGGGCTGGGTGGGGGGCGGGGTCGGGGGCCGGGTGGGGTTCGAGGGCGGAGCCTTCGGCGTTGGCCGAGGCGGAGGCTTCCCCGGGCATGGGCTCCGGCGGTGCCGGGCCGGTGCCCAGCTCCCGGCGGGCCGCGGGCAAGAGGAGCGGCAGGGTGAGGCCCTGCGCCCCGATGGAGAACACCACCACCACGTAGGTCATGGTGAGGATCAGCTCCCGGGAGGCGTCGGCCGGCAGGGAAAGGGCCAGGGCCACCGAGATGCCGCCCCGCAGCCCGCCCCAGATGAGGACCCGCACCACGGCCGGGCCGTTGGCCCGCCCTTGGCCCAACAGCCCCAGGGACAGGCGCACGCTGAGCCAGCGGGCCAAGAGCACCAGGGGTACGGCCAGGGCCCCGGCCCACAGGCGCTGGTGGTCAAAGGCGATGACCAAGACCTCCAGGCCGATGAGCACGAACAGCACCACGTTCAGGAGGTCGTCCACCATCTCCCAGAAATGATCCAGGTGCAGGCGGGTGTTCTCGCTCATGGCCAGGCGGCGGCCCCGGTTGCCGATGAACAGCCCGGCCACCACCATGGCGATGGGCGCGGACACGTGCAGGTCGCCGGCCAGCACGTAGCCGCCCACCACCAGGGCCAGGGTGATGAGCACCTCCACGGGGTAGTTGTCCACCCGCCGCAGCATGAGGTAGGCCAGCAGGCCGGCGGCCAGGCCGAATGCGACGCCGCCCAGCACCTCCACCACCAGGAGCAGCAGCACCGAAGAGACGGTGACTTCCGCGGGCCGGGTGAGAAGGCCCAGGATGACCAGGAAGACCACCACGCCGATGCCGTCGTTGAACAGGGACTCGCCGGTGACCTTGGTCTGCAGGGCCCGGGGGGCGCCCAGGGAGCGGAACAGAGCCATGACCGCGATGGGGTCGGTGGGGGAGATGAGGGCGCCGAACAGCAGGGCGTGCACCAGGTCCAGGCCCAGCCCCAGAGCCCGGGCCAGGGCGTACACCGCGCCGCCCACCAGGAAGGTGGAAACCAAAACCCCCAGGGTGGCCAGGATGCTCACCTCGCGGCGGTGATCCCACAGGTCCGCCAGCTCCACTTCCAGGGCCCCGGCAAAGAGGAGGAAGCCCAGGAACCCCTCCAGCACCACTTGGCTGAAGTCCACCGAGGAGGCCAGGCGGGAGGCCCAGCCGGCCAGATCCGCCCCGGTCCAGCGGTCCAGGCCCAACAGGACCAGGAAGGCGGCCAGGGAGAGGAGCAGGATGCCGATCTTCAAGGGCACCCGGGGGGCCAGCTGGGCCAGGAAGGAGAAGGCCGCGGCGAGGACCAGCACCACCGCGGCTATGTGCATGAAGTCCATGGCAACTCCCGGGGGGAATCAGTCGCGGATACCCAGGCTTTTCAACTTCTTGTGCAGGTGGCTGCGCTCCAGGCCGATGACCTCGGCGGTCTGGCTGATGTTGCCCTCGTTTTCCTTGAGTTTGTGGTCCAGGTAATGGCGCTCGAAGGCCTGGCGGGCCTCCTTGAAGTCGTCCACCAACAGCTCCGGGGGCAGGGACCCGCCCGCCTGGGCCTCGGCCCGCGCGGCGCCGGGCAGGTTCTCGGGGCCGATTTCCGCGCCCGGCGAGAGGATCACCAGGCGTTCCACCAGGTTCTTCAGCTCCCGCACGTTGCCGGGCCAGGCCTGGCGTTTCAACAGCTCCAGGGCGGCGGGTGAGAAGGCCTTCTTGGGGGTGTGGGCCCGGCGGCACTGCTCGCCCAGAAACTGCTCGGCCAACAGCGGGATGTCCTCGGTCCGCTCGCGGAGGGGCGGCACCTCGATGGGGATCACGTTGAGGCGGTAGTACAGGTCCTCGCGGAAGCGCCCGGCCGCGATCTCGGCGGTGAGGTCCTTGTTGGTGGCGGCCAGGACCCGCACGTCCACCGCGATGGTGCGGGTGCCGCCCACCCGCTCGAAGCGCCGCTCCTGGAGGATGCGGAGGATCTTGGCCTGGGTCTTCAGGCTCATGTCCCCGATCTCGTCCAGCAGGATGGTGCCCTTGTGGGCCAGGTCGAACTTGCCCCGCTTGCTGCCGGTGGCCCCGGTGAAGGCGCCTTTCTCGTGGCCGAACAGCTCGCTCTCGATCAGCTCCTCGGGGATGGCCGCGCAGTTCACGTCCACGAAGGGCCCCCGGGCCCGCTTGCTCTGGCGGTGGATGGCCTGGGCCACCAGCTCCTTGCCGGTGCCGTTTTCGCCGGTGATGAGCACCCAGGAATCCGTGGGAGCCACCATGGCGATGGCCCGGCGCACCTGGTCCATGGCCGGGCTTTGGCCGATGAGGGTGGGCGGGGCGGCCTTGGCTTTGAGCAGCGAAAGCTCCTGGGACAGCCGGCCCAGCTCCAGGCCGTTCCGGATGGACAAGAGGATCTTGTCCATGTCCAGGGGCTTTTCGATGAAGTCAAAGGCCCCCAGGCGGGTGGCCTTCACCGCGGTCTCCACCGTGCCGTGGCCCGAGATCATCACCACCGGCAGATGGGGCCGGGCCGCCTTCAGGCGCTCCAGCACGGTGAGCCCGTCCATGCCCGGCAGCCACACGTCCAGGAGGAGCAGATCCGGCTCCTCGTCCTCCACCGCCTCCAGGGCCGCCTCGCCCGAGGGCGCGGCGCGGCAGGCATAGCCCTCGTCGGCCAGGATGCCCTCCAGGGAGCGGCGGATGGAGGGCTCGTCGTCCACGATCAGGATATTGGCGCTCATGAAGCCTCGCTCCGGGCCGGACGGCCGCCCTTGGCCGGCAGTTCGATGATGATCCGGGCTCCCTGGGGATCGTTGTCCTGCACCCGGACGTAGCCGCCGTGATCGGCCACGATGGTGCTGACGATGGTGAGCCCCAGCCCGGTGCCGGTCTTCTTGGTGGAGTAATAGGGTTCGAACAGCCGAAGCTTGTCCTCCGGCCGCACCCCCGGCCCGGTGTCCTCCACCTCCAGGCGGACTATTTTCAAGATATCATCATGGGAAAGCCGGATGGTGACCTGCCCGGGGCGGCCGGTGGCCTCCACCGCGGCCACGGCGTTGTCCACCAGGTTGATGAGGGCCCGGGAGATCTGCTCGCGGTCCAGCTCGAAGATGGGGATGTCGTCGTCCACCTCCAGTTGGAAGGTCAGGTCGCTGTGGGCGCTCTTGAAGAGCGACAGGGTCTCCTCGGCGATGGACACCAAATCGGCCGGGGCCAGGCGGGCCGCGGGCAGGCGGGCGAAAGTGGAGAACTCGCTGACCAATTTCCGCAGCTCCTCCACCTGGCGGATGATGGTCTGCACGCATTCCTCGAACACGGTGTCCTCGGGGGGCACCAGCTCGCCGTAGCGCCGCATGAGCCGCTGGGCCGAGAGCTTGATGGGGGTCAGGGGGTTCTTCACCTCGTGGGCGATGCGGCGGGCCACCTCGCGCCAGGCGGCCATGCGCTGGGCCTTTTCCAGCTCGGTCAGGTCCTCGAACACCACCACCAGGCCCAGGTCCTGACCCAGCTCGTCCCTGAGGGCGCTCATGTGCACCATGAGGGTCAGGGTCTCGCCGCCCAGGTTCAGGCGCACCTGCTGGTTCACCGCGCCCCGGCCGCCGGGGGTGAGGCCCTGGAGCATGTTCTCCACCAGCTGGCGGTGCTCCGCGGCCAGGAGGCTGTCCCACTGCTGGCCCAACACGGCTTCGCCCTGGGTTTTCAGCAGGCGCTCGGCCGAGGGGTTGAAGATGGACACCGCGCCGGTGGAGTCCACCGCGATGACCCCGGCGGCCACGTTGGCCAGGATGATCTCCATATTGCGGCGCCGCTCCTCCAACTCCAGGTTGGTGCGCCGCATCTCGCGCTGGGCCTCGTCCAGACGGGCCTTCGATGTCTTCAGGTCCGCGGTCATGCGGTTGAAGGCGTTGACCAGGGTGCCGATCTCGTCGGGTCCCTCGGCCTGGATGAAGAAGTCGTAGTCTCCGCCGGCCACCCGCTGGGTGCCCTGGGCCACCTCCATCAGGGGCACGGTGATGGTCTTGGCCAGGTAGAAGCCGAACCAGGTGGCCGCGAAGATGATCAACAGGGTCACGATGGACAGGGTGATGTACTGGTTGGTCTTGATGGGGCCCTTGAAGGCCTTGAGCTGGCGGTAGCCGGCCAGGCCCTGGCGGATCTCGGCCGTGCTCTCCAGGGCCCCGGGCGGCATGAGCCGGAAAACGGCCAGGGCCCCGGCCACCACCCCGCCGCCACCCTCCTTGGGGTAGGTCAGGGGATGCACCGCCGCGGCGAAGTCCCCGGTGGGCGCGGTCTGCAAATGAGTGAGGGATTGGCCGTTGGTGATGGCCCGGCTCACCAGGTCCAGGGGGAAGCTTTGCAGATGGCTGATGTGGGTGCCGGAGCGGATGGCCTGGGCCACTTCGTTCAGGTGGCGGTCGAAGATGCGGATGGCCGTGAGGTCATAGCGCCCCAGGCGTTCGGCGGCCAGGGCGGCCAGGCGGTGGTTTCCCGCCTCCAGCTCGCCGCCCCGCTGCAACACGTCCTGGGCCACCACCTCGGCGAAATGGGCCGTGGTGTCGGCGAAATGCTGGTTGAAGGCTTCGGCCACGTCCAGGGCGTCGTACAAGGAGCGCTCCACCTGGGCGCTGAACCAATACTCCATGGAGGTGCCCACGAACTGGAAGGCCGCGAAGAACAACAGGATGCTGGGGGCCAGGGAGAGGATGACAAAGGCCACCACCAGCTTGGTGCGCAGCCGCGCCCCCAACACCCCCCGCCGCCGCTCCACCATGAGCTTCACCAGGTTGCGGAACACCAGGAAGATCAAGAGGAGGAGCAGCAGGGCGTTGATGTTGATCAGGGCGAAGATGAGGATGGAGGAGCCGAGCGGCAGGTCTCCCGGCAGGTCCACCACCCGGGTTTCCAAATAGGTGACCACCACCACCAGGACCACCACCACGGCGATGATGATGCGCTCCCGCTTGCGGCGGGCCAGCTCCTTTTTCTGCAGACGCAGTTCGGCGGGATCCAAGCCTCATCCTTTCGCGGTCGGGCGGGGGCCGGAAGCCAAGAGTAAGGCTATGTTACGGGAGGAGCAGGGCTTAGGCAAGCGGCAGAAGCCGGCCCGGGCGGCGAGGCGGCCGGGGCCTTGGCCAAACTGGAGGCCGATGCACGGCCTTTGCGAAAGTATCGATGTATAGACAGCCAGTTACGCAACATTTTGTCGGTTGGTTGTGTGCACCGGCCTCATGCGGGCCATGGATGGCCCGCCAAATCGCGATACTTAAAGGCGAGTGATTTGTGAGTTTTGGCAAAAGCCGGGCCCCCAGCAAGCTCTGTTTGCTGGGGTGGAGTCACGCTTTTGGCAAAACTCCAAGAGGCACCGTGCAGGACGCACCGTGCCTTGCTCTCAACTCGACCAGCTCCCGGAGGGGCCGGGAGCCGCTGACCGCCTGGATGGGCCTGGGGGTGCGGAGGATCAGGCTACGGCGGCCTGGCCCAGGTGGAGTTCCGGCGCGGAGAGGCGCGGCAGGGGGGCCTCCTCGCCGGTGAGCGGGGCGGGGACCAACTGCCAGGCCTGGGGATCGGCCAAAAAGGCCCGGAGCATTTCGTTGTTCAACTGGTGCCCGGACCGCAAGGCCTTGAACGAGCCCAGGATCGGCCGGCCCACCAGGGCCATGTCGCCGATGAAGTCCAGCACCTTGTGGCGCACGAACTCGTCGGAGAAGCGCAGCCCGTCATCGTTCAGCACGTGGTACTCGTCCAGCACCACGGCGTTGTCCAAGGAACCGCCCAGACCCAGGTTGGCGGCGTGCAGGGCCTGGATATCGGCCAGGAAGCCGTAGGTGCGGGCCCGGCTGATCTCCTTGTCATAGGCTTTCTGGGAGAACCGGAAAGCCATTTTCTGGGTGCGGATCAGGGGGTGCTGGTACTCGATGGTGAAGTCCACCTTGGTTTCCGGGGCCGGCGACACGGACAGGACCTTGTCCCCGCTGGCGGACTGCCAGGTGAAGTCCCGTTTGACCACGTAGTACTGGCGAAGGGCCGGCTGATCCACCAGGCCGGTGTTCTTGATCAGGAACACGAAGGGGGCGGCCGAGCCGTCCATCACCGGCAGCTCCGGGGCGTCCACTTCCACCAGGACGTTGTCCACGCCCAGGCCGAACAGGGCGCTCATGAGGTGTTCCACGGTGGAGACGGTGACTTCGCCTTCGCCCACGGTGGTGCACATGGTGGTGTCCACCACGTGGTGCACGTCGCCGGGGATGAGGGGGGCGCCGGGCAAATCGGTCCGCTTGAACATGACGCCGGTGTCCGGCTCGGCCGGGCGCAGGCAGAGGTTCACCCGCTTGCCGGAGTGCAAGCCGATGCCGATGCAGGAAACCGGGCGTTTCAAAGTGCGCTGATGTTGTTGCATGGCCCTTATCGCCTCCCTTCTGGCCGGGACCGAGGCAGGTGGTCCCGCAGTTGGCGGACCCCGGGGCCCGCGCGCCCTATGAGGCATGCAACTTTTGTTCCCAAGGAAGGTCGAGCAGGGGTAAATCTTCCAGAGGCCCCATTCTAAGGCATTTTGGGTAGGTGGCTTCTAAGAATTAATCCCCAGGGGCGCTAAGGGGTTGTGGGTTCTGGGCCACACTAGGCCGGCAGCGGTGTGTCAAACAACCCACGCCGGGCGATGAGGGCGCGCACTTTGGCCAAGTCTTCCGGATAGTTTACGTTGAAAAAGCTTTCCCCCTCGGGGTCCACCGCGGACCAGACCTCCGGCCCCAGCTTACGGGCCGCCACCCGCCGTACCAACAGCCCGATCTTGCGCTCACCCTGGGCCAAAAGGCTCTGGGCCATGGGCAGGCAGGCCCGGCTGTACCAGGCCATGAGCGGCTGGAACCCCTCGGGTCCCACGGGCACCAGGGCCCTGGCCGTGGGGTCGCCCTGGGCCAACAGGGACAGGAACTCGGTCCGGGCCAGGGGCAGGTCCACGGCCAAGACCAACACCGCCGGGGCCCGGGTGAACCACAGGGCCGTGGCCAAGGCGGCCAGGGGCCCTTCGCCGGGCAGGTGGTCGGCGATAAGCTCCACCGGCAGGCCGGCCAACTCGGTCACCCGGCTGGTGACCACCACCACCCGGGGGCACACGCTCTGGAGCTTGGCCACGGCCAGTTCCACCAGGGTGCGGCCGCCCACTTCCCGCAGCGCCTTGCCGCCGCCGCCCAGGCGTCGGCCCTGGCCCCCGGCCAGCACGACACCCAGGGGGGGAGCCGGGGGGCTCAGCTCCGGGGGGCTCAATGGGCCACCTCCCCCAGGGGCGCCGCGGCCTCCCGCTCCCGGTTCAGGAAGATGGCGCAGCGGCAGCAAGGCCCCTGGCACAGGGTGGGCTCAAGCAGACGCACCTCGTGGCAGGGCTGGTGGGGATGGTGGTAGGCCGCGCAGGCGGCCCGCGGCGGGCAGTCGAAGATCTTCCAGCACGGGGCCAGCACCAACAGGGCCCGCAGGCAGGAAAGGGTGAAGCCCTCTTCCGAGAGAAGCCGGTTCACGGCCCGGATCTGCATGATCTCAAAGGGACTGTAGAGGCGGTTGTTGGTGCGCTCCTCCCGCTCGGGCTTGAGGAACCCTTCCTTTTCGTACTCGCGGATGCGCTTCTGGGACAGGTTCACCAGGCGCGAAACCTCGTTGATGAACAGGAGGGCCGCGCCGGGTTGGGAGGAATTGGGCATCATGGGTCCTTTGGGTCCAGGGGGCGTCCGGGGCCGGCCGGGCCGGCTCAGCCCGGCAAGGGGGCAGCCCGCTCGGCGTCCAGGTAGCGCCGGCCGGCCACGCTCAGATCCTGGTGCAGATCGTACACCAAGGGGTTGCCGGTGGGCACCTCCACGTGGGTAATAACTTCGTCCGGCACGTGCTCCAGGTGCTTGATCAAGGCGCGGAGGCTGTTGCCGTGGGCGGCGATGATTATGCGGCGGCCCCGGGCCAGCATGGGGGCGATGTCGCCCTGCCAGTAGGGCAGCACCCGCTCCAGGGTGTCCTTCAGGGACTCGGCCGCCGGCAGGCTGGCCGGATCCACCCCGGCGTAGCGGGGGTCGAAGCGGGGGTGGCGGGGATCCATGGGCTCCAGGGGTGGCGGCGGGGTGCTGTAGCTCCGCCGCCAAACGGCCACCTGCTCCTTGCCGTGGCGTTCGGCGGTTTCCGCCTTGTTCAGGCCCTGCAAGGCCCCGTAGTGCCGCTCGTTCAAGCGCCAGGCGGCGACCTGGGGCGCCCAGACCAGCTTGGTCTCTTCCATCACCAGCCACAGGGTGCGGATGGCCCGGGTGAGGACCGAGGTGTAGGCCAGGTCAAAGCCCAGCTCGGCCTGGCGCAAAAGCTCCCCGGCCCGCCGGGCCTCGGCCTCGCCCCGGGGGGAGAGGTCCACGTCGGTCCAGCCGGTGAAGCGGTTCTCCAGGTTCCATTCGCTCTGGCCATGCCGCACCAGGATCAGTTTGGGCATCAGGGCCTCCTTCAAAATTGGCCTTGCCGTCCATCCCCGGGAGTGCCGCGCGATGCTTGCGGCGCTTCGCCCCGGCCTCTCCCCGGGGCCGGCGGGAACGCACCCCGGCGTCCGCCCGAGGCCGTTACCCCTAAGGAAAAATGATAGACCATCGTCCCGTCCGGGCAGAAGCAAAACCCGTCCCGCCGCCGCGGCGGCCGGGTGGTCCGTTACCATAATGGCCCATCTTGGGCGGGTATTTGGGGAATATTTTCTACAGCTTGATCATGGGCTGGATGCGGGTGCACTCCACGTCCAGCTTGCGGCAGGTGGCGAACACGTCCTCGAAGCCATTGTGGGGCTGGGAAAGGATGGAGATGAACACCCGCTGCACCTGGTGGGCCTGGATCAATTCCGGCAGGTCCTGACGGTTGCCCAGCACCCGGATGCCGTGGATCACCTGGCCCCGCTTGGCCGGGTCGTCGTCCACGAAACCCACCGGCTGGTAGGGCAGGCCGGGGTTGTTCCTGAGCTCACGGATCAAGAGCTCGCCGCCGTCGCCGGCCCCCATGATGAGGACCGGCACCCCCCGCCGGGAGCGGATGCTCTCCCGGAACACCCGGATGAGGCTGCGGGAGCCGGCCACCATGAGGAAGCTCAGGAAGAAATCGATGATGATCACGGCCCGCGAGTACCACTCGAAGCGGTAGATGACCACCAACAAGAGCACGAACAACAAGGAGCCGGTGAAGCAGCCCTTGGCCAGGCGGATCATGTCGCTGACCGAGATGTAGCGCCAATCGCCCTTGTAGACCCCAAAGGCCCACAGGGCCAGCATCTTGGCCCCCAACAACAGCGGCAGGGAGGTGGACAGGAGCACCACCAGGTCCGGGGTGAGGTGGCCCTCGAAGCGCAACAGCCAGGCCGCGGTGTAGGCCGCGGAAAAGAGGATCAGGTCGGCCACCATCTGGAGGATCTGCTTCTTGTAGAGGATCACCTTGCCCAGGATGGGGCTGTGCCAGCGGTCCTCGGGCTTCTTGGCCGTGGCGTCGTAGACCTTGACGTCGCCCAGGAACACCCCGAAGAAGACCAGGAGCACCAGCACCACCGCGGCCACCACCACCGCGGCCAGGGGAGTGGCGAAATGGGCCAGGAACAAGGAGCCCAGGCCGCAGATGCTGCTGATGGCCAACAGCACCAGCACGGCCCGTTTTTCCGAGAGCCCCAGGAACACCAGGCGGTGGCTGGTGTGGTCCCGGCCGCCCTGGGCGATGGAGCGGCCGTGGCTGGTGCGCTGGAAGCTCACCAGGGTGGTGTCGAAGATGGGCACCACCAGGGCGCCCAGGGGCAGGATCAGGGAGAGGAACAAATGCCCGGCCCCGCCCTTGACTCCCATGACCGTGGTGGCGGCCAGGATGAAGCCCAAAAACAGGCTGCCGCAGTCGCCCATGAAGATCTTGGCCGGGTTGAAGTTGTAGAAGAAGAAGCCCAGGCTGGCCCCGGCCAGCATGGCCCCGGCCATGCCGGTGTGGGTCTGCCCGGCCAGCCAGCCGGCCAAGGCCAGGGCCGTGCCGGCCACGAAGGTAACGCCGGAGCTGAGGCCGTCCATGTTGTCCAGGATGTTCAGGGCGTTGGTGACCCCCACCAGCCAGAACACGGTGAACAGGACGCTGAGCCAGGGCCAGGGGATGATCTCCAACCGGATGCCCAGGACCACGGCCACCGTGGCGATGAGCACCTGGCCCAGGAACTTCACCTGGGGCTTCAGGTCCAGGATGTCGTCGGCCAGCCCCAGGAGGAACATGGCCGTACCGCAGGCCAACAGGGCCCACTCGTGGGGGTTCAGGGGCCAGCCCAAGACCAACAGCGCGCTGGTGAAGGCCAGGTAGATGCCCACCCCCCCGAAAACCGCGGTGGGTTTCCTATGCCAGCGGTCCTCCCGGGGCTCCACCACCCAGCCATGGCGGCGGGCCAGGGCGATGATCACCGGCGTGGCGGCCAGGGAGACGCCCAGGGGCAGCAAGAAAGCCAGGTAGATTAGGGTGGTTGCGTTCAAGGTGCCCCTGTCGGCTCAGCGGTCAAACAACGCAAAAGGCCGCCTGGGCCTCTCGCCGGAGCATGATAGCACCGCGGAAAGTAATTTTCCTGTTTTTCCTCCCGCTTGTCCCTGCCTTCCCAAACCTCGGTTCTAACGCCCCATCCGGCGAAGCTGCTCCCAACGGCGCTCGGCCGAACAAACCATTGCCCAGGTCTCCGTCCAGCCGTCTCGCGGCTTGATGGTCTGGAACTTGTCCTCGTTCTGCCATCCCTGGTGTAGGTTGACGATCCGGATGGGGGGCGTGCGGTGCAAGTCCTTGACCAGGCTCATTCCCCGGAAAAAGGGCTCCAGCGACCGATCGAAGATCACCCCTCGGAACTCCCCCGGAAACCGGGAGACCAAACGATTGTAAACCGGCACGAAGAGGGCCACCCCATGTTCGGGACCGGCGGTAACCGCCAGGTCTTCGGAGTAGTCGTCGGGCGACGTGCCGAAGTCCAGACGCACGTCAAAGGTGGCCGGCAGGCCCGGGTCCGGCCCGAAGCGCAGCGCCATATAGCCCACCCGGTGGTCCAGCTCGTCGTTGCCGGCCAAGCGGGTGAACATATCGAGGGGCGGGGGCGAGAGCTTCAGCCGTCCGTCCGGCAGGTCGCTCTTCTCGTATTTTACCGGGATCAGGTTCCCCGGCGCTTCATATTGGGCGTAGATGCCGGCGAGCACCCAGCCTTGGTACCAGCGCGCTCCGGCGAGCAGGACGAACACCGACGCCACGGCCAGGACCACGAACAGGGCGTTTTTCCAGTAATGGGTGCGGAAACCCTGGCGCGCCGCGGCCCCCAGGGCGGCCAGGCTGGTCTTCTCGCGCCACAGCTTCTGGAACAGGTGATGTCCCAAGGCGGCCAGTTGGGCCAAGGCCACGCCCCAGAGCCACAACGGTGCGAACTCCATGTGGAAAAAGTTGCGCTCCTGGAACTGGATGCTGGCGTAGCCGATGAAAAAGGCCACGGCTAGGAAAAAGAAAAGACCGTAGCGAATACGGCAAAAGGAAAAGACGACAAATAGCGCCAACAAGAGGAACGGCAGCTTGGCTATGCCCAAAATGGCCGCATAGGCCCGGGCCAAGGCGTCGGCGGGATAGTGCAGCAGGTAATCGAACAGGAGCTTCATCCCGGCGGCATTGTAGGCCAAGTCGTATTGGTGGGTGGGATAGGGTCTTTGGTCCCCCGTTGCCAAATAGGCGTAGGTGGCGACTTGCAGGCTGGTATAGGAATCCTTGTGGATCACCGACCAGTAATAAAAGGGGTTTTCCACGTTGAGAGCCGGAGTCTGGCGCTCGGTCAGGCCCAAAAGGGTCACGTGGGCCAGGTTGGAGTAGTGGGAATAAAAGGAGATAGCGGGCCAGCCTACCGCGGTGAAACAGGCCAGGAACACCAGGATCACCGCCAGCTTTTGTTTCCACAGCCGCCACACCCCCTCGGGGGTGAAAAAGGCCACCGCCGCCGCGAAGGCCGGGAGGCAGATGAGCACGTCGGTCCGGAAACCGTAACCATATCCCAGGGCCGACCCCGCCAGAACCCCCAAGACCAACTTCCCGCGAAAATTGATTTTTTTCAGCAGCAGCACGCCGCACAAGAACAACACGAACAAAATGAAGGGCGCTTTGGAGTAATCGCGGAGATAAATCAAATGGGTGACATGGGCCACGGCGAATACGGCGCTGCCGGCCAGGGACAAAAGCCGGCCCATGCCCAGGCGGAAGATCAGGTAGATCAACGCTTGAGTTACCGCGAAGATGCCCGCGAAGACCGGGGCCAGGGCCGGCCAGGTCATCTTCCCGTCCCGCCAGGCCCAGGCGAACAGTCCGAACAGGTTGCGGCATGTCTCCTGAATCACGCTGGGAGGATACAATGCCGGCTTGGCTGGAAGCTGGGCGCAGGAAAACGTCTTGACGCGCAACCTGGCAAAATCCTCCAGCTCCGGGCAGTTCCGGCAGTGCTGGTAGCCTTGGCCGCAGGCGGAAATAACCGCCGCGTTCACCTGCTGCTGGTGAAAAACCAGGGGATTATTGATCCGGTTGATGACGTTGGCGAAGTAAGTCTGCCCAACCCAATAGGAGCCCACCGCCAAGAGGCAGATGATGAGCAAATCCGGCCAGCGGCGGAGGATCATCCGCCACAGAACCCCGTCGTCCTCCTGGGCCACGCGCCGCAGATTGAACACGGACCACCCGTAAACACGGCTGATTTTATGGGAGGGATCCATGCTCGCTCTCCGGTGTAATCGAACGCCCGGGGCCGTCAATCCGCCTGGGCCAGCACATAATATTGACAACCCAGGGGAAGCATTCCCAGGACTTTTTCAATTTTATGTAACAATTTGGTACGCCAGGGGAAAACCAGGGTGTAGCGCGCCCGTCGTACCTGGAACCCGCCCTCTTCCACCAGGCCCATGAGCCGCGCGGGCTGCAAGAGCACGGCGTCCTCGTCAAAGGGGCAGCGGGCCACGATTAGCCGGGTCAGGAGGTTCAGGGGGTTGTGCTCGAACACCACCAGCCGGGCCCCGGGGCGGCAAACCGCGCGCAAGGCCCCCACCCAGGCCGGGGCCTCGGGGGGCGGGATGTGGTGGAATACGTTGCTCACGAAGATCAGGTCGAACTCTGGGCCCCGGGCCGCCAGATCGGCCGGGGTGGAAAGCAGCCGGAACTCGCAGGCCGGGCAGAGGCGGACCGCCGCTTTCAGCGACTCGCCGGACACGTCCGCCCCCACCAGGGCGGCCCCGGGGTAGGCCTCGGCCAAATAGGGCAGGTTCCGGCCCACGCCGCAGCCGAACTCCAGCACCGGGCCAGCCACCGTGGGCGCCAACTCCCGCAGGTAGTCCATCTTGTAGGCCGTGAAGGCCTCGGCCTCGCCGCCGAACACCCCCAGGTTCTTGACGTGGATGTCGTCGTAGTCCTCGGCAAAATCGTCGAATTTCCGCGCGGTCATACCTTCACCTGGGGCGGCGTTTCCGGGTCGGCCGGAGAGACGCGTGTCAAATAATCCCAGAGGCTCCGGGGGTGGTAACCGAAATCACGGCGGGCGGCGGAGATGTCGGCCTGTTCTCTGTAAGTCCGGTAGGCGATTTCGTCCCGGTTCCAAAAAAAAGTCCCCGGTACGGAGCCGAATGTGCTGCCGGCCGATGCGCCCAGGAGCGCACGCCGGGCCTCGGAAATCCGCAGCCCCGCCGCCAACTGTTCCACCAATTCGGCGTGGGAGAAATATCGCGAACCGGCTGGGCCGATATTTCGGCCGAAGGTTAAATTACGATGGGAGCCCCACTGGGGCAAGGAAAAATTGACCAAGGATGGACATGTGTGGCAGGCCCTTTTCGGTGGCCGCCCAACCGGGCCACCCCCGGCGATCCGGAAGACTTCTGCCGAGCGGAGAAAGCGCCAAGCCGGATCAAATCTCGCGCCCATCGCCCGGTGCCTTTGGACTCGTTCTTTTCCGTGGCCCATCACTGTAGTGAGGCCGTTGCATAAGCCAGGCCTAGTATTTTGACCTGTTTTGGGATGGATTTTTTGGTCTGGCTGGGCTTATCAGTTCGTTTATACTTGATTACCCGCAGTCATCGGCACCCCACGGAGGGGGGGGTTGATGCCCCTTTTGGGGTGGTTTGCGCCCGATGGGCGCACTATCCAGCCAGCAGGGTGGCCTTTTTGATGTTGAAAGCCATGGCGCTCATCAAGAGCTGCATTTTGACCTTGCAAACGCCCAGGTGTCTGGTCCGCTGTAGTCCGTAATCGCGCTTCAGGGTGCCGAAAGCCCTCTCCACCTTGCCTCGCAGGCGGCTAATGGCCCGGTTCATGATCCGCTGTGCCTCGGTCAGTTCCCTACCCTTGGCTGCCCTGTACATGATGCCGTCGGTGAGACCCATCTCCTCCAGTGAGCAGCGGTTGTCCAGGCTGTCGTAGCCTTTGTCCGCAAACACCATGGCCCCGGGGGACGTCGCCGCTTCCTCGACCACTTCCAGCAGTTCCTTGGTGTCCGCTCGGTTGGCCGGGGTGGCGTGTCCGCCCAGGATGAAGCCATGCTCGGCATCGGTGGCCACGTGTATCTTGAAGCCATAATAGGTTTTTTGGCCTTGATGGTCCACCGGGCCTCGTGGTCCTCCGAGTAGGTGGTGTTCACGTCGTAGGCGACCCCTTCCTCGTCTGAGCCCGGGCTTTCCTCCACCACCTCCACTTTCCGGGGACGCCGTGAGGACTCCGCTATGGAGGCATCCACGATGACGCCCTGCTTGACGATGAGACCCTTGGCCGTAAGCTGCTCCCCCAGGATATTGAAAAGCTTCTCGTCCAGCCCGCGCTCCATCAGGGCATTGCGAAAGCGGCAGATGGTGGTGGAGTCGGGAGTGTCGTGCTCAAATGGAAACCCGGCGAAGCGGCTGAAGGAAATGCGGTCGGCCAGGGCGTCGTCCATGCCCTGGTCGCTCAAGTCCCAACAGCGTTGCAGCAACAGCACCTTGTACATCGACAGGGCCGGATATGCTAGGGTGCCCAGGGCGTCCTTGTTGCGACGCAGCTTTTTCTTCAAAAGCTTCTCCATGGGGCGCCAGTCCACCACCCGATCCACGTCCTCCAGGAAGGTGTTGGCCTTCTTCAACTGGGAAACCGCCAAATCCAGAAATCCGCCCGCGCTACGCTCGAAACGATTGGACACTATCTCCCTCCATCCATACCGTTTCTGCCATTATAAGCAATTATTAAGCATAGTTAAGGCTTTTCAGGCCCGGTTTTGCGGTGCATCAGCCTCGTAGTGTGGTGCTGGGCATGGTCTGAACGGCCTGGGTGCCGCTTGACGGGAAAAACAGAACGGGCTACGATATCCAGAATTCGAGGCTTACAGTTTTTTATAGTTATTTTAAGGGAAAACACCTCAAGCTGGAGGCGAGGGGTCACTTTGTGCCGTTTCTGTGGCTGGGTTAATCCATCCACCAAGCAGCACAGGGCGACCCAAACCGGGTGGTAGGCGGCCTCAGCCGCATGATCTTGGATAATGGGCCCACCCAAAATGAGGCCGATGCACGGCAAATGCAAATATATTGTATCTAAAACAGTCGCTTATGTCATATTTAGACGGTTAGTTGTGCGCCATCGGCCCCAAGCGGGCCAAGGATGCCCCGCCAAATCACGATTCTAAAAGGCAAGTGATTTGTGAGTTTTGGCAAAACCACGGCTTTGCCAAAACTCCAAGATGCACGGTGCAGGACGCACCGTGCATCACCCTCAAAATCGGAAACACATCAGGCGGGAGCCCTGGGGAGGTCGGTCCGCGGGCCCGGCCCCCGTCGGCGGTGAGCAGCGAAAAGGTGAACGCGGCGTGGACAAACGCATTGATGTATTTGACACTCTTAGGTTTTTTGCTATAATGCCGGTGGCTATTCACCACGCTTACAGCCCGGGCGCTCCGGGCGGCTACCTCGGCGTCTATCTGTTTTTCGTCATCAGCGGTTACTTGATCGCATTCACGGTGCAGCGCCAGTCCACCCTATCGTTTCTGGCCAGGCGCATCTGCCGGATATACATACCCATGATGGTTCTGTTGTCCGTGTGGCTGTTTCTGGCCCGGGATAAGTTCGCGACGGGAGATCTGTTTGACATGCTCCTAGGCAACGTGCTGGTTTACAAGGTCAGCACGTTGGGAGTGGGTACGGCTGTGCTTTGGACCCTGCACGCGGAGATTTGGTTCTATATATTGGCCCCGCTGCTGTTTTTCCCCCTGCGGCGGCTCGAGCACGGGGTTTATATAACCTTGGGCTTGGTGGCGGCCCTGGCGGCCCTGGCCTTGGCCATCAGGTTCGGCCGTTTCGACCTGGGCGGTTACCCCTTCTCTCTGACTTTACGGTATTTCCATTGTTTCGCGGTGGGCATCGTCCTGTATATATTGAAGCACAACCTATCCGGGGACAAGACCAGCTTCCTGGCGGGCGGCTTCGGCTATACCTTATGCCTGGCTAGCCTGCTTGTCCTGATGCTGATGAATTTCCTTCCGTCCAAAAACCTCACGCGCGAGTATTCCGAACTAGCTTACGCCATCTTGGGAGCGGTGATAGCCGCAACGGCTATGAGTAATAACCTTAAGTTCGACAACCCCCTGACCGTGAACATCGGCCGCATATCCTATTCCATGTACCTGATCCACGGCATCATCTTGGATTTCAGGCTGGTAACGCAAGCTCGTAACCTTCTGATGGGTATCGGGTTTTACAAGTTGCTGAACATCCCGGCCCAGCTTACTACCGGACACTATCTCCTCTTGTATTTATCAATGCTCTTGACCCTATCCGCCGCGGCCTATTTCGCGGTGGAAAAGCCGGGCATCAGTCTCGGCAGGGTCCTGGCCCGGCGGCTCAGGGTGTTCCACATCCCCTCCTTCGGAGCGCCGGGTGTCCCCGGCCCGGCCTATCAAACCGAGGCCGCCCCACCTCCGGGACCCCAGACCTGACCCGGCCCCGGGCGGTCAGGTCGGCAGGCGCGCCCAACCTCCAGAACGAGGCCATTGCATGGTGAAACACATAAAACATGTTGATATTATGTCAAAAAGGGCTGTGAAACAAGATTACGGCAGGCAATGGCCGATGCGGGCCAAGGATGGCCCGCCAAATTGCAAGCTTCAAAAAGCTTGCAATTTGTGAGGCTTGGCAAAACCCGGGCCCCCGGCAAGCTCTGCTTGCTGGGGTGGAGTCGCGTTTTTGCCAAGCCGACATTGCACGGGGCAGGACGCCCCGTGCAATGCTCTC
>JAHLLK010000026.1 GCA_020444165.1 Deltaproteobacteria bacterium | reverse complement strand
CTTTTTTGAAAAAAAGGGTCCTTCCCCCCACACCCCCCATCCCCCAAAAAACTTGATATACCCAACAAGCCTGCGGCTTGTTGGGGGTGGGTTTCTGGCCTGCCCCAGGGCGAGGAACCAAATTCGCGGTGGGTCTCCCGCCGCCCCGCTCCCCCCAGTTCCCCCGAGGCCCTAGCGCCCCCGGGGCCAGGCGAGAAGGTGTGCCATGGACTTTGATTTAAGCGAGGAACAAAGGCTTATTCAGGAGACGGCCCGCCGTTTCGCCGAGCGGGAGATCGCCCCCCACGCCAAGGAGTACGACCGGGCCGAGAAATACCCCCGGGAGATCGTGGCCAAGGCGGCCGAGGTGGGCCTGGTGGCCCCCATCATCCCCGAGGAGTACGGCGGTCCCGGCTTCGGCTTTCTGGAGCAGGCCCTGATCACCGAGCAGCTCACCCGGGTGGACCTGGGCATCGGGCAGGTCATCGAGGCCGCGGCCTTCGGCTCCCAGACCATCCTGTTCCACGGCTCCCCGGAGCAGAAGGCCAAGTATTTGCCCCCGCTGGTCACCGGCCAAGAGATCAGCGCCGGCGCCTTCACCGAGCCCGACGCCGGCACCGACCTGGCCGCCGCCCGCACGCGGGCCGTGGCCGATGGCGATGACTTCATCATCAACGGCAACAAAATCTTCATCACCAACGGCACGGTGTGCAACTTCATGATCGTGTTCTGCCTCACCGATCCGGACCACCCCTCCCGCCACCAGCGGCACAGCCTCATCCTGGTGGAGGCCGACCGCCCCGGGGTCACGGCCAGCAAGATCCGGGGCAAGATGGGCATCCGGGCCTCTGACACGGCCGAGATCGCCTTCGAGAACGTGCGGGTGCCCCAAAGCCACCTCATCGGCCAGCCCGGCCAGGGCTTCCGCCAGCTCATGCACTTCTTCGACGTGACCCGCACCTCCGTGGCCGCCGAGGCCGTGGGCCTGGCCCAGGGGGCCCTGGACCTGGCGCTCCGCTATACCGCCGAGCGCACCACCTTCGGCCGGCCCCTGAACACCAACCAGGGCCTCCAGTTCCAGCTGGCCGAGATGGCCACCAAGATCGAGCTGGCCCGCACCATGTGCTACAAGACCGCCTGGCTGGTGGACCAGGGCCGGCCCGACCCGGCCCAGAACGCCATGGCCAAGTATTTCGCGGCCGAGACCGCGGTGTGGGTGGTGGACAAGGCGCTCCAGATGCACGGCGGCTACGGCTACATCGACGAGTACGACATCCAGCGCTTCTACCGCGACGCCAAAATCCTGGAGATCTACGAGGGCGCCAAGGAAGCCGAGAAGATCACCATCGCCCGGCGGCTGATTGGCTGAAGCAAAGCTTGGGGCGTATTTGACACGTTTTCCCCGGGGGCGCGCACCGGCGTCCCCTCCCTCCCCCACTCCCAGCGCCAAACGGGAGTGAATATATAGCTGCCGGGAAGGACCCCTTGGGGCCTTTACCGGCGAGGGGCCGGCGGAGGCGTGGTCCGCCGGCCCCGGGGTCCCCAAACAAGCTCCAGCTTGTTTGGGGTGCTCCACAACGGGCGCCGCATGGCTAGCGGCGCCCTCGGGTGAGCCGCCTAGGTGGGGACGGAGCCAACCGTCCCCGGCCCGCCCCCACGCATTTCCCACGGCCCGGCCGCCCCTGTCTCATCGGCGGGGGCGGCATTTTTTGTGGCCCCGGTGCCTGCCAGCCTCGACGGGGCCCAGGCCGCCGCGGAGGCCTGTCCCTCGGATGCGAGCGGCCATATTTATCTCCCCCCCACGCTCCAACCCCCCCGCGGCAAACTCCGCCCTGCCGCGTACGCCCGCGCTTCGGGCGGGGGCACCTCGGCCCAGCCCAGGCTCTGGTGCTGCTCCCAGCCGGCCAGGTTGGCCGTGACGTAGGCCGCCTCCCGGGCGTCCGAGGTGTAGAGGTGGGTGCCCAGCCCGGTATGGTAGAGGTGAAAGATCTCGGAGAGGCCCTGGTGGGGCGCGGGGTAGAGCCAGCCCTCGGGGTGCTCGTAGTTCCAGCCCTGGGCCACCAGCCAGTCCCGCTCGGCCGGGCGGCAGGTGTAGTAGTGCAGGCCGGAGTTGGGGTTGTAGAGGCGATAGAGCTGCACCGCCCCCGGGGCCGCGGCCGGGAACACGCGGAACAGCCGGGTGCTGGACTCGTCCGCGTACCCGTGGGCGACAGCGTTGCTGAACTCCGCCCGGCTGGTGGTGAAGAAGTGGTAATAGAGGTTGGGGTTGTAGGCCCGGTACATGGTCACCGTGGCCGGGGCCGTGCGCTCGATCCAGTCCACGATGCGGTCGGTGGGGTTCCGGTAGTCCGCGGGCTTGGGGTTGGGCCCGAAGTTCTGCAGGCAGGCCGTGGGCGGGGCGCCGTCCGGGTCGCCCAGGGGCGCGGTGGCGGGCTCGTCCGCGCCGGTGTAGGCGATGGCCTGCATCTCGGTCACGTGGTCGAAGTCGGCCAGCTCCGCATCTTCGTGGCTCACTCCGGCGGCGGCCAGGGCCTGGGCCATCAGCCACTCCTGCCAGGCAAAGCCCGGCAAATCGCTCTCCGCGGTCAAGAGGAAGAACGGCGGCAGATCGCTTTGGCCCGCCACGTAGGACAAGGGCGAGGCCTCGTCCAGCACGGCCGGGGCGCAGGCCGGTTCGCCGGTGTGGCCGCAGCCCTGGAAAAGCTGGTCCAGCTTGTCGGCGAAGGCCACGGCCGGCAGGTCGCCCAGGGAGTACACCCCGGAGAGGCTCACCACCCCCCGGACCCGGGAGCGCAGGCTGTAGGGGGCCTCGGGCGGCCCCCAGAGCTTTTGGCCGTAATAGGGATGGGTGGCCAACAAGGACACCAAGTGGCCCCCGGCCGAATGGCCGAAAAGGAATATCTCGGCGTCGTCGCCGTAATACGGCGCTTGGCCGATGTGCGCCGCCACCCAGGCCAGGGCCGCGGCCACGTCCTCCAGGTTGTCGGGGTACCAGGCCGCCTTGGAGTCCGCGGTGTACACGGCCGGGTCGCCGGCCTTTTCCCAGCCGTCCGGCGCATTGGCCCCGGCACAGGCCTCCCGGCTGGGGCAGGTGGTGGCCCGGAAGGTGTCCGGCGACACCAGGCGGTAGTTGACCACCACGGTGACCCAGCCCAGCCGCCCGGTGAATACCTTGGGCACGAACTGGTACCAGTCCTTGTACCCGCTCTCCCAGCTCCCGCCGTGCACGAAAAACACCACCTTGCGCCGGCGGGAGGCGTCCCAGGGGTAGTAGATGTCCAGGTTGCGGGTGGCGTAGGAGACCATGGGGGCCAGGAGATCCAGGTCATCGCCGTCGCAGTCCGGCGGCGACTCCTGGGGGTCGTCCACCCAGGCCGAGCGCAGCTCGGTGACCAAAAATTCTTCGGCGTAGGCCTGGTTCTTGGCGCAGGAATAGTCCAGGCCCGCGCAGTCGTCACCGCGGGCCGGCAGGGCGCCAAGCATCACTAAGGCCAGGAGGGCCAGGCCGGCGATGGTTCCCAGGTGTTTCATGCTTGTCCTTCCGGCGGTTATGGAAAGGTGGGCCGGCGCGCACCGCGGCCTTGCGATCCCAGTCGGGGGATAAGGGCGCTTGGTTACACCCCCGGCCGGTTTTTGGCCCCCCCTTGCGCCGCCCCATGCCCCCTGTTAATCTGCGCATGGTCTCCGAGTTCCCCCGCCACCCCCTCGCCAAAGGAAAGCCCCATGCTCCCCGTGGCCCTGGTGCGCTGCCCCTCCTACGACTCCCCGGTGCTGGAAGAGGCCGTGGCCCGGGCTGTGGATTTGGCCGGGGGCATGGCCCGCTACGTCTCGCCTGGGCAAAGGGTGCTGGTCAAGCCCAACCTGCTGGCCGCCTGTCCACCGGAAAAGGCGGTGACCACTCACCCGGCCGTGGTGGCCACGGTGTGCCGCCTGGTGCTGGAGGCCGGGGGCAAGCCTTTCCTGGCCGACAGCCCGGCCCTGGACCCCTTCGGCCGGGTGGCCAAGAAGTCCGGCCTGGCCCAGGTGGCCGAGGAACTGGGCCTGGAGCTTTTGGAACTGGGCGAGCCGACGCGGGTGGCCGTGGCCCAGGGCTCGCCGCGGGCCAGCCTGGAGTTGGCCCGGGCCGCCGTGGAGGCCCCGGTGATCATCAGCCTGCCCAAGCTGAAGACCCACACCCTGATGCTGTTGACCCTGGGGGTCAAGAACCTTTTCGGCACGGTGGTGGCCCAGCGCAAAGCCGAGTGGCATTTCATGGTGGGCCTGGACCGGGACAACTTCGCGGGGCTCCTCTTGGACATCTGGGGGGTGCTGCGGCCGGCCCTGACCATCCTGGACGGGGTCTGGGGCATGGAGGGCCTGGGCCCCAACAACGGCACCCCCCGGCATTGGGGGTTGGTGGCCGCCTCGCCGGACGCCCTGGCCCTGGACGCGACCGTGGGGCGCTTCCTTGAGGTGGACCCCGGGCGCTGGCCGCTGTTGCGGGAGGCCGCCCGGCGGGGTCTCCTGACCCCGGAGCGGCAGGCCCCGGAACTCCTGGGCGACCCCTGGGACGCCTTCCCCGACCGTGGCATCACCCTCCCCGCCCTGGACAGCCTGGACATGCTGCCCCGGCCCCTGAACTGGCTGGTCAGGCGCTACGCCGTGTCCAAGCCGGCCCAGGAGGACCGGGGCTGCGTGGAGTGCGGCAAGTGCGCGGCGGTCTGCCCGGCCCACGCCCTGACCCTCACGGGCCGCCACGCCATCTTTGACTACAAGGCCTGCATCCGCTGCTATTGCTGCCAGGAAGTCTGCCCCCAGGGGGCGATCAGCTTCAAGAAAGGCCTGCTGGTTCGTTTGCTCAACGCCGTGGGGCGCTAAAGGGCGGTAGAATACCAGAGTAAAAGCAAGAGCCCGGGGCGGGGCTTTCCCGGGCGGCATGAAAGGCGGCGCCCCATGCAAGACCTCTCCGAAATCAGTGTCCTGGTGGTGGACGACACCGAGTCCAACGTGGACATCCTGGTGGAGGCCCTGGGCGACATCTATGACGTGATGGTGGCGCTGGACGGGGAGACGGCCCTGGAGGCGGTGGCCGAGGACCCGCCGCGGCTCATTCTCCTGGACGTGATGATGCCCGGCCTGGATGGTTACGAGGTTTGCCGCCGCCTAAAGGCCGATCCGGCCACGGCCGGGATCCCGGTGGTGTTTTTGAGCGGCCACACCGCGCAAGCGGAAAGGGACAAGGGTCTGGCGCTCGGCGCGGCGGACTTCATCTCCAAGCCCATCGACCCCGGTGCGGTGGACGCCCTGGTGCGGCGGGTCCTGGGCCTCGCCTGAACCACAAAATCCACCACCAGCCACGCATCTATCCCCTAAGCCGCATGAAAACCATGAAGTTTTTTGGGGGATGGGGGGTGTGGGGGGAAGGATCCTTTTTTTCAAAAAAGGGCCCTTGCACCCCAGAAAACCTGCGCTTTTCTGGGGGCCCCGCGTCCTTCCCCCCACATCTTCCTAGCTCCGCCAGAACTCCGGCACCAAAAGGATCAAGAGGGGATAGATCTCCAGCCGGCCCACCAGCATGGCCAGGGTGAGGAGCCATTTGCCGGCCAGGGGCATGGCCGCGTAGTTGCCGGCCGGGCCCACTTCGCCGAGCCCCGGGCCGATGTTGCCCAGGCAGGCAATGGAGGCGGTGTAAGCGGTGGTCACGTCCACCCCCAGGAGGGCCAGGCCCAGGCCGGTGAGCCCGAAGCAGGCCAGGTACAGCCCCAAAAAGGCCCAGATGGAGTTCACCACGTTTTTGTCGGCCGTGCGCCTACCCAGTTTCACCGGCTTCACCAGGCGGGGATGCACCAGGCGCAGGAACTCGCCGCCGGATTGCTTGAGCATCACCATGATGCGCATGACCTTGGGCCCGCCTCCCGTGGAGCCGGCCGAGCCGCCAATGAACAGCATGATCACCAAGACCGCCAGGGGCAGGGCCGGCCAGAGGGAATAGTCCACGGTGGCGAAGCCGGTGGTGGTGAGGATGGTGGCGGTCTGGAAGGCGGCCAGGCGGAGGCTCTCCTCCAGGCCCAGGTTCTGGCCGCTCATGAGCCCCACAGTGATGAGCACCACCGCGCCCAGGGAGATCCCCGTGTACCAGCGGAACTCCTCGTCCCGCCACCAGGCGTTCCAGCGCCGCTGCAAGAGAATCAGGAAATGCAGGGTGAAGTTGATGCCGGCCAGATACATGAAGATGGTGATGACCCACTGCACATAGGGGCTGGGCCAGTGGCCCACGCTGGCGTTCTTGGTGGAGAAGCCGCCGGTGGCCAGGGTGGCGAAGGCGTGGCACACGGCGTCGAACCAGTCCAGGCCCCCGAACATGAGCAGCACGGTTTCGGCCAGGGTCAACAGGGCGTAGACCTTCCACAACACGGCCGCGGTGTCGGCGATGCGGGGGGCCAGGCGGTCCGGGGTGGGGCTCGGCACCTCGGCCTTGAAAAGCTGCATGCCGCCCACCCCCACAAAGGGCAGGATGGCCAGGGACAGCACGATGAAGCCCATGCCGCCCAGCCAATGGGTGAAGGCCCGCCAGAACAGGACGCATTTCTGGGCGGCCTCCACGTTGGTGAGCACGCTGGCCCCGGTGGTGGTGAAGCCGCTGGCCGATTCGAAAACCGCGTCGGTGAAACTGGCGAAGTCGCCGGAGAGGTACAGGGGCACGCCACCCAGCACTCCGGCCAGAAGCCAGCCCAGGCCCACGATGGCCAGGCCTTCGCGGTGGCTAAGCTCCCGGGCCTGGGGCTGCCGCAGAATGAAAAAGGCCGCTCCGCCCAGGATCACCGAAAGGAAGGCCCCGCCGGCAAAGGCGCTCCAGCCGGGCTCTCCGTAGAGGAGCGCCACCCCCAGGCTGGGCAGCATGGCGAGACCCAGACCCAGGCTCATGAGCCCCAGCACGGAAAAGACCACGGCCAGATTCAAAGCAACCCTCTCTGATCAGCAAATCACCAAGTTTTTTGGGGAATGGGGGGTGTGGGGGGAAGGACCCATTTTTTCAAAAAAGGGTCCTTCCCCCCACCTCTCCCAATTCCTAAAAATACTCCAACCGTACGGTCAAGAGCTTCTCCAGCTTGGCCAGGACTTGGCGCAGCACGAAGATGACCAGGCGGTCGCCGGGGGCGACGATGGTTTCGCCGGTGGGGATGGCCACTTCGCCGGCGCGGATCACGGCGGCGACGATGGCGCCCTTGGGGATATTGACTTCCCGGAGCGGCCGGCCGGCGATTTCCGAGGTTTCCAGGGCTTCCACCTCGATGACTTCGGCCCGTTCGTCCTTGAGGGCCGAGACCGAGAGCACCTTGCCCCGCCGGAGGTAGCGGAGCACCGCGCCCACGGCGGCGAAGCGGGGGGACACCACCAGGTCGAGGCCCAGCGAGCTGACCAGGGGCACGTAGCCCAGGTGGGCCACCCGGGCCACGGTGCGCCGGGCGCCCAGTTTTTTGCCCAATAGGGCGATGAGCACGTTGGATTCTTCGTCATCGGTGACCGCGGCAAAGACGTGGGCGTGGCCCACGTTCTCCTCTATCAGGAGCCCCAGGTCGGTGCCGTCGCCGTGCAGGACCATCACGTCGGTCAGTTGGTCCACCAGGGCCTCGCAGCGCTCCTCATTTTTCTCGATGAGGCGGGTTTTGATCCCCAGCTTTTGGGCGCCCTCGGCCACCAGGCGGCCGATGGCCCCGCCGCCCACCAGGACCAGGTTCTTCACCGGCTCGGAGCGGAAGCCGAAATGGTCGATGACTTCGCCCAGGTGGGCTTCCCGCACCACCACATAGGCCAGGTCGTCGGTGCGCAGGGTGTCGTCGCCGCGGGGGATGATGACTTGGCCGGCCCGCTCGATGGCGGCCACCAGGAAGGCCGGGCCGCCGGGCAGGCGGATCTGGGAGAGCTTCTTGCCCACCAGGGGGCTGGTGGGGGGGAGCTGCAGGCCCAGGAGCTTCACCCGGCCTCCGGCGAAGTCGGCCACGCTTTTGGCCGCGGGCACGGACATGAACTGCAGGATCTGGCGGGCCACCTCCCGCTCGGGGTTGATGACCAGGTCGATGTCCAGGTTGGCCGGCCCGGTCTCCTCCAGGAAGTCCAGGTAGTCCTGGCTGCGGATGCGGGCGATGCGGGTGCTGGCCGGGGCCAGGATTTTGGCCATGCGGCAGGCGGTCATGTTCACTTCGTCGGAGTCGGTGACCGCCACCACCAGGTCGGCCTTGTCCACCTCGGCGGCGCGCAACACGGCCGGGCTGGCCCCGGGGCCCAAAAGGGCCTGCACGTCCATCTGCTCGTTGATCTGGCGGATGCGCTCGGCCTGGCGGTCCACCACCACCACCTTGTGCCGCTCCCGAGAGAGCCGCAGCGCAGTGTGGAAACCCACCTCGCCAGCCCCGATAACCAGTATCTGCATGTCTCCTCGCCGCTAAAGGGGAAGATGTGGGGGGAAACCCCTTTTTTTGGAAAAAAAGGGAGTTGCACCCCAGAAAAGCTGCGCTTTTCCGGGGACCCCGCGGTTTCCCCCCACACCCCCCTTCCCCCAAAAAACTTCATAGTTTTTATCGAGTTGGCCAGTGGACGTCTTCAGCCCGAAATTTCTGGCGAAAGCGGGGAAATGGCTGGAAACGACCATGGCGCGCATACTCCTGCCGACTCTGAGCCGGGTCCCCCGATTATGCCGGGTTGGGCCGCCGGGTGCAAAGGTAAGCGGACGGGAATTTTGCCCCGGATTCAGGCGCCCTGCCCGGAACGGCCGCGCATCAGCTCGGCCAGGACCGCGGCCAGGCGCTGTTCGAAGAGGGCCCGGTCAAAACCGGCCGCGTGGGCCACCAGGTCCGCAGGGGAAAAACGGGGTTCGTTGGCCTCCAGGCGGTCCAGGGCCGTGAGCAGGGCGGCCACGCTCTGCTCGGGCATGTACAGCCCGGTGGGGGGGCGGCCGGCAGGGTCGTCCGGGGGCACCACGGTCTCCAGGGCCCCGCCGGCGGCATAGGCGATCACCGGGCGGCCGGCGCCCATGGATTCCAGGGGGGTGATGCCGAAGTCCTCCTTGCCGGGAAACAGGAAGGCCCGGGCCCCGGCGTAGAGCCCGGGCAGGGCCTCGTCGGGTTGCCAGCCCAGGAACTCCACCTCGGGGCCGGCCTGGGCCACGAGGCGCTCATACTCCGGGCCGGTGCCCACCACCTTGAGGCGGCGGCGGCTCTGGGTGCAGGCGGCCACGGCCAGGTCCACCCGCTTATAGGGCACCAGGGCGCTCACCACCAGGTAGTAGTCGCCTTCGCCCCCCCCGGGGGTGAAGCGCCCGGCCTCCACGGGCGGGTGCAGCACCCGGGCCTCCCGGTGGTAGTAGCGGCGGATGCGCTCGGCCACGAAGCGGGAGTTGGCCAGGTAGTGGTGCACCCGGGGGGCGGTGGCCACGTCCCAGTGCTGCAAAAATGGCCGCACCAGGGGCATGACCAGCCGGGCCGCCCCGCCCCGCTGGGGGCCGAAGTAGTCGGGGTACATGTCCCAGACATAGCGCATGGGGGTGTGCAGATAGCTCACGTGCAACGCGCCCGGGGGGGGCTTGACTCCCTTGGCCACGCAGTGGCTGCTCGATAGCACCAGATCGGCCGGCGGGAGCCGCAGGCTGGCCGCGGCCCGGGGGAACAGGGGCAGGTAGTGGCGGTAGCGTTTGGCGGCCAAGGGGGCCCCCTGCAACCACGAAGTATGGATGGGGCGGTTCTCGATGAGGGGGCTCACCGTGCCGGGCAGGTGCAACAGGGTGTAGAGGGGGGCGGTGGGGAACAGGCGGCAGAAGCTCTCCAACACCTTCTCGCCGCCGCGCATGCCGGTCAGCCAGTCGTGCACCAGGACCACCCGGAGGCCCGCCAGCTCGGGAGGGAGGGAGAAGGCCAATCAGACCCCCTGCACCTGGCGGTAGAGGCCCCGCACGATGCGGGCCGACGCCTCCCAGGTGAAGCGCCGGGCCCGCTCCGGCCCGGCGGCCCGCAGCCGGGCGGCCAGGTCGGGCTCGGCCAGCACCCGGCCCAGGCCCGCGGCCAGGGCCTCCGGCTCCGGCTCCACCAACAGCCCGGCCTCCCCCACCACCTCGGGCAGGCTGGCCCGGTTGCTGGCCACCACCGGGGCGCCGGAGGCCAGGGCCTCCAGGGCCGGCAGGCCGAAGCCCTCGTACAGGCTGGGCACGCCCACCGCGGATGCCGCGGCCAGGGCCCGGGCCAGGGGTTCATCTTCCAGGCTGGGCAACAGCATGAGCCCGGGGCCTTCGGTGGCTTCCCGCAGCTCGCCGGGCTGCACCCCCACCAAAACCAGGGCCGGCACCTCGGCCACCCCCGCGGGCGGGTTCTCCCGCAGGCGGCGGTGGGCCGCCACCAGGGCGCCCAGGTTCTTGTGGGGCTTGGGGTTGCCCACCCCCAGGATGAAGGGATAGGGCAGGCCCAGTTCCCAGGCCGCCGCCTCCCGCTCCTCCGCGGGCAGGGGTTGGAAGGCCGGCCCCACCCCGTTGGGGGTGATCACGATCTTGGCCGGGTCCACGTCCAACAGCTCCACGATGTCGGCCTTGGAGTGCTCGCTCACCGTGACCACGAAGCGGGCTTTCCTGGCCGCCGGCCGCACCACCCGGCGGTAGAACTGGCGGTGCAGCCAGGAGTGGTCGCCGGGGAAGCGCAAATGGATCAGGTCGTGGATGGTGAAGATCATGGGCCCCTGGAAGCGCACCGGCGGGGCGTAAAAGGGGCTGTGGTACAGGTTGAAGTTCAGGGGATGCAGGATCTTGGGCAGATAGAGCTGGCTGGCCAGGCCGTAGGGCGCGAAGTTCACCGCCACGGCCACCACCCGCTCGTCGGCCGGGAGCCAGTGGGCGTGGTCGGGATGGCGCACCAACACGGCAAAGGCCAGCTCCGGATAAAGCTCCAGGAGGGCCTTCAGCAGCTCCAGGCCATAGCGGGCCATGCCGTGCATGGCCCCGCCCAGGATTCTGAGATCGTAGACTATCCTCACCCCGCCCTCCCCGGGCCCGAGCCTTACTCGCAGGTGTGCAGGGGCTCGCGGTTCACCAGCCGCCGCACCACGTAGATGGGTTTCTGCTGGGTCTCGAAATAGGTGCGGATCTGAAGCTCGCCCAAAAGGCCGATGGAGACCAACTGCACCCCCACCAGGATCAGCAGCACGGCCAGGATGACCCCGGGCTTGCCCCACATGGGCTCGCCCATGAACAGCTTCAGACAGGTGTACCACAGGCCCAGGAGGAAGCCGGCCGCCCCGGAGATGAGCCCCCACAGGCCGAACATCTGGATGGGCCGGGTGGAGTAGCTCAACAGGAACTTCACCGCGATGAGGTCCAGGATCACCCGGGTGGTGCGGCCGATGCCGTACTTGCTGGTGCCGGCCCGGCGGGCGCGGTGGTTCACCGGGATCTCGGCGATGCGCACCCCCATGGAGGAGGCGATGGCCGGGATGAAGCGGTGCATCTCGCCGTAGAGGCGGATGCCCTGGATCACCTCGCGGCGGAAGGCCTTCAGGGTGCAGCCGTAGTCGTGCAGCTTCACCTTGGTGGTCAGGCTGATGAGCCCATTGGCCAGCATGGAGGGCAGCTTGCGGGAGAGGAAGGCGTCCTGGCGGTCGAAGCGCCAGCCGGCCACGATGTCGTAGCCCTCCTCCAGCTTGGCCAGGAGCTTGGGGATGTCCCGGGGGTCGTTCTGCAGGTCGCCGTCCAGGGTGACGATGACCTCGCCCCGGGCGTGGTCAAAGCCGGCGCTCATGGCCGCGGTCTGGCCGAAGTTGCGTCTGAGGCCGATCACCACGGTGCGGCGCTCGGCCTCGGCCAGGGCCGAAGCCAGGTGGAAGGTGTTGTCTTGGGAGCCGTCGTCCACCAGGATCAACTCATAATCCAACCCCAAGGGTTTCAAGGCCTCGTGCACCTCGGCGTGCAGGGCTTCCACGTTGGGGGCTTCGTTGTACAGGGGAATGACTACACTGAGATCCATATCGTCAGGCCTCGCTGGATTCGGGGTGGGGCCGCTTGGCGCGGCCCGTGAACCACAGGATCAACAGGGTGGGCGGACCCAGGAGGCACAGCTCCCAGGCCGCGGCTTTCAGGTCGTGGCCGATCACCGCCCAGGTGAAGGCCTCGCGTTTCATGTCCAGGAACACCGGGTGGGCCGCCTGGTGATAGGCGCCGGACAGGGGCCAGAACAAGGGGATGCCCAAGGGCGGCCGGTTGTCCACGGCCAGCCAGTCCAGGGCCAGGTGGCTGGCGAGGATGGCGAAGCCGGCCAGGCCCCAGCGGAGCGCCTGGCCCCGCGAGCGGCCGGCCAGGGCCAGGCCCAGGCCCACCACCAGAGCGGCGGCCAGGGTGTGGCTCACCCCGTGGTGATAGCGGTTCAGGTCGCCCATCAGGAGCCCGGGCAAAAAATCCAGGTCCGGCAGGACGGCCAGGCCGGCGAACGCGCACCAGTCCAGCCAGCGGCCCCAGAGGGGCCGCTCCCCGCGCACCAGGGCCCCCACCGCCACGCCGGCCAGGGCATGTCCCAAGGGGCTGGCCACCATCCGCTCCCGTTCGCCTACAACAGGCCTTCGGCCTGGTACCAGCGGTAGGTGTTGGCCAGACCCTCGTCCAGCTCCACCTTGGGGCTGTAGCCCAGATCGGCCTTGGCCTTGGCGATGTTGAAGGCCCGGTTCTGGCGGTACCAGTCCACCCGCCGCGGGAAGATGGGCGGGGTGACCCCCAGGGGCCGGCAAACCTTTTCGCAGACCTGACCGGCCAGGGACAAGGGGGTGAAGGGCAGGTGCACGATGGTCACCTGCTTTTGCATGGCCCGGGCCACCTTCTTCACCAACTCCTCGATCTCGATCCAGTGCTCGTCGGCGATGAGGTAGGCTTGGCCCACCCCCACCCCCGGCTGGGCGGCCAGGAGGAAGGCGTCCACCAGGTTGTCGATGTACAGGGGGTGATAGGTGGTGCGGCCGTCGCCGAACATGGGGAACCAGCCCTTTTTCACCCGCTTGTAGATCATGTGGAAGCGTTCGGGGTCGCCGGGGCCGTAGATGGCCGCCGGGCGCAGGATGGTGGTCTCCAGGCCTTTTTTCTGGTACTCGGCCGCGACCACCTCGCCCAGGTACTTGGTGTGCTGGTAATAGTCCGCCGGCTTGATGGGGGAGTTCTCCGAGGCCGGGGGATTCTGCACGTTGCCGTGCACCCCGCAGGTGGAGCAGTACACCAGCTTCTTCACCCCGTGCTTCAGGGCCGAATCGCAAACGTTGCGGGTGCCTTCCACGTTGACCTTGTCGTAGTGGCTTTCGGGCACGTTCAGCTCGCGGAAGGCCGCGGCCAAATGGTGCACCAGCTCCACGCCCTCCATGCAGCGGTCCACCACCGCCCGGTCGGTGACCGTGCCGATGACCACCTGGGCGCCCATGTCCCGCAGCGCCTGGGGCTTGAGCCCTTCCTTGTAATCCAGGGCCACCACCTCGTGACCCTGCTCCAAAAGCCGTTTCACCAAGGCCCAGCCGGTGAAGCCGGTGCCGCCGGTTACCAGAATCCTCATGCCACGCTCCCTGACCAAGGCCCGCGCCAGGCGGGTGGTCGAAAAAAAAAGAGGCCCGCGCCGGGGCGGGGGTTTCTGAATAAAGGACCCGCTTCGCCTGGCGCGGCTCGGTTGTGCTTCTTGCCGTCCCGGGGCCGGGCCTCGGCTGAGTCAACCCGCCCGGGGGCCGGGCGAGGGCAAGGCCAGGCCCGCGAGGCGCCGCTGCCGGGGGCCCACCCGCCCCGGAGCCGGGCTCCGGTCCGGCCGGACCAGACGCGCCGCGCGGCCGGAGGTGGCCCCGCCCCGCGGGCGTAAGCCGGCTGGTTAGCGGTTCGCCACCCGCCGGGCCTTGACGATAAGCTTATAGCCCCGGGCGAAAAACAAAAGCCGGTCCAACCGCGCGGCCAGCCAGAGGAAGGGATAGATCAAGCGCAGCAATTTGAGCTGCTTGGCGTGGCGCTCATAAGCAGCCTGGGTCACCACCACGCCCTTTTGTCCGCTGGTTCGGCCCCGCGTTTTGCCCTGCGCCTTCATGTACATAAAATTCAGCGCCGTGTCGATGCTTTCCGCTAAAACTTTGGAATATTCCCGGCTCTTTTCGATCTGGAACCAGGGGGCCAACAGCTTCTCCAGCCCGGCCCGGTCATAGCCCGGCCGCAGGTGGCCGTGCCAGGCGTCGGTCAGCCCCAGGCGGTCCCGCAGGGAGAGGAGCCAGTTGCCCGGCCGGAGATGGGGCACGTTCACCAAGAGCACCCCGCCGGGCCGAACGATGCGGCCCAGTTCGGTCACGAAACCCCGGTCATCGGGGATGTGCTCCAGGAAATCCACCACGGCCACCAGGTCGAAGTAGCCGTCGGCGAACTCGGTGGGCCCGCCGTCCAGTTGATGGACCCGCTCGCCCACCAGGCTCCGGATGGAAGCGGTCTGTTCCTCCCCCAGGTCGGCGCTGTGCCACCGGCCGCCCTCCTGGCGGAGTAGCAGGCTTATCACCCCGTTGTCCGGCCCGAGGTCCAGGCAGGTGAGCCCCGCGTAATCTCCGGCCAGCTCCCGCACCTGGCGGAACTTCTCCTGCTTCAACACCGAGCGGCCGAACAGGGCCAGGGCCCATTCCTGGGGAGTCTGGGGCGGGGCGCTCACGGCAGGGCCCCCGCCCCGGCCAGATGTTCGCCCAGCTCCCTATAGAACCCGGTCAGCTTCTGGCGGTAGGCGGCGTAGCTGTGCTCGTTCCGGGCCCGCTCCTTGGCCCGGGCGGCCAGGCCCTCGGAAAAGGCCTGGTCGGTCAACAGCCGCACCATGCCCCGGGCCATATCCTCCGGCTCGGGCTCCACCAGACAGGCCACCTCGTCGTCCAGCACCTGGGTGTGGGTGGCCAGGCGGGTGGCCAACAGCGGCCGCTCGGAATCCAGGTAGGAGAAGATCTTCATGGGGGTGTTGTTGCCCCCGGTGCGCGGCGAGACCAGGGCGGCGGCCTGGGACAGGTATTGGCCCAGGTGGGCCTGGGGCCGGGGACCCACCAGGTGGGTGCGGCTGGCCACCCCCAGCTCCTGGGCCATCTGCTGGAAGCGCTTGACTTCGCTTTCCGGCCCGCCGATGACCACCAACTGGGCCGTGGGCGCCTGGGGCGCGGCGAGGGCCCAGGCCCGTAGCATCAGGTCCACCCCTTGGTAGCCCTCCAGATTGCCCACGTACATGAGCCAGGGCCCCGGCGGCACCGGCAACTCCGGGGCCGGGCCCGGAGGCTCCACGCCCCGGCAGCGGTCCAGGTCCAGGAGGCTGATGTCCTCCAGGCGGAGCACCCGGGCCCGGGGAGCCAGGCGGCGGGCGAACTCCTCCAGGGCGCGGCACACCGCCACCACCCCCACGCTGCACCTGAGCGCCGTACCTTCGAACATTTCGAACAGTTGGCCCAGGCCCTTCATGGCCGGGTACTTCTCCATCAGTTGCAGGGACAGGGAGGAGTCCATGTCGTAGATGAAGGGCAGCCCGGTGAGGGCCCACATGGCCAGGGCGATGAACACGGCCTCCTCCACCGCGTGCACCAGTTGATAGCGCCCCTTGCGGGCCAGGCTGAAGGCCTGGAAGAACATGTAGGCGTCGCAGATCATCTTGCGCCAACTGGGTCCCGGCCGGATGCCGTGGATGCCGGGCGGGGCCGGGATGCGATGGATGGCCACCCCCGGCAGATCCAGGTTCCGGCCCTCATGATAGGTCAACAGGTCCACCTGATGGCCTTCGCCGCCCAGCACTTCCAGCAGCATGCGCACCGCCAGCGGAGTCCCCCGTTCCTGGAAGAACGGTTCGGGAGCCAACAACAGGATTTTCACTTTTCCCCCTCCCCCAGGCGGGACAAGCCCTTGCCAGCTTCCCCCCTTGAGGTCCGCCCGGGGGGAAACCGGGCAGACTCACGTGTTCCTGGGCAGCCCGGTCAGCCGGCTGCCGCATTTTCGCCGAGGCGCTGGTTGGGTCAGGTTGGGGAATCTCTGCCGATTCTACCAAATCTTCGTCACCGGGCGGGGTTTCCTTCGGGGTCCTTGGGGGCAGGTCCTGGTGTCCGCCGGGGGTGGCTTCATGATCTCGCGTCCAGCTTCATTTGCCGTATTCCCGTTTTGCGCCGGGAATTACTGCCAGCCAATGGGTATTGCATGCATAACAAAACTACAAAGTTCTTTGGGGGAAGGGGGGTGTGGGGGGAAGGACCCTTTTTTTCAAAAAAGGGTCCTTCCCCCCACATCTTCCTCTTCCTCCCCCAATCTCCTACTCCGGGCAGGCCCGCAGGATCACCGGTGAGCCCCAGAGCCCGGTCAGGCCCAGGCTGCGGGCCAGGCCTTCCAGGCCGGCCGCGAGCCCCCGCCGCCCCAGGGCGCGGTGCAGGGCCATGGGCCAGAAGAACTGGGGCCGCTTGTCCAGGCGGGTGAAGCCCTGGGCCTGGAAGGCCCCGGCCACCTCCGGGTAGCGAAACAAGGTGAAATGCCGCGTGTTTTTTTCCACGGCCTTTTTCAGGCCAAACATGCGGTCGGCGATGACGTTGACGCTTTTCCGGTCAGGGTAGTCCACGATCACCGTCCGGCCGGCCAGGCGGCACAGCTCGCGCACCAGGTCTTGCCAGTCGTGGGCGTGGGGCAGGAGCCGGAAGCACAGCACCGCGTCAAAGGCGCGGTCGGGCCAGGGCAGGTGGCGGAGATCCCCGGCCAGGAAATCGAAGCCGCCCCCGGGCAGGAGGCGGTCCAGGCGGGTGCGGCAGGCCGGGTCGCTGCCGGCCACGGTGACCGAGTAGCCGGCGGCCAACAGGGGGCCGGTGAGCTGGCCGTGGCCGCCGCCCACGTCCAGCACCCGGGCGCCGGGCCAGGGGGCCAACAGCTCCAGGGTGTGGCGGGCCTGCTCGGCCAAAAACCACTCCCCCACCGGCCCGGCGAAACGCCCGGCATACCCTTCGCCGGAGGTTTCCAGGTCGGCGTCTTCCCGAAGGGCCGCGGATTGGTTCTCTGGCGACGACATAGGGCCCTTATGTTCCCCTGGGTTTAAAAGCGGTTGGCGCCATTTTGCCACAAATCCGCCGCGGGGGGTCTATTCAGGGATGGAAAGAAAATTCAAGGCTGGATCAGGAGTTTCCGGGGTCCACGGGGCGGTAGATCTCTTCCAGGCTCCGGACTTCCGTTTCCCGGCGTTCCTGGTTCCAGCCCAGACGGCGGCCCATGATGGCGGCGGCCGTTTCCAGGGCCGGCCGGCCCGGGTTGCCGCCCTTGCCCAGGCTGGTCCGCCGGAGCGTCACGTCGCCCAGGGTGAGGGCCATTTCCCGCTCCACGGCAAAGGCCACCTGGCAACCCAAAACCGGGCTGGCGGGAGACAGGGGCTGGGCCAGGGCGGGGTCTTCCACGGCGAGGGCGGCCACCTCCCCGGCGTGGGAGCCGTAATGCCGGGCCAGGTGATCACAGGAGGCCGGGTCCAGGCGCTTCAGGGTGCCCTGCCCGTTGGCGGCCCGGCGGCCGCCCCAGATGGGGGTCTCCTTGGTCCGGCAGGCGGGGCTGTTTTGGCCCAGGGACTGGAACACCAGGTCCACCACCCGCTCGGCCGCGGCGCGATGGGTGGTGAATTTCTCGCCCTCCACGGTGATCAGCCCTCGCCAGTCGCGGGAGAGCCGGGGCCGGTCGGCCAGGCCGCCGCCGCCCGGGGCCAGGCCGGGCTGGGCCAGGGGCATCAGGCCCAGGTGGTAAAAGCTGAGCCGGCTCCGGTCCAACTCCAGGCCGGGGCAGGCCTGGCGGAACTCGTTCCACAAGCTGGCAATCTCCTCCTGCTCGGGGAACAGGGGGGCGGGCCGGCCCTGGTACACCCGGTAGGAGGTGCCCAGCATGGTGTAATCGCCCCAGGGCACCAGGAACAGGAAGCGTCCCCCGCCGCACACGGGGTCATCCTCCCGCCCCAGGGGGGAGCGGAGCCCCACCGCGGCCTCGGTGAGCCGGCCCTTGACCACCAGGTTCAGGGCCCGGGAATGCTCCGGCGGCCGCTCCTCGCGCCCGGCCAGCTCGCCGGACCAGGGCCCGGCCGCGTTGACCACCACCCGGCCCCGCACGGTCAGCTCGCCGCCGCCCACCAGGTCCCGGGCCTTGACCCCCTGCACCTTGCCCCCCTGGTGCACCAGCTCCAGGGCCTGCAGCTGGTTGGCCGGCCGGGCCCCCAATTGGGAGGCGGAGTGCAGGTAGGACAGGGTCAGGCGCTCGGGGTCGTGCACCAGGGCGTCGTACCACAGGGCCGCGGACTGGGCCTCCAGGCAGGAAAAGGCCGGGAACATCTCCGCGGCCCGGCGGCGGCCGAGCACCCGCCCCGGCGGTACGGTGCGGTCGGCGGCCAGGCCCAGGTTGCGGTTCCAGCCCAGGAGATCATAGGCCAAGAGCGCGGGCACGAGCAGGGCGCGGCGCTCCACCCCCCGGCCGGTCAGGGGCAGGAGGCAGGGCAGGGGCTCCACCAGATGCGGCGCGATGGAGAGCAGGGCGTGGCGCTCGGCCAGGGAGGTGCGCACCCGGGGCAGGTCGCCGGATTGCAGATAGCGGAACCCGCCGTGGATCACCTTAAGGCTGTTGGCGCTGGTGGCCCCGCCGAAATCGGCCTGCTCCAACAGGGCCACGCACAGGCCCCGGAGGGCCGCGTCCCAGGCCACCGCCGCGCCGTAGATGCCGCCGCCCACCACCACCAGGTCAAAGGTCGCGTCGGCCAGTTTGTCCAGATCGCGTAACATGGCTCGCAATTATATATGACGATCTGGCAGTCTGTCCAAAAGAGAGAGAAGCCAAAGGGCGCGGCCGGGCCGCGGCCCGCGCCGCCTGAAGCCCCGGGCCGGGATTCCACGGGGGAGGCGGGCGAAATGTGTTATACCTGCCGGGACGATGGCTGACCCTTGAGGAGGATTTTCTTTGCGGCGGATGCTTGGCGTGGCCACGCTGGCGGCCCTCTTGGCGGCCGCGGCCCTGGCCCAGACCTGGAACGTCTGGAGCGCGGGGGGACGGGTCATCCCGGCCGGCTACCACCCCCCAGCCACCTACGCGCCACCGGGCGCCCCGCCCCCGGCCTGGCTCTTGCCCGGCGACCACCTCCAGTTCTATTACTGGTCCTGGCTGGTGGCCGACAATTTCCTGGGCCCCTCCCGGCTCCTGACCAACCCCTACGAGTTCAACACCTTCCTCTCGCCGGGGCTGGCGGTCTACGTCAACTTCCCCTATTCGCTCCTCTATTTGCCCTTCCACGCCCTGGGTCCGGTGTGGGCCTACAACCTGGTGTGGCTCCTCACCTATCCCCTGGCCGGGCTGGCCGCCTGGCTCCTGGCCCGGACCGTGTTGGGCCCCGGCCCCGGGGCCTGGTTCGTGGCCCTGTTCTACGCCCTCCTGCCCTGGCGGGAGGCCGAGGTCCTGGCCGGCCATCTCTACGGCCACGTGCTGTTCCTTTTTCCACTGCTCCTCTGGTGCCTGGAGCGGGGCCTGGCCCGCCCGGCCGCCGACGCCCGGGCCTGGGCCTGGGGGGCCGGGGCCGGGCTCATCCTGGCGGGCATGGGCCTGGGCGATCCTCATCTGGCCTATTACACCACCCTGGCCCTGGGGCTCTACCTGCCGGGCCGTTTGCTGCTCTCGGTCTGGGGCGGCCCCCGGCGGGAAGCCGGCGGCGCGGCCTGGGCCCTGGCCTCCCTGGCCGCCGGGGCGGGCCTGGGGTGCCTGGCCCGGCTCCACCTGATGGCGGCCGGAGCGGGGTTCTTCTCCTCCGAGTTGGCCCTGGCGGTGGGGGTATGGGCGCTGTTGGCCCTGGTGCTCTGGTTCCTGGGTGCGGAGCTGACCTCCCGGGTCGCCGGCCTCCCCCTGGCCCGGGCCCGGCGGGCCTGGGGCCTGGTCCTGGCGCCCCTGGCCCTGGCGCCCTCGTATGCCCTGCTGCGGGACCTGCCCCACGCGGGGCTGGTGGTCCTGGCCGTCCTGGGCCTGGCCGGGCTGGGCCTGGGCTTATGGGCCCTGCGGGGCGCGGTTTTTCGCCGGCCCACCTGGGGCAGCTTCTGGAGCGTGGCCCTGCCCTTGGGCCTGGGCCTGGGCCTGGCCGCGGCCTATCTGCTGCGCCTGGAGCACCGCGTCTTCGAGCCCAGCGTGGCGGCCGGGGGCCGGGCCCTGGCTGAGGCCGCCTTTTTCGCCCCCCGCCCGGCCGACCTGACCGACCCCGGGGTGGAGCGCCTGGCCTATCTGGGGCAGCTATTGCCCCTGGGGGTGGCCGTGGGGCTCGCGCGCCTCTGGGCGGGCCGGGGCCCGGGCCGGGGCCGGGCGGCGCTGGCGGCCCTGGGGGGCGTCCTGTTCCTCCTGCTCTCCCTGGGGCCGGGCCAGGGCTATTTTCCGCTGTATGAATTCCTCTACGCCCATTTGCCCTTCTTCGCCTACCCCCGGGTGCCGGGCCGCCTGTTGCCCCTGGCCGGGCTGTTCCTGGCCCTGGTGGCCGGCTGGGCCCTCAGCTGGCCCGTGCCGGACCGGCACCCGGCCGGCGCGCCGCGGCTCCCGGCCTGGCGGGTGCGGGCCGGGCGGCTGGCCCGTTGGGGCCTGGCCCTCTTGCTGGTGGCGGACCTGTGGCCGCCCGCCCCGCCGGGGCTCTGCCTCCTGCCCCCGCACCTGCCCGGCGCGGCCCTGACCCGGGCCGAACTGCCCCCCGGCCCGGTGGCGGACCAGAGACTGCTGCACCTGCCCATCTGGGGCGGGGAGGACCACCGCTCCTCGGAGTACGAGCTGTTCATCACCCGCACCCGGGCGCTGACCGTGAATGGCTACTCGCCGGTGGTGCCCCGGGCCTACCGGGATGAGGTGGCCGGGCCCCTGGCCGACCTGAACCTGGGCTCCCTTACTCCCGCGGCTCGGGAAACCCTGGGCCGCCTGCACGCGGGGCTGGTGATCCTGCACACCGACCCCGGCCTCAATGGGCCGGACACGGCCCTGTTCCCGCCCACCCTGGCCCTGGCCCGGCTGTTGGCCGGCGGCGGCTGGGACCTGGTGGGGCAGGACGGCGAGGCCTTTGTCCTCAGGCCCATTGCCGGGGAAATCCACCCCGCCCAGGTGGCGGCCGTAACCTCGCCGGTCACCCGGGTCTTCGAGGCCGCGGACCTGCCCGGCGAGACCGGGGCCTTGGTCATGGACCCGGCGGCCAGCGGCTGGGGCCTGTTGTTCCAGGAGCAGACCACGCTCTTGGGGCCATTGGGCCCCCGCCTGGCCGGGGCCGCGGGCAATGTGCGCCAGGCCCGGGCCGGCCGGGACCGCCCCGGGTTCCTGGCCTTTGGGCCCTACCGGATGCTGCCGCCGGGGCATTACCTGGCCCGCTTCCGCCTCCGCCAAGGGGCTGGCGGCCCGGCCGGGCGGGTGGAGGTGGCCGCGGATCAGGGCCAGGCCGTGCTGGCCGCCCGGGAATTGCCGGCCCGGGCCGCACCCTCCCCCGCTTGGCAGGACGTGGCCCTGGAGTTCCGCCTGGACCGCCCCCGGGAGCTGGAGTTCCGCACCTGGTTCAGCGGCCAGGCCGACCTGGCCCTGGACGCGGTGCTGGTGTCCTTTGCCGGCCGCGCGGGCCTGCAAGCCTTCTACCCCGCGGCGGAGCTGTGGCGGCAGGCCGGGGAACTGGTCCCGGACCCCCGGGTGGCCGGCGGCCAAGCCGTGGCGGCCCGGCCGGAGCAGACGCCCCAGCTTTTTCTCCTGCACGGCCCCCAGGTGACCCTGGAGCCCGGGCGCTACCGCGCGTTCTTCCGCCTGGCCCGCCAGGGCCAGCCCCCGCCCGGGGCCATCCTGGCCGAGGTGGCCGCGGCCCGGGACTTCGGCCGCCTGCCCCTGGCCGGGACGCGGGTGCGGGCCGGCGACCTGCCGGCCCAAGGCTACGGCGACGTGGAACTGGACTTCACCCTGGACCGCCGGGCCGAACTGGACCTCAAGGTCCTCTACCGCGGCGGCGGCGGCCTCCGGGTGGCCGGGGCCGGGGTAGTGCCTTTACTTTCGGAGTGAAGAGGAAGATGTGGGGGGAAGGACCCTTTTTTGAAAAAAGGGGTCTACACCCCAAAAAAGCTACGCTTTTTCGGGGACCCCGCGTCTTTCCCCCCACACCCCCCTTCCCCCAAAAAACTTTGGAAGTTCAAGTTGGTTGAGTAGGGGCTATCTTGCATTGGGAATTGACGCTTAAACTGGGGAGACGGGTGAAAGCCGCCATGGCGCGGATATGCCGGCCCGCTTTTGAGGGCGGAGGAGGTTGGCCTTGTCTTGGTGGGAAGGAGTGATGAGGGCATGAGCGGCCCGGCCGAGGCGTCCCAAACCGGGGAACCGGGGCTGGACCTGGCCCTGGTCATGCCGGTGTACAACGAGGCCGGCGGGGCGGCGGCCACGGTGCGGGCCTGGCTCGCCGTGCTGGCCGACCTGGGCCTGGCCGGCCGCCTGGTGATCATCGACGACGGCTCCACCGACGCCACCCCGGCCGAACTGGCCCCCCTGGCCGGGGACCCCCGCTGCCTGGTGCTCCGCCAGGCCAACCGGGGCCACGGCCCGGCCATCCTGCGGGGCTACGCCCTCGCCGTGCGCCTGGCCCCCTGGGTCTTCCAGTGCGACAGCGACAACGAAATCGACTCCCGCCATTTCCCGCTCTTGTGGGCCCGCCGCCACGGCCAGGCCGCGGTGTTCGGGGTGCGCCGGGGCAGGGGCCAGACCGTGGGGCGGCGGGTCATCAGCCTGGTGAGCCGCCTCACCGTGCGCCTGGCCTTTGGCCGGGCGGTGGCGGACGTGAACACCCCCTTCCGGCTCCTGCGCTCGGCCGAGCTGGCCGCCCTCTTGCCCCAGATCCCCCCCCACGTGTTCGCGCCCAACGTGATCATAGCCGCGGCCCTGGCCCGGGCCCGTTGCCCGGTGTTGAACCTGCCGGTGCCCCACACCGGCCGCCCCGGGCCGCCGCCCCGCCTGCGGCTCCGCTTTCTGAAAGGCGCGCTGCGGGCCTTTTACCAAACCCTGGCCTACCGCCCCCGGCTCACGGGCTGCGGCGGGGAGCGATCATGAACCCGGGGCGCATCCTGATCCTGGGGGCCGGGCCGACCGGCCTGGGCGCGGCGCGGGCCCTGACCGAGGCCGGGCACCGGGACTGGCTGCTCCTGGAGGCGGCGGAGCGGCCCGGCGGGCTCTCGGCCTCCTTCCGGGATGAGGCGGGCTTCACCTGGGATCTGGGCGGCCACGTGATCTTCTCCCATTACGGGCGCTTCAACCGCCTGTTGGAGGAATGCACCCCGCCGGGCGGCTGGCTCAGCCACGACCGGGTGAGCTACATCCGCCTGGGCGAGGCCTGGGTGCCCTACCCCTTTCAGAACAACCTGCACCGCCTGCCCCCGGCCCTAGCGGAACGCTGCCTGAGCGGGCTGCGCGAGGCCCCGCGCCAGGCCCCCCCGGGCGGCTGGCCCGATTTCCGGGCCTTCATCCTGGGGGCCTTTGGGCAGGGCATCGCCGAGAGCTTCATGCTGCCCTACAACCGCAAGGTCTGGGGCGCGCCGGCCGAGGAGATGTCCGCCGCCTGGATCGGCGACCGGGTGGCCCTGCCCGACCCGGAAGACGCCGCCCGGAGCCTGGCCACGGGCCGGGACCGGGCCGGCTGGGGGCCCAACAACCGCTTCCGCTTCCCCCGCCAGGGGGGGACCGGGGCCTTGTGGGAAGCAGTGGCCGCCCGCCTGCCGGCCGAGAACCTCCGCCTGGGGGCCCGGGTCACGGGCATCGACCTGGACCGCCGCCGGGTGAGCCTGGCCGGGGGCGAGGAACAGGCCTATGACCGCTGCCTAAGCACCCTGCCCCTGGACCTCTTGGCCAAGCTCTCCGGCGAGGCGGAGTTGATCGAGGCCGCCCGGGAGCTCCGCCACACCAGCATCCTGGTGGTGGGGGTGGGGCTCAGGGGCTCCCCCCCGCCCCGCATGGCCAACGTGTGCTGGCTCTACTCCCCGGAGCCCGAGGTGCCTTTCTACCGGGTGACCCACCTCTCCCATTACAGCCCGGAGAACGTGCCCGACATCGCGCGGCAGTGGTCCCTCATGGCCGAGGTGACCCTGGAGCCGGAAACGCCGGACAAGGCTGCTATGGCAGCCCAAGTAGTGGACTCCCTGGCCCGCCTGGGGCTCATCGCGGGGCCGGAGCAGGTGAGCCGCCTCTGGACCCGGGAGGTGGCTCACGCCTACCCCGTGCCCACCCGGGGCCGGGACGCCTCCCTGGCCCGCCTGCAGCCGGCCCTCATCGCCCGGGGGGTGTATTCCCGCGGCCGCTTCGGCTCCTGGCTCTACGAGGTGGGCAACATGGACCACTCCTACATGCAGGGGTGGGAAGCGGCCATGCACCTGGTGTTCGGCGCGCCCGAGGTGACCCTGTGGCATCCCGAGGTGGTGAACCACCCTCATCCGGTGCTGGGGTGGGATTTGTTCCGGTGAGGATGATGGTAAGAAAAATTGGGGCCGCTGCCCGGGGCAAAACGCACCGTGCAGCGGCCTCAACTAAAATGAGATGATTGTACGGGGCGTCCTGCCCTGGGCAGGGTCGGCCTGGCAAAAACGAGGTTTTGCCAAGCCTCACAGATTGAGGCCGCTGCACGGCAAATCCAAATATATCATATTAAAAACAGTCGCTTATGTCATATTTAGACGGTTGGTTGTGCGCCATCGGCCCCAAGCGGGCCATCCTTGGCCCGCATCGGCCAAGGCATGCCTTAATCGCGTTACACGACCATTTTATCGGCAACATCAAGATGACCTATGTGTTTGGCCATGCAGTGGCCGCGAAATATTTTACTCCTCAGATAAAGCGGGATGCTCATCACTGAAAAAAGCTTCGGGCATGCGTTGCTTGGGATGTCGCAGGCAGTCAACGGCGCAGTGGGTGCAAAAAGTTTCCGCAAAATTGAAAAGCGCAAAAGTTGTAACCAGGGCAAATTGGTCGCTCTGCTCATCGTCAAGGTCGATGGTCCTTTTGATTGCCAAAGAAACTTTGGCCATGATTTGGTCCAATGTTCCAGGTAGTTTCTGTTGCAGAGATTTGGCTACAACCTTCCCGGCTTCATAGGCCATAGCTGGGAGGATATTTAGCCGGGGACGCATTTCGCTTGGCAGCCTTTCAAACAACATACCCAGGGTCAGGTGGGCCACTTCTGTGAAGTCCAGCGCCGCCATGTCTTTACCGGTGGGAACTTTGACTTTGTTGAAAAGTAGGCTCTTCAAGTAGCGGCGCAAGGAAGGATCTCCGACCGGTAAAATATTGGCGTCATCACCTAAGTCCTCTTCCGTGCAGGCGATAGAAAAGGATTTAATCACCATGGCCCTCACGAAAGGACTATTTTCAAAGTCATTTGATATGCTTTCGATGGCCTGCAAATGCATGGCGGACAATTCCTCATCTTCATTCTTGGCGCGCCACCAAGCCATGTGGCGGTTCATGGCGAGCAGGCGTTCCTTGATGACAGGATCGTCCAGTTTACGGGCGGCGTCATCCAATTCGTCCAAACTGTTAGCAATGCCAAATTCACCAAGCGTAATTACACCATATCGGTCCAAGTCAGCCGCATCAAAGAACCAGGAATTATATGGTGTACCATCCAGCATCCTTTCATAGTCTGCTACGGAAAACTCTTTGTGTAACAACTCGTTATCAGGTGTTTCTGGAACCAATGCTCCAGAAGTTCGCGGAAGGCAAGCGATTGCTCTCTGCGCGTCCAAGTCCAGTGGCGCATCTTTTTTAAGGTGTTGTTCAAAAGCTGAATACACGATAATCGCAGCCTCATCCAAAGAAACTTCAAGAAAAGTTATGTCTGTTCCATACTCCTGTTTGGCGATTATCTCGTCGAATTCGCTTTGGGATATTTTGGGCAAATAAAACCCATCGCGCACCTCACGTTCCGCCCATACGCAAATATTGGCCAAAGAAATATAATCGTCGCTATTATGCAGACAAGCATTTACGGAGACAGCGCCGAGGCCGTCACAATTGCTAATCAAGGCGAAGCCCTTTGGAGGTTGCCGGTCTGGCTCTGGCTCGGCCAAATTGCTGCGAATTTTCAAAGCAGCCTTTTGAAATAGCTTCCGGCTGGGGCAGTCTTTGTTTTGGGAATCTAGTTGTTCTAGCAACGATATTCCCAAGGCATGCCCTTCTTTTTCTATCAAAGATATCATTTCCGGATGATAGGCAGACAATGAATTGTTTTTCAGAGAGTCTCCATATGCGATGTAGGCCGGAACCCTGGCCTCCACTCTCTGCTCATCGAGTTTCTCAAATAATAAGGAGGCAAAATCGTCGCCGGGCATACCCTTCAAAAGGTCCACCACGCCGGGACCTATATCACGCTCGTCCAACATGAAGAGGTTGCGTAAGGAGAAAATCAACATTTCATCGACCAGATCAAAATCTAACTCTGCCAAGATAGAAGTGTTTTCCAAATCATTTTCCGAACCCAAGGCCATGAGAGCATAGGTCCGTTCTGCTTTGGGACGATCAGGGTCCAATGCGAGGTTTATGAGCCGGCGCTTTTGATGTCCTGCCCCCAGTTGGTTCATGATTTCGACGAACAAGGGGCTATTCCCTTGTCCGATATTTCCCGCCTCCAGCTCATCGACCAAGATCTTCCGCATGGCCGCGGCATCCGCCCCGCGCAGTTTGATCTCCAACTCGGCCCGGGTGGCTGGTGGGTCAAGGAAGATATCATTGAGCCACTGCCTGGCGATCCGTTTCTTGATTTCCTTGTTTGCCAAAGCCAATCATCTCCTGGTCTATTGGGGCCAACCGATGTTTGCCAGCACAAGCATCTAAAAAAACGAACCATCGGGGCTTATGCTCGGCGGTCTTGCGACTTTATCAAGGAGGCGTTTCTTCCTGTCCGCCAGTTTGTTGTAACACGGGCTTGGCGAAGGGGCCAGCTTAAGAACGGTGCGCGGGGTGCGGTGTTTGTCGCCTATGCTTTCCCTTTCTTCTTCCCAGCCCATGGTTGACCCTACCCCGCCCCTGGCATAGTATGGCCCACGACCTCGACTCCTCGAACTCCTCGAATGACTAGGCAGGAGGAACCCTTGCTCCTGGGCTTGACCCTGTTCGAACTGGCCGTGGTGGGCCTGGCTGCCCTGACCGCCGGGGGGGCGGCGTGCTCCCTGGTGCTCACCCGCCTCACCTGGCCGCTGGCCTACCCGGATTTCATCGCCGGCTACCTGGCCTGGACCGCGGGCGCCAAGCTCCAGGACCTGGCCGCCCTGCCGGTGCTGGTGGTGGCGACCCTGGGCGCGGGCTGGCTGTTGGCCCGCATCCTCCGGGCGCTTCGGGCCCGCCAGGGCGAGGCCGCGGCCCAGGATTTCCTGACCCAGCTGGCCTGGTGGAGCCTGCCCGGTTTGGTGGGCGGGGCCGGCTATGTCCTGGGCCTGCACGACAACACCCCGCTGTTGGTGCTGTCCCTGGGCGGGGTGGGGCTGGTGGGCGCGGCCACGGGCCTCCGCCTCTTGCTGGGCCAAAAGGCCGACCCCGGCCTGGCCGGTTATGCCGGGCTCGCCGCCGTGCTCCTGGCCCTGTTGCCCCTGGCCGCTGCCCTGGGCCTGGGCCGCTTTGGCCTGCCCCTGCCCGGCGGGCTGGCCCTGTTCCTGCGCCTGGCCCAGCTGGCCGGCCTGACCGCCGCGGCGCTGCTGCTCCTTTTGCTCCTGCTCCGGCCGGGCTATCTGCGGAGGGGGCTGCCCTGGCTCCTGGGCCTGGGCCAGGTGGGGGCCGCGGCGTTCTACCTGACCATCTGGCCCGCCCGGCTCTTGACGCCTGACGGGACGCTGCACTCCTACCCGGTGGGCTGGGGCCTGGCCGTGCTCACCGGGGCCTTGGTCCTGGCCGGGCTGTTCGACACGGTGCGGCGGCTGCGGAAATACCTGCCCGGAAGCGCGGCGGGCTGGGGCGGTCTGCTCTCGCCGTGGGCCTTTTTGGCCCTGTTGGTGCTGCTCCGCCTGGGGCTCACCACCCAGCCGGTGGTGACGGCCGACGACTACCATTTTGGCGAGGGCCTGTTGGGCTGGTGGCTGTGGTGGGACCACGGCAAGCTGCCCTACGTGGACTTCATGCCGGCCCACAGCCTGCTCTATGACTACATCTCCGCCTTCCTCTCCCAGATTTTCTACGACGGCACCGCGGCCACCCTGCCCGAGGGCGGGCGGCTGGCCTTCCTGCTGCTCTCGGCCGGGGCCTTCCTATCATTGAAGCGCCTCACCGGCTCCCTGGGCCTGGCCTTCGCGGCCACCCTGTTCATGGGCGCGCGCCTGGCCTGGCTGTTCCTGACGCCCTTTGTGTGCCTGTGGCTCGCTCCCGGGATCTGGGGCCAGCCGGCCCGCTGGCTGATCCTCTGGGCCTTCACCGCGCCGCTGGCCGTGTTGGGGGTGCCGCCCCACGCCGGGGTGCTGGTGGCGGCCTTTATCCCCGTGGCCTTGTCCCGCCTGTGGCGGCTCCGGCCGTCCCATCTGTTGGCCACCTGGCCCTGGCTGGTGGGCGGGGCGGTGGCCTGGGGGCTGTTGGCCCTGTTCACCCCGGTGGTGCGCATGGCCGAAGGCGCGGTGCGCTACGTCTTGGAGAACGGGGCGGTGAACCTCACCGCCTACGGCATCCCCTGGACGGTGAGTTGGTCCCCGGCCTTTGGCCGGCTGGACGGCCTGGTGTTCGAGGCGGTGCGCATGTCCTGGCTGGCCATTCCCCTGGCCGCCCTCTGGGTTATCCTGCGGCGGCCGGGCTCGGGCGAGGAGCGCTCCCGGGCCTTCTGGACCGCCCTAACCGCGCTCTTGTTCACCCTGCCGCTGTTGTCCTACACCCAGGGCCGCCTGGACCCGGGCAACGTGTCCCGGGCCGGGCTGTTGGCCGTGTGGGGCTGGACCGTGCTGATTCCCCTGATGCTGTGGCCGGTGGCCAGCCAGGCCCGCCGGGCGCTCCTCACCGGGGTGTGCGCGGCCGGGGCCGCCTGCCTGGGCCTGTTCCTGCCCACCTGGGGCGGGGTGGTGGCCTCCTTGCCGGGCCAGGTGGCCACGGGCCCCCTGACCGACGGCCGGGACCTGGGACTGCCCCGGCTGGGGCAGGCCGGGTTGGACCCGGCGCACCTCATGCGCCTCAAGCGGCTGGAGGCCCTGTTCACCCGGGAGCTGACCCCGGAGCAAACCTACCTGGACCTCACCGGGCGGCACGCCCAGTATTTCTACCTGGACCGGGTGCCGCCCTTGGCCGTGACCGCGCCCTACAACCTGGCCGCCGTCCCCCAGCAGCAGCGGGCCGTGGCCCGCCTGGCCGCCGACCCCCCGCCCCTGGTGCTGGTGGGGCCGGACGTGATCATCCACGACCACACCAACCCCAGCCTGCGGGCGCACCTGGTCTACCGCTACGTGGTGGAGAACTATGTCCCGGCCTGGGAAGATGGCTTCCTGGTGGCCTACCGCCGGGGCAGCCCGGCCGCGGCGCGGCCCCTGCGCCTGGCCGTGAGCCACACCACCAGCCGGACCTGGCGCAACGGGGTGGCCCCGGACCGGGCCGCCGTGCGCCTGGCCCGGCCGCTCCCCTTTGCCGCCCTGACCCCGGGCGATGGGCTCCGCCTGGCCGACGGCCAGGTGCGGCGGGTGACCAGTCTGGCCCCGGACCTGGAGGCCGTGGACCTGGAGGGCCCGCCCCTGGACCCGGCCCAGGTGGGCGCGCCGGGCCGCGTGGAGGTGTTGTGGTCGGCCGAGCGCCTGGCCGGCTTCCAGGAGGCCCTGTGGGAGCAGGCCTTCGCCACCCGGGACCTGGCCCTGTTGCCCACGGCCTGGGGGCGCTCCGAGGCCTCCCTGGCCGGGCGCATGACCCTGGTGCGCGACTTGGCCGCCCTGCCCCGGACGCTCGACGACCTGGCCCCGGAGGGGGATCTCCTGCGGGTGAAGGGGCCCGACCCCGGGGTGAGTTTTGACCTGGCGGCCGCGCCCCTGGCCGGCAGCCAGGCCGGCCTCCTGCGCCTGGACTTCACCTGCCCCGGCGCCGCGGCTCCCCCCCGGCTGCAAGTCTTCTGGTGGGGCGACGGGGCAAGGGGCCCCGCGGAGCGGCACAGCCTGCGGCTCACCGCCGGGGGCGGGACCCTCTTGATCCCCCTGGACGCCTTCCCCTCCTGGCTCACCCTGGGCCGGGTGGCCGGGCTCCGGGTGGACCTGGACAACCCCGGGGCCTGCCCCAGATTCCGGCTCACCGGCGCGGGGCTGTGGCAGCGGAAAAGCGTGACCGAGGCCCCGGCCCTGGCCGCGGCGGCGGCTCCAACCCCGGCGGTGGGGACAGATTCGGCTGAGACGCCGGTCGCCACCCCGGCGGCGACGTCGGCGGCCGCCGCGGAGACCCCGGCGGCGGCGGCACCCCCCGCTGCCCCGGCGGAGGCCGCGGCGACTCCGGCCCCGGCCACCGCCGCGGCGCCGGATGCGACCCCGGCCGCAACCCCGGGCAAGGAATAGCGCATGAACCCCGACATCCTGGTCTCCGTGGCCGTGATACTGCGGGATAACGAGGACATCGTGGAGGGGCTCCTGAAGGAGTGCCTGGGGGTCTTGGCGGCCAACTTCGCCCATTTCGAGCTGCTGCTCCTGGACAACGGCTCCACCGACCGCACCGTGGAGCGGGTGCGGGGGGCCATGACCGGCCAGAAGAACCTGCGCCTCTTGATCCTGGCCCGGGAATACTGGGAGGAGACCGCCTACCAGGCGGCCCTGGAGAGCGCCATCGGCGACTTCGTGGTGCTCCTGGACCCCCTCTACGACCCGCCGGAGCTGATCCCGGCCATGGTGGAGGCCTGCGCCGCGGGCAACGAACTGGTGGTGGCCCAGCCCCGCCAGCGCTTGCCCGAGCCCCTGCTCTACCGCTTCCTGGCCTGGCTGTTTTACCGGGTGTTCTCTTTCCTCTCGGACCGGGACATCCAGTGGGAGTCCTCCAACTTCGTCTGCCTCAGCCGCAAGGTGGTGAACTCCATCATCCAGGTGAAGGACCGGGTGCGCTATCTGAAGTACCTCTCGGCCGCGGTGGGCTGCCAGAGCCAGGTGATCCCCTATGACCGCCGCCCCCGGGGCGGGGCGCTCCGCCGCCGCCGGGCCTGGCTGGAGCGCTTCAACTTCGCCATGGACGTGATCTCGGCCCACTCGGACAAGCTGATCCGCTCGGCCACCCTGTTGGCCTTTTTCTGCTCCTTTCTGAGCCTGGCCTACATCCTCTACATCGTGGCCGTGCTGATCTTCAAAACCGAGGTGGCCGAGGGCTGGTCCTCCACCTCCCTGGTGCTGGCCACCCTGTTCGGGGCGGTGTTTTTCCTCCTCGGCATCCTGTGCCAGTATGTGGGCCTGTTGGCCAAGGAGACCAAACGCGGCTCCCTGTATATAATCCTGGATGAGGTGGACTGCTCCCACCTGTTCGGCGACATCGGGGAGCACAACGTGACCAGCGAGTAGGAGTTTGTCGGAGAGAGGGGGAGAGGTTGGAGAAAGAGGAAGATGTGGGGGGAAGGACCCTTTTTTGAAAAAATGGGTCCTTCCCCCCCACCCCCCTTCCCCCAAAAAACTTCAAATTTTTCATGGGGTTGAGCAAATAATTGTTACGATCCCGAACTCTGCCGGGAGATGGGGAAGCGGGGAGAAGAGCCCTGGCGCGCATACTCCGACCCCCTCCTGGCCGGATGCGGTGAGAGGCCGGGAAGCAACGTGCCAATGGGCCCGGCCAAGGCTCCCTCAGCAACCAGAAAGGCCGTCGTATGGATAAGGCGCTCATCGGCCACACCGGCTTCGTGGGCGGCAACCTGGCCCGCCAGGCCGCTTTCGAAGCCACCTACAATTCCAAAAACATCGAGGAGCTCCGGGGCCGGCGCTTCGGCGAGATCTGGTGCGCCGGGGTGGTGGCGGCCAAATGGTGGGCCAACCAGCACCCCGAGGAGGACCTGGCCGGGATCGACCGCCTGTTGGACTGCCTGGCCCAGGTGGAGGCCAAGCGCTTCGTGCTCATCTCCACGGTGGATGTCTACCTGGACCCGCAAGGGGTGGACGAGGCCACGCCCCTGGATACCGCGGGCCTGCACGCTTACGGCCGCCACCGCCTGGAGGTGGAGCGTTTCGTGGCCTCCCACTTCCCCCAGCACCACATCATCCGCCTGCCCGGGCTCTTTGGCCGGGGGCTGAAGAAAAACATCATCTACGATTTCCTGCACGAAAACCAACTGGAGAACATCCACGCCGGCGGGGTGTTCCAGTTCTATGGCCTGCACGATTTGAAGCGCGACCTGGACCAGGTGGTGGGGGCCGGCATCCCCCTGATGAACTTCGCCACCGAGCCGGTTTCCGTGCGGGAAGTGGCCCAAAAGGCCTTTGGCCGGGATTTCACCCACGACACCGGCCGGCCCCCGGCCCGCTACGACATGCACACCCGCCACGCCGCGGTGTTGGGCGGCGCCGGGAACTATATCTGGGACCGGGACAAGGTCCTGGCCGAGATCGCGGCCTATGTGAAGGACGCCCGGCCCGCGCCCGTGCCCGGGCCCCACGACCGCCAGGGCTGATAGCCTTCCGGTCCCCGGGGCGGGGTCCGCGGGTGGCCCAGCCCGTTGTCTTGCTATTCCGCTTTGGAGGGAGTGGCGTCCGCCGCCTCCCCGGAAGGAGCTGCTCTTGCAGATCGCCGTATCCAACATCGCCTGGCGGCCCGACGAAGCCCCGGAGGTGCTGGCTCAACTGGCCGGCCTGGGGATCACCGGCCTGGAGCTGGCCCCCACCCTGGCCTTTCCCGGCTTTCCCGCGGTGAGCCAGGCCCAGGCCCGGGAGCAGCGCGCCCGCTGGGCCGACCAGGGTTTCGCGGTGGTGGCTTTCCAGGCCCTGTTGTTCGGCCACCCCGAGTTCCAGGTCTTTGACCCGGCCACCCACCCGGCCTTTCTGGCCCATCTGGCCCGGGTGGCCGAACTGGCCGGCTGGCTGGGGGCCGGGCCCCTGGTCTTCGGCTCGCCCAAGAACCGCCTCAGGGGTGAATTGCCCTGGGAAGCGGCCTTGGAGCAGGCGGCCGGCTTCTTCCGCCGGGCCGCGGCCCTGGCCTGGGACCACGGCGCGGCGCTGTGCCTGGAGCCCAACGCCCCGGGTTACGGGGCGGACTTCCTCACCGACACCGGGGAGACCGTGGCCCTGGCCGCCCGGGTGGATCATCCCGGCTGCGGGGTGAACCTGGACGCCGGGGTGCTGACCATGAACGGGGAGGACTACGACGCGGCGGTGGACCTGGCGCTCGCCCGGATGCGCCACTGCCACGCCAGCGAGCCGTTCCTGAACCGGGTCTCCCTTGGCCCCGGCGGGCCGGAGCACACCGACCACCCCCGCCTGGCCGTGGCCCTGCGCAAACACGGCTATCAGGGCTGGGTGTCCCTGGAGATGCGCTCCGATCCCGACGGCCCCAATCCCCGGGCCGTGGCCGCCGCGGCCTCCCAGGTGCTGGCGACCTATGGCGACTGAGCTGCCGGGCCGGCCGCGGCCGGACTACCCCCCGGATTGGGCCGTGCCCCGGGCGGAGCACCACCCCTTCCGGGAGCGCCGGACCCTTTACGCCGTGGTGATCCCGGTGATCAACGAGGGCGAAAAGATCCTGGGCCAGTTGGCCCGCATGCGGGAGCTGGGCCTCATGGACCTGGCCGACGTGCTCCTGGCCGACGGCGGCAGCATCGACGGCAGCCTGGAGCCGGGGCGGCTGGCCGGGCTCGGCGTGCGGGCGCTCCTGATCAAGCGGGACCAGGGCCGCCTGGGGGCGCAGCTCCGCATGGGCTACGCCTATGCCCTCCAAGAAGGCTACCAGGGGGTGGTGACCATCGACGGCAACGGCAAGGACGGGGTGGAGGCCATCCCCCGTTTCGTGGCGGCGCTCTTGTCCGGGGTGGACTACGCCCAGGCCTCGCGCTTTCTGCCCGGCGGCCGGGGAGTCAACACCCCCCTGATCCGCACCCTGGCCATCCGCCTGATCCACGCCCCGGCCGTGAGCCTGGCCGCGGGGCGCTGGCTCTCGGACACCACCCAGGGCTTCCGGGCCTACTCCCGGCGCTATCTCCTGCACCCGGCGGTGCAGCCCTTCCGGGAGATTTTCCAGGAGTACGAGCTGTTGGCCTATCTCTCGGCCCGGGCCTCCCAACTGGGGCTGGCCGTGAGCCAGATCCCCACCACCCGCATCTATCCGGCCTCCGGCCCCACCCCCACCAAGATCAAGTCGTTGGCGGCCTACGGCGACCTGTTGGCCGTCTTGTGGAACCTCAACCTGGGGCGCTATGCCCCGCCGGGAGCCTGAGCATGGCCGAGCCCCGGGACGCCCTGGTCATCGGCGGGGGGTTCTACGGCGCCTGCCTGGCCCTGGTGCTGGCCAGCCGGCTGTCCCGGGTGGTGCTGCTGGAAAAAGAGGACGACCTCCTCACCCGGGCCTCCAGCCTGAACCAGGCCCGGGTGCACACCGGCTACCACTACCCCCGCAGCTTCCTCACCGCCTACCGCTCCCTGGTGAACTTCCCCCGCTTCCTCCTGGACTTCCGGCGGGCCATCGTGGACGACTTCACCAAGCTCTACGCCGTGGCCCGGCGGGGCTCCAAGGTGAGCGCCGAGCGCTTCTTCAAGATGTTCAAGGAGATGGGCGCGCCCATCGCGCCGGCCGCGCCCCAGCTGGCCCGGCTGTTCAACCCGGAGCTGATCGAGGCGGTGTTCAAGGTGCGCGAGGTGGCCTTTGACGCCGCGGTGTTGCGGGACATCCTGCGGGAGCGCCTGGAAGCCGCGGGCGTGGAAATCCGCCTGGGCGAGGAGGCGGTGAACCTGACCCCCGGCCCGGGGGAGGGGATCACCGTGACCACCGCTGGGGGCCGGGAGCTGCCGGCCGGGTTGGTGTTCCTCTGCGCCTACTCGCGCATCAATGTGCTCCTGGCCGCGGCGGGCCTGCCGCTGTTGCCCCTGAAGCACGAAATCACCGAGATGGCCCTGGTGGAGCTGCCGCCGGAGCTGGCCGGCCTGGGGATCACGGTGATGGACGGGCCGTTCTTTTCGGTGATGCCCTACCCCAGCCGGGGGCTGCACACCCTCTCCCACGTGCGCTACACCCCCCACGCCAGCTGGACCGACGGCCCCCGGCCCCGGGACGGCCATGCCCTCCTGCGCCAAAACCCCCCGGCCTCCAACTTCCTCTACATGCAGAAGGACGCCCAGCGCTATTTGCCGGCCCTGGCCCGGGCCCGCCAGGCGGGGTCCCTGTTCGAGGTGAAGACCGTGCTGGTGAGGAACGAGGTGGACGACGGCCGGCCCATCCTGTTCCAGCCCGGCCACGGCCTGCCCCAGCTCAACGTGATCATGGGCGGCAAGATCGACAATATTTACGACATCCTCGAGCTGCTGGCCGCGGCCCGCTCCTCCCTGGGGGTCTCCGGCCGGGCCCTGGGCCGCCTCTTCCGGGGGGAGTGACCCCGCCCGCCGGATTTTCCTGCCAGGGGCCTGCCTTGCGCCAGCCAACCTTCTCCCGGACTTTGCTTCCCCCGGGGCCTGGTTTATAATCAAAGCCAAGACGATCCCTGGCCGTCTGCCTGCCCGGTGCCGGCCCGCCCGATTTTGCGGCCGCTGTCCGGACAGGATGCGACGCGCCTCGTTTTCCATCAGCCCGGCGGAGGTATCCCCGGCCTTTTTCCACCAAAGATGAAGTTATGCCCCCCGCTTCCCATTCCGATCTGCCGGCAAAAAAGGCTTTTCACCGCAATTTTTCCCTGGTTGCGGGGGTTTGGACCCTGCTTCTGGCTCTTTCCTTCACCTACAACTGGTACATCATCCGCCAGACCGTGGCCGAGCTGGCCCTGACCCAGGCCCAGGCCGACCTCGCCAAGGACCTGATTTACCGGGCCTGGAACGCCGCTCACGGCGGGGTGTACGTGCCGGTGTCCGAAACCACCCTGCCCAACCCCCATCTCACCGTGCCGCAACGCGACATCACCGACAGCCGGGGCCGGGTCCTGACCCTGATCAACCCGGCCTACATGACCCGCCAGGTGGGCGAGATCGAAAGAAAGACCACCGGCATCGGCATTCATCTGACCAGCCGCCGGCCCATCCGTCCCGAGAACCGGGCCGACGCCTGGGAAGAGGCGGCCCTCCAATGTTTCGAGCAAGGCCAACTGGCCGACATAAACGAAGTGAAAGAGATGGAAGGCCGGGCCGCCCTGCGGCTGATGCGGCCTTTCCTCATCGAAAAGGCCTGCCTCAAGTGTCACGCGGATCAGGGCTATAGCCTGGGCGATGTGCGCGGCGGGCTCAGCGTGACCGTGCCTTTGGAGCCCTTCCACGCGGTGGTGCGGGGCGAGCAGGCCACCCTGGCCCTGTCCCATCTCCTGGTCTGGCTCCTGGGTTTGGGGGGCGTCTGGTGGGGCCTGGACCGCCTGGACCGGCGCGGCCGCGAACGGGAATGGGCGCTGGCCGCCCTCCAGGAGCAGCAGGGCCACCTGGAGGAGTTGGTGACCAGCCGCACCTCCAGCTTGCAGGAATCCAACCAGCGGCTGAACCAGGAGATGCACGACCGCCAAAAGGCCATGGAGCGCCTGACCGCCCTGAACCGGGCCCAGTCCATGCTCCTGGATTGCGATCGCGAGCTGGTGCGGGCCGAGAGCGAGAAAGACCTCATGGCCGAGATTTGCCGCCTGGTGGTGGAGCAGGGCGGCTATTGCCTGGCTTGGGTGGGCCTGGCCGAGGAGGGCCCGGCCCGCCGGGTGGTCCCCGCGGCCCGGTGGGGCGCGGACCACGGTTATCTGGACACCCTGGACCTGCGTTGGGACCCCGACCACCCCCGCGGCCGGGGTCCCACGGGGCGCGCCATTTTGGAGCGCCGGGTGGTCGCCGTGCAGGACCTCGCCGGCGAGACGGATTTTGTGCCCTGGTGGGAGGAAGCCACCCAGCGGGGCTACCGCGCCGCGGCCGCCCTGCCTCTGGCCACGCCGGAAGGCGTGCTGGGCGCCCTGGCCATCTACTCCGGCCAGGCCGGGGCCTTTGACCAGGAGGAGCTGTCCCTCTTGACCCGCCTGGCCGACAACCTGGCCTTTGGCATCATGGCGCTCCGGCGGCGGGCCCACCTGAGCGAAGCCCTGGACGGCCTGGCCCAGGCCAAGGAGGGCCTGGAGCGGGACGTGGCCCGGCGCACCGCCCAGCTGCAAGAGAAGAACGTCCAGCTGTTGGCCGAGATCGCCGAGCACGAGGGCACCCAGGAGAACCTCCGCCAGGCCAAGGAGGCGGCCGAGGCCGCCAGCCGGGCCAAGAGCGAGTTCCTGGCCAACATCAGCCACGAGATCCGCACCCCCATGAACGCCGTCCTGGGCATGACCAGCCTGACCCTGGACACCGGACTCAATGCCGAGCAGCGGGGATACCTGAACCTGGTCCAGACCTCGGCCCGCACCCTCTTGGGCCTGTTGAACGACATCCTGGACCTCTCCCGCATGGAGACCGGCCGCCTGGAGCTGGCCAACCTCCCCTTTGACCTGGCCGCCACCCTGGGCGAACTGATGAAGACCCTGGCCGGTCGCGCCCACGACAAGGGCCTGGAACTGATCTATGACCTGGCGCCCGAGGCGCCGCAGCGGCTCCGGGGCGATGCGCCGCGCCTGGGCCAGGTGATCCTGAACCTGGTGTCCAACGCCATCAAGTTCACCGAGCACGGTGAGGTGGTGGTGAGGGTGGGCCTGGTGCGCCGCACGGAAAGCCAGGCCCGCCTGGCCTTCACCGTGACCGACACGGGCATCGGCATTCCCCTGGAGCGCCAAGGGGAGGTGTTCGGGATCTTCACCCAGGTGGACGCTTCCGCCACCCGCACCTACGGCGGCACCGGCCTGGGCCTGGGCATCGCCAGCCAGCTGGTGCGGCTCATGGGCGGCCAGCTCCGCCTGAACAGCCAGCCCGGCCAGGGGAGTGTGTTCAGCTTCCAGGCCGACTTTGCCCTGGCTCCCGGCGAGACCGAGGCCGCGAGCCCGCCCCCGGCCCGTGACCTGGCCGGCCTCACCGCCCTGGTGGTGGATGACCACGCGACCAACCGCCTCATCCTCACCCGGGCCCTGGCCTCCTGGGGCATGGCCAGCTGCGAGGCCGCCTCCTGCGACGAGGCCCAGACCGCCCTGGCCGAGCTGACCACCCAGGGCCGCGCCGTCGCTCTGGTGCTCATGGACCAGCAGATGCCCCAGGTGGACGGGCTGGCCTGCGCCGAGCGGTTGCGGGCCGCGCCGGGCGGGGCCGGCCTGCCCTTGATCATCCTCTCCTCGGGCCTGTTGCCCCCGGCCGAGCAGCTGGCCGCGGCCAACCCCCAGGCCACCCTGGCCAAGCCCGTGGGCCCGGACGAGCTTTGGGACGCGGTGCAGGCCGTGCTGGCCGCAGGACCACCCGTGGCCCCCGCCCCGGCCCCGGCCGCCCCAGCGGCCGTCGCCGCGCCGCTCCACGTGCTTCTGGCCGAGGACAACCTCATCAACCAGAAGCTGGCCGTGACCATCCTGGAAAAACGGGGCCACCGGGTCACCGTGGCGGAAAACGGCCAGATTGCCCTCGACGCCCTGGCCACGGGGGATTTCGACTTGCTCCTCATGGACGTGCAGATGCCGGTCATGGACGGGCTGGAGGCCACCCGCCGCATCCGCCGGCAGGAAAAAGGCGGCGCCCGGCGGCTGCCCATCGTGGCCATGACCGCCCACTCCTCCCGGGGTGACCGGGAGCGCTGCCTGGAAGCCGGCATGGACGCCTACCTGGCCAAGCCGGTGGAGCCCGCCGTCCTGTGGGACACGGTGGAGGACCTGGCCCGCCGCGCCCTGCCCCCGGCGCCGGCGGCCCCGCCGCCCGCCCCGGCTCCCTCCTGTGTCTACCTGAACCGCCAAACCCTGCTCTGCAAGATGGGCGGCGATCCGGCCCTGGTGGCCAGCCTGGCCCAGGTGTTCCTGGAGGAGCTGCCCCGGCAGGCCGCCGCCCTGGGCGAGGCCCTGGCCGCCGGCGACCCCGAGGCCCTGTGGCGCGCCGCCCACACCCTGAAAGGCTCGCTCGGCATCTTCAGCGCCCAGGAACCCCACGACCTGTGCCTCCAGATCGAGAAGCTGGGCCGCCGGGGCGAAGTGGACGCCGCCCAAGCCCTGTATGACCGCCTGCGGGCCATGCTCACCTCGCTGGAAGCCGAGGTCCGCTCCCTGGCCGAAGTCTAGGAATCCGTCGGAGAAAAGAAAGAATGTGGAGTGCAGCCCCTTTTTTCCGAAAAAAAAGGGGACTGCACCCCCAAAAAGCTACGCTTTTTCGGGGACCCCGCGGGTTCCCCCCCACCCCCCTCCCCCAAAAAAACTTCCTGTAGGCTCCTGGCTTCTCCCGGTCCGCTCTCCCAGGGGTTGCCCCCCTTCCCCGGGGCAGGTACCCTGAAAACGGCCTCCCTGGCCGGAAAGGGCATCGCATGACCGCCAATGAGTGCCGCCATTCTCCCCCGGAACCACCCAACCGCCTGCGCCGCGTGCTGGGCGAACCCCTGCAAATCCTCCGGACCCTGGCGCTCCTCACCCTGGGCAGCCTGTTTTTGGCCGTGGCCATCAAGGCCGTACTCCTGCCCCACGGCTTCCTCTCCTCCGGCTTCACCGGCGTCTCCCTCATCGCCCACTACCTGGTCCCCGCCCTGCCGGTGTCCCTGGTCTACTTCGCGCTCAACATCCCCGTGTTCCTCCTGGGCGCCAAATTCGTCAGCCGCCGCTTCTTCCTCTACAGCCTGGTGGGCGCGGCGCTCACCACCGGCCTCCTGCAACTGGTCAACTTCACCCTGCCCCTGAACGACCTCCTGGCCGCCGCCATCCTGGCCGGCCTCATCAACGGAGTCGGCGGCGGGCTCATCCTGCGCTCCATGGGCTCGGCCGGCGGCATGGACATCCTCTCGGTCATCTTCCTGGAGAAATTCTCCCTCCGCCTGGGCAACACCTACCTGGCCGCCGACGCCCTGGTCATGCTGGCCGGCGCCTTCCTCTTCCCCCTGGAACGCGTGCTCTACACCCTCATCTTCCTCTACGTGAACTCCCGCATCGTGAACCTGGTGGTCTCCGGCCTCTCCAAACGCAAGGCCGTGTTCATCATCACCTCCTGCTGGTCCCAAATCTCCGAGGAACTGGTGCGCCGCATCAGCGGCGCCACCCTCGTCCCCGCCGAAGGCGCCTACACCCACCAGGAAAAACGCATCATCTACGCCATCGTCACCTTCCGCGAAATAAACCGCCTCAAACAAATCGTCAAAACCCTGGACCCCAACGCCATCGTGGTCATCAGCGAAACCACCGAAGTCCTGGGCCAACGGATAGGGAATCAGATTGTGAGGTAGGAGGAGAGGGGGAGGGAGAGGGAAGAATGTGGGGGAAACCCTTTCCTTTTGAAGCCAAAAGGAAAGGGTTTCCCCCACACCCCCTTCCTAAAGGAAAAGCATATGGGGGCGGCGGCCACACAGGGCGTTGAAAACGGCCGTGTGAACTGCTTTTTGCCAAACGGATAAAAGCGCGGTCTCGCCAACTTTGTCAGAGCTTACTATTCATAAACCAGACAGGTTAACGCGCCATCTGTGGCACGCTTGCCAGGCTATTGTTCAACAAACTAGTGAAATAACTACGAAAACAACCGAGCAGGCGCTGAGGTGAGAGTTTTAAGTTTTACGCCGCCAATTCCGATACTGCATCCTCACGTTTCGACCACAAGATGGGTTGGACACCATAGTTGCGCAATGCCCCGGGTACCGCTGGGTGGATTATCTGCTCTGAATCGTTTAATATGGCGTACGCCTTGGAATTGGGCAAGCGCACCTCCCTGGTGTCAATCCACGCGAAGGCTACAGCTTGGGCGGTGTCACGGCTCGGTCGGTTGATCGTCTGTAAAATGCGTTCCGGTTGGCGGCGAGACTTTGGGATTATGAAATCAAACAGATGATCGTAACCGCTTTTTCCAGTAAATTTCACCCTCGGTGAATAGCGGATGTCGTTTTGGTCCAACCATGACTCCACATCCTCGTAAAATAGGCTAGAAACCACAGGGACCGCCAAATAAAATAAATCGTTCACGGCAAGGATCGCCTGGACGAGGTTGTGCTTCCGCAAAGCAAAATTGTCCCGAGTGGCCTGGACTTCCAGCCGCTTATCCACTAATTGGACCCCGAAACCGTTCAGGGACATCCTCAGCAAGTCTTGGCGTTTTGCGCTGTCGAGCTTGCAGCCGCTTTGTTCCAAATCCCCTATGGTGTACCCATCGTCTGAAAGGAGAAATCCCTCAGAAATTTTGCGGGCATAAATCTGGATATAATCGTTATGGCGGTCGAGGTACGGTGTGGTAATTTCTACCCAATGATCAAGCTGGCGGAAATGGGTCTTATCCCTCAGCCAAACCAGGTAATCATCCAATAATGTTTGAATTTCCTGGATCATGAAAACAAGCCTCGCTCGATAATCGGTGGCTGAGTGATATTACAGTATTTCATAAAATCTTCCAGCGTGTCCCACCTGTCATTAATGTCTGAAAAATGCTCCACCGGAATGGGCATTGCCCATTTGTCCCCGTATCCCTCACGATATAAGTGCAGGTGTGGACATGGTATTTCCTCATCGTCCGGGTTGCGGTGGGGCGACCCGCCAAAGTCCAGCCTCACCAGCACCACCACTTGTCTGGCACGGTTCTGATAGTTTCCCCGCAGTAGGTCGATTTGGCCACGGTAGATGTCCAGCATGAATTGTTCGCGCTTGTCCGCCGACAGCAGCGGCATACTGACTTTCTGCCCCATCATCGGAAAAGCGTAGCGATTCGTGTCGACCCGATGCTTCTCCATCACAATTAGTGCATCGGCCTCCGTTTGAGTTAGGTTTATCTCCGCCATTACACCCCCCTTGGCATGAGCAATGCTTAGTGACCGCCACTTTCCGCTAGCCATCACAAAAATAGGCTTTTGAGGATGTTTTGATGCGCTGGATCCTTGCCGGGGACTCAAACCATCATTCACCGCGAACTTCAATCCGTGGCGACTGGGTTCTTCGGTTCCTTTCAGAATCCCGCATATCACTGCCTTTACCCCCTAAAAAAACGTCCGCGGGAAAATCCTCATCATCTTCATCATGCCCCCCAGCCTTTTGCCCAATCCCTTGCCGTAGAGCATCTGCACGATGCCCCCCAGGCCCTGATACACCGCCTTGGAGTGGGGGTGCCACCACATGTCCTTTTTCACGAAGGGCATGATGTCGTGCACGATCACCTGGGGCTCGGTCATCTCGGCGAAGCCCAGCTCGCCGTGGGTGCGGCCCAGGCCGGACTCCTTGAAGCCCCCCCAGGGGGTCTCGGCCAGGCCGTGGCTCATGAGGTGGTCGTTGATGGTGACCGCCCCGGCCCGGATGCGCCGGGCCAGCTTCTCGGCCTCCTTGGTGTTCTTGCTCCACACGCTGGCCGTGAGCCCCAGGTCGCTGTCATTGGCCAGCTCCAGGGCTTCTTCCAGGTCGCCCACCTCCATCACCCCCAGCACCGGGCCGAAGGTCTCCTCCCGCATCACCCGCATGTCGTGGGTCACCTTGGTGAGCACCAGGGCCGGCAGGAAATTGCCGGTGAGCCCGGCCGGCGGGTCGGCCCGGGAGAAGATCTCCGCCCCCTGGGCCAGGGCGTCGTCCACGTGGGCCCGCACCAGGTCCATCTGCCGGGTGGTGGTCATGGCCCCCAGGTCCAGGTTGTGGTCCGTGTCCACCCCGATCCTTAGCGCCCGCACCCGCTCGCCCAACAGCTCCAGGAAACGCGGGTACACCTCGCGGTGCACGTAGATGCGCTCCACCCCGCCGCAGCTCTGGCCGCAGTTCTGCAAGCCGGCCCACACGGCGCCATTGGCGGCCCGCTTCAGGTCCGCGTCGGCGGCCACGATCATGGCGTCGTTGCCCCCCAGCTCCAGGGAGAGGGGGGTCAGGGTCTCGGCGGCTTTGGCCATTAGCTGCTTGCCCACCCTCACGCTGCCCGTGAAGAAGAGCTTGTCCACCCCGGCCTCCAAAAAGGCCTCGCCGGCCACCCGGCCCGGCAGGTTCAGGTGGGTGAACACCCCGGAGGGGAGGCCCGCGGCCGCCAGAGCCCGCTCCAGGGCCCGGCCCACCAGCTGGGTCTCGCTGGCCACCTTCAGGATCACCGCGTTGCCGGCCAAGAGCGCCATGACCACTTCGGAAAAGGGGATGGCAAAGGGGTAGTTCCAGGGGCTGATGATGCCCACCACTCCAAAGGGGATGCGCACCAGCTTGGGCCGCTTGTTGGCCAAAAGGATATTGCCGGGGGTCAGGCGCCGGTCGGTCAGGAAGCGGCGGGCGTGCTTGCAGTAATAGGTCAGCGCCATGGCCGCGGGCAGCACCTCGGCGGCCAGGGCGTCGGTGCGGGTCTTGCCGTTGTCCTGGCTGATGACGGCAGCCAGTTCGTCGGCGTGGGCCGCCAGGTGGTCCCGCACGGCCCGGAGGGCGGCGATGCGCTCTTCCAGGGGGGTGCCGGCCCAGAAGGGCTGGGCGTTCTGGCCCCGGGCCACGGCCTGGTGCACGTCGCCCACGCTGTTCAGGGGGGAGCGGCCGATCTCCTCGCCGGTGGCCGGGTTCAAGCAGATGGTTTCCTCAGGGGGGCTGGTCATCCGGGTCTCCTCGTGGCTCGTCACTTGAGGCGGTTCTTCCGCCGCATGAAGCGCATTTGGGCATAGGCCAGGGTCATGGGCACCACCAGCCGGGGATCGAAGTTGGGGTTTTTCACTCCGCCCAGGGCCGCCAGGTAGTTAACATGGTCCGCCACCGACACCGGGCAGGAGGGCGCGGCCAGCCAGCCCCGCCGGGCGTGGGCCAGGCAGTTGCCCAGGGCCTGGGTGGTCTTGAGCAGCATGTCATTGGAGCGGGTGTGCCGGGCGTCGGTGGCCGCGGGTGGCCGGTAAGTGGGGCGGATGTCCACGTTTTGCCCGTTGATCTGGCCCCGCCAGGAGGTGCAGGCCCCGGCGAACAGCACCTTCTCGCCGGGCTCCAGGTCCAGGGGGCCCTCCACCCGGCCCACCACGTAGCGCACCTTGCCCATTTTCTCCAGGGCGTCTGGATAGAAGCCCTTGATGATGTGCACCGCCTCCTGCAAGGCCCCGGGGCAGCCGCCCCAGCAGTAGTCCCGGGAGTGGCCCTCCGGGAACTCGCCCACCGTGGCCCGGAGCGGCGTGCCCGCGAAGTAGTCGTCCACCCGCTCCAGGCAGAACTGGAAATCCTTGGTGCGCGCCTGCACCTCGGCCAGGGGGAAGTCGCCGGTCACCGCGATCTCGGCCAGGTCCATGGGGCCCAGGCCGCGCTCGCTGGCCATGCGCAAATGGATCAGGTCGGCGGGGTCCACGTTCACCATGTGGCAGCCCACGGTGTCCACCGCGCAGGGGTTGACCCCCATGACCACCGCGCCCAAATGGAACGGGGTGGGGGTGAGCATCATCTTCTGCCCGGCGGTGATGGCGTCGATGGCGATGAAGCCCTGGCCATAGGCCTGGTTCAGGTCCACGATCTTGTGTTCCAGGAAGGTGTTGTGGTCCAACAGGCGGTGGCGGTCGTCCTGGATGCCGATGTAATTCTTGAGGCTCAGGGTCAGCCGGGTCCAGGGATGGGCCTTGAACTTGGGCAGGTTCACGATGAAGTCGGCCTCGGCCACCGCCTGGGGAAAGAAGGTCTCTTCCCGCAGCGCGCCGGCGTGCGCCAGCCGGCGGGCCACCACCGGCTCCTCGTCAAAGTAGCGCATGGCCACCCCCAGGCGCTCGAGAGCCGGCAGATAGCCGGCGTTCTTGATGCAGAAGCGGGTGGGCACGGTGATGCCCGAGCGCTCGCCCACCGCCACCTGCCCGAGGTTCACCCCCCGGTCCCCCAGGGCCAGGAGCACGCCCTCCAGGAACTCGGCCCGGGTGAAGGCATGGGGAAAGATGCGGGGCTCGGCCAGCACCACGTTGGGCTTGACCAGAATCTTGCCCTTGGGCTCCACCCCCAGCTCGGCCAGGCCCTGGGCCACGATGGCCCGGATGGCCTGGGGGTCGTAGTGGTCACACCGCCGGATGATGACCTTGTGCTTCATACCGCCTCCTTACCCGGGAAATGCGTGCGGGCGCTCTCCGGCGCCTGGCCGGAACAAGGTCATCATAGCCGAAACCCTGCTCCCGGGGGGAGGGGGGCGGGAGTAAAAAGGTGGAAGATTGTGCGTTTGTAGGGGCGGCGGGTGAGACGGGGCGCGGGGAGGCCGGCCGGAGGTTGCCGTGGCGGACCGGGCCTGCCTCCCCGGCTCCGCCCTGCCCGGCGGCATCCTCAGGCGGCGGGCGCGGCGGAAGCCAGGGCTCCGGCCAGGGCGGCCAGCTTGGCCACGGTGTTCATATTGCGCGCCGTACCGGCCGCCGCAGCGGGAATCCGCAGACGGCTTCGCGCCTGGCCCTGGGGGTAAAACACCAAAAACTCGCGCCGGCCCGCCACGATGCGCTCCTCTTGCCGGCCGGCGACCCCGGCCCGGGGGTCCGGCGGCAGCGGCTCATCCGTGAAGAGCACCATGACCCGGTGGCCGGGCTCGCCGGGAAAGGGATTGCGGGCCACGATCCCGGCCAGCTCCTCGGCCGAACGCACCAACACCCCCACCGGGCGGCCCACACAGGCGGCGAGGCGCTCGGCCAGGGCGGCGCGGACTTTCGCTTCGGGCAAGCGGCTCTGGAAGATGAGGTTGCCGCTGGTGATGTAGGTGCTGACGTTTTGGAAGCCGGCCTCGCGGCCCAGGGCGGTCAGCTCGGCCATGGGCAGCCGGCCGGTTCCCCCCACGTTCACGGCTCGGAGCAGCGCGACATAGGCTGGCATATTGGGGTTTCCTCACGATGCGTTGGTGGTCAGCTGGCCTGCGTTCGGCCGGCCCGGGACGCCAAATCCGGACCCCTGCGCCCAGCAGGCTGTTTTTCAACAGCCTGCTGGATTCCGGGACTCACTCTCCGGCGGGCGGATCGAACAGCCCCCCGGCCGCCGGCAGGGGGTCCAGCAGGCTGGGCTCGTCCACGGCCGGGGAGTTCACCCGGGGGGAGACCGGGTGGGCGGTCAGGGGCTCGGGGGGGGCTTCGGTCAAAAGGTGGCTCAGCTCGGGCACGTCTTCTGGCGGCAGGCTGAGCCAGGCCTCCTCCCGCTCCGGCGGCAGGATCACCGGCATGCGGGGATGGATGCGGGCCACCACGGGGTCGGCCGCGGTGGTGAGGATGGTGAAGGCGGTGAGGAGCGGCGCGTCGGCCTCCCCCGGCGGGCGCCACAGGTCCCACAGCCCGGCCAGGGCAAAAGGCTGGCCGTCTGCCCGGCGGAAGTAAAAGGGCTCCCGGCCGCCTGGCCCCTGGCGCCATTCAAAGAAGCCGTCAGCCGGCACCAGGCAGCGGCGATGGCGGAAGGGGCTCCGGAAAGCCGGTTTGTCCGCCGCGGACTCGGCCCGGGCGTTGATCATCTTGTAGCCGACCTTCGGGTCCTTGGCCCAATGGGGCACCAGGCCCCAGCGGACCAGCACGCCTTCCCGCTCCCCGGTGGGCGTCAGGCGCACCACCAGGGCCTCCTGGCCCGGGGCCAGGTTGTAGCGGGGCCGCCAGTTCAGGTGCGCCGCCGGGAACCCGAAGCGGTCCTGGAGGTCGTCCAACTCGCTAAGCTGGGTGAATCTGCCGCACATAAGCCTATTTTGCACCCTGGCCCGGGGCCGGGGCAACGATTACCATCGAGAACTATTCTGTCTGCAAAGACGCTGAGTTATCTTGGCGTAACCGGTATGGTTGCCGCCTCCAAACTGATCGACGAAGAGCCGGCTAAAAGTAGTACCGCGCCCAAATTTCCGTACGTACCGCATCCTGTTTCTCGCCAAACTCGGTTCCGGCCGGACCAAAAGGGATGCCCATACGAAAATTCAACTCCAGGTCGGTCACCGCTGTGTAGGTCATTCCTGGTTGCAGGTTGAAACTCTGGTCCTGCAGGTTGAGGATCACCGCTAACCATGGGTTGAAGTACAGAATATCAAGGGGCTCTTTCTGCGTGGCCTTGAAGTAAAGGTAATCCTCGCCGAAGTTGCGCTGCGCATAATAGGGGCGGGTGACCATGTTCGCCCTTTGCATATATTGGTCATTATCCGTGGCCAGCCATTCTTGGTAGGCCCAGGTTTGATAAGCAAAGAAGTCGTCTAGCTCGCCAGCGTCGTAGCCTGCTCCGTTGTGGTAGTACTCAACGATGAAGGTGGTTTCCACGGCATTGAGGTAGCGGATACCCAAAAGGTAGCTCAGTTCGTTCTGGCTCGAGACCGTGGTTTGACCGGTAGAATTCAGCAGGGTTCGCGACACATCCATTCTATAGCCCACTTCCCCATGCACTTCCAAGTTCTCGGCAAGGTTCTTGGCAAAGTCGAAACCAAAGCTGTCCGGCTGGTGGGCGCCGCCGAAATAGATGAAGTCCAGGTCGGTGTCATGCCAGAGCAAATAGAGCTTGCAGGCGTAGTTCAAATCTCCGCTCTGCCCCAGGGAGGTGTTCTCCCATCCGTCGAGCACCGGCAAGGCCAGGGCGGTGAAGGCCAGGTTACTTAGAGAGCTGCTAGTGAAGCTTTTGATGAAATCCAGGCCCAGGAAACTATAGCCTTCCTGATTCAGCTCTGGATCATCGGGATCCTTGGGCCGGTTGATGAATCCGGCCGGGTTCCAGGCGTAGCCCTTGCCCCAGGAAAATGACTTCTTGCCTCCCTCCAACGCCAGGTTTGCCGAGGGCTTGAGGGTGGCGAAGGCCTCATAGACCCGGTTGAGCCACTCACCGCCATCCGAGGTTTCGTCGTATTCGAAATGGGTGAGGAAATGGAAAAGCGCCTTCCCCTGGCGATAGCCGCCCTGCAATTCCAATTGCGGCCGCCACTCCTCAGTATAAGCGCCGGGATCGCTATTGTAATAGTTCAGGCGGTAGCGGTCGGACTGGTCGTTCAGCCAATGTTGGACATAGCGCAACTCCAACCTGCCCCCCAGTTCCCAAGGCGTTTTCTCAGCTTCAGGAATGTTGAGGTCGTACTCGCCCGCCCAGGCACTGCTTAAGCACGCAGCGAGCAACACCGCCAGCAAGACGCGGGAAAGCAGCCGCATAACCTCAACGCATCCCCTTGATCCTGGGCAAATAATTTAGAGTGAAAACCTCGTCGGGGAGGCCGCGTTTTTTGAGTTTGGCCGAGATCATGATGGATTTGTAGCCCCTGTAAAGCGGACTGTCGGTTTCCATGACCGCCGGGCGCACCACCCCGTCGCCGATATCCTTGATCTCCTTGAAGTGGATCGTCTTGATCAGCAGGCCGGTGGCGGCGTAACACTCGATTTTGGTGGGCACCAGCTCCTTCTTGAGCACCCACATCTTCAAACGGTCGTAGGCTACCGCCCCGGTCTTGGCCTTGAGGTCCAACAGATGCTGGCCTTGGTCATCTGCCAGAGTGACCACGTCATATTCGACACTATAGTCCAGGCGCATGATGTCGGCGTTGTTGAACACTCCCCCCACCACCGATTGCATGCTGGTGATGCGGATGGGCTTGCCCACGTTGGGAATGTAAAGCCACATGTTATCGCCCAGACGCAGGGTGGCCCGGCCCTCCTCGCTGGCCGGGGCCACGAACAAAGTGACCACCTTGTCCTTGTCCTTCTTGAGGAACCAGAGCACATACTCCTTCTCGGCCCCGCTGGGCTCAATGTTGATGATCTTACGGTACATCTCTAGGTCGCCGGGCTGGAGGTTGCGGTCCACACTCTCCAGAATCTCTTTGCCGCTCATGGCCCACCCCGGGCCGACCGCCAGGAAAAGGACCCAAAAGGCAATCAGGACAAAACGCACTTTTCTGGCCATAACCAACATTCCAGATAGATGTTTTCTAAACATGGCGCAACGCCTCCACCGGCTCCAGGCGGGCCGCCTTGGCTGCGGGTTGCAGGCTGGCCAGAACCGACACAGCCAGCACGATCAAGCCAGCAGAGACCACCTCCACCGGAGCGATGGAAGGGGCCAAGGCAAAGACTTGGTTATCCCGGCCAAAGGCCACCTCCACGCCGGTTAGGTTCATCACTGCCAGCGTCCCTAAACCGATGGCCGCCCCCCCCAGGGCGCTCACCAAGCCCAGGCAGAAGCCCTCGGCCACGAACAAACCCCTGATGCGGCCAGGGGAGGTGCCCATCGCCGCCAGAGCCCCGATCTCCCGCACCCGCTCGTAGACGCTCATGAGCATGACGTTGAGCACACTGATCAGCACTACCGCGATAAGGATCACCTTGATGCCCAGGTTCATGACGTCGAGCATGCGCACCACGTTGTGGAAAGGGGTTAGCTGGACCCAGGTGTGCAGTTCGAACATGGGCTTGCCCTTCTGGTTGGTCAGGGGAGCGAGGGCGGCGAGTAGCCCGGTAGCAACCTCATCCAGGCGGCCAAAGTCCTTCACTCGCACAGCCACCTCGCTGATCTCTGGCTGCGGCATGCGAAGGAGGTTGGCCGCGTCCTGGATGTGGAGGTAACCGTCGCGGCCGCCAGGACCCATGAGGCTCTCCACCACCCCGGCGACCTTGAAGGTCATGCCGTTCACCGAGCCATCCTTGTTGTTGGCCACCAGCACCACGGTGTCACCGGTCTTCAGCCCCATGCCGTTGGCCAGCGTCTCGGGCAGCAGCACCTCCCCGGGTTTCAACAGGGCATCCGCATGCGCCGCGTTCTTGACGCGGGACTGGAGCAGGGGCGCCGCTTGCTGCTCCCTGGCCGGGTCGATGCCGTTCAGGCGCACGTTGGTGGTTTGGGCGTAATTGCTCAGCATGGCCCCGAACTTGATGCGGGGGGAATAGGCGGCGACACCTGACTCCTGGGATAGTAGGGCGGTGAGCTTTTGGTAGGCCTGGGGGGGCAGCATGCGGTCCAGGGGAAGGTTGTCGATGCTGCTCATGTAGCCCTTGCGGTGCACCTGCAAGTGACTCAGCGCCGAGTCGGTGATCTGGCCCACCACCGCCCGTTTGAAGGAATCGCTCAGCCCCACGAAGACGATGACCGCCACCACGCCGAAGGCTATCAAAAGGCCGGTAAGCAGGCTGCGGCGCTTGTAGCGCAGGAGGTTCTTCAGCGCCAGCCGGGTGACCTTAAGCATGGCCCACCTCCTTGCCGGCCTTGGGGCCGTCCACCAGGCGGCCGTCCTCCAGGTGGAACAGCGACTCGGCCTGGTCCATTATGCGCGGATCGTGGGTGGAGAATAAAAAGGTGGTGCCGAACTCGTCACGCATGCGTTTCATCAATTCGATCACGCGCTGGGCCGTGGCCCCATCCAGGTTGGCGGTGGGCTCGTCAGCCAAGACCAGGGCCGGCTCGCCCACCAGGGCCCGGGCGATGGCCACTCGCTGCTTCTGGCCGCCGGAAAGCTGGGCTGGGTACTTCGCGGCTTGGTCCCTCATGCCCACGGCCTCAAGCACCCGGGCCACCGCCGGCTCCCGTTGGCTTTTGGGGAGATCCCGGATCATGAGCAGGGGGTACTCCACGTTTTCAGCCACGGTGAGCACCGGCAGCAGGTTGAACTCCTGGAACACGAATCCCAACTTTCGACCCCGGAAGGCCGCCCCCTGCCTGCGCCCCAGGGCGCTCACGTCCTGGCCGGCCACCATCACCGTGCCGCTGGTCGGTTTGTCCAGGCAGCCGATGAGGTTAAGGGCGGTGGTCTTGCCGCTGCCAGACGGCCCCACCAAGGCGGCGAAGCCTCCCTCGGGTATGCTCAAACTGACTTCGGCCAGGGCCGCTACCTCCACCTCATCCATGCGATAAGTCTTTCCCACGTTCTCCAGTGTTACCAGCGCCATCACTCGATCCTCCCGCGTGGTGCGAAATGCAATACAAGAGATTAAGCAAAAGCGAGGCCAAGGCCGCCTGCCACTACTAGTCACCTTAATTCATTACGCTTATCATGGGTTGCCGGAAAGGATCGGCAAGGCGCTGTGCATATAATCTATGCAGGCAGCATGCTCCGTGGATATTTTATGCGCGGCCCATAGCAACCCCTTTTTCCTGTTGCGTGCCAGTGGCCCGGTTCACTGGCCGCCCGCCGCCGGAAAACGCCGTTCGTAACCCACCATCCCCCCAGGAGGTATGCCGCGAAAGCCAGGGGGCTGGCCAGGGGGAGGCTCACCCGGCCGACAGGCCGAACCTGGCCCGCAACTCCCCGGTGCGCTTCCCTCTGGCCTGGCGGAGCAGGCCGTAAAGTTCGCAGGGTAGTCCTGGTGCGCCTGCAAGAAAGCTCGGGGAAGAGATTGGATTCGTCAGGCACCACCCCGATGTGCCCCTTGAGCTTGGCCGGTTCCCGTCGCACATCCCACCCGCAGCCCTCGATCCGCCTCGCATCCGGGGTGGAGAGGCCGCAGAAGGTATTGATGATGGGGGTTTTCCCGGCGCCATTGGGGCCCAGGTAGGCGAAGACTCCGCCTCGGGCCACCCTGAACCAATCCCGGACAAGGCGAAGGCCGCGCCATAGTTTTTGGCCAAACACTCCACTGATACCGCCGGGGTAAGGGAGTCGGCGGCCGGTTATTTCTCCTGCTATTCCGGCGCGCAGGGGTGATCCTTCACTTCCCCCTGACATTTACGTATCTGTTCGGGAGAACAATCCCCGGGTATGCCGGTCAGTTCCTCCAGATGCTGACAAACCTTTTGGCGGCGATCACACATCGTCTCCTCCTTTACGCTTGCTGGCCAAAGGAAGCACCGCGGGACCGAATTCGCATCGAGCTTGGGATCCGAACGCCTCCCGCAAGGCCGCCAGCCACCGATCCAGCGCCTGCCGGTCCATCTGGTAATGAACAAAGTAGCCCCGCTTTTCGGGAATCACCAATCCGGCCTCCCGCAACACGCGCAAGTGCTGGGAGACAGCGCCGGGAGTAATCCCCAGACGTCTGGCCAGCGCCCCCACGCAGAGACACTGGTCCCCCAGAAGGCGCAACAGGCGGACGCGGGTGTCCACGGAGAGGCATTTGCATGTTTTGGCGATATCTTGGGGCCGCAATTCTTTTCGCTCCTTTGATTTAGTATAGTTGATTATACTAAATCAATAGGGCGGGAGTGGAAGAATCTGGCCCGGACCCAGGGGCCATGGTCCTGCCGACAAGGGTTATGCCAGCGTAACGATGCTACAGGTTTCAACGGACGCGCCGCTTGGGATGCAGGAAACAGAATCTCCAGCACCTGCCAGGCGCCATGGCTTTCAATCTAAAATAGGCGTGCCTATGCAGGGGACGTTGAGCGCCTGGCGGCCTTCAGCCACCCTCCCGGGGCTTAACTCAAGAACCATTTTGAGATCGTTGCACAAGGCTCCCTGCCTTGTGCAACGGGCCATCCAGGGCCCGCATGCGACCATTGCAACGTAAAAAGCACTACAAACAGAGATAACCTGCCGTTATGAGCGAAGTTTGCTAAAAATTGCCGTGCAATGGTCTCATTTTGAGGCCGATGCACGGCCAATACAAATATAATGTCAACTAAACAGCCACTTACGTCATATTTAGACGGTTAGTTGTGCCCCATCGGCCTCAAGCGGGCCAAGGATGGCCCGCCAAATCACGATCCTAAAAGGCGAGTGATTTGTGAGCTTTGGCAAAACCACGCTTTTGCCAAAACTTCAAGATGCGCGGTGCAGGACGCACCGTGCATCGCTCTCCTTTCGCAGTGGCCGCCCCTGACTAAGGGCAAAAAAATGCCGGGGGAGCTTGGGTTAGAAGCTCCCCCGGCGGGACTCCCCCCGGAGGACGGCCCGAACCTCCGTGGCTAAAGGGGAAGGAGTGCCGATTTTAACGCAACGGCCGCCAATTTGGGGCGCTGCCTGAGAACAGCCGGTAAAAAATAAAAAACCCGGCCCGCTTGGGCCGGGGAATGTACCCGTCTTACTTCCTCGCCCGGCTGGTTCACCGAACAAAACCAGGCATGGCGGCAATCCACGGCACCATATCCTCGCTGGTCATGCGCGGCAAACAGGTCGGCAGGTCTTCTGGCTCCCGGATCAACCTCCAGCCGCGCCTTCCCACCCCAGGAGGTGCAGGGGGTAGTGGCTAACACTTTGGCGGCTTTTGTCCCCGGTTACAGCGGCGGGTCCGCGCCGGCTTTCCACCGGCTTCCCTTTTAAAGCCCTCTTGGGCACCGACCTTATATAAGAACTCATCATATATTTCCATGTGCCTAGTGTCAATGAATTTGCTTCACGCATGCTTTTTTTGCGAGGGGGGCACACGGTGTCCTGTCCCGGACATCTTGGGGGCTTGGGAAAAGGCTGCTCTGCCAACACTGGGAAATAACGAGTGTTTCAAGATCGTATCTGGCTGGCTTGCCCTCCGGTTCTTTGCACAAACAGAACTTAATTAGGCTGGGTTTTGCTCCGGCACGCGGCCGATTTTTCACCACAAAATACCGAATATTGGCAGATCCAACTGTTTAAACATCCTTGTTCCCACAATCACTTGATCCCGCCCACTTTTAGTCCCGCCCGGCGGAAAGGTGCTTGCCGTCGAGGTGAAAACTCATTAACCCGTGAAAAATCAGGCCAGCGGTGCTAATTAAATGCCAGCGGGGCGGCGCGGTTGCGCCATGCCCCCCCAACCTGGAACTCTTCCCGGAACACATGATGGAACTCACTAGGGTCAACAACGTCTTGGAGCTGGTGGGCGGCACCCCGCTCGTCCGCATCAACCGCCTTTTCCGGTCCGGTCCAGTGGAGGTCTACGCCAAGCTGGAGTACATGAACCCCGGCGGCTCGGTCAAGGACCGCGCCGCGCTCCGGATGATCGAGGCCGCCGAAGCGAGCGGCGAGATGACCCCGGACAAGATCGTCCTGGAGGCCACCAGCGGCAACACCGGCATCGGCTTGGCCATGGTCTGCGCGGTGAAGGGCTACCGCATGCTCTTCACCATGAGCGAGTCGGCCAGCGAGGAGCGCAAGAAGATCCTCAGGGCCTACGGGGCCGAGATCCTGTTGACCCCCGCCCATCTCTCCACCGACGGCGCCATCGAGGAGGCCTACCGCTTGGCCCGCGAGGAGCCGGACAAGTATTTCCTGGTGGACCAGTTCAACAACGACAACAACTGGCGGGCCCACTCGGAAAACGGCACGGCCGACGAGATTTGGGAGGCCACCGCCGGCAAGGTGCGGGTGGTGGTGGTGGCCATGGGCACCTCCGGCACCCTCATGGGGCTCACCCGCCGCTTCCGGGAACTCAGCGACCAGGTCCTGGTGGTGGGCGTGGAGCCGTTCCAGGGGCACAAGATCCAGGGCCTCAAGAACATGAAGGAGTCCTACGCCCCGGGGATCTACGAGCCCCGGGAGACCATGAAGGTGGTCAACGTGGACGACGACTCGGCCTACGAGACCGCCCGCCGCCTGGCCCGCGAGGAGGGCATCTTCGTGGGCATGAGCGCCGGCGCGGCCATGAAGGCGGCCCTGGACGAGGCCCACAACCTGGAAGAGGGCCTGGTGGTGGCCCTGTTGCCCGACGGCGGCGAGCGCTACCTTTCCACCAGCCTGTTCGTGTCCGACCAGCTGCCCGAGCCCTTGAAGATCTACAACACCCTGACCCGCCGGGTGGACCAGCTCCGCCCGGTGCGGCCCGGCCAGGTGGGCATCTACGCCTGCGGCCCCAGCCTGGACGGCCCGCCGGACCTGGGCCTGTGCCGCCGCATGGTCTCGGCCGACCTGATCCGGCGCTATTTGGAGTTCCGGGGCTTCGAGGTCAAGCTGGTGGTGAACATCAGCGACGTGGACGACCGCACCATCAACCAGTGCCTGGAAGAAGGGGCCAAGCTGGAGGAGTTCACCGCCCGCTGGGAAAAGGTGTTCTTCGAGGCCATGACCACCCTGGGGGTGAAGCCGGCCCACCTCTACCCCCGCTCCAGCGAGCACGTGGGCGAGATGGTGGACCTGACCCGGGAGCTGCTGGCCAAGGGCCTGGCCTATGAGAAACTTCGTAGTGTTTACTTTAACATCAGCAAGTTCCCCACCTACGGCAAGCTCTCGGGCATGGATCTGTCCTCGGTGCAGAGCGGCAAGACCGTGGACTTCGACTACTACGAAAAAGAGAATCCCAGCGATTTCGTCCTGTTGAAGCGCTCCACCCTGGCCGAGCTCAAGGCCGGCGTCTATTGGCAGACCCCATGGGGCAACGTCCGCCCCGGCTGGCACGTGGAGTGCGCGCTCATGAGCGCGTCCCACCTGGGCCAGCCCTTTGACCTGCACCTGGCGGGATGCGATCTTATTTTCCCCCATGGCGACAATGAGATAGCCATCGCCGAGGGGCTCAGGGGCCGGCCTCTGGCCAACATCTGGATGCATTCCGAGGTGGTGATGGCCTGCGGCCGCAAGATCAGCCGCCACGCGGGCAATGACGCCACCTTGGAGCAAGTGCTTAAGGCTGGTTACAGCCCTGCCGCGGTGCGTTTCTGGCTCCTGTCCCAGCACTACCGCAAGGTGCTCCGCTTCAGCCCGGCCCAGATGGACCTGGCTGAGAAGACGGTCCGCCGCCTCAACGAATTCGTGGCCCGGCTGGTGTTCATGCCCGCCGGGCAAACCTCGCCGGAGGTGGACCAGGAGATCGGCAACACCCGCCACAAGATGCAGGAGGCCATGGACGCCGATTTGAACGTGCCCATGGCCCTGGGGCACCTGTTCGCCTTCACCCGGCGGGTCAACCGCCTGGCCACGGCCGGCGGGCTGGACAAATCCCAGGCGGAGCGGGTGTTGGATTTCATGGCCCGAGTGAACCGGGTGCTGGGGGTGATCGACATGAACCCCCAGAGCCCGGACCAGAAGGTGGCGGATTTGATCGCCCAGCGCGAAGAGGCCCGGCGGCAGAAGGACTGGACCGCGGCCGACCGCCTGCGGGATGAACTGACCCAGATGGGGGTGCAGCTCATCGACACCCCGGCCGGCACGCGCTGGCGCCGCCAGGAGTAAATCCCGGCCGCGGCCGGGCCTTCCCCCTCCGGGGCCTTCTCCGGGGGCCCTCGCCCAGCCGCCCCTTGGGGCGGGGCAAATTACCGGCCTTTAGCCGGGCATGACCTAAATTCTCATCCCCCCGGGCGATCCCCGGGGGGTTTTCCATTTTTGGCCCTGGAAGCTCACGTCCGGTGACGGAATCGTAATTCTAGATCAAGGAATACCCATTCCCTGGGGCTTTTTGCCTTCAGCGGCCCCAAAACCCGGCTGAATCACGATTCTCCTTGCTGCCGGGCCGCCTGGGGATAATAATGATGCGTCAAAAAAGTGCCATTTTGGAAAAGCCCCGCCGGGCGGTGCGGTGGAGCGGCGCCTTGCCGTCCCTGGCCCCCGGTGTATCCTGCCCCCGGCCGAAGGCTCATCATGAAGTCGCGTCTATGGTTCAAAGTTTTTGCCTACATCTTCTTCATCGTGGGCGGCTGCACCCTGGCCCTGGCCCTTTGCACCATCCCGCTTATCCGTGACATCACCTACACCATGGAGGAAAAGCTCGCGGTTTCCCTTTTGGACCGCCTGGAATCCGTGGTGGAGGCCAAATACGACGAGATCGCGGCTTATCGCCGCGAGGCCCTGGCCCAACGCAAGCAAGAGCTGACCCATCTGGTCCGCATCGCCCTGGATTACCTCGCCACGCAGGAGCGGGCTTCCCGGCAGCCCGGCGCGGACGTGGCCCGCATCAAAAAGGAATGCCTGGACACGGTGCGGGGCTTTCTCTACGCCAAGGACGATTACATCTACATCGCCGATTTCGCGGCCAAGCTCCTGAGCCACCCCGACCCCCGCCTGCACGGCGCCGACTTCTCCCAGGTCAAGGACGTAAAGGGCAACCTCATCGTGCCCCGGCTTTTGGAGGTGGTCCGCCGGGAGGGTGAGGGCTTCACCACCTACTGGTGGAACCGCCTGGGCCGCACCAAGCCCTCGGAAAAGCTCACCTACGGCCGCCTGTTCGCCCCCTGGGACTGGGTGGTGGCCACCGGGGTGTATGTGGACGACATCGAGGAGGAGGTGCAGCGCCGGCAAAGGGAGCTGGTGGACCAGCTCCGCCTCCTGATGGCTCGGACCAAACTGGGCCGCACCGGCTACATGTACATCTTCGACAAAAACCTGAAAATGGTGATCCACCCGGATCACAGCCTGGAGGGCCAGGACGTGGGCCAACTCCGGGACCCGAGCACCGGCAAGCCTTTGTTCCCGGCCCTGAAGGCCCAGATCCAGCGCCCCGGCAAACCCCTGGCCTATAAATGGGACCGCCCGGGGGACCGGGGGCACTATGTGTACGACAAACTCTCCTGGGTGCGCCATTCGCCGGGCTTCAACTGGTACATCGCCTCCTCGGTGTACCAGGACGAACTGTTGGAGGATTCGCAGCGGCTCACCTGGCGCATCGTGGGCATCTCGGCCGCGGTGTTCCTGGCGTCCCTGTTGGCGGGCTTCTACTTCCTCAAGAAACTCCTGAAGCCCATCGAGGTCCTGTCCCGCACGGCCTACCGGGTGCGCGAGGGCGACCTCAGCGTGCGCTCCGGCCTGGCCGGCGACGACGAGATCGGCTTTTTGGGCTCCCAGTTCGACTCCATGGTGGACACCCTGGAAGACCACGTGCGCACCCTGGACGCCAAGGTGCAGGAAAAGACGGCGGAGCTGAGCGAAAACCTGGCCCGCTTGGCCGAGGCCAACACCGAGATCATGGAGAGCATCGAATACGCCCGCACCATCCAGCGGGCGCTGTTGCCCACGGAGGCCGAGCTGGCCGAGCGCCTGGGCGAGTACTTCTTCCTGTACCGGCCCAAGGAGGTTATCGGCGGCGACCTGTTGTGGCTCAGGGCCGAAGGGCCCCACTTCTGCCTGGCGCTCTTGGACTGCACCGGCCACGGGGTGCCCGGGGCCATCATGACCACCATCGCCGCCACCAGCCTGCGCCGGGCCCTGAAAGAGCAGGGCTTCAACGATCCGGCCGCCATCCTGGCCCGGCTGAACGGCCTGGTGCGGCGCATGCTGAGCCAGGACAGCGACGGAGGGCGCTCCGACGACGGCCTGGACATCGCCCTTTGTCTGGTGGACCAGGAAAAGGGGGAGTTGACCTTTGCCGGGGCCCGCCTGGGCCTGTTCCTGGCCCAGGGCGGGGTAGTCCAAGAGATCCGGGGAGACCGTCAAAGCCTGGGCTACCGCTCCTCGGGCCCGGGCTATCAGTTCACCAACCACCGGGTGGAGCTGACTCCCGGGCTCCGCTGTTACCTGGCCACCGACGGCTTGTGGGACCAGGTGGGCGGGGAGCGGGGCCTGCCCTTCGGCCGTACGCGCTTCCTGGAGTTCTTGGCCTCCCAGGCCGGGTGCGGCCTGGCCGGGCAGCGGGAGGCCCTGGAGGAGACCCTGGCCGCTTACCAAGGCGATGGCCCGCAGCGCGATGATCTCACCGTGCTGGGATTCACCTTGACCCCCAAGAGGACGTAGCCATGATTGCCTTTGATTTGTTTGGTCTATTCAATCAGCTGCAAAAAGAGGGCATTCTCTTTTGCTTCAGCGGCCCCACCAACCAAAGCGTGGTGGAGAGCATCGGAGACGCGCTTCGCTGCAAGATGGAGCGGGAGGAGGCCGGCATGAACGTGACCCAGAAGGTCTTTGCCATCTTCGTGGAGCAGATGCAGAACGTGGTGAACTACTCCGCCGAGCGGGTGGCCGGCCCGCCCGAGGCGGCGGGCGAGCTGCGGGTGGGCGTGGTGGTGGTGGGCCGCGAGGGCGGGGGCTTCTACGTGGCCAGCGGCAACCATGTCTCCCCGGAGGAGGCCCGGCGCCTGGCCTCCCAGGTGGATTTCCTGAACAGCCTGGACCGCGACGGCATGAAAGCCTTTTACAAAGAGCAGCGCCGGGGCGCGGTGCCCGAGGGCAGCAAGGGGGCCGGGCTGGGCCTGGTGGAAACGGCCCGCAAGGCCAGCGGGCCCCTGGAATGCACCATCACCGAGCCCGTGGCCGGCGGCCAAGCCTTTTTCTCGTTGAAAGCGGTCATCTGACGGAGGGGACATGGACAATCTCAATATCGAAGCCACCAAATCCACCCCGGCGGTCAGTTTCGACCCTGGTTGCTGCACCTTGTCCGTTAAGGGGGAATCCTACCCCGAGAACGCGGCCAAGTTCTACGAGCCGATCTTCCACTGGCTCCGCCAGGCCCTGGAGGAACTGGACCCCGCGGCGCGGCTGCTGGTGGAGTTGGAGATCATCTACTTCAACTCCAGCTCCAGCAAGGCCCTGATGAACCTCTTCGACACCCTGGAGGAGGCGGCCCGCATCGGCCGGAGCGTGGAGGTGAACTGGCGCTATCACCGGGAAAACGACTCGGCCCAGGAATGCGGCGAGGAGTTCCGGGAAGACCTGGAAGCCCTGGTGTTCAATCTGGTGGAATACGGCGACTGAAAACCCATGGCCGATGAAAGCCTCTTTGACGCGGAAGACCAGACCCTGGGCCAGGCCCACGCCCTTTTGGAGGGGGCCGGGGACGAGACCGCCTTCCGGGAGCCTTTCGAGGTGCTCCTGGACCGCTACCGCAAGCTCCTCCGGCAGGCCAAACGGTTGGTGAAGATCAGCGACCGGATGCAGAGCGAGCTGAACGCCCTGAACCGGCGCATCAAGGAGTCCGAAGAGAAGTACCACAACATCTTCGAGAACATGTCCGAAGGCATCTTCCGGGCCGGGCCCGAGGGAGAGCTCTGGGAGGTGAACCCGGCCTTGGCCGCCATTTTTGGCTGTGACTCGCCCGAGGATCTGTTGACCCTGGCCGTTGATCCCTTGCGGCAGCCCCGCTTGTTGGAGCGCGAGGACGTCCAACGCCTCCGGGCCCTGGTGGAGCGGGAAGGCGCGGTGGAGAACCAGGAGATGCCCTTCCGGCAGAAGAACGGCGAGGAGGTCTGGACCTCCGTGAGCGCCCGGGCGGTGTATGACGAGGAGGGCCGGCTCAAGCTGGTGGAGGGCCTGGTGGTGGACATCACCCAGCGCCGGCGCATGGAGGAGCGGCTCCGTCTCCTGGCCACCACGGACGGCCTCACCGGCCTGCCCAACCGGCGCCACTTTTTGGAGCTGGGCCGCCGGGAGCTGGAGCGGGCCCGGCGCTACGGCCTGCCGCTCACCGCTCTGATGCTGGACGTGGACCACTTCAAGCGGGTCAACGACACCTACGGCCACGAGGTCGGGGACCAGGTGCTGGTGGAGCTGGCCGGCCTCGTGCGCCGCGCGCTCCGGGCCCACGATCTGGTGGGCCGGCTGGGCGGCGAGGAGTTCGGGGTGCTCCTGCCGGAAACCGGAGTGCAGGAGGGCCTGGCCGTGGCCGAGCGCCTGCGCGAGAGCCTGGCCGCGCGCACCGTGGAAACCCGCGGGGGCCGGCTCAGCGTCACCGCCAGTCTGGGCCTGGGGGCCTACCGCCCGGAGACCAGCGACCTGGAAGCCCTTTTGCGGGAAGCCGACCAGGCCCTCTACGCCGCCAAGGAAGCGGGCCGCAACTGCGTACGGGTCGTCCTTTAGCAGGAGGCTGACAAAGGCCGTCCAGGGCCATTTTCAGTCCAGCTTGGCAAAAGCGTGGTTTGGCCAACTGGCAGAAAGTGCGGCGATTTTAATCAATCACCGCAATTCGCGGGCCATCCCCGGGGTCCCCAAGCAAGCCGCAGGATTTTTGGGGTGGATCCATGGCCCGCGCCAGGCTGTTTTTCAACAGCCTGCCAGCAACCCCCCCGTCCCCCGTCCCTCCGCCCCTCCCCCCGCGATCCTGTCATTCTTGCCGGGCGCTGCCCTCCCGCTCCCCCAGGCCATCCTGCGGCAAGCTCCCGACCCTGCGTCTCCGTTTCTCCCCTCCCCCTCCTCGCTTGCGGCCCCCCGGGTCATGACCTAGAATGATAGCCAGATGGCCGGTTGCCCCGGCCGGGAGGAAGGCCTTGCCCAAGCGGAACATCAGCCGGGGAGACCGCCCGCGGGCTTGGGGCGGGGGGCTCCGGGCCCTGGCCGCGCTCCTGCTCGCGGCCGCGCTTCTGGCCCCGGCCTGCGCCCGCACCGCCTACGTGCGCGATCACGATCTGCCGGGGCCCCAGGCCCAGGCTATCCTGGAGCGCAGGATCTGGGTGGGCATGAGCGCGGACGAGCTGACCGCCGCCTGGGGCGAGCCCGAGGACAAGCGCGACCATGGTCGCCAGGAGAAATGGATCTATGGCGAAGACGGCAAGCCGCCTTACGTGTACCTGGAAAAAGGCCGGGTTTCCGGCTGGCGGAAGTAGGGCCGCCCGAGTAGGGAGGCGCGGGGTCCTGGCGGTTTTGGCCGGCCTGACCCTGAGCCTGGCCTTGGCCTGGGCCCTGGGCTGGGGCCCGGCCGCGGAACCGGCCCAGGCGGTGACCTATGGCCACCAGCCGGCCTTGGCGGTGTGCGACGCCTATGAGCAGGACGCGGTGGCGGCCGACGCCAAATACAAAAACACCTATCTCAAGGTCCAGGGGAAGGTGCAGCGGGTGGGCCGGGACTTCTACGACCGCCCCTTTGTCACCATCTCCTGCGGCGGCACCTATCTTTTGGGCATCAAGTGCCTTTTGGCGCCGGCCCAACAGGCCAAGTGGACCCATCTGCGCGAGGGCCAGAATATCTACCTCCGGGGCATCTGCCGGGGGCGGGATCTGGACATCATCATCGACGAATGCAACGTAAAGCGCTGAACCGGCGGCTTTGCGGTAGACTCGCGGACCCGCTGGAACGTCTTGGGTATTGGGGCCAGCATCCGGCCCCCCGGCCGGGTTCCCGGAAAAATTGTGTAAGGCGGCTGGTCCTGTTTACGTCTTTTGGGGGGGAAGCCGGCTCATGCGAACCTGGAGGTGAACATGCGAAAACTGAGAACCCGAACCATTTTGGCGGCCGTGGCGGTCGTCCTCTTCTCCCTGCTGTTGGCGGCCTGCCAACCCGTCCAGGGCCCCTCCCCCGAGGCCTATAAGGCCGGCGCGGTGGGCGCGGGCGTGGGCGCGGCGGCCGGCGCCCTGTTGGATGAGGACAACCGCTGGCGCGGCGGGGTCATCGGCGCGGGTCTGGGCGCCTTGATGGGCGGCGCGGTGGGCGAGATCAGCTCCCGGGCGGCCCGGGAAGCGGCCCAGCAGCAGCAGCCGGTGTACTACACCAACGGCACCGGCACGCGTTCCGTGTACGCCCAGCCCATAGGGCGGCAGGGCAACTGCCACATCGTCAAGGAAAAGTACTACGAGCACGGTCAGCTGGTGAAGGAGACCGAGCGGGAGGTTTGCGAATAGCCGGCCCCACCCCGCCGGGCGCGCTGGCCGCGGCCGGCGGCCGGGGGAGGCGTTCCCCCGCGGGCCCTGGAAACTCCAACCCTGCAGGAAACGGTGCTTCTCACCCCTGGCCGCGGCCGCTTCGGCGGCTCCCCAGGGGCACGGGAACCCGGACGGCGGCAAGGCGTCCGCCGGGGAGGTGAAAACATGAAGATCAGTTTCCGGCTTCTGGCGGCTCTGGTCCTGACCGGCGCCATGGGTTTGGGCGCAGCGGCTTGGGCCGCTCCCAACCAAGAGGAGTTTTTCGACAAGCTGGACACCAACCATGACGGCAAGCTTACCCTGGAGGAGTTTTCGGCCGGCTACACCGACAAGGCCAAGGCCAAAAGCGATTTCGAGTGGTATGACCGCAACAAGGACGGGGTGGTGACCAAAAAGGAGATGATGGGCCAGATGTAGGGCCCCGCCGTCCCGTGCGTCCTGGGAAATTGGCTTGCCCAGGGCGTTGGAAGTTTAGTACAGTTACGAGCGGTAACCAGGTTTAGGCAGTTAAACCGGGTTACCGCTTTTTTTCCGGCGCCCGCCGGCGGCGGCAGGGTTTTGGGGGGCTCTGGGTGAGTCACGCCTGAATATGATTATATTAAGGCACTTGCGCATTACTTAACGCTCGAGTAATCACTCGAAGCCGCGGCGGGATCGGGGGGCCTCCCCCGCGAACCTGCTGGCGGAAAACCCCGGAGGCTTCACCTCCAGCCGGCCGGCGGTTGGCGGTCCCCCCGGGCGGTACCGCCCCATCACGAGCCAAGGAGGCTGGTGAGCTTTGGGCCCGGGCCAGAGCCGGACCGCGGGCCGGCCCGGACTCCCCGCCGCCCACTGCCGCCGGCAGGCAGCGCTGTACCTTCGGATGAGGGGGGACTCATGCTCTGGGCGCAGACCTTGCGGGCCTTGGTCGACCGGATTCGGCGCCTATTCGGCGCCGCTACCGGACCGGCGGCGGATCCCGAGGAAGACCCGTACTATAACCAACTGATAGAACAAGATTTTACGCAAGAGGACCTGCTGGCCCAAAGCTTGCCAAGTACCTGGACCGTCGAAAGGAGACGGTTCATGGAAAGGCTTTCGGTGGTGCTCTTGCAGAAGCATGACTCTCCCCTGGAATCCCTCTTGTCCGAGGTGCTGGACCGCGAACTGCGCGCCGTGGTCTTCCGGCAGCAAACCGCGCCCCTGCCCGAAGTGGCCGGGCCCAACCCCCTGGTTATCCTGGATTGCCACGGCTACGAACCCAGCGAGCTGGCCGAGATGGAGCCGGCCCTGGCCGCGCCCGAGGTGGGCGTGGTCCTGGTCTGCCCCGGACCCTCCAGCGAGGAGCGCTCCCTGGCGCTCCGCCTGGGGGCCCTGGCCTTCGTGCCCCAGCCCAACTCGGCCCAGGCCCTGGCCGTGGTGCTGGAGCTGGCCGCGGAACGGCATTTCTACATCGGCCAGCTCCGCGAGGCCCGGGCCCAGGAGACCCGCAAGCTGGAGGACCGCCCGGTCATCGAGCGGGCCAAGTACCTGCTGATGACCGCCAAGGGCGTGTCCGAGGAAGAGGCCATGCAGCGCATGCGGGCCTACGCCCGAAACCACAACCTCAAGCTGGTGGAAGTGGCCCAGAACCTCATCCGGGCCCACGACTCCCTGGGCGACGGCGACTGAGCCGCCGCTTCGGGGGCCAAGGGTGGGGAGCGGGAAGTTGGGAGGACGGAGGATCCAAAGGGCGATGGGCGGGGCCGGCCCCTGGGGTAGGGAAAGGTTGGGAAACAGGTAGTTTCGAGAAACCAGGGCAGAAGTTCCCTCGATATGAGGCCGATGCGGGACATTTTCCCCCGGCCAGGTGGCCCGCCTTCCCCGCCCCATCCCCGCGGCATCCCTGGCGCCCCTTTCGGTCGCCTCCCGTTCCTCGTCAGCCTCGTCCCTCTCCACTTCAAGGCCTTCCGCCCCCCCTCCTCCCCTCCCCCCGGCTTGACCACCGCGCCCCGGGGCCGTATGCTGGCCCCAGGGCCCGGCGGGCGGAAACCGGCCGGCCCGCATTATCCACGGCCCCCAAGGCCCAGCCGGGACCAACCGCTTTGCCGCCGGACGCCAACTCTCCCCCGCCGCCCGCCTGCCTGGGCGAGCTGGACAAAGTCTTCCCCGTGGCCCCCCACGGCCTCCGGGAGGTCTCCGCGGGATGCTGGGACTGCGCCAGCCGGGTGCCTTGCCTGCAAAAGGCGGTGGCCGAGGGCCGCCAGAGCGGCCAGCCCGCCCTGGGGCCCGGGGGGCCTCGCCCCCTCTACCCGCCCCCGCCCCGGCCGGAGCGCCCCGCCGCCCCGCCCACCCCCTCCACCCCGCCTGCCGGGGAGACGCCCCGCCCCACGGTGCGGGAGGCGGCCGCCGGCTTGAGTGGTTTCATGCAACGCTGGTCCCGCTTGAAGGCGGCGAGCCAAAAGGAGAAGAAGTGAGCCCTAGGGTGTGCCCGCTGTGCGGGCGGGAGTACGAGGCCCACCAAGCCCTGCCCGGCGAGGTCCCGGGGACCGAGCGCTGCCCCGGCTGCGGTCAGGAGCACGACCAGCCCGCGGCCGCCGGGGACATCCCGGCGGCGCCTTCCCTCTTGGAGGAGGGTCCCGGCGCGGCCGCGGAAACCGCGGCCGCCGCCACCCCGCCACCTGCGCCGGCGGAAACCCCCTCCCCGGCTCCCGAGCCGGGCGGCCCGGCGGCTCGCCCTCCCGCCGCGGAACCGGCCTGGGGCTCGGAGGGCGAGGCCTGGCTGCGCCACGAGTTGGCGGGCGACCCGACTTCCCCGGGAAGTCCCCCGCCGCCGGCCTCGCCCCCGGTATGGACCGGGCCGGCCTGGGAGGGGCCCGGCGGGTACTTGGGCACCTTTTTCCGCACCCTCCGGCAGATGCACACCAGCCCCCGGGCCACCCTCACCGCGGCGCCGGGCCAGGCCGGCGCGGCCTGGCCCCTGGGCTTCGGCCTGGTGGTGAGCACCCTGGGCCTGGCCGTGGGCCAGTTCTGGGACCAGGTCTTCGGGACCAGCCAATTGGGGCCCGACGAGAGCCTGATCATCGTGGCCCTGTCTCCCCTGTTCGTGCTGTTGGGCCTCTGCTTGTCGGCCGTGTTCGTGGCCCTGGGGCTTAGCATCGTCCGGGGCAACAAAAACGGCTTCCGGGCCACCTTCCGGGCGGTGTGCTACGGCAACGCCCCCTCGGTGTGGTATCTGATTCCCTTGGTGGGCATGGTGGTGGGTTTTCTCTGGACCATGGTTTCCCAGGTCGGGGCCTTGGCCGGGGCCCACGGGATCAGCCCGGGCCGGGCCTTCGCCGCCATGATCCTGGTGCCGCTCATGTTGGGGGTGCCGGCCGTGATCATCGCCCTGGTCCTGGTTTACTTCTCCTAGCGAGGTGTTGAAAAAGTCCATCCATGGCCTTTTTCAACCAAACTTGACAAAAGCGTGGTTTTGTCAAGTTTGGCAAATTGCTTACTTTTTCAAAGCCACGCAATTTGGCGCGCCATCCCTGGCGCGCCTAGCAGGCTGTTTTTCAACAGCCTGCTAGAGAATACGTGAAGCGCCATGCCGCCTGAGCAAACCACTCCCCCGCCGCCGCCCCCGGTGTCTCAGCAGCCCCCGCCCCCGCCGGAGGCCGAAATCCCCCCCTCCCCGCCCGCTTGGGAGGGGTCCGGCTCCTGGCCGGGCCGCTTTCTGGTCACCGCGCGCCAGATGCTCTTCTCGCCCCGCCAGACCATGGCCGCCCCGGCCCGGGAGGTGGGGTTGGGCCTGCCGCTGGCTTTCGGGCTTTTGGCGGGCACCGTGGGGACTTGGTTCCAAAAGGGCTGGAGCCTGGCCTACCTGCGCTGGCAGGCCCAGAGCGGCGTGGAGGAGGCCGCGGCCCGCACGGCCCAGAGCGGCTGGGAGGGCTTTGTGGGCGCGCCCCTGGTGGTGCTCATCGCCCTGGTGGCCCTCACTCTGTTCTATCACTTGGGCCTGATGGTGGCCCGGGTGGCCCGGCCCCAGGACTGGCGGCTCACCTTCCGGGTGGTGGCCTATGTGCAGGCCGCGGCCCTGTGCTCGGTGCTGCCCTTTGTGGGCGCGCTCGTCACCTTCTTCTGGATGCTGGCCATCACCGTGGGGGGCCTGGCCGGGGCTCACCGCGCCCCCCTGGGCAAGACCGCGGTGGGCTTCGCCGGAGGAGCCCTCCTGACGGTGTTGGCCGGGGCCCTGTACTGGCAGGCCCGCCTTGCCCTGGGCTGGTAAACTCCTAATTTCCCCCAAAATCAAACGCGGCGCGGGGCCTGGCCCCGCGCCACGTCGTTTTTCTTGCCCCTGCCCCAGTTTCGCCGGCAATCCCTGCTGGTGGATGACAACTGCCGAGCTTGTTTACAACCATCAAGTTTTTGGGGGAGGGGGGTGTGGGGGGAGGCCCCTTTTTGTTCACAAAAAGGGGCCTCCCCCCACATTCTTGATATCTTAAGCCGCCGGGCTCAAGATGGCCTTCAGGTCCTCGTCCACGGTGGTGATGGGCATGATGTTGAAGTTGTCCACCAGGACCTGCAGCACATTGGGAGTGATGAAGGCGGGCAGGCTGGGGCCCAGGCGGATGTCCTTGATGCCCAGGTGCAAGAGGGTCAGGAGGATGGCGCAGGCCTTCTGCTCGTACCAGGACAGGATCATGGACAGCGGCAGGTCATTGACCCCGACCCCGAAGGCATTGGCCAGGGCCACCGCGATCTGGATGGCCGAGTAGGCGTCGTTGCACTGGCCGATGTCCAACAGCCGCGGGATGCCGCCGATGTCGCCCAGCTGCTTGTCAAAGAAGCGGAACTTGCCGCAGGCCAGGGTCAGGATCACGCTGTCAGCCGGGGCCTTCTCCACGAACTCGGTGTAGTAGTTGCGGCCGGGCCGGGCGCCGTCGCAGCCTGCCACCAGGAAGAAGTGCTTGATGGCGCCGGACTTGACCGCCTCGATGACCTTGTCGGCCACGCCCATCACCGCATTGTGGCCAAAGCCGGTCAGGACGCTGCCCTGGTCGGTGTCCTCGGCAAAGCCGGGCAGGGCCAGGGCCTTGGCGATAACCGGGCTGAAGTCCTTCTTGCCGCCCTCGCCGGCGGTGATGTGGGGCACGCCGGGCCAGCCCACCAGGCCGGTGGTGAAGATCTTGTCCGGTACGTCGCCCTTGGGCTTCTGGATGCAGTTGGTGGTCATGAGGATGGCGCCGGGGAAG
>JAHLLK010000145.1 GCA_020444165.1 Deltaproteobacteria bacterium | reverse complement strand
ATGCATTCGGGGCCCGGGACGGGGCAGGTTCTGGGCCGGCATTCACTACAATTCGCCGGCCATTGTAACCCGGCGGGGCCGCCGGGGGGAAGCCCCCGGGCGATGGCGCGGGCGAAAGGCCCCCTCTGGAGTGGGCCCCAGCCTGCATATTTCAGGCAGACCGGTCGTCCGGCTGCGCCCAGGCCTGCGCGCCAACCTCGACGTAGCCCAGGCTACGCCTGGGCGTGCCAAACAAAACTATGAAGTTTTTTGGGGGAAGGGGGGTGTGGGGGGAAACCCCTTTTTTTCAAAAAAAGGGGTTTCCCCCCACATCTTCCTCTTTCTCCCACAAACTCCTAGCAGGCTGTTGAAAAACAGCCTGCTAGGCGCGCCAGGGATGGCGCGCCAAATTGCGCGGCTTTGAAAAAGCAAGCAATTTGGAAAACTTGACAAAACCACGCTTTTGTCAAGTTTGGTTGAAAAAGGCCATGGAGGGACTTTTTCAACATCCTGCTAGAAATGCACTTGACGGAACAGGCGGGCCAGGTCGTGGCGCAGGTGCACCCGCTTCCCGTGCAGGCGCACCGTGGGGGAGAAGCGGGGCGGCTCGCCCTGGTTGAAGCGGGTGGCCAGGCGGAGGGCCTGCTCCCGGCTCATGCCCGGGGTCTGGAACTCCAACAGCGGGCCCAGGAGGTCCTGGTCCGGCGGGATGGTGAGGCCGTTGACCCCGTAGCGGTGCCGCGCGGTAAACAGCAGGGAGTCGGGGTAGAGTTGGAAGGGGCTGTAGCCAAAGCCGGTGAGGAGGCCCCGGGCCTGGAGGTCCTGCAGGGCGCGGTAGCCGGTCCAGGCCTCCTGCTCGGACTCGGTGGGCAGGCCCACCATCATATAGGCCCAGGTGGCCAGGCCGGCCGCGGCCGCGGCGGCCAGCACCTGGTCGATCAGCTCTCGGTTGGTGCCTTTCTGGATCAGGGCCAGCAGGCGGTCGTGGTAGGACTCCAGACCGAAGTTTATGCTCAAACATCCTGCCTGGTGGAACAGGCTCAGGCGCTCTGGTGTGAGCGCGCGCTCGAAGCGGAAGCAGGTGCCCCAGGTGATCTGGGGGCCCTTATCCAAAAGCAGCCGGCACAGGCGCTCCAGGGCGGCCGGGGCCGAGGCCTCGTCGGTGAAGGCGAAGCTGGTCACCCCGGTGTCCGCCGCCAAAGCGGTGAGGCTCTGGTGCAGAAACTCCGGGCCGGCCTGCTGGTAGTGGCAGACAATGGGCGAGCCGGTGCGGCAAAAGGCGCACTTGGCCCAGTAGCAGCCCCGCGAGGAGCGGAAAGGCAGGGCCATCTCGCTGCGGGGGGAGAGATAGGCGTCCAGATCGAACAGCCCGAAGTCGGGCACGGCCAGGCTCTCCAGATTCTGGGGCGAAGGCGGCGGGTTGTGGCGCACCCGGCCGCCGGCCAGGAAGCTGAGCCCGGCCACCCGCTCCGGCTGCCAGCGGCCCTCCGGGGCCTGGCGGGCCAGCTCGACCAGGGGCTCCTCGCCATCGTCCACGGCCAGACCGTCCACCAGGTTGAAAAAGGCGGGGTTCTCCACCCGGCGCATGGCCGTGCTGACAAAGGAGCCGCCCAAGACCACCCTGACGCCGGGCACCAGGGCCTTCAGCGCCCGGGCGCAGGTGAGAGCCGGCAGGATCTGCTCCTCCACGGCCACGGAGATGCCGGCCAGGTCGGGCCGGCCGGCGGCCAGCACCCCGGGCAGGGTCTCCTCGCAGAAGCCGGCCAAAAGCCCGGGGCGGGCCGCGGCGGCCAGGAGGGCCTGAGTGGAGTAATTGCTGCAAGGGGCCTGGTAGCTCACCGCCCCCACCCCGGCGGTGACGCTCAGGGTCTCGGGCCGGTGGGGAGCGCTGGCCAGGGCCACGGCCAGGCGGAAGGCCTCCTCCCGCGACTGTTTGTCCGTCATCCGGCGGAGCGCGTCCCAATCCAGGGGACCGGCCGGCAGGCTCTGCAGCAGGGTGGCCCAGGAGAGGTATTCCCGGCTCTCATCCAGGGTCAGGCTGGCGCGGCCGTCCAGTTCCGTGAGCCGCGCGGTCACCTGCGTGAGGCCCTGGGCCAGGCGGGCCGGGGTAAGCAGGAAGCGGAAAAAGGCCCGGTTGGCGTCCCAAGCCGCCGCGGGAAAACCCGCCCGCTGTAAATGGGCGCCCAGGGTGGCCAAGGCCAACTGGGGGAAACGGGGATGGGTGAAAGGCGGGTAGATCAATAGCACGGACATGCTGAAACCCCCGGGGAAAACCAGGAAATTAAATCAGGCAAATGCCAAGTATAACCGATGGTTGGCCAGAAACCCCGCATTATTTTTTGCCTGGCGGCTTCCCCCCGGCGAGACAAAAGGTTTGGCGTACGGCGGTGGCCGTTTATAATAATAACAACCGTTAAACACCAACGGAGATTTGCATGCATTATGACACCGCCTTACGGCGTTACACCAGCAAACGCCTGGAAGAAATTGGCTCCGCCGACATTATCGTGGGCATCCCGTGTTTTAACAACGAGTCCACCATCGTTCACGTGGTGCAGATGGTCACCCACGGTTTGGCCAAGCATTACGGGGACAAACGCTCGGTAATCTTCGTGGCCGACGGCGGCTCCACCGATGACACCCGGGAGGTGTCCAAGGAGTTCGAGATCAAGCCGTGGCAGGAAAAGATCGTCAGCATCTACCGGGGCCCCGGGGGCAAGGGCAGCGCCCTGCGCTCCATCTTCGAGGCGGCGGTCAACCTGGAGGTGAAAGCCTGCGCCATGGTGGACAGCGACCTCCGGAGCATTACCAGCGACTGGGTGAAATACCTGTTGAACCCGGTCATGGAGGACGGCTACCAGTACGTTTCGCCGGTTTACCTGCGCCACAAATATGATGGCACCATCACCAACAACATCGTCTACAACCTCACCCGCACCCTTTATGGCAAGCGCATCCGCCAGCCCATCGGCGGCGACTTCGCCATCTCCCGCGACGTGGCCAAATTCTACATCGAGCAGGATGTGTGGGAGAGCGATGTGGCCCGCTTTGGCATCGACATCTGGATGACCACCGGGGCCATCACCCAGGGTTTCAAGATTTGCCAGGCCAACCTGGGGGTGAAGGTCCACGACGTGAAGGATCCGGGCACCCATTTGGCGCCCATGTTCCGCCAGGTGATCTGGACCTTGTTCTTCCTCATGGAGCGCTACGAGAGCTATTGGAAGAACGTCAAGGGTTCGGAGGCGGTGGAGACCTTCAGCGAGGTGGGCACCCTGGAGCCGGAGCCGGTCAACGTCAACCTGCAGAAGATGGTGGACCAGTTCAAAGCCGGCTACCAGCAGTTCGGCGCCTTGTGGGAAACGATCTTCTGCGAGGAGTGCATGGCGCGCATCCGGGAGGCCGCTGCCCGGCCCTTGGAGGCTTTCTACCTGTCCACCGACGCCTGGGTCATGATTCTCTACGAGCTGGCCGCCACCTTTCACGCCTGGCAGAGCAACCGCTTGCAGCTCATGGACCTGGTCACTCCGCTGTATTACGCGCGCGTGGCCTCGTTCGTCATGGAAACCTGGGACATGTCCAGCGAAGAAGCCGAGGAGGTGGTGGAGGCCCAGGCCCGGCAGTTCGAGGAGCGCAAAGACTACTTGGTGCAGGTCTGGGAGAAGGGAGTGATCCTCAACGAGGACCACTGAGCCGGACCCGGGCCCGGGGCGGCTTGCCTTGGCTCAGGTCGCCCAGGCGGCCGCACTCCCGGCCGCCTCTCCTCTCCGCCGCCACCCCACGCCGCCCCAGCCGGGGCAGCGTGGCCTTTGCGGGGGAAAAACCGGCCCGGGCCGGACACTTGGAGGCCCTTGCCCGGTGTTTGCAATTAAATTGCAGTTTAAACCGCAGGTTAAGCCATGTTTCAGTGGCTATTGCATGCGATCGGCCTCATGCGGGCCCTGGATGGCCCGCCAAATTACGAGCCTGAAAGGCGAGTGATTTGTAAGTGTTGGCAAAACCACGCTTTTGCCGACCCTCCAAGATGCACGATGCAGGACGCGCCGTGCATCGCTCTCACTTGAGGTTTGACACCAGAGCGGAATTCTTCGATTATATGAGGGTTATTCTTGGATCCCACCCGGAAAAAGACCTAGCCAGCCCGGGGCAACCGGCCCTGGGCGCCCCGGGCGGGCCCCAAAAAAAGCAAAACTGCTTTAGGGAACCGGTTGTGTGCCCGCAAGGGCTCCCTGCTTCACCCGATGCCCGGAAGCCGATCAAACGCGGGGAGATTATCACCATGGCCAGAGATTTGCTGGAAATTGTGCTGGAGGCCCTGGACGGCGACGATCCCAACGTGGTGCGGGCCGCCTGCATCATGAGCGGCATGTTGCGAAGCGAAAAGGCCGAGCGGGGCCTGTTGAAGGCCCTGGGCCACCGGGTGTGGCAGGTGCAGGCCGAAGCCGCCCGCTCCCTGGGCCTTTGCGGCTCCAAAGGGGCCCTGCCGTTCCTTAAGCGCATCCTCAAGGCTTCGGATTCCGATCTGCGCCAGAAGCTTCTGACCGCGGCGGCCGGGCCCAAAAAGGACGCCGAGCCGGAAAAGGACGAGGCCCACCCCGAGGTGAAGAAGGCCGCCGCCCTGGCCATGAGCCGGCTGAGCCCGGCCCTGGCCGAGGACGCCTTGCTGGCCGCCCTGGCCTCGGAGCAGCCGGGGCTCCTGGAAGCGGCCATGGCTGGGCTCGCCACCCTGCAATCCGAGACCGGCGCCGAACGCATCGTGCAGCTACTGTTCCATGACAACAGCAAGATCCGGGCCATGGCCGCCACCAGCCTGGGCCGCCTGCGGGCCACCGCGGCGGTGCCCCAGCTCCTGGACGTGCTGAACGACGCCGACTCCGCCGTGCGCAAGGAGGCGGTGATCGCCCTGAACCACATCAAGGCCAAGGAGGCCATCGAGCCCCTGAGCATGATGATGAACGACGGCGATTCCGAGGTGCGCCGGGTCACCGCCATCGCCCTGGGCAACACCCGCCGCCGGGACCCCATGGTGGTCACCCCCCTGGTCAAAGGCCTGAACGACCGGTCGCCCGACGTGCGGCGGGCCGCCCTCTCGGCCCTGGCCAACATCCGGGCCGCCACCGCCCTGGAGAACGCGGCCGAGCTCTTGTCCGACAAGCACGATGAGGTCAAGCGCCAGGCTGCGGTGACCGTGTCCGTCCTGGCCATGGCCCGCGAACGGCCCGATTACGACGATTGAGGCTGCTTCCCCCAATCCGGCCACGGTGCCGGATTGGGGCCGAATAAACCTGTCCCCTTGTCAGTGGCTCGCTCCGTAAAACCCCTAAAATAACAGAAAAATGTGGCCGGCATCCGGTCGGCAAGACCTTTGCAACGCCCCTCCCCCCGGAGGAGCCATGCGTTCTTGCCTGCTGATCATCCTGCTCTGCTGGCTGACTCTTACGGCCTCCTGCGCACCCCTGCCCGCCCGCCCGCCGGCGGACGGGCCCTGGGTCGGCCTGCCGGAAACGGGGCCGCCCGGGGGCAGCGGCGCGGAGGCCTGGGGATGGGGGGTAGCCACTGCCTTGGCGGCCGTAGCGGCGGCCGCGGCCGCCAAGGCCTGGTGGCGTTGGCGCGCGCGCCAACACGGAGACGCCGAACTGGCCGCCCTGCAAAAGGCCCTGGACCTCGTGGAGGCCCTGCAACTTCGCCTGGAACGCCGCCGCAAAAAACTCGCATTCACACCCCGGCACCGGCACCGGCAGCGTGCCGCTGCTGGCATTGCGGGTCGAGTCAGGTCGTCATTCAAAAGCTGGCTCACCCGCTCCCGAAGGTAAGCTGCAAAAATCCCCTGCTTGCGGGCAGCGTGCCGCTGCTGGCGTAGCGGGTCGAGTCAGGTCGTCGTTCAAAAGCTGGCTCACCCGCTCCCGAAGGTAAGCTGGCCCCCCGCCAATGGCTTCGGCAGCGT
>JAHLLK010000144.1 GCA_020444165.1 Deltaproteobacteria bacterium | reverse complement strand
GAAGATGGCTTGTCGGATAGACGCACCGCTCCGGGCGGCGTGCCGCCGCTGGCGTATCGTGTCGGGTCAGGTTCGGCCACCGAACCAACCTCGCCCACTCCCGAAGATGGCTTGTCGGATAGACGCACCGCTCCGGGCGGCGTGCCGCCGCTGGCGTTGCGGGTCGGGTTGAGTTGTCCCCCGGAGCCAGCTTGCTCGCTCCCGGAGCCGGCTTGCCCATTGGCCAGAAAGGATATCTCCACAAAGGTGAACTCGTGGCGATGGGCGGCGAAGTTCTCCACCAGGGTGGCAGGGTCCTCCACCACCACCACGCGGTGATCCGCACCGAAGCACTTGCGGATGCTTTCCTGCGCACTGCGGTCGGCGCTGGCCACAAGCACTGATTTCAAGCGCCCTCCAGGTAGTACTACCTTTGAGAAAGCCTGGCGCCATTACTCGCAGCCAGGTTGGCTAATTTATATCAGAAATGCACCCATGGGCAGCGATATCTTGCGCAGCAGGGGCAAGTTGTTCAGACAATATTGCCTACGGCCAAATAGGCGGGATTTTCAATGGGTAGTTGCCGGGTAAAAAATATTTTACAGGTTCTTCGAAAACCCCTTGCCGAAACCGTGCGGCGGATTTAGGTTTCGCGGAAATGGCCGCTGGGCGGCCGGCGGTCCTGGCGTGCGGAGCCGGGTCGGCTGGTCGGCGGTGAAGCGGCACGGAAGCCGGAGTTCCCGCCCATAAAAACACGGAAGTTGATTTTCCGATTATGCGCGGGGATGGTTCCGTGTTAAAATATCGCTATTCCAGTAATTTGGGCTGGTGCGCCCACGGGGGCCTACTGGCGGCGTGGATTAACGGAAGTAAGATTTCCGACGGCGTGGAATGCGCAGACGAAAATCACCGTTATCCCGGGATGTTGTGTAGCCTGGCCCAAGTCTTGCTTGATTATGCGGCGGGTGTGTGAGGTTCACACGCCTTATTGTTTTCCTGGCAAACTCGAGGGAAAGCGTGGAAAAGCAAGCTCTGGCCCTGACCGGCGCGGCTGGTCAGGCCAATCTGGAAATGGAGGCTCATAAAGCCTCCAAACTCAGCCATTCGATTATCAAATGGGTGACCCTGCTCGGAACAATGGCGGTCACCTTCATCTACCTGTCCCGTCTGGAGTCCCGGGTCCAGGCAGTGCCCTTGTTCCACCCCGAATCCGCCAGCTTGACGGAGATTCTCATCTGGGCCAGCGCCGTGGCCGTGGGCTTCGGCGTGTTGGTTTGGCGCATCTATCTGGTAGTTACCTACAAGGCCACCCCCAGCGTCTCCGATGAAGAGCTGCCCGTGGTAAGCGTGATCATCCCCGCTTACAACGAAGGGCCTTTGGTGCGTGAGACCATCCTCTCGGTGGCCGCCAGCAACTACCCCGCGGAAAAGCTGCAGATCGTGTCCGTGGACGACGGCTCCAAGGACGACACCTGGGAGTGGATGGAGCTGGCCGGCCGCGAACTGGGCCCCCGGGTGGAGCTGGTGAAGCAGCCCAAAAACGGCGGCAAGCGCAAGGCGTTGTTGGCCGGGTTCCTGCGCAGCCGGGGCGAGGTTCTGGTCACCATCGACAGCGACTGTCTGGTGGAGGCCGACACCATCCGTAACCTGGTAAGCCCCTTTGTGGTGGACGCCAAGGTGGGCGGCGTGGCCGGCAACGTGCGGGTGCTGAACAAAGCGGACGGCATCCTCCCCCGCATGCTGGACGTGGTGTTCACCTACAGCTTCGACTACGTCCGGGCCGCCCAAAGCCGGGTCAACACGGTCATGTGCACCCCGGGCGCCTTGTCGGCCTATCGGGCCAGCGTGATCCTGCCGGTGATGGACGAGTGGATGAACCAGACCTTCTTCGGTCGTCCAGCCACCATCGGCGAGGACCGCGCCCTGACCAACCTGATCCTGCGCTCCGGCTTCCACGTGCGGTTCCAGGGCAACTCGATAGTCTATACCAAGGTGCCCACCAAGCACCGCGGCTTGTGCAAGATGTTCATGCGCTGGGGCCGCAGCAACGTGCGCGAGAGCATCGTCATGACCGGGTTCCTGTTCACCAAGTTCCGCGAAGACTCGGCCCTGGGCGCCCGCATCAACCTGCTCCTGCACATCTATCAGCTCACCGTGGGCGAGGTGCTCAAGTTCTGGCTGGTGTACTACCTCATCATGAACCCCCTGGGGGTGGGCCTGAACCTGATCATCGCCGCGGTAGTCTCGGGCATGATCCCGGCGCTGTTGTACTGGCTGAAATACCGGGGCAGCGAGAACCTGTGGATCTTCCTCTACGGCGTGTACTTCATCCTGGGCCTGTTCTGGATCAGCTTCGTGGCCCTGGTGACCTGCCACCGCAGCGGCTGGCTGACCCGCGACCTGGCCACGGCCAAGGCTCCCGCCCCCATGTGGCAGCGGGCCGGCCTGGCCTTCGGCACCGCGGCGCTCTCCCTGGCCCTGGGCAGTGGCTTCTCCCTGGCGCTCCGGACCGGCCCGGTCTTGGACGAGCGGCCGGTGCAGCAAGTGGCCCAGGCCAACCGCTTGGCCGTGAACAACGTCTCCTACAGCCAGGTCACCGACCGCGGCACCATGTGGGAGCTCAACGCGGCCGAGGCCGCCCTGGAGAACGGGCACTTCACCTTCAAGGACCTCGAGTTGGTCTTTGACAAGGGAACGCCCAGCGAGACCCGGCTCACCGCCCAATGGGGCGAGTTGGACCCGGCCGACGGACAGCCCATGGCCCTCTACGGCAAGGTGCAGGCGCGCGGCCTCACGGCCTCCACCATGTTGTTCCGGGCGCCGCTATAGGCCTTCCGGAAACCAAAGGAACTCAACGACCCGGCCCGCAAGGGCCGGGTTTCCTTTTGGGTAAAAGCTTTACTTAAAGGGAGAGGGAGGTGGAAGCAAGGAGTAGCTTGGATGGGTCCGCTACGCTGAAGAGGCACCGCTCCGTGAAGGTTTCCCCCTGGCGAGCCAACTTCGGGAGCGCGCGAGTTCGGTACGGAGGAGAGCCAGCCCCGACCCGTTACGCCCGCCGCGGCGACGCGGCCGGGAGCGCGCGAGTTCGGTACGGAGGAGAGCCAGCCCCGACCCGTTACGCCCGCCGCGGCGACGCGGCCGGGAGCGTGGGGGTTTGGTGCGAAGGATAGCCTGGCCCGACCCGCATTGGGGGCGGCAACATGCCGCCGGCGGCACGCCGCTAGAAGGTGGCTTTGGTGAGCATCTGCCAGTTGTGATCCACGTTCTTGACCAGCCGCCGGAACTGGGTGGAAAGCCCGAACTCGCAGCGGCGGCACAGGAATTTGCTGTCCCGCTCACCCCAACCGCCGCCGTAGAGATAGTCCATGATCTTGTGGGCCCGCTGGGAGTTCCACACGTCCACCAGGGAGCTTTGGGACACGTCGCCCAGGACCCCGTGCCGGCCCATGTCCTCGCAGCAGAGCACCGCCTGGCCATTGAAAGCCACCACCATATCCCTGAGCGGCAGGCCCTTTTTGCAGCCGGCCAGCCAGGGGCCGGGGTATTTGAGGGGCGTGCGGGCCAGATGGGGCAGGAGCCCGGTGCGGGAGTTGGGCACGTGCAGCTTCACGTTCAGCCCGGGCTTGACGCTTTGCCAGAATCGGAGCACCTTGCGGGCCTCGCCCAGGGGGTACTGGTAGGAGAAGGAGCGGATCTTCACGTCGGGCAGCTTCTCGATGGCGTAGCGGGTGTGGGACAGGGCCTTCTCATAGGGCAGGCCCATGATGTTGCGGTACACCTCCGGGGTGATGCCGTGGAAGGAGATATAGGTTGGCGAGGCATAGCCCATCTCCACCAGGGCGTCGGTCTTGTCCGGAGTCATCAGGGCGGCGTTGGTCTGGATGATCAGTTCCAGGCCACGGTCTCGCACGTAGGCGATCTTGTCCAGCACCTGCGGGTCCAGGAACAACTCCCCCATGTTGCAGAAGATCACGTGGCCCCGAATGTGCTGCTGTCGCTTCAGCTCGGCGAACTCGTCGATCAGCCGGTGGAAAAGCGCCTCCTCCATGAAGCCCATGGGCAGGGTGTCCTTCAGGGTGGGGTAGGGGCAGATCTTGCACCGCGCGTTGCAGTGGGAGTGGATGTCAATGGTGAGGCTGGTGGGGTAAGGCAAACGATGTTTGCGCCAGTCGAGGAATTCTCTGGGCATGCTAACGCTTCCCTCCGTGCCGCGTAGCCGCGGCTGGCATAACGGGTCGGGAGAGGCCATCATTCAGGCCAACTTTGTACGCTCCCGAAGTAATCCCGCTCTGCTACGTTACGCCCCGGGCGGCGTGCAGATGCCGCCGGACCCGCCGCAAGCGGGGCAGGAAATTTAAAACGAAAATTCGCGCACCGTGGCTGGCATAGCGAGTCGGTCCGGGCTAACCACCTGAACTAACTAACATGCGCCCGAAGCCCGCTCGCACCGCAAACAAAAGGCTGCGGGCGATAAGCCTCGGGTTGCAGGACAGCCGTCGCACAACTTGACCTGCCCAGGTCAATGGCCTCATTGTAACAGACAGGGTATATACCACCACCCTGCCATCCAGGGGTAATTTATACTGCGGTTCCGCCTCGTCCCAACTGCCGCTCAGCGGAAGCGAGTGGTGGATTCCTGCCGAGAAAACAATAAGGAACGGAGACTGATCATGAAAGGAATTTTATACCCTCTCACCTTCGCTCTGCTCGCGGCCCTCAGCCTGTTTTCTTTCTCCTTGCCGATTCCCGCCAGGGCAGCAGAGGGCTATGGCAAACAAAAGGTGGTCTATCACTTCAACGGCGATGATCCCAAAATCAACCTGGGCGGCCTGAAGAACATGCAAAACCACATCAACGCCGTGGGCCTGGACAATCTGCAGATTACCGCCGTGGTGCACTCCAAAGCCTGGGTGATGCTGGACAAGCAGAAGACCACCGAGGACCTCGCCAAGATGTTGCAGAAGCTCACCGGCCAGGGCTTGGTGTTCCGTCTGTGCAATAACACCGTAAAGGCCCACAATATGGATCCCGACAACCTGGTCATCAAGGTCATGGTGGTGCCGGCCGGCGTGGCCGAGCTGACCAAGCTGCAGCAGGAAGGCTACGCTTACATCAAGCCTTAAGCCCCGCGGGCGTTCCGGCTTCCCCGCTGGGCGGCCGGAACGCTCTGAACCCCCTATCTGACCGTCTGCTGTCGTTTAACTTCCCTCTGGCTCGCCCCGCTCGAAACCCGAACGCAACCAATCCGGGTCCTCCGCGCTCCTTTTTTTAAAATCGATTCTACCCCCTGCGCGGTCGGGTTCTGTTAGCCTGGTACAAGAACACAAAGGAGGCCGCTACGACGCCCCCGGGCGGCCGGCACCCGCAAACAGGAGGAAAGAGAGCATGGGCGATGATCTGAAAGCCGCCATCGGCGGCCTGCGGGAACAAGTGGCGGCTGGCGCGGCCAACTCCGAGGTGGTGTTCAGCGCGGAAACCCGTTGGATCTCCGGCGTCACCTGCGAGGCGAAAATCCGGGATTTTCCGCCCCTGCCGGTGGATGAGCCGCCGCTCCTGGGCGGCAAGGACTCCGGGGCCAACCCCGTGGAACTGCTCCTGGCCGCCCTGGGCACCTGCCAGGAGATCATGTACGCGGCCATGGCCGCCCTCATGGATATCCCCCTGAACAAGGTGGAAGTCAACGCGCGCGGCTACCTGGACCTCAAAGGCCTCTTGGCCCTGGACGACAACATCCCGGCCGGCTACACCGAGATCAAGTTCGAAACCCGCCTCGAGTCCCCTGCCTCCAAGGAACAAATCGCCCAGCTCATCAAGATGGTCGAAGACCACTGCCCGGTCATGGATACCCTGGTCCGCTCGATATCGGTGAAGGGCAAGCAGTGGCTGAACGGCGAAAAACTCAAGCTCTAGCCGCGTGGCCGCGTGCCGCGGCTGGCATATCGTGTCGGGCGAGGTTGACCTCCGCACCAACCTCGCCCGCTCCCGTAGTTTGCTCGC
>JAHLLK010000025.1 GCA_020444165.1 Deltaproteobacteria bacterium | reverse complement strand
GGAGGGCAACCTGACACGACCCGCTACGCCAGCCGCGGCGACGCGGCCGTCGCCTGGCCGGCAAACATCTGGCTGTGCCGGTCCGGGGCGCAAAACATCAGGGGGAGTTTGAGGTCACCAAGCGCTTCCTCCAGCTTAACTACGGGAGCGAACGCGGCCACGCCCGGAGGGCAACCTGACACGACCCGCTACGCCAGCCGCGGCGACGCGGCCGTCGCCTGGCCGGCAAACATCTGGCTGTGCCGGTCCGGGGCGAAAAAAATTCATCAGCCGCCCGCCGGCTACGCCTTTGATTGCCGTTCGACCGTCTCCTTGCCGGCCGCAAATTCCCCAAGACTTGCGAATCGAGGATGATGATTTCTCAACCCGATGAAACATATGAAGTTTTTTGGGGGAAGGGGGGTGTGGGGGGAAACCCCTTTTTGTTCACAAAAAGGGGTTTCCCCCCACATCTTCCTCTTCCTCCCAAAAGCTCTCAGCCCATCCCTGGAGGCCGCCATGAGCTATTTTCCTTTGGAAGACCAGATCCCGGCCCAGTACCGGCCGCCCTCGCCCCTGGTCATGGACCATTATCTCCTGAACGGCGAACTGCGGGCCTGGTCCGGACCTTTCAAGACCGCCCATTCGCCGCTTCTGCGCTGGCGGGACGGCCAATTGGCCCCCCGCGAGCTGGGCCAATTCCCGCTCATGGGCGAGCCCGAGGCCCTGACCGCCCTGGAGGCGGCCCAGCAGGCCTACCGGCACGGCCGGGGCGACTGGCCTACCATGCCGGTGGAGCAGCGCCTGGAGCATTTCGCCGCCTTTGGCCGCCGTCTGGTGGAGCGCCGCGACCAGGTGGTGAACCTCATCATGTGGGAGATCGCCAAGAGCCTCTCCGCGGCCCAAAAGGAGTTCGACCGCACGGTGGCCTATATCCGGGACACCGTGGAGGCCCTGAAGGCCCTGGACCGCACCTCTTCCCGCTTCGTGATCGAGGAAGGCATCTTCGGCATGATCCGCCGGGCCCCCCTGGGGGTGGTGCTGTGCATGGGGCCCTTCAACTACCCCCTGAACGAGACCTTCACCACCCTGATCCCGGCCTTGATCATGGGCAACACCGTGGTGTTCAAGCCGCCCAAGGCCGGCATCATGCTCTACCAGCCCTTGTTGGAGGCCTTCCGCGACTCTTTCCCGCCCGGGGTGGTCAACACCCTGTTGGGCCGGGGCAGCACGGTCACCGGCCCGCTGATGACCTCGGGAGGCATCGACGCCCTGGCCTTCATCGGCTCCAGCCGGGTGGCCACCCAACTCAAGCAGCAGCACCCCCGGCCCCACCGGCTCCGGAGCGTGCTGGGCCTGGAGGCCAAGAACCCGGCCATCATTTTGCCCCACGCCGACCTGGAGCTGACCATCCAGGAATGCGTCTTGGGCTCCCTGTCCTTCAACGGCCAGCGCTGCACCGCGCTCAAGACCATCTTCGTGCACCAGAGCCTGGCCGAGCGCTTCCTGGCCGGTTTCAGCCAGGCGGTGGAGGAGCTGAAGGCCGGCATGCCCTGGGACGAGGGGGTGTCCATCACCCCCTTGCCCGAAGAGGGCAAGACCGAGTATTTGGCCGGCCTGGTGCAGGACGCCGTGGACCACGGGGCCCGGGTGATCAACCCCACCGGCGGCCGGGTGGAGGGCACCCTGTTCAAGCCGGCCATCCTCTACCCGGTGACTTCGGCCATGCGGGTCTTCCATGAGGAGCAGTTCGGTCCGGTGATCCCGGTGGTGCCCTTTACCGACCTGGAGGAGCCCATCAACTACGTGGTGAACTCCAACTACGGCCAGCAACTCTCCCTTTTCGGCCGCGACCCCGACGACATGGCCCGGCTCATCGACCCCCTGGTGAACCAGGTCTGCCGCCTGAACCTGAACTGCCAGTGCCAGCGGGGTCCGGACACCTTCCCCTTCACCGGGCGCAAGGACTCGGCCGAGGGCACCCTGTCGGTGTCGGACGCGCTCCGGGTGTTCACCATCCGCACCCTGGTGGCGGCCAAGGGCAGCCCGCTGAACAAGGAGCTGTTGAACCGGATCGTGCACGGGCGCAAGTCCAAGTTCCTGTCCACGGACTTCATCTTGTAGGGGTCGCGGGGGCCGGCGGGGACGGCGGGGCCTCGTCCGGCCCCGGGACCAGCTCCCACAGGGTCACCAGGCCGGAGCGCCGCACCACCCGCACCAGGCGCGAGGCCAACAGGTCCGGGAAGCAGCTCTCCCGGAAGCGGATATAGGTGGCGTAGTTGGGGTCGTCCAGGATGCGGTGGATGCCCCGGGCCCGGAGCGCCCGGGCCAGCTCCCGCGGGGTGAGGTCCTGGCCGCACACCGCGGTGAAGAGGTCCCGGGTCAGGGGGGAGAAGCGGTAGGCCACCCCCTGCCGGTGGGTGTAGTAGAAAAAGGGGGCGGCGCGGAAACAGAGGATTTTCTCCTCCCGGTCCGGGTCCTGGAATTCCAGCCAGTGCAAAAGGCGGTAGTAGTCCGGGGCGCCCAGGAAATCCCGGGCCCCCTGGCGGAGCTGCTGCCAGGTGGGGGCGTCCGCCAGCCGCAGATCGCCCTTTTGCCAGCCGGCCACGGCCAGGCCGGTGACCAGGCAGAGGCCCAACACCGCGGGCCAGAGCCGGGTCCAGGGCCGCCGCCGCTGGCGGGGGCTTTCCGCCACGGCCTGCCAGGCCAGGCCGCAGAACACCACCACCAGGGGAGCCCCGGTGAGGATGAAGCGGGGGTTGGCGTACTGGAACGGGGTCACCAACAGGAAAACCAGGCCGATCTGGATGAGCGACCCCCGGTAAAAGGCGTCCCGGGGCCACTGGCGGCGGGCGGTGGCCCAGAGGAGCCCCAGCCCCAGCCAATAAACCCCGGAAAAGTAAAGGACGCGGGTGAAGGGCCCCAGCCGGGTGCCCAGGCGCCCGCCCAGTCGGTTCAGGAGATGCTCCGGGGCGTCGGCCAGACGGTCCAGGGTGAAGGCCCAGTCCCGCTCCGCGGCCGGCAGCCGGCTGTGGTCAGCCCGCTCGTACTTCCCCACGAAGAGTCCCAGGGTGGCCTGGGGCGCGGCCAAACGGGCCGGGACCCGCCCCGGGCCGGCCACGGCCGCCTCGGGCCGGGCGGCCGGCGGGGTGAAGAGTTTCCAGAAATAGGGCGCGGCCGGGGCCAGGGACAAGGCCAGGGTGAGGGCCACCAGGCCCAGGGAGAAGCCGGCCGCGGCCCGCCGCCGGCGGGCCCGGAGGCTCTCCAGCCCGGCCGCTCCGGCCACCACCACCGGCAGCAGGAGCATGGACAGGTGCGTGAACAGGGCCGCCGCCGCGGCGGTTCCCCCGGCCCAGGCCAGGCCGGCCCGGCCCTCGGCCAGGTAGAGGCCATACAGCCCGGCCCCCAGGAGGAACAGGGCGAGCCGGGCCGGGTCCAGGGTGTTCAGGATGGCCTGGTTCACCAGAAGCGGCAGGCCCAGGCAGAGACAGGCCCCCAACAGGGCGGCCCGGGGCGAGCCGCCCCGGCGGCGGATCAAGGCCGCCGTGGTGCAGACCAGGAGCAGGAAATAGTACAGGGACCCGGCCCGGGTCCAGAGGTCGCCCAGCTGGTCCCCGGCGGCCAGGCGGGCCAGGGCGTACAGGAGCATCTGACCCGGCGGGTGCTTCTGGCCCACCAGGAGTCCCCGGGCCCCCTCGTAGAGCATGGGGTAGTTCACCAGGCTCTTGGTGGCGGCCAGCTCCCGGCTCACCAGGGCGTAGTTCAGGGCGTCGTCGGCCACCAGGGGAAAGGCCACGGCCTTCACCGCCACCAGGAGGAGGGCCGCCAGCAAGGCCCCGGCCCAGAACTTCTCCCGGCCGGCCAGGCGCGCCGCGGCCCGGGCCCGCTCGGCCGCCAGGAGGGGCAAGCCGGCCAGACGCCGGGGCGCGAGCAACAGGCCCAGGGCCGGGGGCAGGAAGGCCAGGGCCGGGTAGACCCAGTCCGGCCGCCCGGGCAGGAACCAAAAGAGGCAATACAGCCAGACGGCCAGGCCCAGGGGGCCCACGGCCAAGGCGAACAACAGGGCCAGCGAGCGGTTGGCCGGCCCGGCCAGCCAGACCCGGCCGGGCCAGAGGGCCAGGGCGCCCCAGGCCAGCCCGGCGCCGGCGAAAACCAGGCTGCCGGCCAGTCCGGGGCCCCAGACGGTAAACTCCACGATAGGCTTTCCCCGCGGCAGCCCCGGCCGTCCCCCGCCTCCCGGGGGCACCGGGCGGCGGGGGCAGCCGGTTACAGCAGATGCGCTGAGATCTCGGGATCCCGGAGGATGGCGGCGATGATCTGGTTCATGTAGCCATAGGCCGCTTCGGTCAAGACCATCCGGTCCTCGCTGTCGGGCGGGGTGACCTTCACGGTGATGTCCTTGCCGAACACCCGCCCCTGGCGGGAGACCGTGACCTTGCCCACGAAAACATGGTCATCCAGGTGCAGGAGGGTCAGGCTCAGGCGGGGCACCTCGGCCGGGGCGCTGTCCTGGTACACCCGCACCCCCACCGATTCCAGGGCGGGGCGGAAGCAGTACCAGAAGTAGGCCTCGATGGAGCCGTGCCCCACCACATACCACATTTTTTTGCCCAGGGCCGGATAGGAAAACTGCTTGGTGTTCTCGGCCCGGTTGGCAAAGTCGCTCAAAAGGATGGACTTGCCCCGATAGGCCCCCAGACCGGAGCCCAGGTTGGCCTGGAAGTTGTCGGCGCTCAAATGCACGTCATTGGCGCTGCGGCCGGTCACGTCGGAAAAGGCGTTGACCATCTGATCCTTGCTGCAGCCCGCCAAGGCCAGGGCCCCTGCCAGGCAGATCAGGCAAGCCAGCCGGACCAATTTGGAACCCTTCACTTCTCTCCTCCCGCTAACTGGTCCAAAACCCAAACCCCCGAACCCTCAGCCCACAATGGCCATGGGCCCCCGGGGTCTGTCAAGCTGAAACTCCGGACCCGCGGGGAGGAAATAGCGCCCCGGCCCGCGGCCGCCGGCTCAGTCTTCCTTCACCACCGCGGCCGTGACCCCCCACCAGGGCCGGTCCCGGGCCCCGGCCAGGCGGAAGCCGGCCCGGCCCAACTCCCGGAACAGGTCCGGGCTCTGGAAACGGTTCTCCCGGGGGTGGACCAAGAGCCGCCGGGTGAGCGGGTTGGCGTAGCAGGCCGGGTAAAACTCCTCCAGGTAGTAGGCGCCGCCGGGCCGGAGCACCCGGGCCACCTCGGCCAGGGCCGCTTGCCACCGGGGCACGTGGTGCAGGAAGCCGAAGCCGAACACCAAATCCACCGAGGCCGGGGGCAGGGGCAGGCGGGTGGAGTCGGCCAAGAGGAGCGAGGCGCGCGGGAGGAGCCCCGCCCGGGCCAGGCGGCGGCGGGCCCGGGCCAGCATGGCCGGGTCCAGGTCCAGGGCCAGGTAATGGGCCGGGCGGAGGCGGGGGATGAGCTGAAAGGCGCCCTCGCCCCGGCCGCAGCCGATCTCCAAGACCACCCCGCCCCGTCGGGGCGGGTGCAAAACCAACAGGCCTTGCAGCACCCGGGCCTGCCAGCGGGCCCGCAGGGGATTGTTCACCACCAGGGTTTCCAGGGCGTTGAGCTTCACGGTTCGTCCTTCCCGTCCCGCCCTTGGCGCGGGCTGTCAAAATCATACCGCAGGCGCTCGTGATGAGGCATGAAATCAGCGTTCTCCCGGCCGGGGGCCTCGCTGGGCAGTTGTTTTACGACCGTTAATTAGGCTAAACTCAGGGCGGATAAAAGCTATCTTATAGCCGCCAACCGGGCAGACAAAGCTAATCCTTCCGCGGGACAACCCGGGGCGGGCCGGCCGTTTTCGGCCGAGCTGCCGGGCCGTGCGCCCGCGGCGGGTCTCTTTTTGTCACTTGCAGCCAAACAGCCAAAAGGGAGGAATTATGAAACTATCGCATGGAAAGGCCCTGGGCCTGGCCATCCTGGCCCTGGGGCTGGCCCTGGCCCTGGTGGGTTGCGCCGCCAAGGGCGACACCGGCAAAAAGGCGGAAATGGCTCCGGCCCCTGCCAAGGGGGACATGGCCAAAAAAGCCGCGCCCGAAATGTTCGCCTGCCTGGATGCCTCCGCGGTGAGCATGCAGGTGACCCCGGAAGCCCAGGTCACCGACCTGGACTGCTACTTCGACACCTTCAACAAAAAGAAGTCCCTGCACTTCAAGGTGAAGGTCAAGAACATCTCCCAGGAGGCCCAGCGCTTCCGGATCAATATCTTCCTGGATGGCGACCGGGCGGTGGGCGGTCTGATGCCTCCCAAGGGCAAGCCTCCGGTGGTGAAGCCCGGTGAAGAGAAGACCGAGGTCTACCCGGTGCAGGGCATGGACCAAAAGCCCACCGAGTTGACCGTTCTGGTGAAGAAGGCCAGCTACTGAGCGCCTGGTCCGTCAGAAGCCGGGCCAGGACGTCGGGCCAGGAGGTCGGACCACGGCGTCGCACCATGGCGTCGGGCTATGCCGCCGGCGAATCCCGCCCCCGGGGGGCCGGACGGCGGCGCGGGCCCAACCGGCCCGGCGCGGGGTCTTGACCCCGGCCCGGCCGCTTTCCCGGCGGGAGACCGGCGATCACCACCAAAGCAATAAGGAGCCGAATATATGAAAGCAAACAAACTGTCCCTGACCGTGCTGGCCGTGGCCCTTTTGGCCCTGGCCCTGCCGGCCGTGGCGGCCACCACCTTCATCTCCATCGGCACCGGTGGCACGGGCGGCGTGTATTACCCCTATGGCGGCGGCTTGGCCGAGATCTGGTCCAAGAACGTGCCCGGCGTGAAGGCCGTGGCCGAGGTGACCGGCGCCTCGGTGGAGAACGTGAAGCTGGCCAACAAGGGCGAGACCGTGGTGGGTCTGGTCATGGGCGACGTGGCCTATCAAGCCTACAACGGGGTGGACAAGTTCAAGGACAAGCCCCAGAGCATCCTGGCCATGGCCGCCATGTACCCCAACGTGTTGCAGCTGGTGACCCTGAAGGACTCCAGCGTCAAGACGGTGAGCGACCTGAAGGGCAAGAAGGTCTCCACCGGCGCGCCGGGCAGCGGCACCGCCTTCATGGCCGAGCTGGTGCTTTCGGCCGTGGGCATCCCCCTGGACGCCATGGACGTGCGGCGCCTGTCCTTTAACGAGACGGCCAACGCCTTGAAGGACGGCACCATCGACGCCGGCTTCTGGGTCGTGGCCCCGGGCACCAGCTCCATCCTGGACCTGGCCACCACCCATGACATCCGCATCGTGCCCTTCACCGCCGCCGAGCAGAAGATGGTCACGGACAAGTACAGCTTCTACTCCGCCTGGGACCTGGAGGGCGGTTTGTACCGCGGGGTGGATCAGGCCACGCCCACCATCAGCGTGTGGAACGTGATCATCGTGCAGAAGGAACTGCCCGAGGACCTGGTCTACAACCTGGTCAAGGTGCTGTTCGACAAGAACGACTATATGCAGAAGATCCACCCCTTCGCCAAGTACACCACCCCGGAGAACGCGGTGGAGAAAAGCCCCATCCCGTTGCACCCGGGCACCATCAAGTTCCTGAAGGAGAAGGGGATCGCCGTGCCGGACCAGTTGATGCCCAAAATGTAGGGGCGAGGCTTTATCCCTGAACGGAACCCTGCGATGTCTGGACAGAAAGTCCGGTGGCGGCCCTGGGCCGCCGCCGGGCTGCTTTTAAGTTTGGCCTTACTGGGCTGGGGTTGGCTCACCCCGGGCGGGTTGTGGCTGACCTGCACCCCGGTGAAGGGGGGGCCGCCGGCCCTGGCGCTCCCCCTGGAGCCGGGGGAGCCCTTTACGCTCAACTATATCCATTCGGTGGACCATGCTCCCATCTGGGAGGTGCACACCGCTGACCGTGACGGCCGCATCTTCGTGGAAGAGGAGCGCTTCGTCATGGTGGGGGCCGGCATGGGTGACCTGCCGGGGCGGGGGCGCTTCACCGGGCGGGACGGCGTGCAGGTCATCGAAAACCTGCACTACCCCCTGGGCGGCTTCGTCCTCCGGGTGGGTTCGCCGGGAGTGGACCACACCATCATCTGGCGCGGCCAAAGGTTCAATCTTTCGGCCGGCTACGCGGGCCGGGCCCTTTTGGTCGCGGCCCGCCCCATCAACCTCTTAGAGAAATATTGGCTGGAGCTAACCAACCCCGCCACGCCAGGAGCAAACCATGCCCGGCCCTGACAACTCGAATGCCAGCATCCCGGATATCCCGGTCGAGGTGGAGCGCCCCCAGCCGCCGGCCGACCGCAACGAGAGCCTAGTTTGGCTGGTGGCCAAAGTGGTCGCCGTGGTGGCCGTGGGCTTGAGTCTTTTCCAGCTCTACACCGCGGGCCTCACCGCCATGACCGCCATGGTGCAACGCTCGGTGCATCTGGCGGCCATCCTCACCCTCACCTTTCTCTTGCGCCCCGCTTTCAAGGGCGCCCGCAAGGACAAGCTCTCGGTGTGGTTCTGCGTGGACGTGGGCCTGGTGGTCCTGGCCGTGTTCTGCAACCTCTACATCGTCTTCAACCTGGACGCCATCTTCGCCCGCCAGGGCGAATGGAAACCCCTGGATATGTGGGTGGGCATTATCGGCGTCCTGTTGGTGATGGAGGCCTGCCGCCGGGTCATTGGCAATGCCATGGCCCTGATCTGTCTGATCTTCCTTTTGTACGGCTACTTCGGGCCCCACATGCCGGAGTTGATCATCCACAAGGGCTACAACGTGGAGCGCATCGCCACCACCTTGTGGCTCACCACCGAGGGTGTGTTCGGCCTGCCCCTGGGGGTGGCCGCCACCTTTGTGTTCATTTTCGTGTTGTTCGGGGCCTTTCTGGACGTCAGCGGCGGCGGCGGCTTCTTCATTGACATGGCCCACGCCCTGACCGGCCGCTTCAGCGGCGGCCCGGCCAAGACCAGCGTCATCGCCAGCGGCTTCATGGGCTCGGTCTCCGGTTCGGCCGTGGGCAACGTGGTGGCCACCGGCACCTTCACCATTCCCATGATGAAAAAGGTGGGCTACCGGGCCCACGTGGCCGGGGCCATCGAGGCGGCGGCCTCCACCGGCGGCCAGCTCATGCCGCCGATCATGGGGGCCGGGGCCTTCCTCATGGCCGAGTTCACCAACACCCCCTACCTCACCATCGTGAAGGTCTCCATCGTCCCGGCCATCATGTACTACCTCACGGTGCTGATGTTCGTGCATTTCGAGGCCCAGAAGTACGGGATCATGGGCCAGCCCAAGGAGAACCTGCCCAAGGCCTGGGTGGTGTTGAAGGAGAACTTCCACTTCATCATCCCCCTGACCATTCTGGTCACGGCCCTGCTGCACAACGTCACCCCCATGATGGCCGGTTTCCTGGCGGTGGTCACCACCTACCTGGCCTCCTTGCTCAAGAAGTCCAGCCGTATGGGGCTCGCCAAACTTTTGCAGGCCCTGGAAAAGGGCGGGCGCAACGCGGTGATGGTCTCGGTGGCCTGCGCCGCGGCGGGCATCATCGTGGGCATGGTCTCCCTGACCGGCATGGGGCTGAAGTTCTCCAGCCTGGTCCTGGACCTGTCCTTTGGCATCAAGGTGCTGGCCATCCTCCTGATCGGCGCGGCCAGCCTGGTGTTGGGCATGGGGCTCCCCGTGACCGCCTCCTACATCGTGCTGGCCACCCTGGCCGGCCCGGCCCTGATGGACATGGGGGTGCCCGTGCTGGTGGCCCACATGATCGTGTTCTGGTATTCCCAGGACGCCAACGTGACCCCGCCGGTGAGCCTGGCCAGCTTTGCCGCGGCGGGGGTGGCCGGGGCCAACCCCATGCAGACGGCGTTCGTCTCCTGGAAACTGGCCAAGGGCCTGTACATCATCCCCATCATCATGGCCTACCGGCCGCTGTTGATGAACGGGGACATGACCGACGTGATCTTCACCTGGCTCAGCACCACGGCCGGGCTGGTCATCTTTGCCGCCTGCCTGGAGCGCTATCTGTTCCGCATGGCCACCTGGCTGGAGACCGGCCTCATGGCCGTGGCCGCGGCGGGGCTGTTCTGGCCCACCTGGTACGGTGACGTGGTGGGCGGCGCGGCGCTCATTGTGGTGGTGGCCTTGCAGAAGTTCCACACCCCGGCGCATATCCCGCCCCTGCCGCACCAGGCGGAGGACTACGAGTAAGCATTGAGGGCGGACGGGCCTCCCGGCCGCGTCCGCCAACCAGAGCCAACCTGCCGGGCGGAGGCCGCCGGGGCTTCCCGGCCGCCGGCCCGGCCGGGCCCCGCCGGAAGCCCCGCGCCTTCCGCCGGGCCAGAGGAGACCAGAGTTGGAACAGCCCCTTGCCAACGGGGTGTGCGGCAAACTGATGACCGCCGCCCAGGCGGTGGAGAGATTCGTGCAGCCGGGCAGCCAGGTGGTCCTGGGCGGCTTCACGGTCAGCCGCAACCCCATGCACCTCACCCGGGAGATCATCCGCCAGGGCATCGGCGACCTGCACCTGGTGGTGCATTCCCACGGCCAGGCCATGGACCTGTTGATCGGGGCCGGCTGTGTGGCCCGGCTGGAGATCGCCTATGGCGGCACCGGGCGCTTCGCCCCCACCTGCCTGTGTTTCCGGCGGGCGGTGGCCGCCGGCGCCCTGGAGGTGGAGGACTACTCCAACTTCCAGATGAGCCTCCGGTTTTTGGCCGGCTCCCTGGGCATCCCCTTCATCCCCTCCCGGAGCGGTTTCGGCACCGACCTCATCGCCAAAGAGGGTTTCGGTCCGGCCACCCGGGCGCTCCCCGGGGTGGCCAACCAAAAGCTGATCGTGCAGGAGAACCCCTTTGACCCCACGGAAAAGGTGGTGCTCTTGCCGGCCCTGAACCCGGACGTGGCCCTCTTGCACGCCCAGTACGTGGGCGAGGACGGCACGGTCCGGATCAAGGGGCTCACCTTCGCGGACGTGGAGCAGGCCCGCGCGGCCAAACGGGTGATCGTGTCCTGCGAGGAGATCGTGCCCACGGAGTTCTTGCGCCAGGACCCGGACCAGAACACCCTGCCGCCCTTTATGGTGGACGCGGTGGTCCTTTCCCCCTGGGGGGCCCACCCCACGGCGGCCTTTTATTTCTACGACTACGACCCGGCCCATCTGCGGCACTACGGCCAGGTGGCCAGGGACGAGGCGGGCTTCCAGGCCTACCTGGCCCAGTGGGTGCACGGCCCGGCCAGCCAGGAGGCGTACCTGGCCCAGATCCCCTCCACCGACCTGGTCCGCCTCAGGGCCAACCCGGTGACCGGCTACGCCCCGGGCCTGGACCGGAGGTAGGCGGGCCGCCCCCTTCGCCCCCCTCGCCCCCTGGTCCTTGCCCCGGCAGGGGGAAAAACTTTCCCTGTAGCCGGCCGCTCCGGCCCCAAAAAAAAACCGCCCCGGCCAGGTGGCCGGGGCGGAGTGTTTTCGCGGAAGGGGGGCGGCGTCAGCCGTCCAGGTGCATGGCGATCTCCACCCGGCGGTTCATCTGGCGGTTATCCCAGGTGTCGTTGGGCGCCAGGGGCTCCTGGTCGGCCAGGCCCAGGATGGTCACCCGGGCCGGGTCCAGGCCGCGCTGCAGCAGGGCCCGGGCCACCTGGGCGGCGCGGGCGGCGGACAGCTCCCAGTTGCTGGCGAAACGATCGTTGTGGATCGGCACGTCGTCGGTGTGGCCGGAGATGCGCACCCGGCCGCCGGAGCCGTCAGCCAGGATCTGGGCCAGGCGCTCCAGGTTGGCCAGCATGTTGGTCCGGATGACCGTGCTGCCGCTGTCAAAGGTGATGGCTTCGGGCAGGCGCAGGATCACGCTCTCCGGGGTCTGCACCACTTCCACCCCGTCGCAGTTCAGCCCGCGCATACGCCCGGCCAGGGCGCCCACCGGGTCGTCGGCTTCGGGGCAGAGGCCGGCGGGGCCGCCGTCGCCCGCGGGCAGGGGGGGACGCACCTCGCCCACCAGGGCCCCGCCCTGGGGTTCCACCGGCCGCACGGCCGGCACGGCCTCGGCCGGCAGGGTGCTGGCCTGGGAAACCAGGGTCAGCATGCGGCGGTCCACGTAGCCGCCCTGGCCCAGGGCCAAGCGGGCGGCTGGCGGGGCGGCGGGCTTCCGGTTGTGGGCCAGGCCGGGGTCCACCTGACCGCGGCCCTGGACCAGGGCGATGCCTTCCTGGTAATCCCGGGGCAGGGGCTCGGGCAGGGGGAAGGGCTCGCTGGCGTTGGCTGTCGCCGGCACCGCGGCCTGGGCCACGTGTTCGCCCGGCTTGGTGTCGGAGGGCAGCGGGGTGCCGCCCTCGGACAGGGAGAAGATGAGCACGAAGAAGACCAGGAGCATGCTCATCAGGTCGCTCATGGACAGGTAGAAGCTGGGGGGCTCCTCGGTGTCCGCGAAGCGGGCCAGGGGCCGCCGGGAGCGATCCGTGCCGGCTTCGTCGCGCATGGTGCGCTGCTTGGTCCGGCTGGAGCGGTCTTCCAGGCCCTTTACCTGGGCTTCATCCCTCTCCTGGACCCTTTTCAGGGCCTCGACCTCCAGGGGCAGAGTGTCGAGCGGCAGTCCGCCAGCGGCGCTGTTAGACATCATCTCCGGTGCTCCGGGTAGCAGCAGGGGTCAAGGGGCGCAGGTTCTTAAGCCAAGCCGGGCCGGCCGAGCGGTTGGCCGCGGGGGCCGCGGTCTCGGTATGGGCGAAGCGGAAGGAGCGCAGGCGGGCGGAAAGGGCCGCCGCGTTTTCCTCGTGGGACAGGCCCAGGACGCCCTCGGTGATGAGGGTCATCTCCACCGCCTCGGCGCGGTTGTGTTCCTTCAGCTTGCGTTCGGCCGGCAGCACCACCAGGTTGGCCAGCATCAGGCCGTAGAAGGTGGTCAAGAGGGCCACGCTCATGCCTTCGGCCACGCTGCCCGGGTCCTTCAGGGTGTGCAGCATGCGGATGAGGCCCACCATGGTGCCGGCCAGGCCAAAGGCCGGGGCCAACCGGCCCATGAAGGACAGGGCGGCCCGTTCCGATTCCCGGCGGGAAAGGAAGAAGTCCAGCTCCTGCTCCAGGCGCTCGCGGATGACCTCCGGGGGCCGCTCGTCGGCCACCAGGGCCACGCCCAGCAGGAGGAACTGATTGCCGGTGGCGGCGGCCAGTTCTTCCATGGCGCGGGGGCCTTCCAGGCGGCGCTTCTTGACCAGGTTGCTGAACAACTCCACCAGCTGCTCGGTGGACATGACCCGGGGCTGGCCCAGGCTCCTCAGCTGGTTCCAAACCTCCTGCAGGGTCTCCTTGGGGAAGGCCAGGAACACCGCTACCAGGGTGCCGCCCACCACCAGGGCCAACCCGGCGGGATTGAAGAACATCAAGAGGTCGCGGCCGGCGACCAGGGCCACACCCAGCACCACCAAGGCGCCAGCGCCGATCAGGATGTTTTTGGAATTCATCGAGGCCTCCTGTGGGCAATTAGAAGTTCCGGCGACTCAAGTTTGTACAACTTCCGTGCCAAAGACCCTGAACGGGGGTTCCAAATATAACCATCTTAAATGATTGCCTAAAAAAATCAGATGGCCGTCCGGTCCCATTTGGCCCACCCGGCATTTATTGCCCAGCGGCGCCCGGCCGGGGCTGGGCAAAAATGGCGCCCCGGCCGGAGGGCGGTCGGCGGGGCTGGCGGCGGACCGGGGGGAGCCCCCCCCGGTTCAAGGCATATGGGAGGAGGCGCTGTCGGCCTGAGGCCGGAGAGGACGGCCTGCAACAAGCTATCCAATAAAAAATGGGCCGCCTGCGCAAGCAGGCGGCCCCAGGCTGTTTCCCACAGCCTGGGCGGGACAGGATGGCCCGCCGATTTGCGGAGGTTTTCCCAAACCGAAGCAAATCGCACCCCTGGGGTAAAACCGCGTTTTACCCCAGGGGCCGCTTGTCTCAGGCCAGGACGGCCTGAGACGAGCTATCTACTAAAAAATGGGCCGCCCGCGAAAGCAGGCGGCCCTAGGAGGAAGGGAGAGGGAAAAGGGAAAGGGATAATGGGTACGGAAATCAGCGCACACGCGCCGGGAGGGGGCCGTTGGTCCGACGGCGCCTCTCCTTCACGGTCTTTTCCAGACCGAACTTCTTGATGCGGTAGCCAAGCTGCCGCAACGTTATGCCAAGCTCGCCGGCGGCATGGGACTGCACCCAGTGATGGCGTTCCAGGGCGGCCACCACCTCGCGCTTTTCCATTTCTTCCAGGCGGGACATGTTGAGATCGGGTTCGGGAAAGCCGGCTTTTTCCCGGTGAAAGAGAAAGGAAGGCAGGTCGGCCAGGTTGATGACCGGCTTGTCCACCATGATGACCAGGCGCTCCATGAGGTTGTCCAACTCGCGCACGTTGCCGGGCCAGGGATAGTGCTTGAGGATGGTGAAGGCCTGGGGAGCCATCTGCAAGCGGCGGCCATAGTGGCCGGCATACTTGTCCAGGAAACAAAGGGCCAGGGGCTCGATGTCCTCCCGCCGCTGGCGGAGCGGGGGGATGGTGATGGGGAACACGTTCAGGCGGTAGTACAGGTCCTCGCGGAAGCGGCCGCTGGCCGCCAGGTCGCCCAGGTCGCGGCGGGTGGCCGCGATGAAGCGGCAGTCCACCCGGCGGGTCTGGGTGGAGCCCAGGCGCTCGAACTCCTTTTCCTGCAACAGCCGGAGGAGCTTGGCCTGCAAGGGCAGGGTCAGCTCGCCCACCTCGTCCAGGAACAGGGTGCCGCCGTCGGCCTCCTCCACCCGGCCCGGGCGGGCCTCGCCGCTGCCGTCAAAGGAGCCCTTCTCCTGGCCGAACAGGAGCGACTGCAACAGGGCCTCGGGCAGGGCCGCGCAGTTGACTTTTACAAAGGGTCCCTTGGCCCGGTTGCTTTCCTGATGAATGGTGCGGGCCACCATGCTCTTGCCCACCCCGGCCTCGCCCCAGAGAAGCACCGAGGCCCGGCTGGGGGCCACCTTGCCCACCAGCTCGCGCACCTCGCGCATGGCCGGGCTGCGGGCCACCAGGAGGAACTGGTTGTAGCGGTCGCCCAACTCGGCCCGCAGCATGTGGATCTCGTGGCGCAGGCCGGCTTCCCGGGCCGCCACCTCGCGGTTGACCAAAAAAAACTGGCCCAACAGATGGGCCACCATGGTCAGGAAGAGGAGGTCTTCGCGGGGGGGGACCTCGTCGCCGAACAGGCGGTCCACCAGGATGACCCCCACCACCTTGTTGTGCACCACGATGGGCGCGCCCAGGCAGGCCAGGCTTTCCCGGGCGGGGCCCGGGGCCGGGGTCTGGCCGGGGAACTGCGGCCTGCCGGACAGGGCCGGGATGAAGAAGGGCTGGGCCGCCTTGACGATGCGGGCCGCGGTGTCCTCGCCGGGGGGCAAGGGACTGGCGGGCTGGTCCGCGGGGGCCAGGCCCCAAGAGGCCCGCAATTCCAGCCGGGGGCCGGGCTCGCCGCCCAAGAGGACCCAGCCCCGGCCCAGGGACAAGTACTCGGCCAGGATCTCCAGGGTGTTTTGCAGGACTTGGTCCAGCTCCATCACCCGGCTGGTCAGGTGGCTGATTTGCTGGAGCACCATGAGCTCGGATTCTGTGACCCTGTCTTTCATGCCGTTCTCTATTACAAGGCCTGTGCCTAACGGAAGTGGTTCAACAAATGAACCAATAAAACGGATGGTTGCGCGCATGTGCCGCGCCGCGGAGGAAGCTGAACCGCCCACATGAGGGTAGGTTGCCCCCTACTCTCCTACAATTGTGTAGTTCGCTGGGGGCTTGCCAGGCGCCGGGCCAAGGGGCAATATGGAGGCGGCCCGGACCGGGGAGCTTGTCGGAGAAATGGCTTGTCGGAGAAACGGGAAGAGGGGATCTGCACCCCCAGAAGGCCGCGCTTTTCCGGGGGCCCCGCAGGTTTCCCCCCCCGCCCCTTTCTCCCCCAAAACTCATTTTTTCCGTTAACGTGAACGACAGGCGTCTTCGTACTGCAATTTCTGCCGAAAGTGATTCTTGAACCAAGAACCGCCTTGTCCGGTCGCCCGGCTTGACTTCCGGTGGCTTGCCGCCGGGGACCACGCGGAGGGGTATTCCCTCCAGCTCCCGCTCTGCCGTCCGCCAACTTCCGGCCTCCGGCCCCGCGGCCGGACTCCTCAAGGAGAACTTGCCCATGTCCAGCACCTCCCTGTTCCTCACCACCACCGACGGCATCACCCTGGAAGCCCTGGCCACGCCCCCGGCCGACCCGCCCCGGGGCGGCGCGCTGATTCTGCACCCCCACCCCCTGTACGGCGGGGACCTGCACAATCACGTGGTCACGGCCTTGGCCCGCGAGGCGGCGGCCCGGGGGATGTTGGCGCTGCGCCTGAACTTCCGGGGGGTGGGCCGCTCCACCGGCCGCCACGACGGGGGCCGGGCCGAGGTGGCCGACGCCCTGGCCGGCCTGGCCTGGCTCCGGGAACAGGGGGTGGGGCCCTTGGTGCTCATGGGCTATTCCTTTGGGGCCCTGGTGGCGGCCCAGACGGCCTTGCAGGCGGGGGACCTGGCGGCGGGATTCTGGGTCTCGCCGGCCGTGGTGCTGGAGACCCCGCCGCCGTGGCCCGGTCCGGGGCCGCTCCATATCCTCTCCGGCACCCTGGACGAGTTCGCCCCGCCCCGGGCGCTGGCGGCCTATGCCGACGGGTGCCCCGCCTGCCACCTGGAGCTGGTGGAGGGGCTGGATCACTTCTGGCAAGGGAGCGGGGCCACCCTGGCCGCCTGGCTGGATCAACTGCCACGGGCCCTGGGCGCCTGATCCTCCGGGGGGAGGCCGCCGCTCCGGCCGGGCCCCGCCGGCGGCTCGCCTTCCCCCGGGCCGGGGCAGGGCCTGGAGGGCTCTGCCGCCCGCCACCCCCGGGCGGGGCTCCCCCGCCGCCCCCCGGCCGGCGAGTCTGGCCCCGCCCGCAAACCCACCTGACGTTTTACGAGTACCTTCGGCCGCCACACGCCCCACGGGTGCACCCGTTCCCCTCCCGCTCGCGGAGCGGCCCAACCCCTTTGCCTCCCCAATATTCCGACAAATTTCGGCCTTCCGTCACCGTGGGGGCGTCCGGTTTTGCGCAGGCAATGGTTTGCCAGGTACACTGAGCCGTGAAACCCCGAAATAACCCGGCATGGAAGCACCCATTAAACCACCATATGACTAATAACAGGAATTATCCGCGTTACAATAAATGCTCAGTGCACCTCACGCCCCTATCGGGTGAGATGGACCGTGGGGGCTAAGTGCTTGTAGACCGGCGCTATTTTCCAACATCTAGTGGTGGGTACGAAAAAATGGCACTACATCTTGAAAAATTCATTGACTCTCTGGTTGGCTGTTGCTAAGGTCGAAATGGAAATAAATGCACCTCTGATTCGGGCGTCCGCCCCCCCCAGCACCGCCGCTGCGCGATTCCCGCCCTGTCCGCACCAGGGCTCCCCAGCGGTGGGACCCTCTTCACCTTGGAAGGCACGTCCTTCCCCCCTCCCCCTTCAGGGCCGGATTTTTCCGGCCCTGACCTTATTGGTCCCCCGCCGGGCGAGGCTTGCCTCCGGACAGAGTGCGTGCTTTAATAATCCTGCCCTTTGTACCCCCAGGCGGGCGGCTCCCCGCCGCCCCCGGAGACAGACCCTGCGGCAAGGTAAGCCATGGCCAGGAACCCGCGGCAAAGCTCCATGCGTCAGGACTTGCATGAGGCGGCCCAACATCTGGAGGAGTTCCGCCAGATCATCGAGAACGCCTCCGATGCCGTGGTGACCATCAACGAGCACCACGAAGTCATCTATCTGAACCGCGCCGCCGAGGAGATGTTCGGCTACGCCCGGGAGGAGGTGCTGGGCGGTGACCTGGCCCCCCTGGTGCCCCAAGAGCACCGGGCCCTGCACCGGGGCTACCTGGACCGCTACCTGGCCACCCGGCGGGCCCGGCTCATCGGGCACCTGGCCGAGGTGCAGGGCGAGCGCCGCGACGGCGCGCGCTTTCCCATGCACATCGCCCTCAGCGTGGCCGAAGTGGGCGGCGCGCCCTTGTTCACCGCCATCATGCGCGACCTCTCCCCGGAGCGGGAGATGGCCGAAAAAGTCCGCAACACCCAACAGTTGGCCCTGTTGGGCCAGACGGTGGCCACGGTCAGCCACGAGATCCGCCATCCCCTGGCCCTGATCGGCGGCTTTGCCCACCAGTTGGAGCGGGAGAACGGGCTCAGCTCCCGGGGGCGGCGCAAGGTGGGCATCATCGTGGAAGAGGTGGCCCGCCTGGAGCAGCTCTTGAACGAGCTGAACGACCTCTCCCGCCCGGCCCGCTATAGCTGGCGCCTTCTGGACGTGAACGAGGTGGCCGACCGGGTTCTGGAGCTGTTGGAGCCGGCCCTGTGGGCCCAGGCCCAGCTCACGGTGCAGCGCGAGGCCGACCTGCCCCCGGTAATGGCCGACCGCGACCGCCTCGGCCAAGTGCTCCTGAACCTGCTGGCCAACGCGGTGCAGGCCGGGGGCGACGATCCCCGGGTGGAGCTTGTCCTGGGTCGGGGGGCTGAAGGTGGGGTGGAGATCCAGGTGCGGGACCACGGCCAGGGCATCACCCCGGAGCACCTGGCCGAGGTGTTCACGCCGTTCTTCACCACCAAGCCCCGGGGCACCGGCTTGGGCCTGCCCCTGGCCCGGCGTATCGTGGAGGAGCACGGCGGCGCCCTGGCCCTGGAGTCCACCCCCGGCCAGGGCACGCGGGCCACGGTGAACCTGCCGCCGGCCCGGGGCGGCCTGCCCCCGGCCTCACCCCCTCTGGCCAATTGACGCCGCGGTCTTGCCTGTCTTGAATCCCCAGCCGGGCGCATTATAATCATGGAAAGGAATGAATTGGCGCGGCCCGGCCTGGTACCCTGGGGCCGCGGCCGCCCGCCGCGGCCGTACCCCGGCTCTTTTCCCATTTTCAGCAAGTGAGAAGGCATTTGGCCATTCTGCCTATACGAACCTTTCCCGACCCGGTCCTGACTGAGAACTGCCGCCCCGTGGAGACGGTGGACGCGGCGCTCCGGGATCTGGCCGACCACATGATGGAGACCATGTACGACGCCCCGGGCATCGGCCTGGCCGCCCCCCAGGTGGGGGAAACCTGCCGGCTGGTGGTGGTGGACGTGGCCGGAGCCGACGAGAAGAGGAACCCCCTGTACCTGTTCAACCCGGCCATCGTGGAGGCCAAGGGCGAGGTGGTGTTCGAGGAGGCCTGCCTGTCGGTGCCCGACTACACCGCCGACGTGGTCCGGGCCAGCCAGGTGGTGTTGCAGGCTCTGGACCGCGAGGGCCGCCCCTTCACCCTGGAGGCCGAGGGCCTGTTGGCCATCTGCCTGCAACACGAGCTGGACCACCTGGACGGCCGCCTCTTCCTGGACCGCATCAGCCCCCTGAAACGCGCCCTCTACCGCAAACGCCGCCTGAAGCAACTCCGCCGGGGCGAGGAATGACCCCCCCGGGCTCCCCTGCCGCCGGCCGGACCTTCCGGCCGCTCCGTCTGGTCTTCCTGGGCACTCCGGACCTGGCCTGCCCCAGCCTCGCGGCCGCGGCCGCGGCCGGGCACCAGGTGCCCCTGGTGCTCACCCAGCCCGACCGCCGGGCCGGGCGGGGCCGCCGCACCAAGCGCGGCGAGGTGGCCGCCCTGGCCGACCGCCTGGGTCTCCCGGTGTTGCAGCCCCGCCGGGCCGTGGAAGCCCTGGCGGAGATCCGGGCCGCCCGGCCCGACGCCCTGGTGGTGTTGGCCTTTGGCCAGCTCCTGCCCGTGGAGATCCTCAGCCTGGCGCCCCTAGGGGCCATCAACGTGCATTTCTCCCTGCTCCCCCGTCTCCGGGGCGCGGCCCCCATCCAGCGGGCCGTGCTGGAGGGCCACCCGCTCACCGGGGTCAGCACCATGCTCCTGGACCAGGGCCTGGACACCGGGCCCCTGCTCCTGGCCCGGGAGACCCCGGTGGGTCCCCAGGAAACGGCCGGGGAGCTGGGGCAACGCCTGGCCGGACTGGGGGCGGAGCTGCTCCTGGAAACCCTGGACGGCCTGGCCGGAGGCGGCTTGGCCCCCACGCCCCAGGACGCGGCCCTGGCCACCTATGCCCCCCGCCTGGCCAAGGCCGAGGGCGAGGTGGACTGGACCCGCCCGGCCCGGGAGCTGGACTGGCACGTGCGGGGCATGGACCCCTGGCCCGGGGCCTTTACCCACACTGACGGCCAGACCCTGAAGCTGTTCGCCCCCACCCTGGTGCTGCCCGGGGCGGGGGAGGGCGCGGCGCCCGGCGCCCTGCTGCCTTCGCCGCCCGCAGCCGGGGGCTTGTTGGTGGTGGCCACCGGGGAGGGCGCCCTGGGCGTCGGCCGGGTGCAGGCCCCCGGCCGCCAGGTGGTGGCCGCCCGGGACTTCCTGCGGGGCGCCCGCCTGGCCCCGGGTCTGGTGCTGGGGCAGGCATGAACCCCCGCCGTGTGGCCTTTGAGGTGCTGGCCGCCCTGGAGAGCGGCCCCCAGCGCCTGGAGAAGATCCTGGCCCAGGCCCTGTCCGCCCACGGCCAGGCCGCGCCAAGGGACCGCGCCTTTGCCACCAGCCTGGTGTACGCCGTGCTGCGCCACCGCCTCCGGCTGGACCACCTCCTGGACCAATGCACCAAGGGGCCGCTGGCTCGCCTGGACGCCCCGGTGCTCGCCGTGCTCCGCCTGGGCGCGGCCGAGCTGGTGGTGCAGGGCGCCCCGGCCTTTGCGGCGGTGCACGCCGCGGTGGAGTTGGCCAAGGCCACTCCGGCCCGCCGGGGCCAGAACCTGGTCAACGCGGTGCTCCGGGCCCTGGCCCGCCAGCTGGCCGCGCCCGCGCCGGACGCCGCCGCTGCCTCCCCGGGCGACGAGGCCGGGCGGCTCTCCCTGACCTATTCCCACCCCCGCTGGATCGTGGGGGAGATGCTGGCCTCCTGGCCGATCAGCGAGGTGGAGCCCTGGCTGGCCGCCAACCAACAGGACCCGCCCTTCACCATCCGGACCAACACCCTGAAAATCACCCGGGAGGAGTTGGCCCGGGAACTGACCGCCCGGGGCCTCTTCGTGCGGGAGCATCCCCTGGCCCCCGAGGGCCTGGTGCTGGGCGGGGTGAGCGGCCCGGCCTCCGGGGTGTTCGGCTTTGCCCAGGGCTTGTGGCAGGGCCAGGACGCCGCGGCCCAGGCGGTGAGTCATCTATTGGATATCGCCCCGGGCCAACGGGTGGCCGACCTCTGCGCCGGGGCCGGGGGCAAGACCGGGCACCTGGCCGCGCTCATGCAAAACCAGGGCGAGCTGGTGGCCGTGGACCCCTCGGCCGGGCGCATCCGGGCCCTGGAAGGCAACCTGGCCCGCCTGGGCGTCACCTCTTGCCGGGCGCTCCGGGGCGACGCCCGGGAGCTGGGCCCCGAGGTGGGGCTCTTTGACCGCATCCTGGTGGACGCGCCGTGCTCCGGCCTGGGGGTGGCCGGCCGCCGGCCGGACCTCCGCTGGCGGCGGAAGCCCACCGATGTGGCCGAGCTGGCCGCCAAGCAGACGGAAATCCTGGCCGCGGCCTGCTCCTTGCTGGCCCCGGGCGGCCGTCTGGTCTACGCCACTTGCACCTTCACCCGCCAGGAGAACCAGGAGGTGGTGGCGCGGGCCCTGGCCGGGTTCCCCGGCCTGCGTCTGGTCCAGAACTGGCATTCTTTTCCCCACCGGGACCAGGCCGACGCCTTCAGCGCCGCGGTGCTGGCGCGGAACTAAAACCCCCATCCTTTCCCTCCCCTTTCCCTATCCTTGACGGCAACCAAGCGATTGATTTAAGGTATTCTGGCAATCTCTCTCCGGAATTACCTGGCAAACCTGCCAATAGAAGGGGGAAACATGACTGGTCATCAGCGACCCGCGGCAGGGGCCTGGGCGGTTTTGGCCGCGGCCCTGCTGTTTTTGATCCCGGGGGCCTTCACGGCGCAGGCGGAGGCCCAAACCCCGCTCTGCACCACGGTGCCCTGGGACCCGGTGCCCGTGGCCAGCGCCAAAGGCGTCAACGTGGCCTATGAGTTGCGGCTCACCGACTGCCTGGGGGACGACCTCGCCCTGGACGGGGTGAGCGTCATGTACGGCGATGGGGCCGCGGCCCGCTACTCCTACCAGGAGCTGACCGAGACCGACAGCCTGGCCGCGGCCAAGCTGGTGCTGCCCGCCGATCCCCGGCCCACCGAGGAGGAGATGGCCTTCACCGGCAAGGTGCCCACCCCGGAACTGCTGTTCTGGCATCAGTACGCCGACGGCGATTCGGTCCCCGGGGTGATCTACACCCGCCTGGACTTCCACCAGAACAGCACGGGTCACTCCTTCTTCACGGTGATCGCGGCCACGCTTTCGGACCAGACGCCCCGGGTCATCGGCTCGCCGGTCAAGGGCGAGGGGTGGTCGGCCCTGGAATCCACCACCAACTACACCCACCACCGCACCGGCATCCTCACCGTGGACGGCCAAACCCGGGTGCCCCAGCGCTTCGCGGTGGACTGGGTGAAGCTGACCGGGGATCACCAGCTTTTCAGCGGCGACGACCAGGACATCTCCAACTACCCGGGCTACGGCGAGAGCCTCTACGCCGTGGCCGACGGGCCGGTGGTAGGCTTCTTGGACGGGGTGCCGGACAACCAGACCCCCTGGACCACCGATTACCCCATCACCAGGGAAAACGTGGCCGGCAACCACATCGTCCAGGACATCGGCGACGGGGTCTACGCGGTTTACGCCCACCTGATCCCGGGCAGCCCCACGGTGGGGCTGGGCGACATGCTCACCAAGGGCCAGGTCATCGGCTCGCTGGGCAACTCGGGCAACTCCGACCTGCCCCATCTGCATTTCCAGCTGATGGACTCACCCAACGTCCTGGGCAGCGAGGGCCTGCCCTACCTGCTGGAGAACTTCACCTCCCAGGGCTACTTCGACCTTTACTCCCCCTCTTGGGATTACACCGCCCTGGACCGCCCCACGGCCCGGGCCAACCTCATGCCCGACCTGGGCGAAGTGGTGGACTTTTACTGAGGCCGCCGCCCCCCGCGCGTATCCGCCGGCCCTGGCCCTCCCCCCGGGGAGGGCCAGGGCCGGAATGCTTTCCTGGCCGGGCCGCCCCAGTTGCCAGGGGTCGGCCCACCCGCCGCCCCCTGACGTTCCTTGACGGAAACACGTCGGTTGTTTTAATTTAATTGGGCTGTTACTCACCAAAAAAACATTACGGCACCAAAACTAAGAGGGGAAAATATGCCTGATCATCCGCAACCCCTGGGGTGGCGGCCGGCGGCCCTGGCGGTGACCTTCCTGCTCTTCCTCTCGCTGACCGGGGCGGCTTCCGCGCCGGCGCAAGCCCCCTTGAGCACCACCGTACCCTGGGACCCGGTGCCCGTGGCCAGCGCCAAGGGCACCAACGTGGCCTATGAACTGAAGCTTTCCGACTGCCTGGGGGACGACCTCACCCTGGAGGGGGTGAGCGTCATGTACGGCGACGGCGTCACGGTCCACTACACCTACCAGGAGCTGACCGAGACCAACGGCCATGGCGAGGCCAAGCTGATTTTGCCCAGCGATCCCCGGCCCACTTCCGGGGAAATGAGCTACACCGCCAAGGTCCCCACCCCGGAGCTGTTGTTCTGGCATCAGTACGCCCCGGGGGAGACCGTGCCGGAGGTGATCCACCACCGCCTGAACTTCCAGCAAAACAGCACGGGGCAGTCCTTCTTCACGGTGATCGCGGCCACGCTTTCGGACCAGACGCCCCGGGTCATCGGCTCGCCGGTCAAGGGCGAGGGGTGGGCGGCCCTGGAGTCCACCGCCAACTTCACCCACCATCGCACCGGCCTCATCACCACGGACGGCGAGACCCGGGTGCCCCAGCGCTTCGCGGTGGACTGGGTGCAACTCACCGAAGACCAGCAACTCCACCGCGGCGACGGCACCAAGATCACCGATTATCCCGGCTACGGCGCCAGCCTCTACGCCGTGGGCGACGGGCCGGTGGTCGGCTTCACGGACGGGGTGCCGGACAACCAGACCCCCTGGTCGCTGGACTACCCCATCACCCAGGAGAACATCGCCGGCAATTGCGTGGTGCAGGACCTGGGCGACGGGGTCTACGCCATTTACGCCCACATGATCCCGGGCAGCCCCACGGTGGGCCTGGGCGACAGGCTCACCAAGGGCCAGGTCATCGGCCAGATGGGCAACTCGGGCAACTCCGATGTGCCCCATGTGCATTTCGAACTGTGCGACAGCTCCTGCTTCCTGGGCAGCGAGGGCCTGCCCTACCTGCTGGAGAACTTCACCTCGCAGGGCTATTTCGACCTCTACTCCGCGAACTGGGACTACACCTCCCTGGAAGGCCCCGAGGAGCGCTACAACCTGACACCCGATTTGGGCGAGGTGGTGGACCTGTACTGAGGCGGCCGCCGGGGTGCTGCGCCGGCGACCGCCCCCCGCCCCCTCTTTGCCGGCCCTGGCAATTCCGCCCCGGGGATTGCCAGGGCCGGCATTCTCTGTTAGATTGTCAACCCGGTCCCCAACGAGGTTGACATATGCCTTCCGCCCCCGACGCGCAAACTCCCGCCCAAGCCCTGGCCGCGGTCTTGGCCGGCCAAAGCCCGGACCCCGCCTCCGCCGCGGCCTGGCTCTCGCCGGCTGATCTGGCCGAGGTGGCCCTGCTCATGGCCGCGGCCGGCCAGCTCCGCCGCCGCTACGACGGCGACGAGATCGAGCTGTGCGCCATCGTCAACGCCAAGAGCGGCCAGTGCAGCGAGGATTGCGTCTTCTGCGCCCAAAGCGCCCACTACGCCGGCCCGGCCCAGACCTATCCCCTGCTTTCCGCGCCGGAACTGGCCCAAAGGGCCTCCCGGGCGGGGCGCGACGGGGCCCGGCGCTTCGGCCTGGTGACCAGCGGCCGGGGCTGCCCCCGGGGCGCTGAGCTGGACGAACTCTGCCGGGCCATCGAGCTGATCCGGGAAGAGGGGCGGGTGGAGCCCTGCGCCTCCCTGGGGCTGTTGGCCCCGCCCGAGGCCCGCCGCCTGGCCGACGCCGGGCTCACCCGCTATCACCACAACCTGGAGGCCGGCCCCGGCTTTTTCCCCCGGGTCTGCACCACCCACACCCTGGAGGAGCGGGTGGCCACGGTGCACACCGCCCGGGAGGCCGGGCTGGAGATCTGCGCCGGCGGCATCGTGGGCCTGGGCGAGAGCCCGGCTGAGCGGGTGGAGCTGGCCCAGGCCCTGGCCGAGCTGGACCCCGAGTCGGTGCCCTTGAATTTCCTGAACCCCATCCCCGGCACGCCTTTGGCCGGGGTCCCCCTGTTGACCCCCCTGGAAGCCCTGGCCACCCTGGCGGTGTTCAAGCTGTTCCTGCCCCGGGCCCGGCTCCGCACCTGCGGCGGCCGCCGCCAGGTGCTGGGCCGCCTGGCCCCCCTCATGTACTTGGCCGGGGCCGGGGCCACCATGACCGGCGATTACCTGACCACCGGCGGGGCCCCGCCGGCCGAGGACCTGGCCGATCTGGCCGCCCTGGGCCTCCGGACGGCCGCCGCGCCCCAAGGAGCTTGATGCATGGCCAACACCCGTGAGCTGTTGGAAGCCGATTTCCGTCACCTGTGGCACCCCTTCACCCAGCACAAGCTGTGGGCCGGCGAGCCGCCCCTGGTCATCGCCCGGGGCGAGGGCAACTGGCTCATCGACACCGAGGGGAAGCGCTACTTTGACGGGGTGTCCAGCCTGTGGGTCACCGTGCACGGCCACGGCCACCCGGCCATCAACCAGGCCATCGCCGACCAGTTGACCCGGTTGGATCACTCCACCATGCTGGGCCTCACCCACGCCCCGGCCATCCGCCTGGCCGAGCGGCTCACCGGCCTGGCGCCCACCGGGCTCACCCGGGCCTTCTATTCCGAGAGCGGCAGCACCGCGGTGGAGATCGCGCTCAAGATCGCCTACCAGTACTGCCAGCTCCGGGGTTGGAAAGAAAAGAAGACCTTCGTGGCCCTGGAGAACGCCTACCACGGCGACACCATCGGCGCGGTGAGCGTGGGCGGCATCGAGCTGTTCCACGAGGTGTACCGCCCGCTGCTCTTCCCGGTGCACCGCCTGCCCCAGCCCCACTGCCGGAACTGCCGCCTGGGGCTGACCTTTCCCGCCTGCGACCTGGCCTGCGCCAACAAGCTGGACGAAATGCTGAGCGAGCACGGGGCCGGCATCTGCGGCCTGGTGGTGGAGCCCCGGGTGCAGGGCGCGGCGGGCATCGTGGTGCAGCCGGAGGGTTATCTGAAGCGGCTCTACGACATCTGCCGGGACCACGAGGTGCTGTTCATCGCCGATGAGGTGGCCACCGGCTTTGGCCGCACCGGGGCCATGTTCGCCTGCGAGCTGGAAGACACCCCCCCGGACCTCATGGCCGTGGGCAAGGGCCTCACCGGCGGGGTGCTGCCCCTGTCGGCCACCCTGGCCTCGGAGGAGATCTTCCAGGCCTTCTGGGGCGAGTTCGACGAGTTCCGCCACTTTTTCCACGGCCACACCTACACCGGCAACCCCCTGGCCGCCGCCGCCGCCCTGGCCAGCCTGGATTTGATGGCGGAGAACCAGGTGCTGGCCAACGTGCAGGCCCGGGCGGAGCAAATGGCCCAGGGCCTGGCCCCCCTGGCCGGCCGGCCCCACGTGGCCGAGATCCGGCAGCAGGGCCTCATGGGCGGCATCGAGATCATGGCCGACCCGGCCAAAAACAAGGCCTATGCTCCCGGGGCCCGCATGGGGCACCAGGTGATCATGGCCGCCCGGCCCCGGGGAGTCATCGTGCGTCCCCTGGGCGACACCATCGTGCTGATGCCGCCCTTGTCCAGCAGCGAGGAAGAGATAGACCTTCTGGTGGACGCGGTGAGCCAGGCCGTGATCGCCGTTACGGAAGGCGCCTGATGGCCCACCCCGGGGCCTTGGAGGTTTTGGCCGGCCGGCTGGCCGACCTGGACCAGGCCGGGCTCAAACGCCGGCTGGTGTCCATGGGCCCGGCCACCGGGGCCCGGGTGGTCATCGACGGCCGCCCGGTGATCCTCCTGGCCAGCAACGACTACCTGGGCCTGGCCCGCCACCCCCGCCTGGCCGCGGCGGCGCTGCGGGCCGCCCAGGAGCAGGGCTCGGGCAGCGGGGCCAGCCGGCTCATCTCCGGCACCCTGGACAGCCACCTGGCCCTGGAAGCGGAGATCGCGGCCTTCAAGAAGGCCCCGGCGGCCCTGTACTTCTCCAGCGGCTATCTGGCCAACCTGGGGGCGGTCACCGGGTTGACCCAAGCCGGCGACCTCATTGTCAGCGACCGCCTGAACCACGCCAGCCTCATCGACGCCTGCCGGCTCTCCCGGGCCCGGCGGGCCATCTACCCCCACGGTGACTGGCGGAGCGCGGGGGAGATCCTGGCCCAGGCCCCGGAGACCGGGCTCAAGCTCATCGTCACCGACGGGGTGTTCTCCATGGACGGCGATCTGGCTCCCCTGCCGGAGCTGTTGGACCTGGCCCGCCGCCACGACGCCCTGTTGGTGGTGGACGACGCCCACGCCACCGGGGTTTGGGGGGCGGAAGGCCGGGGCAGTTTCGAGCACTACGGCCTGACCCCGGGGCCGCAGGCGGTGATGGTGGGCACCTTCAGCAAGGCCCTGGGGGGGCTGGGCGGTTTCGTGGCCGGGGCCCGGGAGGTGGTGGACACCCTGGTGAGCCGGGCCCGCAGCTTTCTTTACACCACCTCGCCCCCACCGGCCCAGGTGGCCGTGGCCCGGGAGTCCCTGGCCCTGGTGCGGGAAATGCCCGAACTCAGGCAAAAGCTTTTCGCCCTATCCGACCTGTTGCGCCGCAAACTGGAGGAGGGCGGACTCACGGTGACCTCCCCGGCCGGGCCCATCGTCCCGGTTTTGGTGGGGGACACCGGCCGGGCCCTGGCCTTGGCCGCGGCCTTGTTGGACGAAGGGGTCTTCGCCCCGGCCATCCGGCCGCCCACGGTGCCGCCCGGCTCCTCCCGGGTGCGTCTGGCCGTGTCGGCGGCTCATAGCGAGGAAGATGTGGAACAGGCCGCGGCCGCGGTGCTCCGCGCGGCAAGAAAGGTGGGTGGGTAGATGGCCAGGGGAGTATTCGTCACCGGCACCGACACCGAGGTGGGCAAGACCGTGGTCAGCGCGGCCTTGGTGCTGGCCCTCAGGGACGAGGGGGTGGACGCGGGTTACCTGAAACCGGTGGCCAGCGGCGGGGTGGAGCTGGGCGGCCGGCTCATCTCGCCGGACGCCCTCACCGTGGCCCGGCTCACCGGTCTGCCCGACCCCCTGGATCAGCTGAGCCCCTATTGCCTCAAACACCCCCTGGCCCCCCTGGTGGCCGGCCGCCTGGAGGGCTGGAAAACGCCCATCAGCCAGGTGCTCAAGGTGACCCACCAGGCCATGACCTCCCACGATTTCACGGTGGTGGAGGGGGTGGGCGGGGTCATGGTGCCGGTCACCAGCCGGCACATTCTCCTGGATCTCATCGTGGACCTGGGCTTTCCGGTGATCATCGTGGGGCGGCCGGGCCTGGGCACCATCAACCTGACCCTCTTGACCATCCACGCGGTGCGGGACCGGGGGGTCAAGGTGCTGGGCTTCATCTTCTCCGGCCCCGATCCCAACCTGCCCGAGGACCCGGCCATCACCCACAACCCGGGCATCATCACCGAGTTCAGCGGCATCCCCTATTTGGGCAACCTGCCCTGGCGCACCCAGGCCGGCGAGGAGGAGCTGTCCGGGCCGGACCTCTCCCGGGCGGCCCGGGAGCACCTGGACCTGGCGCCGCTATTGGACCTGACCGGCCGGGGCCGGTAAAATAGCCTCCCGAGGGAGGAGCGACCATGAAAAAGCTGGTAGCGTGCCTGTTGGGCTGGGCGGTGCTGGCCGCCGTCATCGCCGTCCCGCCGGCCCGGGCCGACCAGGCCGCCGACCGGGCGGCCATCCAGACGGTGCTGAAGCGGGCCGCCGCGGCTTTTGGCCGCCGGGACCTGGACGCCATCACCCGGAACTTCGAGCCTGACGCGGTGTTGGTGTTGCAGGGCGGCCAGCGGATCAGCCTGCAAGAGGCCCGGATCATGACCGCGGGCTTTCTCCTCACCGCCCAGAACCTGGCCACCCGGCTCACCCTGGGCCAGACCACCATCAAGGGCGACCGCGCCCAGGTGGACTACGTGGAGATCCACGAGTTCGACCTCTTGACCGATCTGGGCCACCGTTACCGCACCGTGAGCCAGATAGACGCCACCTTCCGGCACAGCCGGGCGGGCTGGCGGGTGGCCGCGGCCCAGGTCACCGGCCATCTCATCTACCGGGACGGGGTGCGCATCGCCGACCCCTGGGCCCGGCAGGCGGCGCCTTCCTCCGCCCGCTCCGCGGCCCCGGGCAAGGCCCCGGCCGCCAAGTAAGGCCCGCGGCCCCGCCCCCCGGGTCCGAAGGCACCCCGTGGCGCCTTGGCCGCTCAGTCCGTGGCGTAGCTGGGCCGGTAGGCCCCGCCCAGCTTCATGCGGCCCTGGGCGGCCAGCGCACCCAACAGCTCCCCCAGCCCGGCCACCAAATCCGGATCCCCCCCAAAGCGGAACGGCCCCTCCCGGGCCACCGCGGCCATGCCCTCGGGCCGCACGTTGCCGGAAACCACGGCGGAAAAAGCGCGGCGCAGCATGGCGGCCAACTTGTAGGGCGCCTGCTCCCGGGTCAGGGCCAACTGGGCCACCGTCTCGTGGCTGGCCGGGAACGGCTCCTGGAACAGATAGGGCACGTGCAGGCTGTAGTTGAAATAGTAGGAGTCCTTTTCCCGGTCCCGGAAAGCCTTGACCGCCAACAGCCCCCGGTTCAGGGCCTGGGCGGTCCCCGCCGGATCGCCCAGCAGCACCCGGCCCCGGTCCACGGCCGCGTCCCCCAAAAAGCGCCGGAAAAAGCCCAGCACCAGCTCGAAATAGGGCGCCGCGCTGGGCGGGCCGCTGAAGATGAGGGGGAAGGGCAGGTCCCGGTTGGCGGGATGGGCCAACACGCCCAGGAGGTAGCTGATCTCCTCCAGGGTGCCCACCCCGCCGGGGAAGACCACCACCCCGTGGCCCAGGCGCACAAAGGCCTCCAGGCGCTTTTCGATGTCCGGCAGGATCACCAGGGGCTTGACGATGGGGTTGGGCGCCTCCGAGGCGATGATGCCCGGCTCGGTGAGGCCCAGGTAGCGGCCCTCGGCCACCCGCTGGCGGGCGTGGCCCACCGCGGCGCCCTCCATGGGGCCCCGCATGGCCCCCTGGCCGCAGCCGGTGATCACGTCCATCAGCCGGAGCCCGCACTCCGCCCCCAGGTCCACGGAGTAATCGTACTCCTCCTCGCCGATGCTGTGCCCGCCCCAGAAGGTCACGATCTTGTGGGGACCGGTCTTGGTGAACACCCGGGCGTTCCTGAGAATCAGGAACACCGCGTCGGTGAGCCCGGGGCCGTCGGTGAGGCGGAACTTGCCCGGCGAGGCCATCTCGCCCCGCACAAAGGCCAGGTCCCGGAGCACCGCGAAGAGGTGCTGCCGGAGGCCCTCGATGAGCTTCAGGTTCGGGCCGGTCTCTCCCGGGGAGCTGCTTTCATAGGCCACAAAGGCCACGGCCGGGGCCTGGCGCAGCACCAGTTCCACGCCGCCTGGCGTGGAGTTCACCTCCACCTCGAAGTCCTGGTGATCCTCCAACATCTGGGCCACGTCGTCCGAGCCGGACATGCTGTTCAACACCGCCAGGAGACAGCGCACCAAAAGGGGGTGGCTGGCGTCCCGGCTGGTGGTCCACAGGTGCTCCAGTTCCAGGGGGGAGAGGGTCTCCAGGCAGGTCCCCTCGGGAGTCAGGCGATATTCCGCCACCTTGTCCGGGTCGGGCATCAAAAACCCTCTCGCAGGCTGTTGAGATTAAACTTGCTGGGCACACCAAAGAAGCGGCGTAGAAAAAGTAAGCAATTTTCCAGAGTTGACAAAACCTCTGGCCCCCGGCAAGCGCCGGTTGCCGGGGGGATCGCGCTTCGGCCATATTTGTCCGAAAAAGGCCGGGCCAATCTTTTTTAAAATCCCGTCATCGTGAGCACCTGGCCCAAGGGCTCGCGCCGGCTGCGGAAACGGTTGGCCGGGGCGGCCGGGTCGGGGTTACCCAGGGCCACGCCGATGACGATGGCCTCATCCTCCGGAATGGGCATCACCTGGCGCACCTCTTCGGGGTAGCGGGCCAGGGCGGCCAGGATGCAGGTCCCCAGCCCCCGCGCGGCGGCGGCCAGGCAGAAGGCGGTGACAAAGGCCCCGGCATCGAACATCACGTAGGCGGTCTGGCCCGCGGGCACGGTGATCCACACCAGGGTCGGCGCCCCAAAGGCGTTGAAGTTGTTGGCGTAGTGGGCGTCCCGCCGTTCCTTGTCCTCGCGGCCCAGGCCCAGATGGCCGAACAGCTCCCGGCCCAGGAGGCGGTAGTTGTCCATGAGCCGGCCGGCAAAGCCCTGGGGCATGGGGATCTCGGGGGTGGGGGTCCGGCCCTCCCGGAAGGCCAGGACCAGGCGCTGGCGCACCTGCCGGGCAGCTTCGCCGTTGGCCGCGTAGACCCGCCAGGGCTGGGTGTTGCCCCAACTGGGCGCTTGCCCGGCCAAGCTTACGATCTCCTGCACTTCCCGAGCGGTTACCGGGGTTTCCAGATAGGCCCGGCAACTGAAGCGGGCCTCCATCAGGGCAGCGTAGTTCATTTCAACCGTCCTTTCGCACAGGGGAAAGGGGTTCGGCTCCCGGCGTGGTGGGGGTTCGGGTGAAAAAAGCCGTGAGCCGGCGGCGGAACTCCGGCAGGTCGGCGGCCCGGGCCACCTGGCGGCGCTCCTCCTCCAATTGCCCGGCCAGGCCGGGCCGCCACGCCGTGCTCAGAAGCTCCTTGGCCGCGGCCACCGCGGCGGGGCGGCGGCCGGCCAGGGCCCGGGCCTCGGCCAGGGCCTCGGTCAGCGCCTGACCCGGCGGCGCCAGGCGATGCACCAGGCCCCGGGCCAGGGCCTCCGAGGGCGGCAGGGGCCGGTTGCCCCAGAGGAGCCAGGCCGCGGCCAGGCTGCCCAGCTCCCGGGGCAGCTCCAGGGTCACCCCGGCGGCCGGCGGCAGGCCGATGCCCAGGAAGCCGGGCACCAGCTTGGCGTTTTCCGCCGCGATCACCAGATCGCTGGCCAACAGCCAGGCCAGGCCCGCGCCGGAGGCCGCGCCCTCCACGGCCGCCACCACCGGCTGGGGCAGGCTGGTCAGGGCGATGATCACCCTGCTTACCCATTTAGTATACCCCTGAAACACTTGCCCCACGCCTTCCGCGGGGTGCGCGGCCAAATGGGCCCGGGCGTTTTTCAGGTTGCCGCCGGAGCTGAAGGTGCGGCCCGCGCCGGTGAGCACCACGGCCCGGGCCTCTGGGTCTTGGGCCAGGCTCTCCAGGGCCCGGCAGAGCTGGGGGCCCAGGTCGTCGTCCATGGCGTTGCCCGTGGAAGGGTTGTCCATGGTCACCACGGCCACCTCACCTTCCCGGCGGAGTATTACAAATTCGTGGTCCATCGGCTCCCTGCTTGGTAAGCTTTGTCTCCGAAATCAAACAGCGTTGCGGCCAGGTTGCCACAACCCGCCGCCGGGAACAAGCAGGCAAGCTCTTGCTTTGCCGGCCCACTGCTAGCTACAATTTCCTCCAGGAGCCGATGCCCCAGGCTCCAGCCCCGTGGGGGGAGGAGGTTTTTCCAATGAGCAAGGGAGTTTTTCAGCGTGTAGCCGCGCTGTTGGGCTCAGCTGGGTCTCCCAGCCGCAATGCCGACTATCAGGACTATTCCGGCGAGGAAGGTCAGCGGGTGATCCGCTTGTACCGCTTGTACCGCTCCTTGCTCAAAGATCTGGAACAAGCCGCCGAACGTAGTGACGTGGTCATTTCCGCCAACCTGGAGAACGGCCAACTCCGCCTGGAGCTGGCCGATCCGCGAGTTTCCTACCGCCGGGTCTGCCTGGTGCCCGAGCCGCTGACGCCCCATTTCCTGGAGCGCCTGGCCGGCCTGGGCGTGCCGCTGCCCCACGTGGAGGCCCTGTCCGCCGCGGCCGCCTCCCCCGTGAAGCTCTGAACCGGGGTGCCGGCCCAGGATCCAGACGAGCTTTTGCCGGTGGTGGACGAGGCCGACCGCCCGGTGGGCCTGGCCACCCGGGCCGAGGTGCACCAGCGGGGACTGTTCCACCGTGCGGTGCACATTTTGGTTTTCGACCCCGCGGGCCGGCTCTATCTGCAAAAGCGCGCCGCCGCCAAGGACACCTGGCCCGGGCGCTGGATCAGCTCGGCCAGCGGCCACGTGGACCCGGGCGAGGACTACGACCAGGCGGCCAGGCGGGAGCTGGCCGAGGAGCTGGGCCTGGCGCTGCCCTTGTCCCTGGTGGGCCGCTTGCCGGCCAGCTCGGCCACGGAGAACGAGTTCACCGCGGTGTACCGCGCCGTGACCGACCAGCCCCCCCAACCCAACCCGGAGGAGATCGCCGAGGGCCGCTTCTTCACCCCGGCCGCGGCCTGGGACCTGGCCCAGCGCCCGGATTTGGCCGTGCCCTCCCTGGCCGCCATCCTGAAGCTGGCCGAGTTAAGTATATGAAGTTTTTTGGGGGGAGGGGGGTGTGGGGGGAGACCCCCTTTTTTTTCAAAAAAGGGGGTCTCCCCCCACATTCCCATATCTCCCAATAACCTGAAAGGAACCCCATGCCCGCCGGACTCAGCCTGAACCTGGTGATCATTTTGGCCGCGCTGTGCTGCCTATATGGGCTGGTGCGCGCGGAGAAGAACCCCCGGCCCCTGGAGGTGTTGAACTTCAAGGTGCCGTGTTCCTTGTTGTTCGTAGCCTTGGCCCTGGCCCAGGCCTGGCCCCAGCCGCTTTACGCCCGCCTGGTTTTGGCCGGCCTGGGTTTGGGGCTGTTGGGCGACACGGCCCTGGCCCTGCCGGGGCGGCCTTACTTCCTGGCCGGCCTGGCGGCGTTTTTGTTGGGGCATCTGGCCTATGTGGCGGCCTTTGGCTGCCTCATCGCGCCGGCGGTGTGGTCCTCGCCGGGGTTGTGGCTGGGCCTGGTGCCCCTGGCCCTGGCCGGGGCGGCGGTGTTCTGGTGGCTGCGGCCCCGCTTGGGGCCCATGAAGAAGCCGGTGGCCGCCTACGTGGTGGTGATCAGCCTCATGGTGTTGGCGGCGTGGGGGGCTTTCCAGAGCGGCCTGCCCCCGGTGGGCCGGGTGGTGGTCCTGGTGGGCGCGGTGCTGTTCTACCTCTCGGACCTGGCCGTGGCCCGGGATCGCTTCGTGGCCCCGGGCTGGCCCAACCGGGCGGTGGGCCTGCCCTTGTACTACGCGGCCCAGTTCCTCCTGGCCTGGTCCGTGGGCCTGGTGGGCTGAGGCCCCCCGGCGGCGGGTTCAGCCGGCCACTTGGTTGCGGCCCCGGCTCTTGGCCTGGTAGAGCGCCCGGTCGGCCGCCCGCCACAGTTCTTCCCCGTCCGGGTCCGCCTCCTGGCCCGCCGCCACCCCCAGACTGACGGTCAGGGGCAGGCGCCGCTTCCCGGCGGCCAGGGGAGGCCCGGCCACCGCGGCGCGAAGCCTTTCCGCCGCGGCCCGGGCCGCGGGCAAATCCGTCTCTGGCAGGAGCACCACGAACTCCTCGCCGCCCCAGCGGGCCACCACGTCTACCGCGCGCAGGTTGGCCAGCAGGACCTTCGCCAGGGAACGGAGCACCAGGTCACCGGTCTCGTGGCCGAAACGGTCGTTCACCGCCTTGAAATGATCCACGTCCAACAAGAGCACGGCAAAGGTCCGGCCGGTGCGCGCGGCCCGCACGGCCTCGGCGCGGTAAAGCTCTCCGAAACGCCGCCGGTTGGCCACCCCGGTCAGCTCGTCGGTGGTGGCCAGGCGGCGGAGCTGCTCCTCGGCCTTGCGGCGCTCGGCGACCTCTCGGCTGAGTTCCAGGTTCAGGCGGCGCTCCGCGGCCAGGGCCCGGTACTCCCCACGCTGCAGGCGGCCCCGGCTCCGGAGGAGGTAGATGCCCATGGCGTTTACCAGACCGAGAAACACGGCCAGGTTCACCAGTTCGGCCGCCGGGGCCGGGGTGGCCAGGCCCAGGGCCGCCAGATAGAGGACCGAGTCCAGGACCCCGGCCACGATGGTGCTGCCCAGGCGTAGCGGCACGAACAAGTAAAAGGTCAGGAAGATGAATAGGGTGAAGGGGGCCGCCTCCCAGACGCTGTGACCCTTGAGGAGCACCGCCTCCCCCGCCTCCCCGATCCCCACCAGGAGCATGTAGGCGGTCATGACCCAGGGCAGGACCCGGTAAGCGCTGGCCCGACCGGCCAGCCACAGCCCGGCCCCGGCCGTGAGACCCGCCGCGGCCCGCAGGGTCAAGATCAGGCCCAGGGCGAAACCGGGCCCCAGGAGCAGCCAGTCGCCGATCCCTCCGGCCAGATAGGCCAGGCCGGTGAGCGCGAAGATGTAGCGGGCCCGCGCCCGGTCGGCGGGCCAGGCCTGGGCTCGGAACGCCTCCTCCTCGGCCGGGGAGGCGAACTCTCCCCGCCAGTTCAGGGGGGGCGGCGCCCCGGGTGGCGGCGGGAGGCCGCCGGCGGGGCCGGAGGGCGCTGGGGGCATGGGCAGGCCTCGGCTAGGGATTTCGCCGGAGCCGCGAAACGGCCAGCCGGCGCTTGGCCCCTTTTTTAGCAGCTAACATGGCGGAAGGGTAGGAAAAACTGGCTAGGGGCCCGCCCGGGGCTCAGCGGTCCAAGAAGAGGCGGCCCCCCACCGGCAGGATGCAGAGCCGGGCGGCCAGCCAGGGGTCCCGCTCCGCGATTTCCTTCAGCTCCACCACCGGGTAGGACGCCGGCTCGTCGCCCAGCTTCAACACCCCCCACTGGGTGGGCACCAGGAACCGCGGCTGCAAATCCCGGGCGGCCTCCACGGCCTCGGGGATGTCCATGTGGGCGTAGTGCATGAACCAGCGGGGCTCATAGGCCCCCACCGGCAGAAGCGCCACCTCGATAGGCCCGAAATGCTTGGCGATCTCCCGGTAGCCCGGGAAATAGCCCGAGTCCGCGCCGTAGAACACCCGGAGCCCGTCCCGCTCCAGCATGAAGGCCCCCCACAAGCTCTCGTTATAGCCCTGGCCCCAGCGCCGGGACCAGTGCTGGGCCGGCAGGAAGGTGAAGCGGGTGCCGCCGATCTCCACCGCCTGCCACCAGTCCAGCTCCGTCACCCGCTTGGCCCCCAGGCCCCGCACCATCTCCCCCAGGCCCAGGGGCACCAGGAACACGGCCCGCTCGCCCAGGGCGGCCACGGACTCCTGGTCCAGGTGGTCGTAGTGGTTGTGGCTGATGAGGACCACCGTGCCATCGGGCAGGGCCTGGGGCCCGAAGGCCGGCGGCGCCCGCCGGGCCACCACCAGGGCCCGCTGCCCAAAGAAGGGATCGGTGACCACCACCTGGCCGCCCCACTGCACCACAAAGGTGGCGTGCCCCACCCAGGTGAGGCTGGGGGGCTGACCGGCGTCTTGCAGATAGGCCCCGTCATTGGGCTGCACCGGCACCGGAGGATCGGCCGCTTGGGCATCGGCCAGGATGTTGCGGGAGGCGAACCAGTACAACAGATCGCCCGCCGAGTGGTCCTGGGGCCGCCAGGGGTTGTAGAAGGCGCCGTCCGGCTGGCGGTGGGGGGCGTGGAACAGGGCCGGGTCGGCCGTGGCCTGCTCTTTTTGCCAGGCCTTTTCGTCAAAGGGCTTGGGCGGCAGGCAGGCCGGCAGGGCCAAAAGGAGGCAGGCCACGAGGGCCAGCCAGCCGGGTTTTCGCGCGTGGGCGGGCAAGGGCGGGGATTTCCTTTGCCGGGCGGGCGGAACCGGGTCCGCCCGCCCTGGGGATGGATTGCGGTCAAATTGGGGGCGGCCCGGGCTTAGGCCGGCAGGCGGCAATGCTCCGGCCCGCGCACCGAGACCACGGGGCAGGGGGCGTGCCGGAAGACCTTCTCCGCCGCGGTGCCGAACAGCACGTGCTCCAGGGCGGAGCGGCCCTTGGCCCCCATGACCAGGAGGGTGGCCTTTTCCTCCCGCGCCGCCTTGACGATCTGCTCCCAGGGCAGGCCCTGGCGGAACATCAGCCGGGCCGGCACGCCCCGGGCTTTGGCCCGGGCGAGGTACTCCCGCTCAAACACTTCCTGGCGCTCGGTGCGGAGCTGGCTCAGGTAACGCTCCCGGTCCAGGTCATAGCCCAGGGCGGAAAGCCGGTCGATGCTCTCCAGGGGGCGGGTGTTGATGACGTTCAAGAGCACCAGCTCCGCCTTCAGGGCCTCGGCCAGGGTGAGGGCGTGGAGAAAGGTGAGCTCCGAGTAGTGGGACAGGTCCAGGGCGGCCAGGACCTGCTTGATCTCCACTTGGCAATCTTGCATGTAGGGTTCCTCCTTGGGCATGGGAAGCGCGCAGCCACGTCGGCCGCGACCGCGGAGACATGGCCAACTAAGAGCTAGCTTACCGTAAATCCGGGCTGGGGGGAAAACCCCTTTGGCAGGGGAGGGAGCCCCAAATCGTCAGGGTTCCCGAGCCCAAGGAAGATTGCCGGCCGGAGGGGACGGCCCCCGCCGCGTCTCCTCAGATCTGGTCCTGCACCACGTGGAAGGAAAGGTGGGCCCCGGTGACCCGGCTCCGGCCCGAGAAATAGAGGATGAACAGGCCCAGGCCCTGCAGGGAGAGCAGCACGCCCGGGGTCCACAGGGTGGCGAAGCCCTGGGCCAACACCGGGCGCGGGGCGTTCTCGGCGAACCACAGGCTCAGCAGGGAGGCGTAAACCAGCCCGGCCAGGCTCATGGCCTGGTAAGCGGTGAAGCGGTGGCGCCCCCGGAAATCGGCCCGGAGCGTCTCGGCCACCAGGCGCCACACACTGGTGGCCACCAGGGCCACCAAGAGCGCCGCGGTGAACCAGGCCTCCAGGAAGAGGTACAGGCCCACCAGTCCGGCCGTGACCCCCACCACCGCGCTCATGGCCTGCACCGGCAAGACCGGCCGGCCTTCCAGGCCCGACTCGTAGGCGATCTTCTTGGTGGCGCCCAAAAAGCGCAGGGACCGGCCGCCCACCAGGAACCGGGCCCAGGCCGGGGATTCGTCCAGGGGACGGCCGTAGCAGCAGCCAAACGACAGGCAAGCCAGGCGGCCCAGGCCCTCGCCCAGGGCGTAGGCCACCGACAGGGCGGCCAGGCAGGGGGTCACCGGCAGGGGGCGGTCCAGGGCCAGGCTGGCGGCCTTGGCCAGCCAGGGGGCCAGGAGGAGCCCCACGAACCAGGCCCCGGCGATGGTGAGGGTGGCCGGCTTGTGCTCCACCCAGCGGGCCACCAGGCGGGCCGCGGGGATGGCCGCTGACAAGAGCGGCAAGGTAAAGGCCAGGATGGTCAGGGGCTCCACCCCCACGGTGCCCAGGAGAAACACCAGGGTCGCCGCGGCGGCCATCAGGGCCAGGGCGGTGAACAGGCCGTAGAAGGTGAAGTTCACGCCATGCCAGCCGCCGTCCCCGTTCTTGGCCACCGGCACCGCGGCCAGGAACTGCCAGCGCTCGCCGGGCAGCCGCCGGAAGCCCCAGCGGAGGAGGAGACCGGCCCCCAGGGCCAACACACCCACCAGGATCAGTTTTTCCACGGTCTCTCCTGGCCGGCCTGGGGGGGAAGGGCCTGGCCCAGGCCGGAGCGCACCTGGACCTCGGTTTCCACCAGGGGACCGGAGAACCCCAGGGCGAAGCGGCTGTGCACCCCGGACCGGAACTGGTTTTCCCAGAGGTCCGGGTCAAAGGCCACCCGGTCGGGCTGGAAGATGAGCACCACCGTGCTGGAGCCGGGGCGGAACAGGCTCTTGGGTTGGCCCCGGTGCAGGGCCAGGCCGGGCTGCACCGGCTGGGGGTCGTCGTAGGCCTCCTGGCTGTAGCACTGCACGATGTCCCCGATCATCAGGGCCACCACCTCCACCATGAGCACCAGGCCGCAGCCGGTGCCTCCGGGCAGGTCGGTGTCGATCACCGTGACCACCCGGCGGTTCTTGGAATAGGGGGTCACCAGGGTCACCACGGCCGAGGGATTGCAGGAGTGGCAAGCGCCTTCCAGGTGGTAGAAATCCACCACCCGGCCGGACACCGGGGCGTGGTTGTAGTGGTATTTGTCCGGGGTCAGGCGGAACAGGGCGAAGTCGCCGTCCCGGAAGGCCCGCTGCCAGCGGGTTTTGCCCTCGCCCACCAGCTCGCAGAAGTCGAAGAACTTGTCCTTGATGCACAACAGGGAGTCCCGCCGGAACGAGCCCAACAGGACCCGGGCGTCGGCCGGGGAGACCACGGCGTGGGGGTCTTCCGGCATGGGGCGGCACTCCTGGTAACGGATCTTCCGCTCGAAGAGCTTGCGCGGGGTGTCCAGAGTGGCTGGATTTTCCATGCATTCCTCCAAATCCACGCCCCAGGCGGCCAGGCGCCGCTCGGCCCCGCTGATCCGGCGGGAAAGCCAGGAGTCGAAGCTGAGCCGGGCGGCCAGGCGGGACCAGCGGTGGCTGGTGAAGGCGCGGTAAAGGGTGCGCGCGTCCTCCCGCAGGCGGTGATACACCAGGTCGATCAACCGGTCGGCCAACAGCCGTTCGGTCAGGACCTCACCGCTGGAGCGCTCGATGTACTGGTGCGGAACCAGATGCGACATTGTTTTCTATTCCTTGGGCCGCACGGTCCCGGGGGCGGAACCGGCGGGCGTTGGTGGCCAGGTTCAGGAGCAAAAGGTCCAGGAGGCGGAGCGTCTCCGCCTCGCTCAGGGTGCCGGCCGCGGCCTGGGGCATGGCCGCGGTCAAAAACTCGGCCGGGTCGCCGCGGCGGCAGAGGTGGCGCCAGGCGCGGCGCAGGTCCGGGTCCTCCAGGGCGGCGCGGCCCGGGCCGCGGGCCAGTTCCTCCCGCAGGAAGGTGAGGCCCTGGGTCAGGTGGCGGCGGCGGAGGGGCCCCTGGTAGTAGCTCTCGGCCGCGGCGTTGAACTCCCCGGCCGGCACTTCCAGGGGCGAGGCCCCGCCGGCCTGGTCCACCGCGCCCATGGTCAGCCGCCCCAGGGCGCTCCGGCGCTCGGGATAGGCCAGGCGCCAGGCCAGGTCCTCCAAACAGGGGCCCAGGCCCAGGGCCTCGGCCAGGGGCCCGGCTTCCCGCCGCAGATAGGCCAACAGCCCCAGGCGGAACTGGGGCTGGCGCACCCGCACGTAGCCCCGGTAGCGGCGGCTGGGCCGGGTGCCTTCGGTCAGGGCCAGAATCTCCCGGAGGAGCCGGTTGGGCGTGTCCTCCCGCACATAGAAAGTGGGGAGCCCGATGGCCGCGCCAAAGAATATCTGCCGCCGCTCGCTCTCCACCTCGGGGTGGTCGGGGATCATGGCGTGGGCCAGGCGGCCCCGGGCCATCTGCTGCTGGGCCAGGGCGGTGACCAACAGCTGCAGGTTCACCGCCTGGGCCAGGTCGTTCTCCAGGTCCTCGAACAGGCTGTAGTGCCGGCCCTCGAAGCCGGAGTAGCCGTTCACCGCCTGGCGGCGCTGGCGGTAGAGCAGGTAGATGGCCATCTTGGGATCAAAGATCCCCTGGTCGGCCAGATCGGCCTTCAAGCGCTCCTGGCTGTCCAGGCTGCCGTCCAGGGCCGGGCTCTGGTGGGTGGACATCACCGCGGCCAGGTAGTCGATGAGCCGGAAATCCGGCACGAAATCACCCCGGAGCCGCAGCACCCGGGCCAGGGTGGCGTCCAGCCAGGGAGGGCCAAAGGGGGTGAGCCGGAAGCCCAGGGCCTTGAGGTCGGCCTTTTTCCGCCAGCGGCGCCAGATCATGCGCAAGTGGGTGTAGTCCAGCTCCAGGGGCAGGAAGGAGAGCACCTGCTCCGGCGGGAAGTCCTGGAAGGCCAGGCGATAGGGCGCGGCGCTGTAGGTGCCCACAAACAGCGGCAGAAAATGCTCCACGAACTTGATGGCCAGATCGCCCAGGTTCTTTTCGTGGGCCGGGGTGACGCCGCTGCCCGGGTCGGCCACGGCCTCGCTCCAGCGCCGGCTGCCCAGGCTCACGTGGGTGCCGTTGTTGGCCAGGGAGATGTTGGAGGTGTGGGGCAGCACCACCAGGTTGCGGGTGATGATGCCGGCCTCCCGCAGCCGGGCCAGGCCGTTCAACTGGGCCCGGGAGAGCACCTGGTGGCAGAGGTGCATGTAGCGGTGCTTGGCCTCGCCCTTGTCCCAGCCGGCCAGGCAGGGGCTCATGAACAGCTCGCGGTAAAAGGAGTCGGTGACCGAGGCGTTCAGCTCCTTCTGGCGCACGGGCGGGTGGGGGGCGTGGTAGGCCAACACCCGCTGACCGCTCTCGTCCAGGCCGAAGCGGCGGCCGGCGTAGGCCAACAGCAACTGGGTCAGGGCGAAGCGCTGGGCCGCTTCCGAGGCGGCGGCCCGGCCCGGGCCCTCCCCGGTGGCGGCCGGGGTCACGTAAAAGGAGTAGGTCTCGGGCGAGGTGTTGTCGTTCAGGAAATGCTCGGCCATGGCCAGCCCCGCGTCCACCAGGCTGGCGGGCAGGTCGGCCCGGGAGCCCACCGCGTCCACCAGGGCCAGCTTCAACAGATAGCTCACCGGCACCCGCAGCCCGGGTTGGCCCTGGTGGGTGAGGAAGAAGCGGCCGGCGTCGCCGCGCGGCCCGTCCCCGGGGCGGGACTTGTCGGCCAGGAGATCGTGCTCCAGGGTGCGCCGGGCCAGGGGGCAGAGGCCGGCCAGGGCGAGCCGCACCCAGGAATTCTCCCACACCCCGCTGGGGTTGTGGGCGAGCCAGGCTTCCAGGCCGCCCAGCACCCGGGCGGGCAGTTCGCCGCGGCCCTGGCGCTCGGTGACGTTGCGGAAATAGTTGGACCCCTGGATGGTGCAGGGCAGGTCCACCTGCCCGGCCGGGCCGGCCACCGCGGCTTGCAGCTCGTTCTCCAGGCCCACCGTGGCGTCGTCGCCGGAAAAGGGCAGGGTGCGGGCCAGGGCCTCGGGGCTGGCGTTTTCCACCCCCAACCGGCCCAGGATTTCCCCGGGGTCGGGGCCGGCCAGCTTGGGTCGCAGATACAGGGGCATGGTGTCCTTTCCGCGCCGGTCCAGGGGACAAAACGTGACCGGCAAAACCGGCGATCATCAGTTGAAAAACCCAAGCAGATCAAATCGCTGGCGACCTGACCACCCGGCGCTCGGAAATAACCGGGCTGCCTAATCCAGCTGCCAAGGTTAACGGCCGCAAATGACGCGGCCGTCACAAAACCAAGGCAAAATCGCAAAGCAATTGGTAAATATGAAGGCGGCGCGTTGGTTATAATTCCGTTCCGGGGGCCAGCGGGGCCCCCGGGACCGGCAGCAACGGCCCGGGCGGAGCATTCAGTCCACGGCAGGAAAGAGAAGCAGATGGACCCAGCGGCCAAACAAGCGGTCAGGCAGGCAGCGGGAGCGGAGAACTTCGCGGATGACCGGGAGACCCGCCTGATCTACGGCGGCGCGGACCATCACGGCCGGGAGTACCTGCCCGAGGCGGTGGTGCGGGCCCGGGACACGGCGGCCATCTGCCGGGTCATGGCCGCCTGCCAGGCCCACCGGGTGCCGGTGGTGGCCCGGGGGGCGGGCAGCGGGCTCACCGGCGGGGGACTGCCGGTGGCCGGGGGGGTGATCCTGGACCTGGCCGGGCTGAACCGCATCCTGGCCATCAACCCGGCCGACCAGACCGCGGTGGTGGAGCCCGGCGTGGTCACCGCCCACTTGCAGGAGGCGGTGCGCCGCGAGGGCCTGTTCTATCCCCCGGACCCGGCCAGCGTGAACTTCTCCACCATCGGCGGCAACGTGGCCGAGAACGCCGGCGGCCTGAAGGCCGTGAAGTACGGGGTCACCCGGGACTACGTGCTGGGCATCAAGGCCGTGCTGCCCGACGGCCGCCTGTTCCAGACCGGCACCGCCACCATCAAGAGCGTGGTGGGCTATGACCTGACCCGGCTGTTGGTGGGCTCCGAGGGCACCCTGGCCGTCATGGTGGAGTTCACCCTGCGGCTCTTGCCCCTGCCCGAGGCCCGGGCCACCCTTTCGGGCCTGTTCCCCACCCTGGCCGGGGCGGCCGAGGCGGTGCGCCTGGTCCTGGCCTCGGGCATCCGGCCGGTGGCCCTGGAGTTCATGGACCGCCAGAGCATCCAGGCGGTGGAGGCCTACGCCCAACTGGGCCTGCCGCCCGCGGCCGCGGCCCTGGTGCTGGTGGAGGTGGACGGCCCCGGCGAGGTGGTGGACCGCCAGGCCCGGGAGTTGGCCGGGCTCCTCCGCGAGGCCGGCGGCGACCCGGTGGAGGTGGCGGCCACCCCGGCCGAGGCCGAGCGCCTGTGGCGGGCCCGCCGGGCCGTGGGGCCCTCCTTGTTCCAGTTGGGGCCGGACAAGCTCAACGAGGACGTGGCCGTGCCCTTGGGCCGCCTGGCCGAGATGGTGGACCGCCTGCAGGGCATCGCCCGGGCCCGCGGCGTCACCGTGGCCACCTTTGGCCACGCCGGCGACGGCAACCTGCACGTGAACGTGATGCACGACCACACCGACCCGTCCCAGCAGGAGGCGGCCCGGGAGGCGGTGAGCGACATCTTCGCCCACACCCTGGCCCTGGGCGGGACGCTCTCGGGCGAGCACGGGGTGGGCACGGCCAAGCTGGGCTTCGTGGGGGCGGAGATCCACCCCGTGGCCCTGGAGCTGATGCAGGGCATCAAGCGGCTGTTTGACCCCGCGAACATCTTGAACCCCCACAAGGCCATCCCCGGCCCGGAGATGCTGCCTTGAGCCCGGACCAGGGTCCAGGCGACCCCCGGGCCGTGGTGGGCCGGGCGGTGGAGAACTGCGTGTCCTGCGGGGCCTGCCAGGGGGTCTGCCCCCTGTACCAGGCTGAGCGCCGCGAGGAGCTGGCCGCCCGGGGCAAGATCCGGCTGTTGGGCGGGCTCCTGAAGGGCCAGGCCACCCCGGACCCGGCCCTGGCCCGGGTGCTCTCGCGCTGCCTGTTGTGCGGCCGCTGCCAGGCCAACTGCCCCAACACCGTGGCCGCCACCGACTGCCAACGGGCCGGGCGGGAGATTTTGGCTACGGCGGGCCAGGTCTCCCTGGCCAAGCGCCTGGTGGTGCAGGGCGCCCTGGCCAGCCCCTCCCGCCTGGAGGCCCTGGCCCGGGCCGGCCGCCTGGGCGCGGGCCTGGCGCTGCGGCTGCCCGGGCTCGCGGGCTTGGAGCGGCTGCCCGCCCCGGCCCCCCGCTTCTTCCTGAACGACGCCCCCCACGAGGTGGCCGGGCCCCAGGGCGCGCCCCGCCTGGGCTTTTTCGTGGGCTGCGTGGCCAATTATCTCCGTCCGGAGTTGGCCCGGCGGGCGGTGGAGATCCTGTCGCGCCGCTACACCGTGGTGATCCCCCCGGCCCAGGCCTGCTGCGGCCTGGCCGCGGTGGCGGCCGGGCTCACGGACACGGCCCGGGACCTGGCCCGGCGGAACCTGGCCGCTTTCCGGGACGCCCGGGTGGACTTGGTGTTCACGGCCTGCGCCTCCTGCGCCCACGCCCTGGCCCACGAGGCGCCCCGCCTCTTGGGCGGGGAGCTGGCGGACCAGGCCCGGGATATGGCCGGCCGGGTGCGCGAAGTGGGCCAGATTTTGGCCGAGGGCCGGGCCCTGACCCCGGCCGGGGCGGCGGGCCCGGTGGCCCTGCACACCCCCTGTCACCTGGGGGTGGGCCTCTCGGCCGGCGCGGCCCCGGCCGAGGTGCTGACCCGGGCCGGAGTGGAGCTGGCCGCCTGGCCCGGCGGCAACGAGTGCTGCGGCGGCGGCGGCCTGTTCTCCCTGGGCGAGCCGGAGCTGTCCCGCGCGGTCATCGCCCCCCGCCTGGCCGAATTGGCCCAGGGCGAAGCCCGCGTCCTGGCCACCAGTTGCAGCGGCTGCTGGCTGCAATGGAGCCGCCACACCGCGCCGGGCACCCGGGTGGTCCACCCCCTGGAGCTGTTGGCTCCCTGAGCGGGGCTCACCTTTCCCTCCCTTTTCCCTCTCCCCCCCAAAAAAACTGCCGGCGGGGTTGCACGCCGGGATTATGTGCATATGTTTAAATCAGAAAAGCAACTGATGCGGACAAAAGCCCATCCCGAAAGGAGGGCGTCATGACCAGCAGAAACAGCAGGAGATGCTCGGTGAGCGAATGCCAGTTGGAAGGCGACGTTTTCACCGACCGGTTGGCTCCGGAATGGCCCAGGATGAGGGGGGTTGAGATCACGGAAGAGGAGTTCAGGGAGCAAGAGCGAGCTCAGCGGGAGCGGGGGACCTGAACCAAGCTGAGAGGAGGCTGGAAGGCTAAGTGATAACGCAAGCTAAACGAAAATTTAGATTAGAACCGTACGCTCTCAAGCGGAAACTGGGCCCCGGATCTGGATAGACCGGGGCCAATGATTTTTGGGGGACAGGGTAAAAGGGCCCGACGCCTTCAGCCCAGGCGCTCCACGTGGGCGGCCAGGGAAGGGTCCTGCATCAGCTTTTTGGCAAAGGTCAGGTATTTGCGGGCGATGGCCCGCACCGCGAACTGGAAGCCGTAGGGCTTCAGCGGCTTTTCCAACAGGCAGTTCACCCCGGCGGCCACGCACATGTTCACCACGTCGTCGTCGGCCTGTCCGCTGATGATGATGGTGTCCTCGGGGGCCAGGGGATAGTGGGTGCCGATGGACTCCACGAAATCAAAGGCCGAGATATTGCCCAGGAACACGTCGATGACAAAGATGGCCAGGCTGGAGCCCCGTTGGAAACAGAAGGTTTTGGCTTCGATGGGGTCGGTGAAGGCGTGCACCTCGCCCCAGGTGTAGAAACGGCGGGCATACCTGGCCAGGTAGTCGCAGATAAGTTGCTCGTCATCCAGGATGATCAGGTCCAAGCCATCGTTGACCATGGCGGCCTCCCGCGAGAGGTGAGGAATCTGTCTCACTTTCAAGCTTAGCAGAATCCCTCTCCAGGCGAAACAGCCGCCACGGATTCACCGGCCCCACACTGGGAGATTGGCCGGGGAAAGCCGGGGCCCTGGGCCGGGCCCGGCCCGGGGCCTCACTTGTGGTTCTTGTGACAGGCGCTTTTCAGCTCGCGCAGTTCCGCGTGGATGGCCTGCAGGTCCGCCAGGGACCCGGCCTCGCCGGCTGTTTCCAGGCGGTCGGCCAGCTCGCGCCAGGTGGGGTAGTTGTCGTCGCCCTTGTCGGGGTAGTCGCAGGCTTGGCGGCACTGCCCGGCCACCTGGCGGCAAAGCTCCGGCGCCGGGGTCTGGCCCGCGTCCAGGGCCGTCTTCAGGGACTTGAAGTCGCTGGCCAGGCTCTTTTTCAGCTTTTTGTAGGAGGGCCGGCCGCCTTCCTCCGGGGCTCCCTCCTCCGCCGGGGCCGGGGGCAGGGGGTCGCCGGTGGCGCTCACGGGATGGGCCGCGGCTTTTTCGTACTTCAGCTTCACCTTGAAGACCACCCGGTCGCCCTTGCTGCGGAGGGACTGCTTCACCTTGAGGGAGCCCTCGGTGGCCACCTCCACCCCGCCGGTCTCCAAATGGCCGGCCTCCAGTTGCTGGGCCAGGCGGCGCAGGAAATCGGCGGCTTGCATGGGGGTCATCAGGGTTTCGTTGCGGATGTCTTCGGGATCGTCGGTCATGGGCGTATCCTTCCAGGGCGGACCCTCCGGTCCGCCGCGCGGGTTGCTTTCCAAGAGCCAAAACCAGGCTTATCTTGAGAGCATTGCACGGGGCGTCCTGCCCCGTGCAATGTCGGGTTGGCAAAAACGCGATTTTGCCAACCCTCACAAATTGCAAGCTTTTTGAAGCTTGCAATTTGGCGGGCCATCCTTGGCCCGCATCGGCCATTGCCTGCCGTAATCATGTTTCACAGCCGTTTTTGATATAATATCAACACGTTTAATGTGTTTAGCCGTGCAATGGCCTCATCTTACCAATGTTGTGAGGAAAACTAAGGCGCGGTCAAGGCAGTGTCCAGGCCGTAACCGTATCTTCACACAAGGGAAAGCAAGGCGTCGGCCACCCGCCCCGGGTCCAGGAGCGGGGCTGCCTCCGGGGTCACCAAAGGCAGGTCCACCACCTCCACCCCCAGGCCACGAATCTCCGCCAGGTCCGGCGGCCCCCCGGGGTAGGCGGCCTGGTCGCTGTCCACCATCACCAGGTTCAACAGCTGGCCCACCGGGGCGCGGGGGGCGTCGGCCTGGAGCGCCGCCAAAAGCCGGGTCACCGCCCGGGTGAGGTTAAGTCCCAGCATCTCCGGGTCGCCCAGCACGTTGGGCACGAAGACCTTGGGGCAGGGCGCCGCGGCCACGGCCCGGCCCACCCCCTCGGGCAAGAGGGTGGCCAGGAGGCTGGTGTAGAAGCTGCCCATGGGGAACACGATCAGCTCGGCCTGGCCGATGATCTGGCGCACCTTGGCCCGGATGCGGGCCCGGGCCTCCTGGCGCTCGGCCAGGCCGTGGTTCAGGAACAATCGCTCCAAAGGCGAGGTCAAGGGCGCGGTCACCTTGCCGGTCAAAAGGTGCTGGCCCAACACCACCCGGCCATCGGCCAGCTCCGCCCCCAGGTGCAGGTCGGCGGTGACCACCGGCCGCACCAGGCCCCGCACCTCGGCCAGCTTGGAGAACATGAACACGACCGGATCGATGTGGCGGCGGTTGTTCAAGTAGCCGCCGGTCAGCACCAGATTGCCCACGCTGGCTCCGGCCAGGTCGAAGTCCGGGGGCATGCGGCGGCGGAAAAAGCCCAGGTGGTTGCGGATGATCTTGCGCATGGGGTCGGGCACCCGGCTCACCAGGTGGTGCCGCCCCCGGATCATCTGGTCCAGCTCCCGCCGCAAGGCCTCGGGCGGCTGGGGCTTGGGGAAGCGAAAGGCGAACAGCTCCACGATCTCGGGGTTGCCCTGCACGCTCTGGTCGGCCAGGGCCATGAGCCGGTTCCGGAGGTCGCCCACGGCCAGCATGTTGAAGGCCCGCCGGAGGACGGCCGAACTGCCCCCGGAGTCAAAGGGGGTGATGAGGTGCACCGAGTGGTGGGTGTAGGCGGTGAGCCGGCGGGAGAGCCCGGCCAGGGCCGTGCCGCCGCTGAAGAACAGGAGCCGGGGCCCCAATTCCGGGGCGCGGGCGTAACGGGCCAGCCGGAGCGGGTCGGGCAGCTCCAGGGAGCGGCACAAGGTCACCCGGCGGGTCAGCAAGCCGGCGCCTCCCCGGCCAACAGGGCCTGGCAGGCGGCGACCGCCGCCGGGAAATCCACCCCGCCGGCGATCTCCAGCACCGGCAGGCCGCCCAGGAGGGCCAGGTAGTCCGCCGGCTCCGGCGGAGCGCCCAGGGCCAGGCCCTCGTCGCCGTCCAGGTAAAAGGCCCCCCGCTCCTTCATGAAGGCGGGCAGCAGCTCCGGGCGCTGGGCCAGGGTGATGCGCCGGGGCAGGGCCGGGCCGGCCCCCCGCGCCCAGTTCAGGATCACCAGCCCCGCCAGGTCGCCCTCCAGGCTGAAGCGGCCAGGGCCGAAGCACTCGTCCACCGGCACGTCGTATTTGTGCTCCAGGTCCCACAGCTCGTCCGGGGGGAGGCGGGCAAAGCGCTCCCGCTCCTCCGGGGGGATCACCCCGGCCAGGTCCGGGTTGGCCAGGGCGGTGCCGGGGTTGATGCGGGGCAGCTTGGCCACGCCCCGCAGGCGGAGCCCGCCGGGCAGGCGGTCCACCACCAGGCGGTCGTTGGAGATCAGCCCCAGGCCGTCGCTCATCAGGTGCAGGGCCAGGGTGGATTTGCCCATGCCTGAGCGGCCGCACAGGGCCAGGCCCCGCGCGCCCTGGGACACCCCGGCGGCGTGGAACAACAGCCCCCCCTGGTCCAGCATCCATTGCAGATGGCGGTTGTTGACGAAGTTCACCACCTGGTTGGGGTTGGCCTGGCAGGGGCCCAGGGCCAAGTGCCGCGCGGCCCCGAACACAAAGACCATGCCGGTCAGGCGCTTCCTGACCAGCCGCCCGTCAGCCAGGTCCAGGTACTCCTCCTTGATCTTGTCCTTGCCCGGGTCCGGCTCCTTGAGGGTCAGGGGCAGGTCCGGGTGCAGGGGAGGGCCCTCCAGGGCGGTGACCGTGATCTCGGCCGGGCCGCCTGCGGCCTCGAAGCCCCGGAAGTAGTCGGCCAAATGGCGGAGCAGGGTGAGCGAATTGGTCTTCACGTCCAGGCGGAGCCCGGTGAAGGCCAGGGACAGGCCGTAGGGTGCCGGGCGGTTGCCGCCCAGGTTCCGGGCCACCTCGGCCACGGTCAGGATGGTCCCCCTCATGCGTCCAACCTTTCCAGCACGTAGCGCGCGTAGGCCCCGGCCGCGTCGATGCCCGAGGCGTCCCGCAGGCCCCGGAAGCCGCCAAAGGCCGAGACTTCGAACACCACCGGTCCCTGGGGGGTGAGGGCCACGTCCACGCAGGTGAAGTCCAGCTTGAACAGGGCCTGGGCCCGCTCGGCCAGCTCGATGATGGCCGGCTCCGGTTCGTAGTGGCGGTAGCCCTTTTCCCCGCGCACCGAGGTGTGCCAACCCGAGCTGCCGGCCCGGGCGTAGGTGGCCAAATAGCGGCCGCCCAAAAAGGCCACCCCCAGGTCCATGCCGCCCAGGTCCACCATCTCCTGCAGATAGATGATGGTGTTGCCCTGCTCCTGGAAGGCCTCCACCCGGGCCAGGGCCTGGGGCCCGGCCTCCACCACCACCATGCCCCGGGCCTTGCTGGTGTACAGGGGCTTCAACACGGCCTTGCCAAAGCGTTCCACCGCGGCCACGGCCTGGGCCGGGTCCTCGGTGACCACGGTGGCCGGCATGGGGATGCCGGCCCCGGCCAGGGTCACCGTGCAGGAGAGCCGGTCCAGCACCCGGATCACCGACAGGGCCGGGGAGAACACCGGCACCCCCCGCTCCTCCACGAAGCGCAAAATCTCCAGGCGGTCCATGAGGCTGGGGGAATAGTAGGGGCCCACCTTCTTCAGGATCAGGGCGTCCAGGCTGGTGAGGTCCACCAGGCCCTGGTCAGGGTCCCGGTAAAACACCTTGCCCTGGGAAAGGTCGAGGCAGACTTTATCCAGCTCGATCAACAGGCGGAAGCCGGTGAGCCTGCCCACCGCGTCGGCCAGGGCCTCGGAAGACCAGCCGCCGGGCACGCCCACCACGCCGATTCGTTTCATGTTCAGGAGTCCTCTTCAAGCTGTGGGTTCGGGTCATCGCCGGGCGCGGCAAGGCCGCCCCGGTCCTCCTCCGCTCTTGGGTGGTCAGTGCACCAAGACGCCGGTGGGCAGGACGAACTCCTCCCAGGGGCGGGGGTGATGCTCCAGCATCCTCTCCATGAGATACACGGAGCGCTGGTACATCTTCTTGGCGAAACGCTGGTCGAACTCGAAGCGGGTGGAGGTATAAAAGGAGCGGATCAGACCCAGGCCCAGGCGGGCCTGGAACTGGTGGTCGCCTTGGCTCTGGGCAAAGCCCTGGGCAAAGCGGAAGAACTCCATCACCACTTGGTCCATGCGCTCCCGCAGCCGGCGGAGGTTCACCGGGATGCGGAAGATCGACACCAGGAACACGCTGACGTCCTGGAGATAGTCCCCGTCGGCCGAGCGGTGCACGTCGATGAAGTGCAGGCGCTGCCCGGGGTGGTCGTAGATGATGTTGTTGGCGTTGAAATCGCCGTGGGTGAACACGCTGAAGGGCCGCGCCATGCCCTGGGTGGCCTGGCCCAGGCGGGCCAAGATCTGCCCGAAGGGGGGGATGGCCAGGGTGTGCAACTCCTTGCGCGCGTTTTCAAACGAAGGGTGCACCCGGGCCACGTCCGCCCGGCGGGTGGCCAGTTGGGCCAGGAAGTCGGCCGAGGCAATCGCCGGGTGCAGGGTTTGCTGCCAGATCACCGAGAGGTGCTCCACCACCAGGAACAGGGCGTTGGCCAGGGTCTCCTCGTCGGCGGTGAGCAGCACTTCCTGGAAGGTGCAGCCCGGCAGGAACTCCAGGAGGAGCGAGGCCTGCTCACCATTGGCCTGGAAGCTGTAGATCTTGGGGGGCAGGCCCGGGAGGAGCTTTTCCCAGCGCTCGATGTTGGCCTTTTCTTCCTCGATCTTGCGGCGGCGGCCTTCCTTGAAGATGGCCGGCCGGGCCGCGTCCTCCTTCTTGTTCTGCACGGTGCCGATGCGGCAGCCGCCCCGGGTGCCCCAGATGGAGGCGAACTCCACCTGGGACAAGGGCGAGTTGATCCCCGACTTGGCCAGACTGTCGGTGAGGGCCTGGTATTGGTGGATCTTCAGCTTCTCGCCCATGTGGGCGAAGATCACCGCCTCGCCGATGTTCAAGAGCGAATCGCCCATGCGCTCCAGGTAGCGGAAGATGAACAGGGTGGTCACCAGATCGCCGGGGTCGGCCCCCTCCCGCAGCTCCTTGAGGATGCGCTGGAAGCGCTCGGCGAACAGGGAGTCCAAATGGAACTCGCATTGGCAGATGCGGAAGGCCTGGGCCAGGTCCTGGCGCAGAAGGGCGTCGCGGATCAGGTCCAAGCCCACGAATATCTCCCCGAAGAACGGCTCCAGATCGTAGTCGGCCAGGAACTTGACCTCGGTCAAATACTGGGTCTGGTCCACCACGTTCACGGCGAAATCGCCGATGCGCTCCAGGTTGGAGGCGATGGTGTTCACCGAGCGCATCAGGTTGGTGCGTTGTTTGGTCAGGTGCAGGGTGGAGGTGACGTAGCCGTACGACTTGTCCTCGATGAGGCTCTTCATGTTGTCGATGTAGTCATCGGCGCTGTCGATCTTTTCCTTCAGCTTGCTGCCAGGGTTCTGCAGGAAGCCGACCGTCTGCTCCACCTGCTTCTTCACTTCCAGGATAAGGAAGCGGAAGTTCTCGTCTATACCGCCGGGTAGCTCCACGTGAGGTCGTCCAGATCCCGGCTATTCGGCCGGCGAGATTTCGAGGTGGTTGGTTTGTTCCAAAGGCGTCTCCACCTCCTCGGCCCAGCGGAACTTCAGGTTCAGCTTGACCTCGTTCTGGCGCCGCTTGGCCTCCACCTCCAGGCTGATGAGCCCCTGGGGGCGCACCGAAAGCTTGTCGCCCTCGGATTTGAACACCAGGGAGCCGGCCTGGAAGCCTTCGATCAGGGCCTGGAGGTATTTGGCGATGGAGAGGTTGTCCTGCAGGGACTCGTGCTTGAAGCGCTGGTCGGTGGGCATGGAGTTCCTTAACCCGGCTCAGGCCAGGCGTTCCTTGTACTCTTGGATGATGGAGCGGCGATCCACTCCGGAGAGGATCAGGGTCTTGGCGATGGCCAGTTCATCCCAGGCCGGCTGCCAGCCCACCTCCCGGGCGACTTTTTCCCGGTCGGCCAGGGCGGGGTCCTTGACCTTCTCGCCCAGATGGGTGTCGTCACCCATGAACACCAGGATGGGCCGCTCCCGCCCGTTCAGGGACTTGTTGTGCCGGTCCAGGACATTGATCAGGAACTCGGTGTATTCCCGGGACTGGGGGTTCCACACCTCATAGCCGTCCACGTCGTAGCCGGCCAGGAGGATGGGCCAGAACTGCTCGGGGTGGGGGATGACGATGCCGGCCCCAGCGGCGCGGGCCTCCTCGATGACTTCGTGGGTGCGGTAGAAGTAGGTGAGCGAGAAGTTCCGCTTCACCGTGGCCTTCACCGCCTTCAACAGGAGTTGGGCCCGGTTGATCATGCGGTCGGGGTACAGGCCCCGGAGCTGGTCAAAATACTCCCGGAGGAGCTTGTTCTTGATCATGAGGCGGGGCACCCGGGATTCGTGCCGCCGGAGCAGGGCCGCGAGCCGGGCGGCGTGGGCCCGGGTGAAGTTCACCAAATCCTCGTTGGCCCCGGTTTCGGCCGCGCCTTCCTGCATGCGCTCGTCCCAGCGGGGGTCCACCAGGCTGTCCAGGTATTCGTAAAGCTGGCCGGAGCGGTACTGGAAGGTGTGCTCGCACATGCCCTTCAACACCCCGGCCTCGGCCGCCTTTTCCTTGGTCAGATGCAGCAGGAGCTGGACCTTGCGGGCGAAGCCCCGGGAGTAGCAGTCTATCTCCACCCCGGCGTAGCCGTGGAAACTGAGGATCTCATTGTGCTGGGTGGGGATGATCAGCTCTTCCTCCCGGCCGGGGAACATGGCGTTGATCCGCCGCTCGATGAGGGGCAGGGGGATGAACTCCGGGTGCCAATGCACGGCCAGGACCGCTTCCTGCCGGGGGAACACCCGGGCCGGCGTGACCACCCGCTCCACCTGCACCGGGCTCAATTCAATGGAAATGATGCGGTTGAAGGCCTCTTCATCCCAAGGGGTCACCTCGGAGCTGTAAGGTCCCGGCTCCGCCGGACGGCATTCCGGCAAGGATTCCGGGCTGGGTTCTGCCGCGCTTTTTATGCTCCTGGGTTCCCGAGCCATGCTCCGTCTTTCCTTCCCGACGGGTTGGCCGGCCGGCCAACCGCGGAACTGGGCTAGTTTAGGTTTTATTCATTTCAGAAATGTTACAACAAACCAACGAAAATGCGAAGCTCCGACCGGGGATGCCCGCCGAGCCCTTCCGGGTATAAGTTCGGTGACCCGGTTGACCAGACCCCGGGTTTGTGCGATCAATAGCGGACCGGCCCGGCCCGGCCCGGCCCGCCGCAGCCGGAGGCTGGCTGCGGTCCCCTTGAGGGAGAAGACATGCCCCTAGCAACCGCTCCCCAAATAACCCCTCCCGCCCCGGGCGCCCGGCTGACCGCGGCCTGGGGGCGGACCTGGGCCCGCGCCGCGGCGGCAGCCCCGCTTTGGCTCGGGGCCGCCTGCCTGGCCCTGACCCTGGCCGGGGCTCCGGGACGGGCCGCGGCGGGGTCCCCGGCGACGGCCGGGGCGGAAACCCTCAGCCTGGGCCAGTGCATCACCCAGGCCGTGGCGGCCAGCCAGCAGGTGGGCCAGACCACGGAACTGAAAGTGTGGGAGGAAGCCAAGGAGGACGCCTCGTTCCGGCGGCTGTTCCCCAAGGTGAGCGTGGATTTGTACCACCAGCCCAAGGTGGACTTCTTCGGTCAGCCGGTGGAGGACCAGGACCTCTACACCTCGGAGATGAAGGTGACTCAGCCGGTGTGGGCCGGCGGCGCCCTGGACCTGGCCCGGGAGCGCGACGCCAAAGGGGTGGCCAAGGCTGATCTGCAAAGGAACAAGGCCGCCCTGGAGGCGGCCTTGGCCGTGGTGCCGGTGTATTACGAGGAGCTGACCGCCCGGCGGCTGGGGGCCCGCCAGGTGGAACTGGGCCGCCTGGCCGGCGACGAGGTGGCCACGGCCCAGCGGGGCCTGGACCTGGGCCGGCTCCGGCGGGAGGACCTTTTGGCCGCCCAGGCCCGCCAGGCCGAGATCCGCTACGACCAGGTGCGCTACCAGAGCCAGGCCCGGGAAGCGGCCCACCACCTGAACGAGCTGATGGGCTACAGCCGGGAGGCCCGCTTCACCACCGTGCCCCAGGCCCCCCTGTACAATCCGCCGTCCCAGGCCGAGGACCTGTTGCAGCAGGCCCTGGAGCACAACGCCGCCCTGGGGTTCGCCCGGGCCGAGGCCACTTACCGGGAGGTCTCCTTCCGCCACGCCAAGGCCCTGGACAACAGCCGGGTGAACCTGGTGGGGCGCTTCGGCCTGGAGGGCGACACCTTCCCCGGGCCGGAGAAGAACGCCGCCCTGATGCTGGTGTGGGAGCTGCCCATCGGCGACAACTCGGTCAAGGCCTTTTACGAACACGAGCGGCTGTTCCAGAACGACTACGCCTTCTATTTCCAGGAGCACGATCTCCGGCGCAAAGGCCTCCAGTTCTCCTTTTTGGACGGCAGCTCCAAGGAACCGGACATCGCCGAGCGGGCCTATGAACTCAGGAAGGCCAAGGGCGAGCTGGCCGACAACCTGAACCAGCTCAAGACCAAGGTTTTTTCCCTGTGGGAGGAGTTGCGGCGCCAAAGCGAGCTGTTGGAGCTGGCCCGCCAGGAAGAGGACCTCTCCCGGGAGCGGGTGGCCGTGGCCCGGGCCCGCCAGGCGGCCGGGGCGGAAAAGCCCGAGGAGGTCCTGAAGCGGGAGATGGACCTGGCCCGTTCCCAAGCCCGGGCCCTGGAGGCCCAGTGCGGCCGTTGGCGGGTGCTGGCCACCATGTGCCTGTTGTCCGGCGGGGATCTCCGGCTCCGCGAGGTGGGGGAGGATGAGCTATGAGGTTTGACGCCTGGCGCGCCCCGGCCCTCTGGGCCCTGGGGGTGGTCCTTTGCGGCCTGGCCGGGGCGGCGCTCCTGGCCGCGGCCGGCCCGGCCAGGGCCCAGGAGGACGGCCCCGGCAAGGTGCAGGTGTTCCTGGTGGGCGGCGGCACCCCGGTGCCGGGCCTGGAGGGCCTGGGCACCGTTACCTGCCCGGTGGACCGGGAGCTGGGCTTTGGAGAGAACGGAGTCCTGTCCGAGCTTTTGGTGGACGAGGGCGACCCGGTGAAAAAGGGCCAGGTGCTGGCCCGCCTGGACGGCCGGGTGCTCACGGCCCAGATCGCGGCCGGCCGGGCCGAGGTGGCCCTGGCCCGGACCGAGTTCGAACACGCGGCCCAGGTGGCCGACGAGAACCAGGCCCTGGTGGCCGGGCGGGCCATCTCCCGCAATGAACTCCGGGACGCCCGTTTCGAGCGGGAGCGCGCCGCGGGCAAACTGAAGTCCGCCGAGGCCTCCCTGGCCACCCTCTTGGCCCAGAACGCGCGCCTGACCCTCAAATCCCCGGCCGACGGGGTGGTGGCCGAGATCCTGGCCCAACCCGGCGAGGTGGTGGGCCCCACCGGCAAGCAGGTGCTCCGCCTGTTGGGCTGTTCCCGGGTGCGGGCCAAGGTGGAGTTCAACGAGCGGCTGTTCACCCGCCTGGCGGCCGGCGAGGGGGTGCGCCTCATGGCCGACGCCTTGGCCGGCCGCATCTTCCTGGGGCGCATCGCCTTTCTGAGCCCCGAGATCGACCCCAAGGACCGCACCTTCGTGGCCAACGTGGACCTGGACAACCCGGACCTGGCGCTCCGGCCCGGCATGTTCGTGCGGGCGGTGGTGATCAAGGGCGGCCTGGACGAATTGCCCTGGGTGCCCAAGGCGGCGCTCCGGGAGCGGAACGGCCGGGACGCCGTGGTCCTGGTGCTGGAGGGCCGCAAGGCCGTGCCGCGGCGCATCCGCCTGGGGGATGAGGACGCGGACAAGGTGGTGGTGACCGCGGGCCTGGCCCAAGGCGACCGGGTGATCCTGGGCGGCGGCGAGGCCCCGGCCGCGGCCCCGCCCGAACCGGCGGCCCCGCCCGAACCGGGGGCCACTCCCCAGCCGTGAGAGAGCCCGCCTATCTGCGGCGCCCCCTGGGGCTTTTGGCCCTGTTTCTGGCCTTGGCCCTGGGGGGGGTGTTCTCCTGGCCGCGCCTGCCGGTGGAGCTGCTGCCCCGCCTGCCCTTCCCCCGCCTCACCGTGCTCACCGTGTATGAAAACGCGCCGCCCCAGGAGGTGGAGGCCCTGGTCACCCGCCGCCTGGAAGGGGTGCTGGGCACCGTGGCCGGGCTCAGGCGCATGGAGTCCTCCTCCCGGGAGGGGCTCTCGGTGATCAGCCTGGTCTTTGACTGGGGCCGCGGGCTCAGCGAAGCGGCGGCCGAGTCCCGGGAGAAGCTGGACTCGGTGAGCGACCAGCTCCCCCGGGAGGCCGAACTGCCCCTGGTGCTGCACTACGACCCCAGCGAAAGCCCGGTGATCACCCTGGCCCTCACCGGCCCGGACCAGGGCACCCGCCCCCGCATCCTGGCTTCCACCGTGGTGAAGAGCCGCCTGGAGACCCTGGAGGGGGTGGCCGCGGTGCGGGTCACCGGCGGCCAGGTGCCCGAGGTGGAGGTGTTGGCCGACCGGGCCCGCCTGGTGGCCCATAACCTGGACCTGGGCCGGGTGGTGGAGGGCATCCGCCAGGCCAACCAGAACGTGCCGGCCGGCCAGGTGACCACCCGGGGCCTGGAGGTGGCGGTCCGCACCGTGGGCCGCTTCAAGGATTACCAGGAGGTGGCCTCCGCCCCCTTGACCAGCGGCCAGGAGGGGCGGCCGGTGTTGGTGGGCGACGTGGCCAGGGCCGTGTACGGCTCCAAGGACCCCACCGGCTTCTGCCGGGTGCGGGGCCAGCCGGCCGTGCTGGTGGGGGTGTTGAAGGAGCCGGCGGCCAACACGGTGGAGGTCTCGGCCCGGGTGCGCGGGGCCCTGGAGCATCTGGCCTCCCGCCTGCCCGGGGGATTCCAGCTCACGGTGGTGGACGACCAGGCCCCCTTTGTGGAGAGTTCCCTCGGGGAGCTGCAAAGCATGGTGTGGTGGGGCGGGCTGTTGGCCTTTGGGGTGCTGGTGGCCTTCATGCGCCGCCCCGGCCGGGCCCTCCTCTTGGTCTCGGCCGTGCCGCTGTCCCTCTTGGCCACCCTGGGGTTCATGCACCTGGGCGGCCGGGGCCTGAACCTCATGTCCATCGGCGGCCTGGCCCTGGGGGTGGGCATGCTGGTGGACAGCGGCATCGTGGTCCTGGAGGCCATGCACCGCCACCAGGCCCAGGGCTTGGGCCGCCTGGACGCGGCCGCCCGCTCGCTGGCCGAGGTGCGCTCCAGCCTCATCTCGGCCACCCTGACCACCGTGGCGGTGCTGGTGCCGGTGTTGTTCATGACCGGCCTGGCCCAGCGCCTGTTCAATGATTTCGCCTTCACCCTGGTGGCGGCGCTCTTGGTCTCCCTGGCCACGGCGCTGTACCTGCTGCCCGCCCTGGTGGCCCGGGGCCGCGACCGGGGCACCCCGGCCCTGGACCAGGGAACCGGCCGCCTGGCCGAGATCTACGGCCGGGGCCTGGACTGGGTGCTGGGCCACGTGTGGCTCACGGTGCTGGTCTCCCTGGCGGTGAGCCTCTTGGCCGGCTGGCTGCTCCTGGGCCGCGGCGCGGCGCTCTTGCCCGAGGTGAGTGGCGGGCGGCTGTTGGTGCAGCTCAGCCTGCCGCCGGAGGTCAGCCTGGCGACGCTCTCCCACGCGGTGGACCAAGCCGAGTGGCGGCTGTTGGCCCAGCCCGAGGTGGAGGAGGTGGTGACCCGGGCCGGGGTGGACCCCGGCGACACGGCCGGCGGCGGCCTGGAGCTGGGCCGGCCCAACGAGGCGGTGCTGGTGGTGCGCATCAAGCCCGAGGCCTGGGGCCGGCGACAGAGCACCGAACTGATGGAGCGCTTCCGCCGCGAGCTGGCCCAGGTGGCCGGGGTCACCGCCGGAGTGCAGCCGGCCGGCAACCTCACCGACCCCGGCCGCGAGGGCTTCAAGCCGCCCCAACTCTTGCGCATCCTGGGCGAGGACCTGGGGCGTCTGGACCAGTTGGCCGGCCAGGTGCGGGAGCGCTTGGCCAAACTCCCCATGCTGGGCGACGTGGGAGTGGACGGGGTGACCGAGGTGCCCCAGCTGGAGGTCAAGGTGGACCGGGCCAAGGCCGCGGCCTGGGGGATCACCGTGAGCAAGGCGGCCCAGGGGCTGAAGCGGGCCGTGGCCGGCGAGGTGGCCGGCGAACTGTTGGAAGGCGACCGGGAGGTGGACATCCGGGTGCGCCTGGAGCCCCGGGACCGCGCCAACCCCAACCAGTTGGCCCTGATCCCGCTGTTGAGTTCCGAGGGCGGCATGGTGTCCCTGGGCGACGTGGCCCGCATGAGCACCGGCCGGGGCCCGGAGGAGATCATCCGCCAGGACCGCCGCCGGGCCGCGGTGGTGCGGGGCCAGGTGCTGACCGGGGCCTTCAGCCAGGGCGAGGCCGCGGCCATGCACGCCGCGGCCCAGGTGCCCCTGCCCGCCGGCTATGAACTGGCCCCGGGCGTGGCCCAGGTGGCGCTTACCGAATCCCTCACCGGGCTGTTGGGCGCCCTGGGCCTGGCGCTCCTTTTGATCTACGTCATCCTGGTGGTGCAGTTCGAGTCCCTGGTCTGGCCCCTGGTGATCCTCCTGGCCCTGCCGCCCGTGGCCTGCGGCCCGGCCCTGGCCCTGTGGCTGGCCGACATGCCGCTCACCGCCCTGGTGCTCTTGGGCGGGGTGGTCTTGATGGGCATGGCCGTGAACACCTCCATCCTGCTGGTGGACTACACCAACCAGCTCCGGGGCCAAGGCCTCACCCCCCGCCAGGCCCTGGCCCAGGCCGGGCGGGTGCGGCTGCGGCCCATCCTCATGAGCACCCTGACCACGGTGATGGGGGCCTTGCCCCTGTGCCTGGCCTGGGGCGGGGCCGGGCCGCTGGGCCTGCCCCTGGCCCTTACCGTGGTCACCGGCCTCACCGTGTCCCTGGCCGCCAGCCTGTTCCTGGCCCCGGCCCTGTATTTGGCCCTGTCCGGTCTGGGTAAAGCCGGGCTGGCCCGGGAGCGCCGCCAATGAACCGCCTCCTGGCCGCGGTGCTGGCCCGGCCCCTGGGCTCCCTGGTCACCTGCCTGTGCCTGGCCGTGCTGGGCCTGGTGGCGGCCGGCCAGGTGCGGGTGAACTTCACCCCGGCCACCCGCTACCCCGTGCTCACCGTGACCACCCAGATGGGCGAGGCCGGGCCCTCGGAGATCGAGACCCAGATCACCCGGCCCCTGGAGGACGCGCTCCGGGACGTGGCCGGGGTGCGGAAGGTCTTCTCCACCTCGCGGCCCGGGCTCTCCACCGTGACCCTGGAGCTGAAGACCGAGGCCGACGTGAGCGTGGCGGCCCAGGAGGCCTCGGCCCGCCTGAAGCGCCTCCGCCGCGACCTGCCCGCCACGGCCCGGAACCCGGTCCTGGGCCAGCAGAACCCCCGGGACAAGCCGGTGGTGGTGTTGGGCGTCAGCCGGGAGGGGGGCGACCAGGCCCTGTTCGAGGCCGGGCGCTGGGCCCGGGAGGAGCTGATCCCCCGGCTGCGGCGCATCCCCGGGGTGGCCGAGGCCGAGCTTTCCGGCGCGCCGGAGCCCCAGATCGAGGTGGTGTGCGACGAGGGCAAGCTGACCTCCCTGGGGCTCAGCGTGCACATGGTGGCCGTGGCCGCCCGCCAGGCCCACGAGAGCCTGCCCGGCGGAGTGATCGAGGTGGGCGACACCCGGCTCAGCCTGCGCACGGCCGGCCGGGCGCTGACCGCGGCCCAGGTGGCCACCCTGCCCATCCACGCCACGGCCGGCGGCTCGGTGGTGACCCTGGGCGAGGTGGCCCAGGTGTCCGACACCTTCCACGAGCCCGACCAGGTGAGCCGCCTGGGCGGCCGGCCCGTGGCGGCCATCTCCCTCTATATGACCGCGGCGGCCAACCTGGGCGGCCTGTGGCAGGACGTGAACCAGGTGCTGGCCTGGGCCGGCCCCCGCCTGCCCGCGGGTATGCGCCTGGAGGTGGTGTACAGCCAGGCCCAGCGCCTGGACGAGGCCCTGGGCCGCCTGGCCTGGGTGGCGCTCCTGGCGGCCCTGGCCGCGGCGGCGGTGCTGTGGCTCTTTCTGCGGCGGCTCTCCTCCACTTTGGTGGTGCTGGCCACCCTGCCGTTCTCCCTCTTGCTGGCGCTTCTGCTGCTCCGGCTCAGCAACGTGGACCTGGACCTCCTGTCGCTGTCCGGCCTGGCCCTGGCCTTGGGCATCCTCATGGACAACGCGGTGGTGGTGATCGAGGCGGTGCACCATCAGTGGCGGGAAAAGGGCCGCAACCAGGCCGGGGTGCTGGCCGGGGTGGCCGAAGTGGGCGGGCCCATCGCCTTCTCCACCCTCACCACGGTGGGGGCCTTCCTGCCGCTCCTCCTGGTGTCGGCCAAGATCCGCCTGCATTTGGGCGGCTTCTTCTGGGGGCTGTCCCTGTGCCTCATGGCCTCGCTCCTGGCGGCCCTGGTGCTGGCTCCGCTCCTTTTGCAATACGCCGCCCGCCTGCCCGGCCGCCCGCCCCGTCCCGGGCGCGGCCCGGGGCTGTACCGCCGCCTGCTGGACGCGGGCCTGGCCCACCCCGGCCGCCTGGGGCTCATCTGCCTGGGGTTTTTGGCCCTGGCCGGCGGGCTCACCCCCTGGCTCTCCTTCCAGAGCCAGGCCGGCCTGGAGACCCAGGGCTTCAACGTGATGCTGGTCATGCCGCCCGGCACCGCGCCGGCGGTGACCGAAGCGGCCATCCGGGACACCGAGCAAGCCCTCCACAAAGTGGGGCCCCTGGAGCGGGTGTACAGCCGGGGCTGGGCCAACCAGGGGCGCATCATGGTGACCCTGGACCCCACGAGCGGCCTGGATTCGGACCAGGGGGCCGACCGGGCCAGGAAGCTGTTGCCCAGCGGGCAGAAGGCCCAGTACCACGTGCTGCCCCTGGGGGCGGGCGGCGGGCAGACCAGCCTGGAGGTGAACCTCTACGGCCCGGAACTGCCCGAGCTTTTGGCCTATTACCAGAAGCTCCGGGCCACGGCGGAAAAGGCGCTGGCGGTCAAGGAGGCCGTGCTCAGCGTGGGCAGCCTGGTGCCCCATTTGGACCTCATGGTGAACCACGAGGAGCTGGGGCGCTACGGGCTCACCACCGAGGAGGTGGGCCAGGAGGTGCGCACCTTCTTGGCCGGGCCGGTGGCGCTGCGCATCCCCGGGCCGGAGCGGGAGCTGGAGGTGAAGGTCATGGCCCGGCCCCGGCCCAGCGTGGGCCTGGACACCCTGCTGGGCGGGGTGCGCCTGCCGCTCCCGGGCGGGGGGCTGATCCCCCTGGCGGAAGTAGTCCGGCCCAAGCCCACCCGGGGGCCCAACGAGCTGAACCGGGAGAATTTCCAACGGGTGGTGCGCGTCACCCTGCTCCTGGCCGACCCCGACGCCCTGGGCGCGGCGCGGCGCTTCAGCCAGGCCGCGGCCGCGGTCGCCGTGCCGGAGGGCTACTTCTGGGAGCTGGGCGAGGAGGTGGAGGGCCTGAAGGAGACCCGGGGCGAGATGTTCACCGGGGTGGGCTTGGCCCTCTTGCTGGTCTACCTCATCATGGTCGCGGCCACGGAGTCCCTGACCCGGCCCCTGGTGGTGATGTGCGCCGCGCCGTTCGCCGCGGCCGGGGTGGCCCTGGCCCTGGTGGCCCTGCGGGTCCCCGTGACCATGCCGGTGTATTTGGGCGCGGTGATCCTCTCGGGGCTGTTGGTCAACGTGGGCATCGTCATGGCCGACGCCATGGCCCGCCGCGAGCGGGAGGGCCTCACGCCCCGCGAGGCGGCCCGGGAGGGGGCGCTGCGGCGCCTGCGGCCCGTCTTGATGACCACCCTCTCCACCGCGGCGGCCAGCCTGCCCTTGCTCCTGGACCGCGGCGCCGGCTCGGCCACCTGGTCCCCCCTGGCCCTCACCCTGGCCGCCGGGCTCATTGTCTCGGCCGCGTTCTCGCTGTTCCTGACCCCGGTGTTATATCCCCTGGCGGCGAGACTGGAGCCGCTGGGCAGGGGGGAGGGGAGGAAGGAGGGTGGGGAGGAGAGGAAATCCGGGGAAACAACCCCTTTGCCATGGTGAGCGGAAGTGGCTTTCCATGAGGCGAAAGCAGTGATCCAGAACCTCGCCAGCTACGAGCAGACCCAGGAGACCCAGGCGCTGTTGAAGCTCTTGGCCCTGAGCAATCGCCAGATCGAGCAGGGCAAGTTCCAGAGACTCCGCACCTTCCCCCATCGCGGAGCCTGCCCCGTGCAATGGTCTCCAATCCGGCGGGACCTAGCAGGATGTTGAAAAAGTCCCTCCATGGCCTTTTTCAACCAAACTTGACAAAAGCGTGGTTTTGTCAAGTTTTCCAAATTGCTTGCTTTTTCAAAGCCGCGCAATTTGGCGCGCCATCCCCGGGGTCCCCAAACAAGCCGTAGCTTGTTTGGGGTGGTCCCTGGCGCGCCTAGCAGGCTGTTTTTCAACAGCCTGCTAGGGCTTGAAGATGATCGTTCCTCAAACCAAGGAAAACTATGAAGTTTTTTGGGGGAAGGGGGGTGTGGGGGGAAGGGCCCTTTTTTTCAAAAAAGGGCCCTTCCCCCCACATCTTCCAAATTCTCCGTCCGCCTCCTAAGCGTCGATGATCACGTCGGTCTTGGGCACCGCCACGCAGGGCAGGATCATGCCTTGGCGGGCGTCTTCTTCTTCCAGGCCGTCGGTGGTGTCCATCTCCACCTCGCCGGCCAAAAGCCGGGCCTTGCAGGAGCCGCAGACCCCCTGGCGGCAGAGGCTTTCCATCTCTACGCCGTTATCCTCGGCCAAATCCAGGATGCTGTCATATTTGTCGTGCCAGGGCAGGGTCTTGCCCGATTTCTTGAATTCGACCTGGAACGCCATGCTTCTCTCTCCCCGGGGTTGCGCGATGAGAGGGGCCGGGCGGCGCCGGGCCTTGGGCCTGGTCCGCGCTGGTCAGCTCCCCTGATTCGCCGGATAGACGATTCCGGGCCCGGGGGGGCTCCCCGGGCCGAGTTTCTCTTCAGTATGGCATCGCGCCCGGCCGGGGCACAAGGCCGGCCTGCCCCTGCCTCAGCCGTCCAACAGCTTCTTCTTCCGGTAGCGGAAGGTGTGGTAATTCATGCTCAACAGCTGGGCGGCCTTGGCGTCGTTGTCCTCGGTCATCTCCAGGGCCTGGGCCAGGTAGTGCCGCTCGGTGTCGGCCAGGATTTGGGCCAGGTCCAAGCCGTTCTCGTCCAGGGGCGGCAGGAGGCTGGCTCCCTCGGGCAGGGCCGGCTCCCCGCCGTGGCTCCCGCCCTGGTCCAAGCCCAGGCCCAGGTCCTGGGGGGAGAGCCGGGGCTCCTGGCCGGTCAAGACCGCGCGCTCCAAAAGGCCCTTCAACTCCCGTACGTTGCCCTGGTAGTTCCGCTGGGCCAGGAGCTGGGCCGCGGCCGGGGTGAAGCCCTGGAAGCCCTTGCCGTACTTCTGGTTCAGCTCCACCAGGAAATGCTGGGCAATGGGCAGGATGTCCTCCCGCCGGCGGTTCAGGGCCGGCAGCTCCACCTTGATCATGCCCAGGCGATAGTAGAGATCGCGCCGGAAGTCGCCGCTGGCGGTCATGGCCTCCAGGTCCCGGTTGGTGGCCGAAACCACCCGCACCTTGGCGCTGCGGGGCTTGGTGCCGCCCACCTTGTAGAACTCGCCGCTGTCCAGAAAGCGCAAGAGTTTGGCCTGGGCCTCGGCCGGCAGGTCGCCCACTTCGTCCAGGAACAGGGTGCCGTCCTTGGCCTCCTCGATGAGCCCCTTCTTGCCTCCCGGCCGGGCCCCGGAAAAGGCCCCGCTCTCATAGCCGAACAGCTCGCTCTCGATGAGGTCTTTCGGAATGGCCGCGCAGTTCAGGCTCACCAGGGGCCCCCGGTACAGGGGGCTCTGGTAGTGGATGGCCCCGGCGATCAGCTCCTTGCCCGTGCCGGTCTCGCCCACGATCAACACCGGCGCGTCGGGGCTCTGGGCCACCCGCCGCACAAAGCCCATGATGCTCTGGATCTGGTTGCTCTCGGCGATGAAGCAGGGCAGGTTGTCCTGCAAATAGCGCTCTTGCAGGGCGCGCACCTCCTTCCGCAGGCGGATGGTCTCCAGCGCGTTGGCGATGGTGGCCTTCAGGGTGTCCATGTGCAGGGGCTTGACCACATAGTCATAGGCCCCGGCCTTCATGGCCGCCACCACGGTGGCCACGTCCTCGAAGGCGGTGATCATGATGAACAGCACCTCGGGGTGGCGGGAGCGGATCACCTTCATGGCCTCCACCCCGCCCATGCCCGGCAGGCCGATGTCCTGCAGGATCAAGTCCGGGGGCTCCCGGTCCACCGCGGCGATGGCCTCCTCGGCGGTGGCAAAGGCCTGCACCTGGTGCTCGGTAAGGTTCATGAGGGCCGCGTCGCGGATGGACTCCTCGTCGTCCACCACGTAGATCGAATAGGAAATCATGGCCTTGGACCTCGAAAAAGTTTCGGGTTGGCGGCAGCGGGGGGATGGGAATCAACCATGGCTGTCATACCCCCAGTAAATGGCGGCGGGTATCTCCATGGTGAACTCGGCCCCACCCCAGCGGCTGGTGTTCACGCTCAAAACCCCGCCATGGTCGCTGACAATGCGGTGCGAGAGGCTGAGGCCGATGCCCGAGCCGTCGCGCTTGCCGGTGAAGAAGGGGTCGAAGACGCGGTCCCGGATCTCCGCCGGCACGCCCGGCCCGGAATCCGAGACCCGGATGATGATGCGGTTGCCCTCCAGGGAGGAGGCCAGGCCGATCTTCTTTTCGCCCGGGGCGTCGGCCAGGGCCTGCACCGCGTTGGTCATCAGGTTCAACAGCACCTGTTCCAGGAGCCCGGCGTCCACGTGCACCAGGGGCAGGTGGGGGGCCAGATGGGTCTCCAGGGTGATGCCGGATTTCCGGAGCGTCACCGAGGACAGCTCCACCACGTTGGTCACCACCCGGTTCAGGTTCAGCCAGGAGAGCTTGGGCTGGCTGGGCTTGGCAAAGTCCAGCACCCGTTTGATGACCCCCTCGATCTTGGTGGAGGCGGCCTTGATCTTCTCCACGATGGTCGAGACCTCGGGCCCCTGGCCGGTGTCCAGGCGGTTCTCCAGGGCGCTCAAATACATGTTGATGCCGGACAGGGGGTTCCTGATCTCGTGGGCGATGCCGGCCGCCACCCGGCCCAGGGAGGCCATCTTGTCCTGGATGCGCACCAGTTGCTCCAGCTCCTTGGCCTTGGTGATGTCCAGCATGATGATGAGTAGCGCGTCCTCGCCCTGGAAGGCGATGCGCCGGGTGCGGCAGTGCACCCAGCGCACCGGCCAGCCGGCCGCGCTGTCTCCGGCCGGGGCAAAGCCCAGGTCCAGGTCCAGGGTGCTTTCCGGCTGGTCGACCGGGTTCTCGGCCAGGTCCAACAAGCGGTGCAGCTCCGGCGAGGCGGCCCCCCTGAGGCGGGACAGGGGGAAGGGCAGCTCCAGGGGGCCCAGGATGCGCTCCTGCTCGGGGTTGGCGTAGACGATGGAGCCCCGCTGCACAATGGCGATGCCCACCTGCACGTTCTCCACCAGGGCCCGGAAGCGGCGCTCACTCTCCCGCAGGGCCTGGGTGGTTTCCCGGCGCTGGGTGATGTCCTCGTAGGTGCACAGGATGCCCACCACCCGGCCCTCGTCGTCCCGGAGCGGGATGCGGTTGATGTCCATCCAGGAGGGGGTGCCGTCGGGCAGAGTCTGGGGCTCGATGACGTGCAGCTCCGAGGCGCCCGAGGACATGACCCGGTTCTCCAGGGCCCGCATGCCGCCCCGGTCGGCGTGGAACCAGGGCAGGTCGCGGTCGGCCCGGCCCCGGATCTTTTCCGCGGAGTCCAGGCCCAGGTGGGCCGCGAAGGCCCGGTTGCAGCCCAGGTAGGAGCCTTCCCGGTCCTTCCAGAAGATGAGCTGGGGGATGTTGTCCATGACCAGCCTGAGCATGGCCCGGGAGTGGCGCAGTTCGTCTTCGGCCTGGCGGCGCTGCCCGTCGGCCACCAGGCTCTGGTGCACCATATAAAACTCCAGCAGCGCCACCAGGGAGAGGATGGCCAGGCCCACCGCGGTGAGCCGGCCGGTGATGGCCGAGATCTCGTGGGACACGTCCTCTACATAAATTCCCGTGCCCACCACCCAGCCCCAGGGCGCAAACTCCCGCACAAAGGAGACCTTGGGCACGATGCGGAGCGGGTCGTCCTTCCACTGCCACATGTAGTCCACGTAACCCCGGCCCTCCTTTTTCACCACGTCCACCATTTCGGAGAACAGGTGCTTGCCGTGGGGGTCGGTGAAGCCGCTGACGTTCTTGCCCTCCAGGTCGGGGCGGTAGGGGTGCATGATCATGATGGGGCCCAGGTCGTTGATCCAGAAGTAGTCCTTGCCGTCCCGGCCGTAGCGCATCTCCCGGAGCTGCTCGATGGCCCGGGACTGGGCCTGTTGCCGGGTCAGGTGCCCGGCCTTTTCCTGGCCGTAGTAATAGGCCAGGGTGTCCCAGGCCACCCGGGTCAGCTCCCGGATGGTCTCCCGCTTGCGGTCCACGAAGCTTTTTTCCAGGGTGGGCAGGATCACCACGAACAGGGCGATGGTGAACAGGACGATGGTCAACACCGAGGGCAGCACCAGGCGCAGCGAGAACCCGGAGTCCTCGCGTTCGCTGGCCTTGTTTTTCGCCCCGGGGGGGGTGGGCTCAGGCATGTTCTCTCCCTGCCGCCTCCCGGCGGAGAGAGGGTTGCCCGGGGGACGGCACACCTGGCAGCGTGCTGGAGGTGTGGCGGAGAAAGCCGGGGACGGCTTTCTCCGCTCCAATATTAGAACATAGCAAATCCCGGGGGGGGCGGGAGAGGATAGGCGTGGGCCCGGGAACCGACCCCGGGCCGTGACCTCGCAGAGGTCGAGGTGGCGTCCCGGGACCACGCCTCGTATCCGGTCGGAGCAATTCTTCCGGCAGGCAGTTAGAAGTTTTTCTAAGTGATCTAGAAAAATTTCTACATTTTGGGTCCCCCCTCGGGGGAGCTTGCTGGGGGGTTGGTTGGTTACATTCCGGAATCACTAGGTTATCTCTCCTCGGTTCTTCGCGGCACGCTCCTTGTATATATAAAGGTGCAAAAATTAGTCCCCCAGAGCCCAAGGAGGGTAGAGATGGAACAGACGAAGAACAGAGGCTGGTCGGTGACCTTCGCCGGGTTGGGTATCAACCTGGCGCTGGGCATTCTCTACACCTGGAGCATGTTCAAAATGGCCATCAAGGACTCCATCGAGGCGGCGGATGGCCGTTTCGACTGGAGCATGGCTTCCTTGAACGACCCCTACGCGGTGTGCTGTCTGGTATTCGCCTTTTCCATGGTCATCGCGGGCCGGGTGCAGGACAAGCTGAGCCCCCGGGTGACCGCCCTGATCGGCGGCGTGCTCACCGGCCTGGGCCTCATGCTCATCAGCCAGTCCTACGCCCTGTGGGTGTGGATCCTGGGCTTTGGCGTCATGACCGGCGCGGGCCTGGGCTTTGGTTACGCCTCGGCCACCCCGCCGGCCATCAAGTGGTTCCCGGCCTCCAAGACCGGCCTCATCGCGGGTCTGGTGGTCTCGGGCTTCGGTCTGGCCTCGGTGTACATCGCCCCCCTGTCCAGCTACCTCATCGGCAACTTCGGGCTCAGCACGGCCATGATGATCTTCGGCGGCGCCTTCCTCATCGTGGTGTGCGTCCTGGCCCAGTTCCTGGTCAACCCGCCCGCGGGCTACCAGCCGGCGGCCGTGGCCAAGGCCGGCGCCCCGGCGGCCAAGCCGGCCAAGGTGGTGGACTTCGAGCCCTCCCAAATGCTCCGCACCCCCGCCTTCTACCTCCTGTGGTTCGTGTACTTCGTGGGCTCCGGCGCGGGGCTCATGGTCATCGGCAACGTGGCCGGCATGGCCAAGGCCAGCCTCGGCGAGATGGCCTGGATGGTGGTGGCCCTGATGGCCGTGGGCAACGCGGGCGGCCGCATCGTGGCCGGCATCTTGTCCGACAAGATCGGCCGCACCCAGACCATGGCCCTGATGCTGACCTTCCAGGCGGTGATCATGTTCTCCCTGATGATGCTGGGCAAGGACCAGGCGATCATCATGGTGCTGGCCGCCGCCCTGGTGGGCTTCAACTACGGCACCAACCTCTCCCTGTTCCCCTC
>JAHLLK010000143.1 GCA_020444165.1 Deltaproteobacteria bacterium | reverse complement strand
GATTCGATGCCGCGCAACTTCGGGAGCGAACACGCTCCCGCTTGCATGGAAACTCAACCCGACCCGCTACGCCAGCAGCGGCACGCTGCCACGACACGCATTGGGAGCCACGGCATGTGGCCTGTACCTGCTCTGCGCCTGAGGGGCGCCAACCAAGCGCCTGTAAATCCCCGGGGGGATTACGTGCTCTACTGGATGACCGCCGCCCGCCGGCTGGGCTGGAACTACGGCCTGGCCCGGGCCGTGGAGGCCTGCCGCGAGTTCGGACGGCCGCTGTTGGTGCTGGAGGCCCTGCGCGCGGCCTACCTCCATGCCTCGCCCCGGCTCTCCGCCTTTGCCCTGGAGGGCATGGCGGTGAACGCCCGAGCCTTGGCCGCCCGGGGGGTCAGCGCCTTGGCCTATGTGGAGCCCGTGGCCGGTGAGGGCAAGGGGCAGTTGGCCGCCTTGGCCGCCCGGGCGGTGCTGGTGGTGGCTGACGAGTTCCCGGCTTTTTTCCTGCCCCGCATGCTGGCCGCCGCGGCCCGCCAGGTCCCGGTACGCCTGGAGGTGGTGGATTCCGGCGGCCTGTTGCCCCTGGCGGCCGCGCCCCGGGCCTTCAGAGCCGCGGTGCATTTCCGGCGCTGGGCCCAGGGGGAATTGCCCCGCCACCTGGCCTCTCCCCCGCCGGCCGACCCCCTGGCCGCCTACCAGGGCGGGCCGGCCGAGATTCCGGGGGAGGTGCTCCGCCGCTGGCCGCCCACTCCGGCCGAGCGGCTGGGCCGTGCGGCCCTGGCCGGGCTGCCCCTGCCGACCTCACCCGCGCCGGTGGCGGGAGTGAGGGGCGGCGAGGACGCGGCCACGGCCCGGCTGAGCGCCTTTTTGGCCACGGGGCTGGACGCCTACCACCAAGAGCGCAACCAGCCCCGGCCGGGAGCCACCTCGGGCCTCAGCCCCTATCTGCACTGGGGGCACCTCTCCCCTTGGGCCGTGCTGGACGCCCTGCTCTCGCGCGAAGGCCGGCGGCTGGACACGATGAGCTTTCCCCGTCCCACGGGCCAGCGCGAGGGCTGGTGGGGCCTGTCCCCCGGGGCCGAGGCCTTTTTGGAGCAGCTGGTCACCTGGCGGGAGCTGGGCTTCAATTTCTGCCGCTTCCACCCCGGGGACTACGCGGCCTATGACTCCCTGCCGGCCTGGGCCCGGGAAACTTTGGCCGCCCACGCGGCCGATCGCCGGGAGCATGTCTATGCCCCGGCGGAGTTGGAGGCCGCGGCCACCCACGACCCGGTGTGGAACGCGGCCCAGGGCCAGCTCTTGCGGGAGGGGATGATTTACGGGTACCTGCGCATGCTATGGGGCAAGAAGATCCTGGAGTGGAGCGCCAGCCCGGCCACGGCTTGGGAGGTGCTGGTGCAGCTCAATGACAAGTACGCGCTGGACGGCCGCGACCCCAACTCCTACAATGGCCTTGCCTGGGTGTTGGGCCGCTATGACCGGCCCTTTGCCGAGCGGCCGGTGGTGGGCAAACTCCGCTGGCTCAGTTCGGCCCGCACCCGGCAGAAGCTGGATCTCGACCCTTACCTGGCCGCTTTTGGCGGCTGACGCGGAGACACGGCCTTGGCAGCCCTTGCGCCCGATCCCGGCCCCCAACCCGGCCAATTGCCCTATCTCACCCCGGAGACCCCGGGCATCGGCGGGGAGATCAAACAGTCCCCGGCCCATTTCGAGGTGGAGGAGATTCCCCTCTACCCGCCGGCCGGCGTCGGGGGGCACCTCTACCTGAACCTCACCCGGGAGGGCCAGACCACCCGCGACCTGGTGGACGCCGCCTGCCGGGTGCTGGGCCTCAACCCGGCCGGGGTGGGCTATGCCGGGCTCAAGGACAAGGAAGCCCGGGTGAGCCAGACGCTTTCCTTTGAGGACGCCGGCCTGGACCCGGCCGAGGCGGGGCGGCGTCTGGCCGCGGCCTTGGACGTGCGGGTGAACTGGGCCAGCCGCCACGGCAACAAGCTGAAACCGGGCCACCTCCTGGGCAACCGCTTCCGCATCTTGGTGCAGGCCCCTGGGGAGGGCGCGGCCGCGGCCGCGGAGCTGACCGCCCGGCTCCTGCGGGAGCGGGGCGTGGCCAACTTCTTCGGTCCCCAGCGCTTTGGCCAGGAGGGCGACAACGCCGCCCGGGGCCGCGAGTTGGTGCTGGGGGCCCGGCCGCCCCGCCAGAAGTGGCTGAAGAACCTCTACCTCTCGGCCTACCAATCCGAGCTGTTCAACCGCTGGCTGGCCGCCCGCCTGGGCCGGGGCGAGTTCCTGCGCCTGTTGGCCGGCGACGTGGCCAAAAAGACCGACACCGGCGGGCTGTTCACGGTGGAGGACCCCGTGGCCGAGGAGCCGCGCCTGACCCGCGGCGAGATCACCTATACCGGTCCCCTCTACGGGGCCAAGATGATGCCCGCCCGGGCCGAGGCTGGCCGCTTTGAGGACGAACTCCTGGCCGCCGAGGGCCTGGAGCCGGCCCAGCTCAAAAAGGCGCACCTGCCGGGCAGCCGCCGCCCGGCCCGCATCTTTGCTGAAGGCCTGGCCGTGGAGGAGGAGCCCCGGGGCTTGTGGTTCTCTTTCGCCCTGCCCAAGGGCTCCTACGCCACGGTGGTGCTGCGGGAGTTCATGAAGCGGGGCTAGGCGCTCGGCCGCGGTTAATTCTTCTGGCGCTCCAGGGCCTTCAGCACCTCGCGCATGAAGGCCGGCAGATCGTCGGGTTGGCGGCTGGTGATGAGGTTGCCGTCCACCACCACCTCCTGGTCCCGCCAGCGGGCTCCGGCGTGGCGCAGGTCGTCGCGGATGGAGAAGAAAGAGGTGACGTCCCGGTCCTGCACCACCTCGGCCGAGGCCAGCATCCAGCCGCCGTGGCAAATGGCCGCCACCACCTTGCCGGCCCGGAAAATCTCCCGCACCAGATTCACCATGGCCTTGTGGCGCCGCATGTGATCCGGGGCATATCCGCCCGGGATGACGATGGCGTCGAAGTCCTCGGGTTTCACCTGGTCCATGCCGGCCTTGGCGGTCCAGGGCAGGCCCAGCTTGCTGCGGTAAACCGCCCCGGCCCGCGGCCCCACCACGGTGACCTCGGCCCCGGCCTCCTGCAGCCGGTAGTAGGGGTAGATCATTTCGAAATCGTTGAACATTTCTTCAAGCAGCATTGCCGCTTTGACCTTGGAAAGCTCCATGGGTCCTCCTTGGGCCGGATTCGGCTGGGCTGGCCAGGATATTTCATGGGGGCCGTATGGCTTGGCCAACCACAATTTGATGCGGTTTGCTTTGTAAGTTGCTGATTTCCATTTTTACAAGTCATGTTTTGCACCCTGAACCGGCATAGCCAGACGGCGGCCGGCCAGGCGACGGACCAGCGACAACCCGAGGCGCAGCCAAAGCCACGGCGAGGTTGGAGCAAAGGCCCGAGCGCCGCCGGCGGGCTTCTGGCCCAGCCGGACGCTGTGTTTCCGGATGATGTCTCTTATGTTGCGGCAAATGGCGGGGAAAGAAAAGGGAAGCTGCCACCGGTCCGGCGGAGAAAAACGGGCGGGGCCCCCGAGGCCCCGCCCGCTCCGGCTCAGGAAAAGTCGGTGAAATCCGGGTCCGCGATCGGCGGCCCTGACGGGGTGCGCCAGGCCGGCACGGCCGGGACGGAGGAGCTGCTGAGCTGGTAATAGGGCGAGGCCGCCCGGGAAGCCGGTGGCGCGGCCTCGGGGGGGCGCAAACGGAAAAAGGCCAGGGACGCGGCGATCTCCTCGGCGTTGGCCGCGTTGCTCTGCACCACCTTGTCCATCTCCTCCATGGCGCGGCTGATCTGCTCGATGCCCTGGGACTGCTCCGCACTGGCCACGGCGATCTCCCCCACCAGGCCGGAAACCTTGGCCACCGCGCCCACCACGCTGGTGAAACGCTCCGCCGTGGCGCCCACCAGGTTCACCCCGTTGGCGATGTTCTGCCGGTTGGTCTCGATGAGGTCGGTGGTCTGCTTGGCCGCGTCGGCCGCCCGAAGGGCCAGGTTCCGGACCTCGTCCGCCACCACCGCGAAGCCGGCCCCGGTCTCCCCCGCCCGGGCCGCCTCCACCGCCGCGTTCAGGGCCAGGAGGTTGGTCTGGAAGGCGATCTCGTCAATGCTCCGGATGATCGTGGCCATCTCGCCGCTGGCCTGGTTGAGCTGGTCCATGGCCTGGCGCACCTCGCCCATGGAAGAGTCGGCCTGGGCCACCACCTGCCCGGTCTCGCCACTCAGCTTGTCGGCCAGGGCGGCGTTGTCCGCGTTGGTCTTGGTCATGGAGGACAGTTCCTCCAGGGAGGCCGCGGTCTCCTCCAGGGAGGCGGCCTGCTCCGAGGCCCCCTCGGCCAGGACTTGGGAGGCGTTGACGTTGGCCCCGATCATGTCCGAGAGCTTCTCCACCATCTCGGCCATGGCCCCCAGCATGCGGCCGGTCTCATCCTGGGATTCGCTGCGCACCTCCATGGTCAAATCCCCTTGGGCCAATTTTTGGGCCGTGGTGAGCGCAAAAAGCACCGGCCGGGTGACCCCCCGGGTGAGGAAAAAGGCGATCAGGAGCCCGGCCGCCACGGCCAGGCCGGTGAGGAGCAGGGCGATCCGGAGCGCGGTGTCCCGCGCCTGGTCCGCCTGGCCCACAAAAGCCTCCGCCTTGCCCCGGGCGATGGCCAGGAAGGAGCCCAGGGTGTTGCTGATCTGGCTCACCAGTTGGGCCTCCGCGCCCTGGCTCAGCTCCAGGGCCGCACCCTCCCGGCCGTCCTTTTTGAGGCGGAAGACCTCTTCCCGGAGTTTTTGCCAGGCCTGGAACTGGGCCAGGGCCTGGTCCACCTGGGTCTGATCGCCCAGGTAGGCCTCCCGGATCAAGGCGAAGTCTTCCTTGATCTTGGGCTCCAGGGCCGCGAGCTGGGCCTGGGCCGCGCCCAGTTCCGTGAGGCTGGCGGCATAGGCCGCCTCCCGCATGGCTCGTTGCATCCGCAGGGCGTTACCCTCCACCCGGAGCGCCGCGGTGGTCACGGCAAAAGGATGGCGGTAGAGTTGGTCGGTCAGCCCCGCCACGTTGTTCACGGCCCAGAAGGCCACCCCGCCCAAGGCCAAAACCAGGATAATCATGAGGCCGAAACCGGACCCCAAACGGAAACCCATACCCAAGTTGCTGATACGCATGCCAGTTTCCTCTCGATCGCTCATGAAGCCATGACAAGATGTTTGGGCCCTGGCCGCCAACCGCGGCCGGGGAACCTTGCCCCCACACCGGCGGCTCACAGCCGACCTGCGCGCCCTGCCGCGGCAAGGGGGCAATTCTCCCGCGGCGGGGAAAAGATCAGATTTTTGTTGGCGATGTTCGGTGTTCCAGAGGGGTTCCCACGCCTTCGCGTGGGTTTCAGCCAGGCCTTGGGCAGGCGCTCGCCGCGGCACGTCCCCCGGGCGCCGGGCTTCTGGCCCCGGGGGGCCGGCCCAGCTGTGCCGAGAATATTATAAGCCAATCGGGAGACCAGCTATGGAAAATGTTTGGGGTTAGGGAGAATTTCCCCCGCCCCGGTCCCGGCTCCGGTCCGGGCCTTAGCCCGGATATTGCATGGGGGCCAGGTGGCCACCTCGATAAAAGACAGATTTGGTTCAGGTTTTAAACTGACATTCTCTGATTTGAGAGCATTGCACGGGGCGTCCTGCCCCGTGCAATGTCGGCTTGGCAAAAACGTGACTCCACCCCAGCAAGCAGAGCTTGCCGGGGGCCCGGGTTTTGCCAAGCCTCACAAATTGCAAGCTTTTTGAAGCTTGCAATTTGGCGGGCCATCCTTGGCCCGCATCGGCCATTGCCTGCCGTAATCATGTCTCACAGCCATTTTTGACATAATATCAACATGTTTTATGTGTTTCACCCTGCAATGGCCTCGATTTGGCAGGTCACGTCTTGTCACCAGAACCGGCACAGCCAGATGGCGGCCGGCAAGGCGACGGACAAGCGACAACCGAGAGGCGTAGCCAAAGCTACGTCGAGGTTGGAGCGAAGGCCTGGGCGCAGCCGGCGGGCGTCTGGCGCAGCCGGACGCCCGGTCTGCATGAAATATCCGGGTTAGACTAGCAGGCTGTTGAAAAACAGCCTGCGGGGCGCGCCAGGGACCACCCCAAACA
>JAHLLK010000142.1 GCA_020444165.1 Deltaproteobacteria bacterium | reverse complement strand
ACTGCTCCATGTGCATCGAGTCGCCCAAGTTCGTGGAGTGCAACCGGCATCCCAATATCGAGCTTCTGACCTACACCGAGCTGCAACGGGTGGCGGGCCGGGCCGGCGACTTCCGGGTCACCCTGTTCCGGAAGCCGCGCTATATCGTGGAAAGCCGCTGCACCGGCTGCACGACCTGCATGGAGTACTGCCCGGTGGGGTACCCCGACCCCTTCAACCAGGAGATCTCGGACAACAAGGCCATCCACATCTACTTTGCCCAGGCCATCCCCCTGAAGCCCTACATCGACGACAGCTGCCTGTATCTGAAGGACGGCCAGTGCCATATCTGCAAGGCGGTTTGCCAGAACAACGCCATCGACTTCGGCCAGACCGGGGAGACGGTGGAGGTGCGGGTGGGGGCCATCATCCTGGCTCCCGGCTTTGAGCCCTACTCCCGCCGGCTCCGGGAGGACTACCACTACGGCGAGTTCCCCAACGTGGTCACCAGCCTGGACTACGAGCGCCTCTTGTGCGCCACCGGGCCCTATGAGGGCGAGATCCGGCGGTCCTCGGACCAGCGCCACCCCCACCGGATCGCCTGGATCTCCTGCGTGGGTTCGCGGCGGGTCACCCCGGGCGACAACAGCTACTGCTCCGCGGTGTGCTGCACCTACACCCAGAAGCAGGTGATCCTGACCAAGGACCATGACGCGACTGCGGCCTGCACCATCTTCCACAACGACATCCGCTCCTACGGCAAGGATTTCGAACGCTTCTTTCAGCGGGCGGAGAAGCTTCCGGAGGTGCGCTTTGTGCGCAGCTACGCCAGCGTGGCCGGCGAGGACCCGGTCACCCGCAACGTGCGGCTCCGCTACAGCGAGCCCGGCCAGGGGGTGCGGGAGGAAGAGTTCGACATGGTGGTGCTGGCCGTGGGCCTGAACCCGCCGACCGGGAACCAGGAGCTGGCCCGGGCTTGTGACATCCTGCTGAACGACCACGGCTTTTGCCGCTCCGAGCCCTTCAACCCCATGCAGACCAGCCGGCCCGGCATCTTTTTGAGCGGGGCCTTTCAGGGCCCGGTGGACATCCCCGAATCGGTGATGAGCGCCAGCGGGGCAGGGGCCCAGTGCGGCCAGCTTCTGTCCCCCCGCCGCGGCCAACTGGCCCGCCAGCGAGTCTACCCGCCGGAGCGCGAGGTGGCCGCGGAGGAGCCCCGCATCGGGGTGTATGTCTGCCATTGCGGGGCCAACATCGGCGGGGTGGTGGATGTGCCGGCCACGGTGGCCTATGCGAGGAGCCTGCCCCAGGTGGCCCACGCCGAAGAGAACCTCTTCATCTGCTCCACCGAGGCCGCGGCCATGCTGGCCAAGGATATCCGGGAGCGCGGCCTGAACCGGGTGGTGGTGGCCGCCTGCACCCCGCGCACCCACGAGCCCCTGTTCCGCGACACCCTCCGGGAGGCGGGCCTCAACCAGTACTACTACGACATGGCCAACATCCGGGAGCACTGCTCCTGGGTGCACTCCAAGGAAAAGGAAGCGGCCACGGCCAAGGCCCAGGATCTCATCCGCATGTCCGTGGCCCGGGCCGGCCTCTTGGCCCCGCTGGAGGAGTTCGACCTGCCGGTGGACCCGCGGGCATTGGTGCTGGGGGGCGGCGTGGCCGGGCTCATTGCGGCGCTTTCCATCGCGCGCCAGGGCCACGAGGTCCACTTGGTGGAGAAGGAGGCCCGCCTGGGGGGCCTGGCCCGCCGCCTGCACCACACCCTGGAGGGCGCGGACGTGCCGGCTTTTTTGGACAGCCTGGTGAATCAGGTGCTGGAGCACCCCTTGATCCAGGTCTATCTCCGGGCCACGGTCACCGCGGCCCGGGGCTACGTGGGCAGCTTCAGCACCACGGTGGAGAGCGACCGCTGCCGGCGGGAAATCTCGCACGGGGCCACGGTCATCGCGGTGGGGGCCGGGGTGTACCAGCCTCGGGAATATCTCTACGGCCAGGACCCCCGGGTGCTCACCCAGCTGGAGCTGGAAGAGCGGCTGGCCCAGGGCGACCCGGCTGTGCTGGCCGCCCGCAACATCGTGATGATATCCTGCGTGGGCTGCCGCAACGAGGAGCGCAACTACTGCAGCCGGATCTGCTGCAGCCAGGCGGTGAAGAACGCCCTGGCGCTCAAGGAGCACAATCCCGCCGCCGAGGTGACCATCCTGTACCGCGATCTCCGCACCTACGGCCTTCGGGAAGATTATTATCGCCGGGCCTCGGAGCGGGAGGTGCGCTTTATCCGCTACCAGCCCGAGGCGCCCCCCCGGGTGAGCCCCGGGGGCGGGGAGGGCGGGGACGCCCTGTCGGTCGAGGCGCGGGACTATGTGCTGGCCGAGGATTTGGCCCTGGACGCCGACCTGGTGGTGCTGGCCGCGGCGGTGGTGCCGCCCGAGGGAGCCAAGGAGGTGTCCCAGATGTTCAAGGTATCCCTGGGGGCCGACGGCTTCTTCCAGGAGGCCCACGTCAAGCTCAGACCGGTGGACTTCGGGGCCGAGGGGGTCTACCTGTGCGGCGCGGCCCACTACCCCAAGCACCTGAACGAGACCATCAGCCAGGCCTATGGCGCGGCCGGGCGGGTGCTGACCCTCTTGGCCAACCCCACGGTGAAGGCCTCGGGCTCGGTGTGCGTGGTGGATGAGCACCAGTGCCTGGGTTGCGGAGCCTGCGCCCAGGCCTGCGCCTTTGGGGCCATCGAGATGGCCGCCACCAAACAAGGCCCCAAGGCCCGGGTGATTCCGGTCTTGTGCCAGGGCGACGGCCTGTGCAACGCCAAATGTCCCACCGGGGCCATCCAGCTCCAGCATTACACCGATGACGAACTCTTGCACCAGATCCGGGCGGGCCTGGCCCAGCCCGGGTCGGCTGCGGAAAAGCCGGGGAACCCAACCGGCAAGGGGGTGGCGGCATGAGCGCGGATTCCCGTTTCACGCCCAGGATCCTGGGTATCATCTGCAACTGGTGCTGCTATGGCGGCGCGGATCTCTGCGGGGTGTCCCGCTTCTCATACCCGCCCTACATCCGCCTGATCCGGGTCATGTGCTCGGCCCGGGCCGACCTGCGGCATATCCTGGAGGCCTTCCGCTCCGGGGCCGACGGCATGTTCGTGGGCGGCTGCCATCTGGACGATTGCCACTACCTCACCCACGGCAACTACGAGGCGCTGAGCATGGTCCGCCTGGCCGGCGGCCTCTTGGAGCATTTGGGGGTGAACCCCCGGCGGCTCCGGATCGCGTGGGTCTCGGCCGGCGAGGGCATCCGTTTCGCCAACGTCATGAACGAGTTCGGGGCGGAGGTCAAGGAGTTGGGGCCCTTGGGCCGCGGCGAGGGCCTGGACCCGGCCGAGCTGGAAGCCCGGCTGGCGGAGCTGATCCGCCTGATCCCCTATCTCAAGCTGACCCTGCACGACAAGCTGGCCCTGCATCTCCGGGACGACCCGGCCGCCTATGACCGGCTCTACTCCCCGGAGGAGATCGCCCGGCTTTTGGCCGAGGTGCCCCGCTACGAGATCGTGGCGGACAAATGCGCGGCCTGCGGGATCTGCGGCAAGCGCTGCCCGGCGGACGCCATCGGCGGGGACCGGAAAACGCCTCGGGTGATCGACCAGGACAAATGCCTCAAATGCGGCAACTGCCTGGCCGTATGCCCTCCGCGCTTCGGGGCGGTGCAGAGGATCTTGGCCACAGCGGGGTGAGGCCGGCCAGCCCGCGGGGACCAGACAGGACCAGGCGCGAGCAGGCGGAGTTGGCACGGCCGGCGGGGAGGGGGCGCGCGGCGCTCCCCCCCGCGCCAGGCGGCCGGGGGGCAGGGACCGGCCGGGGCTCAGCCTTCGGCGGGCTTGAACTGTTTCGGGTCGATGCGGCTGAGCTTTTGTTGAATCTCCGAGCAGAGGTTGACCAGGTTGCGGTTGGTGCATAGCTCGGCGTCCTTGACCACCTGCGGATTGGCGTAGAGGATGGTGGCCAACAGCCGGGAGGCCAAGGCCTGATCCGCCCGGCCGAGCGCCATTTCCACCGCGGCCAGCATGGGGTTCTGGGAGGCTGAGCCCCCGCTCATCACCTTGCGGCCCCTGGTGATCAAGACGCCCAGGATCTTGCCAAAGGTGGCCATCTGGGGCTTGGCGTTTTTGAGAAGAGCCGGCTGGATCTTTTCGGCGAACTCCAGAACCGCCTCGCTGGCGTAGTTGTCGAAGTTGGAAAAGAACTTGGGCAGGGTGCTGGCGTAACCGAACATGAGCTGCAGGGCCTCGCGGTCGTTGCCTTCCCGCACCAGGGCCTCCACCTCCTCCCGGGCGGCCAGGCACTCACGGTCGGTGTCGTCCAGGGTGCAGCCCTCCTGGGCCACCACCGCGGAGAACAGGGTGGTCACCTTCTTGAGCACCGGGGCCATGAGGCCGGTCTGGTAGAAGTTCTCTTCCTTGGGCAAGGCCGGGTCCACGTAGATGGCCTCCACCGCGGTGCCCGCGGCCTTTTGCTCCCAGCTGGCCGCGCCCGCGGGGTCAGCGGCCTTCAGCTCCAGGGCCTTGGCCTCCGAGGCCACGGCCAGGTTATAGAGCACCACCCCCCGGAACGAGGGGCCCAGCCCCAACAGGCCCTGGTAAACCTCCAGGGCCTGGTCCAACTGCCCCATCTTGCGGAGCTGGGTGCCCATGTAGTTGAGCTTGGTGCAGGCGTCCTGGAACACCTCGGGGTGGGCCGCGGCCTTGAGCAGGTTCTCCCGGGCCTTGGTGAAGTCCTTTTCGTGAAAGGCCAACAGGCCCAGCTTGATGAGGTGGCCGGGCGGCAGCTCCCCCATCTCCCCGGCGTGGCCGGCCAGGGCGTCGTGGGCCAGGCGGCCCATCTCCCGGAAAAAGGGGTTGGAGGTGCCCAGAACCGTTTCCAGCTCCAGGGTCAGGATATTCTCGGCAATGGCGGCCTTGGCCTCGCGGCGCAGGCTGTTCTGCTCGTCGGCCCGGGGGGTTTGGATGTTGGAAGCCTTTCGCAGCGCGGCCTGGAAGCTGTCCACCGCCTCGGCCAGGTACTTGGTGAGCTTTTCCTGGTCCAGGGGCTGGCCGGCTTCCTTCTGCCGGTCGATGTAGTCCTTGACTTGGGCCACCCGGAGGTTGCCGATCTCCTGGTTGGGCGCGGGCAGGTCCTGGGCCACCTCCTCGGCGTCGCGGAACATCTGGAGGGCCGGGGGGTATTTCTTCTTCTTCACCAACAGCCGCCCGCCTTCCAGATAGGCCTCGGGATCGGTGGGCAAAACCTCGATGATGCGGCGGCACAGGGCGATGGCCTTGTCAAAGTCCTTGGCCGTCTTGAGCGCCTCCACCTCGGCCCGGAGCTTGTCGGCCTCGGCCCGCCGTTCCCGGAGTTCCTCCGAGGACTTGTACTCCTTGAACTCGGCCAGCTTGTGGTCGCGCTGCAGGAAGAACTCCACGAAGTACTCGCTGAGTTCGTAGCTGGTCTCCGCCACCTGCTCTTCCACGGCCATGCCCAGGTCGGGCATGCGGAGCATGAAGGCGCCGATGATGCCGTAGCGGAAAAGCTCGGTGATGGTGCGGGTGCGGATGTCCGAGTCCTGGGCCGAGTAGAACACCGGCACCACCCGGGAGAGGAACTTCAGGGGCTCGCGGTGGCCCTGCTCCAAAATGGTGAGCACTCCGCCGTAGAAATCGGAGAAGGCCATATCCGAGTAGGCTTGTCCCATCTCGTTTTTGGCCTTGAGCGGGGGCTGGTTCACCAGGAGCAGGCCCTCGAAATTCAGGATCTCCCCAAAGAGCTGCTTGATGGCCTGGTAGAAATTGCTCTGGACCTTGACCTCGCTGATGTTCTTGAAGCCCAGGCTGAACAGCGCCACGGTCAACAATTTCCGTAGATTGGGGTCGAAGATGAACAGGCGTAGGGGGGTGTCCAGATATGGCTGGAGGGACTCGGAACTCTGGCCGGGGACTGCTGCGGACATTTTGCCTTGATCTTTAATTACTTAGTTGGGGTGTCAGCGTTGGGGCGAATTATATCACCCCCCACCCGGCCCAGGCAATCGTGAGCCCCATGGAGAGCGGCTCCGGCCCCGGCCGGCTGGTCGCGGAGCCGGGCCCGGGCCCGGGGCGCAAGATTAGCCTGGGCAGCCCGGGGCGCCGCGGTTTAACATGCCCCCTAGCAGGCTGTTGAAAAACAGCCTGCGGGGCGCGCCAGGGACCACCCCAAAC
>JAHLLK010000024.1 GCA_020444165.1 Deltaproteobacteria bacterium | reverse complement strand
GTATCAATCCGCTTCCAATAGCGGCAGTCCTCTACACACGACACCGCCATCTGCGTGTCGGGAGTTGACCGTATCAATCCGCTTCCAATAGCGGCAGTCCTCTACACCGAGGCCGGGTTACGAAGTGGTGGGTATTGTGAGTATCAATCCGCTTCCAATAGCGGCAGTCCTCTACACAGGAGATACCACAAGGGGTGTTCGGCATCGTAGTAAGGTATCAATCCGCTTCCAATAGCGGCAGTCCTCTACACAGTGGGGCAACCCTCAGCGGGGCCGACCTCAGGTATCAATCCGCTTCCAATAGCGGCAGTCCTCTACACTTGGGCCGATCTTATCATCTGGGCTGAGATATGTATCAATCCGCTTCCAATAGCGGCAGTCCTCTACACATGGGAAATTGGTCGGTGTCGATCATATCCTTTCTGTATCAATCCGCTTCCAATAGCGGCAGTCCTCTACACCAGACCTTTATGCCCAATATGAAAAATATCTTGATGTATCAATCCGCTTCCAATAGCGGCAGTCCTCTACACCAAAAGCGAGGAGAGGTAACGTAGAATAAAAGAGAGTATCAATCCGCTTCCAATAGCGGCAGTCCTCTACACAAATTCCTTTGAGTTTTAACCTTGCGGCCGTACTCCCCAGGTATCAATCCGCTTCCAATAGCGGCAGTCCTCTACACAGAAAGAGGTGATTTAGAAGATAATACTGGGAGTATCAATCCGCTTCCAATAGCGGCAGTCCTCTACACCCTACCCCCTCCAACCCCCTGATGACAAGATATATTTTTGGGGTGGTTTCCACATGGCAGGTCATTTTTACGCCCCGCTGCCGGCAAAAAGCTTGCCAGACGCCAAGAGATTATTTATATTCATCTGAATTATTTACGTAATTATACTTTCCACATGGTTGCCATGCGGCTTTACGATAAAATTATCGCCAAAAGTAGCCTATCTCTGGCTTGGGACAAGGTCCGGGCCAACCAGGGCGCCCCGGGCGGCGATCGCCAAACCATCGATGATTTTGCCGAAAACCTGGAGCGCAACCTGGAAAATCTGCGCGAATCCCTGCGCTCCGGAACCTACCATCCCGGGCCTCTCCGTAACATAAGCATCCCCAAACGCGATGGCACGCCCCGGCCGCTTTCCATCCCCACGGTGGCCGACCGGGTGGTGCACACCGCCCTTTGCCAAGGGCTTTCGCCCATCCTGGAACCGGAGATGGAGGACTCCAGTTTCGCCTACCGGCCGGGGCGCTCGGTGCAGATGGCCGTGGACCGCATTGAACGCTATTTCCGCCAGGGTTACCGCTGGGTGGTGGATGGCGACATCGACGACTATTTCGACTCCATCCCGCACCACAGCCTGCTGGAAATCCTGCGCCGCCATGTGGACGATGATAAGGTGTTGGGGCTCATAGCCCAGTGGCTGGAACATGCCCAGCCGGACGGAACCGGCCTGGCCCAAGGCTCTCCCTTGTCGCCCTTATTGGCCAATATCTATTTGGATGATATAGACGAACGCATCTGCCGCGCGGGGGTGCGCCTGGTGCGGTTTGCCGATGATTTCGTGCTGCTGTGCAAGAGCCCCGCGCAGGCCCGGGAAGCCCAAGAGGAAATGGCCGATTTGTTGGCGGAGCATGGGCTCAGGCTCCACCCGGAGAAGACCCGCATCGTCAGCTTCGAACAGGGGTTTCAATTCCTGGGCCGCCTGTTCGTGCGCTCCCTGGTGCTGGAGCATGACCGCGCGCTGGATGCACCCGGGGAGCCGGACCGCCCGGCGCCGGCTTCCGGCGCCGAGGCTGCCGAGCTGGGTGAAGAACCTTTTCCGGTAGAGCCCCTGCACCAGACGCCCGAGGGACCGGGTTTCGAGGCTCTGTCCCCTCGGGTGCGGGTCATGTACCTGACCCGCAAGGGGTGCCGGCTGGAGGTGCGCAACCGGGCCTTTGCGGTGCGCGCGGGGCCGGAGCCGGGCGCGGGGGAGCTGTTGGCGGTTATGCCCAGCCGGGTGGACCGGATCGAGCTTTGGCCGGGGACCGATATCTCGGCCCCGGCGCAGCGCCATGCCTTGGTTTGCCGGGTGCCGGTGGCTTATGTGGACGGCTGGGGACGCACCCTGGGGACCCTGGAGGCAGTGGCCCCCAACAAGGCCGCCCTGCATCTGGCCCAGGCGGCCCTTACGCTGGACGCGGCCAAGCGTTTGGACCTGGCCCGGCGCATTTGCCGCGGCCGGGTGCGCAATCAGCGGGCCCTGCTCAACCGGCTGAACCGGCGGCGCAAGGACCCCGGGATAGAAAACCATTTGGCCTCGTTGAACTCGGTGCTCCGGCGGATAGCCACGGCCACGGCCATACCAGCGCTGCTGGGCCTGGAGGGGGAGGCGGCCAAGCACTATTGGGCGGCCCTGACCCTTTTGGTGGACAAGGAATGGGGCTTCTCCGGCCGGGTGCGCCGCCCGCCGGGGGACCCGGTGAACCTGGTCATCTCCTACACCGCTTCCCTGCTCTACCGCGACCTCTCCTGCCTGACCGCCCGGCACGGCTTGCACCCCGGATTCGGCAGCCTGCACGGCGCGCTGGACGGCAAACCGGGCTGCGTCTCGGACCTGGTGGAGGAGTTCCGCGCGCCGCTCTGCGAGGGACTGGCCATATATCTGGTCAACAATCATATTCTGAGCCAGGATATGTTTTACCAGACCGAAAAAAGGCCCTGCCAGGTGACCTCCCAGGGTCGCGAGACCATTATCCGCTCTTTCGAGGCTTGGCTTGACCGGCCGGTCAAGTCCCCGCGCGCGGGCGAGAAGGTTAAATGGCGCGGACTAATGGATGAACAGGTTTTGGCCTACCGGGACCACGTATGGGGCCGCGGCCCCTATGAGCCCTATGATATGAAGTATTGAGGATGGCGCCCATGACCCGCGAAACCAGGCTGGTGGTTTTCGCCTATGACGTGGAGGACGACCTCCACCGCCGGCGGCTGGCCCGGGTGCTGGAAAATCACGCGGTGCGGGTGCAGAAGAGCGTTTTCGAGGCCTGGCTGGACGATGATGCCGCCCAGGGGGTGGCGGCCCAAGCGGCGGCCGAGCTGGGCCCCCGGGACTCCCTGCGGGTATATGCCCTGGGGGAGGACAGCCTTTCGCGCATCCAGGTTTTCGGGGCCGCGGTGCGCCCGGAGCGCCAAGAGTTCTACCTCGTGTAAAGGATTTGGTTTTGCCCCAAGATAGCCTGAGCGCCCAGCTATTGAATCCGGCTCAACAGGCCTCGCTGCCGGAGCTTGGCGCGGCTTGGCGGGAAACCTTGGTGCGGGCCCGCTGCCACCTGGACCCGCCGCCATGGCCAGAGGGCATGGCCCCGTGGGTGCTGGCGGGCAAGGTGCGGGGAGCCTGGGGCGATGAGCTGAAGCGCGGCGCCTCGGCCCAGGCCCTGGCGGGTGAGCCTTGCCCCTGGTGGCCGCCTTGCGCCCTGGATGTGTTCTTCCGGTCCCAGGGCAAGCCGGCCGGTGGGCTGGAGATCGCCAAGCCCTATGTGCTCAGGGTGGACTACCCGCCCGAGGATGGTGTGGTGGATATCGAGCTGGCCCTGTTCGGCCTGGCCGGGGACTATGCCACCGCGGCAGCCGCGTCGCTGGCGGCCGCCCTGCAACATAACCTGCGCTGGGCCTTGGGGCGGGCGCCCGGCTGTGAAGTGGCGGCCCTGGAGATCGCCATGGCCCCCGCGCCCGACCCTGGCGAGGGGGAGTTCAAAGCCTGTCTGCACTTCGTGACTCCTCTCAACCAGCGCAGCGGACACGAAAGCGTGTTGAATCCAGCCAGCCTGCTCACCGGCCTGGCCAACCGCCTATCGGGCCTGGCGCGCTGGCACGGCCTGGAGCTGGCCGCGGATTTCCAGGGCCTCAAGCGCGTGGCCCAGAGCCTGCAATGGGAAGTTTCGGAGGGGGAGCACCCCCACTGGCTCCGGCAATCCCGGAAACAGGGAGGCCGCTTCATACCCATGGAGGGCTTCCTGGGCGACCTCTGGCTCCGGGGGGACCTGATCACCCTGGCGCCGCTCTTGGCTCTGGGGCAACGCTGCCATGCGGGGGGACGCAGCGCCCTGGGCATGGGGCAATACGTTTTGGAGTGGCAATGAGCCCCACCGGGTTCCGGGGATAAAAACCTAGCTAACTTGGCTCCTCACCTGGTAGAACAACTACCATCGTCCGCAGGAGAGAAATTGGGCGCCATACTGTTAAGCTCGCGCGCTATGCTCTCTTCAACCTGCCCATTTTCAACCAATCTGGCCGGGATGACAATGCCGTGCAGTTGGGCCCGCAAATCATCCCATCGTTCGCGTAATACGGCCCAATTATATTCATCGTAAGTGCCGCCAAAAACTACTGGCCGAAACTCGATCCTGGGTAAGGACTCTGGCGAATCGCCGTTTTGGATGGCCGTCTCCAGCAGGTGCTGCCAGTGACTACCTACCCGGTCTATACGCCCAATTTGTTGCTCCACCGCGCCTGGGTTCCACTCCGGATGCAGCAGCACCACGTTGCGGCAGGCCTGGTGCAAGTTTAGGCCTTCCCTGCCCACCAGCGACTGCGACACCAGGACACGGGGATTGCTCTGGCGGCGGTTGAAGGCCAACTGCAGCATGCGCTTGGTGGTTCCGGGGGCGAGGTTTGCTGGGGCGGTTTGCCTATATACTGCCGGTGAGCCACTTGGGCAGGCGTGCGATTGACACTCCGGCTGTCCCTTCGCACCTCCTGAAATCCTATAAGGAAGCCATGTTTCGTCTGCTGGATCTGCCCTGGCCCAAGGATGATCAGGATCACGTGGCTGCCGCCGTGCTTCGAGTGAGCAAAGAGGCTCACACGGCATGGAAGGCATTTGCCGAATCCATTGAGGTCGACCTGGCTGATGGAGGCCGCTTCGAGTGCGTGCGCGATTGGGCCGGCAAATTGTACGGCCTGGCCGCCCGGCTGGCGGGCAATCTGCACGCCATGGAGCACCTGGAAAAGGCGGCCGGACTGGAGATCTCCGGCGACACCATGCGCCGGGCTGTGCAACTGGCCTCGGCCCTGAGCGAGCATGCCTTGGCCGCCTTTGGCATGATGGGCGCAGATCCTGAACAGGAGGCGGCCAAAATTGCCCAGACGTGGATCCACCGGGAAGGTGTGGAGCGCTTCAGCTTGCGGGATTGCCATCGGGGAATCAGAGGGAAATACCCCAAAGCCGACAAGGTGCAGGCAGCTTTGGCGATTCTGGCAGAACGCGATTTCATCGCTTTGGGGGATTCCGCTCCCCCCAGCGGTCCCGGCCGCAAGCCCAGCCCCACCTATACCGTCAACCCCCGTTGCTTCTCAGCGTAAGGGCAAGGTAACCAGACAGCCTGCGGGTGTCTGTGGAACCCCGCAGGCTGTCTGCCCCACCTTGGCGCGATCTCTGACCGCTTGGGACACAATGGACAGAATGGACCGAAAGCCGCCTCCCGGGAATTCTGTCCATTCTGTCCATTGTGTCCATAGGGGGCCGAGGTTGCCTTTCCGGCCGCTTTCCGCTTTCCCAAGGTGAAGGTAGGCCGAGCGAAAGGGTCCCACTTGAACCGCTGTAGGGCGACGGGGGAAGCTGCACTGCCCATGAAACCAGTAAATTGTGGGACCAAAGCAGGACCGAAACAGGACTAGGGCCGGACTATCAAGGGCTTAGGGGGGGCAATCCCAGATTTGGGCGCGCATAAATCGCCCAAAAACTCGCCGTGAAACGCTGAAAACACCAACCGTGCGACGGCGGAACTTGCACTGCGCTGATTATATTACATTTATTGCGGGCAAAAGGTGCTGCACGGGCCGCAGCCAGCCGGGGCGAACGCCGCGCGCGATTCCGAATGATCTCGACCAGCGTTTCTGGGCTAACTACTTGTAATAAAATCTATAAGTATTTTACGAAACCACCACGGGCCGAACCAAAGGTGGCACATTTAGCAAACTTTTCAAAAAGTGGTGTGCCACCTTTGTAATAAATAGTTATTTTATTGAGATACAGCTCAAGGCCGCGCGTAACTAGTTCAATTCGTACCGTGAAACGGTGGGCAAGGTAGCACCCTACTTAGTTGTGGGTGTTTAACAAATACTTAAAATCAGAGCGAGCGCCACATCCAGACGACGCGCCCCAAAACCAGCTCGTCAGTCGCCGAAGTCCAGGCCACGAAGGGAGGGGAATCCGGGTTGTCGCTCATCAGGAACAGTACCGGAGGATCTGAAGCCTTCCCGGTTTTGGCCTTCAAGATTCGTTTGATGGCAACATCGCCTTCCGGCCCGGTCCGAACGGCCCAGACAGCACGCCGCATACCATTGGCCAGGCGATCATCCTTATCAATAATGACAATGGCTTTATCCGGAATGGTGGGGTGCATGGAATCCCCCATGACCCTGACAGCCACCAGGTTGAAACGCCTACCGATCTCGGGCCGGTAGACCCAAACCAACGAGGCCACCTCGTCCCAGACAACCCCGCCCGCCCCCGCCGCGATGCGCCCATCCACCAGGGGCACAGCCAGATAGTCATCGGCAAGGCCATCGGGGGGCAAATCTGAAATGGGAGCCCCAAGCGCTCTGATAATTGGGCGAACATTGGCCGCTACGCTAATTGCGTCTGGGCTAGAAGCGGTCGGAACCCCACAGAGGATCTCTCGCAAGTCCACTTCCGGGAACTTGCATGCAAAGTTGTAAATCACATCTGCGGAAACAGGCCCAAGCCCCCGCTCCATCCGGGAAAGGGATGCCTGGGACACCCCCAACAGTTCAGCCACCTCCCCCTGCGATAACCCCATAGTATCTCGCCAAATTTTCAGGCGCTCACCAACGGCGGGCGGTACGGAGCCTGTTTTTATAGGCATTTTATAAAACTTTGCAAAAAGTGGTTGACCTGATTTGCATCTTTTTATAAAAATAGGATTGCAAACCACTTGCGCGGGAGGGCGCACCAGTGCTGGGAACCGATGACATTTGGGCAGAGTTGAGGCGCCGGAGGGTGCTGGCCATAGAACTGGCCGCAACCTTGGGGGTTCATTCCGCTACGGTGGGCCGCTGGATCAACGGCCAGACCAAAACCCCCGACCCGCGCATCCCGGCCTTGGTGGCCCAGGTTCTGGGAGTGGCCGTTGAGGAACTGGCCCCCGGCCGCTCCCCCTATGCAAACGAGAATAACCCCCAAAAGCCTTACCAGTCAACGCAGATGGCGAGTGAAGTTCCGCCACGGAAGGCGGCCGGAGGCCGGGCCTGATGGCAGAGCGGGCGGCGCAGATACCCCTTTTCGGGCCGAGCCTGGACGTGGTTCCGCGCCTGAAGCGGGTGATGGCCGCCGCCCTGCGGGAGTCCCGGCTCAGCCGGGAGCAGGTGGTGGACGCCATGAACCGCACGCTGGAAGCGGAGGGGCTCGGCCTCCGGGTCACCATCAACAGTTTGGAAAAGTGGGTGGCGCCGTCGCAGGGGCACGTGATCCCCCTGCCGGCGCTGCCGGTTTTTTGCCGGGTGCTGGACACCAGTGAGCCCTTGAGCGTGCTGGCCGCGCCCCTGGGGGCCTTCGTGGCCGGGGAGCGGGAGCGGCAGCTGATGCTATTGGGCGAGGCCCAGGTGGAGGCCAAGCAGGTGGCGCGCAAGCGCCGCAACGCACTGGAAGCCCTGGAGGATTTGGCATGAGCGTTAGGGAGTTCAGGGTTGACGTAGGGCTGCTGGCGATTGTCATCGCGGCGACGGAAAAGGCCAAGCTCGGCTGCACGTTACAGGACACCGTTTCGGACGAAGCCTTGATAAAGCGTTGCAGTGGGGTCGCCACGATTTATGAAAAGGTGAGGGAGGATGGCCTGGCCGATGATGCGGCTTATGAGGCCGCCCTAAAGCTGGCGCGCTTTCTCGACACGGTGCCGCTGAATGAGTCGGAGGCCTGCTGAGATGCAAAGGGACTCAGCCATCAGCGACGCCGGACCAACCTACACGGTAACCGAACTGTCAGAAATACTTGGCATTGCCAAGTATTCTGTAAGACGCAAGACCGACGCCGAAGCCTGGCCCTACACCGAAGAAGAAGGAAACGGCGGCAAATACCGCACGTTCAGGCTGTTCGACACCCCCGACTACATCCAACGGACCCTGCTGCTCTACGAGGCGAAACGCCGGCGGGAAGAGGCGGAGGAGCAGGCCCGGGAAGAGGCCGCACAACCCGGCACGGCCCTGGCCGAGGCCTCGGGGCAGCCGGGGCGGGCGCTGCCGGAGGCCCTGGCCGCCACGGGCAAGCTCCGCTACCTGGTGCTCCGCCGGTGGATGGAGCGGCGGGAGGCGGCCCTGGCCAAGGGCCAGACCGTGAAGGCGGCGGGGGCCAAGTTCGTCAAGGATTTCGCGGCGGGACGGGTGAGCCGGGACGCCCTGGACGCCCTGGGGGAGGTGTCGTTAAGGACCATCCTCCACTGGGACAAGCAGTTCCGCGACGCCGGCCAGGACTGGAAGGCTCTGTGCGACATGCGGGGGCGGGGCGGGCCGGCGCGGACGCCCGGCTGCACCATGCTGCCCGAGGCCCGGGAGATATTCCTGGGGTTCTACCTGACGGAGAACCGGCCCAGCATCGCCCTGGCCTACCGGGCCATGAGCGCGGCCCTGGCCAAGCGGGGCCTGCCCAGCCCCAGCCGCCGGACGGTGGAGCGCTTCGCGGCCCATTACCGGGCCAACCACCTGGACCACGTGGTCCTGAGCCGGGAGGGCGAGAAGGCCCTGGCGGACAAGGTGGGGCCCTACATCACCCGGGACACCAGCCAGCTCGCGGTGGGCGACGTCCTGTTCGCGGACGGCCATGACCTCAACTTCGACAGCATCAACCCCCTGACGGGCCGGCCGGCGCGGCTGACCCTGATCGTGTGGTTCGACTGGGCCAGCCGGATGCCGGTGGGCTGGGAAGTGATGCCCACCGAAACGACGGTGGCCATCGCCGCCGCGCTCCGCATGGCCATCCGGAACCTGGGGAAGATCCCCAAGGTGGCCTACATCGACAACGGCCGGGCCTTCCGCGCCAAGTATTTCAAGGGGGTCAGCGAGGCGGACTGGGACGCCCAGACCACGGGGCTGTACGGCCGCCTGGGCATCGAAGTGCAGCACTCGCGGCCCTACCAAGCCCGCACCAAGATCGTGGAGCGGTTCTTCCGGACCTTTGGCGAGCAATGCGCGCGGCTGTTGCCCAGCTTCCGGGGGGCGTCCATAGCGGACAAGCCGGCCTATTTGGCCCGCAATGAGAAGTTCCACCAGGCGCGGCACAATGACTGGGTGCCCACCATCCAGGAAACCGTCCAGATATTCGCGGATTACGTGGGCTGGTACAGCCAGCAGCCCCACCGGGGCCTGGACGGGGCCCGGCCGGTGGACGTGTTCGCGGCGGGGCGGGGGCCGGGGGTGGACTTGGCCAGCCTGGATTGGGAGTTCATGTGGCGGAAAGAGGTCAAGGCCTCCCGCTGCCGGGTGCGGCTGAACGGCATCGACTACGAGGCCGACGAGCTTTTCGCCCTGGATCAGGCGATTACGGCCTATTACGACTGGGCGGACCTGACCCAGGTGCGCGTCCACACGGCCGACGGGGCCTACCTGTGCACGGCCCGGGCGGTGGCGGCGCTGCCCCCGGTGGCCCGGGCCCTGGAGTCCGGCGAAGCCAGCCTGGAGCAGGTGAAGGAAGCCAACCGGCGCGCGGCCCGGCTGAAGAAACGGACCCTGCAACTGGCCCGGGAAACCGGCGCGCCGGATGAGGCGGTGGCAGCCCTGCCGTGGATGCAGCAGCCCCGGGAACGCAAGCTCCTGGCCCTGCCGGAGCCGGCCCGGAGCCGGGAGCCGGAGGCCCCGGCCACCTTGAGCGCGGCGGACCTGAAGGAGATCGAGGAGGCGCGGGCGGCCTGGGAGGCCCGGAAGAACGCGGCCCCGCCCTACGAGCGACCCCGCTTCGCCAACGAGTATGACCGGTACGACCACCTTTTCGACCTAAAGATGTTCCAAAAAATCCAACTGTTGCCGGAGGACACGGCGTTCATGGCGGCCTACGAGGCCAGCCGGGAATACCCGGTTGTCCGGCGGCGCTTCGACCAGCTCCGCAGGCTGGCGGAGATGGAAACGAGACAGGAGGCAGGGGTTTGAAAAAAGGGGTTTTCATCACGACGGACAATGTTTCGCGGTTCCAGCGGGCGGTGCAAATGGCCCGGGACACCGAGCACGGCCGGCCGGGCATGCTGCTGGCCTTTGGCGAGGCCGGGCGGGGCAAGACCCTGGCGGCCATGAACGCCTACGCCGAGGGCGGGGGCTGCTACCTACGGGTGTGGGAAGGCTGGAGCCAGCATGCGTTCTTGCAGGCGGTGTGCTTCGAGGTGACCGGCGGGCGGCCGCACGGGGCCAACCGCTGCAAGGTGGCCGCCATCGAAGCCCTGGGGCGGGAGCCGCGCACCATCTATGTGGATGAGGCGGACCGGCTGGACGTGCGGCGGATCGAAGACCTGCGGGACATCCACGACGAAACCGGCTGCCCGATCATGCTGATCGGCGAGCAGGCCCTGCTGTCCCGGGTGGCGGCCCGGAGCCGCATCGATGACCGGATCCCGCCGGAGCACCGCATCCAGTTCCAGCCCATCAGCCCCCGGGACATCACCCTCTACGCCATGGAGGCGGCCGGGCTGCAACTGACCTCGGAGGCCTGCGCGGCGGTGCACCGGATGTCCAAGGGCAATTTCCGCAAGGCGCACAACCTGCTTTTGAGCTTGGAACAGATGAGCCGAGCGGCGGAAACCGACCTGGTGGACGCGGAGATGACCACTCGACTGGAGGCGAAGGCAGCATGAGCACGCCAGAGACCGACCGTTTACGCCGGGCTTTGGTGGGGCTCTGCCCGGACGCCAAGACCACGGTGAGCCACGCCCAGCTGTACCTGGCCATGGGCGCGGTGGAGGAACCCCAGAAGGCGCGAATCCGCACCCGCTGCCAGGACCTGGTGCGGCGGGGCGAGCTGGAACGATTGCGGCCCGGGGTCTACCGCTACAACCCCGAGGGCATGCCGGTGAAGCAAGGCGAGAGCTACCAGCGGGTGTGGCGGGCGATCCGGGCCCAGCGCCCGGGCTGGACCTACCAGGACCTCGCCCAGGTGACCAGGGTTTGCTATACGGTTGTACGGCGGTATTGCGGCTGGCTGGAAGATCAAGGCTACATCGCCCCCCACGGCCGTGAGGGCAACACCCGGCTGTGGCGCACCACCAGCAAGGCCCGGAATCGCCAGACCACGCCGTTCCCGCCGGCCAAGACGGACCCCTTTGAAGCCGAGCGCGGCGCGGCCTGCCGGCTCGTCCGCCTGATGATGGTGGCAGACCCGAGCCGGCCGCACATCCGGGCTAAAATACTTATAAATTGCCAACAGTTAACAAGCCGGTTCAGCAGACCGGAGAAAGGGGAGAACGATGACGATCTCCGCAAAGATCAAGCGAAGGGCTGTGGAGCTTAAGGCCGTGTTGGCCGAGCGCCTGGACACCCCGGTATTGGAGCATGCCATCCGTATGGTGAACGGCATCCTGGCCGATGCGGAACGAGTGGCGGAACTGGAGGCGGTGGCCTGCGTCGCCGTGCCGGTGGTGGAGGCGGACTGATGGCCAAGCGGAGCAAGCCCACGGCCCTGGTGATCGGGGACCTGGCCCAGGCCGAGGCGGTCATGGCCGAACTGGCCGGGCTGGCCCGCAGCATCGGGGCGGCCGAGTCCGAGATGAACGAGGCCATCGACCAGGCCAAGGCGGTGGCCCTGGGCACGGTAGCACCGCTGGAAGCTCGCAAGAAGACCCTCGAAACGGCCCTGGCGGTGTTCGGTCAGCTCAACAAGGCGGAGTTCTTCGTAAAAAAGAGAAGCGTGGAGACCGCTTTTGGGACCATTGGCTTCCGGAAGTCCACCAAGCTCTTGACCCTGCCCAAGGTCAAACTGGCCCAGGTTCTGGGAAAGCTGAAGGAATTTAAATTTACGGAAGCCATCAAGACCACCGAGGCCGTGAACAAGGAAGCCATGGAAGACTGGCCCCAGGAACGCCTGGAGAGCGTGGGGCTCACCCGGAAGTCCGAGGACGTGTTCTACATCGAAATCAAGGCGGAGTGCCTGGAATAACGAAGGCTAGGAAGGAGGTAGCAAGCATGAACAAGACGGAATTGGTGATGACGGTGAAGGAGGCGGTGCCCGGCCTAACCGCGGCCGATGCCGAACGGGCGGTGAACGGGGTGCTGGAGGGAATCACCGGGGCCCTGGTCAGCGGTAAGAAGGTGGCCGTCAAAGGGTTCGGCGTGTTCGAAGCGGTGGGCCGCAAGCAGCGCATGTGCCGGAACCCCAAGACCGGCGAGCCGGTGGTGTTGCCGGACCGGCGGGCCGTGAAGTTCAAACCGGCCAAGGCCCTGAAGGAAGGCGTCAACGGGAAGTGAAGCGAAACCGGCCCCGCCGGGGCCGGTCATCCGGGCGTGGCGGCCCGGGTCTGATGAGCAGCCGGGGATGGGAGCATGAGCCGCAAATCGCTGTTGGCCAAGGTGCACATCGGCATCAAGGCGCTGGGCTGGGAAGAGGACATGTACCGCCAGATATTGCAGGGCCGCTACGGCGAGGCCAGCGCGTCCCTTTTGACCGACGGGCAACTGGCGGAGTTCGTGGCCTACCTGGGCAAACAGGGGGTGCGGTTCAAGGCCGCGCCGGGGCGCAAGGCCCAGCGGCGGCCGGCCCCGGGCCGGGCCGCGAAGGACTACTACGAGATCCCGGACGGGCCCAACGCGGCCCAACTGCGCTACATCGCGGGCCTCTGGAACAAGCTGGGCTACGCCATGGGCGGCCTGGACGCCCGGGTCAAAAAGCAGTTCGGGGTGGAGAAGTTCATCTGGCTGCGGGACCAGGAGCACCTGCAAACCCTGGCCAAGGACCTGGTGGTCCGCTGCCGGAAGGCGGGGATGGACCCCAAGCCGTGGTGAGCGAGCTGGACAAGGTATCGGCCGCGATACGGCAGAGATACGGCAGCGTGTATGCCTTCTGCCGAGCCACCCCAGGTCTGAACCGAACCACGGTGTATCAGGTGCTCGCCGGCAAATACCAAGGAGATGTGGGGAGGCAGCTGGGCCGGATCGTGGAGGCCCTGGAACGGCGGCCGGAGTCGGAAACCGGCTCCACACCGAGCCTGGCGGAGCTGGAACAGGTGATCCGGGAGGCGGCCTGCTCCCGCTGCCCGGCGGCCCCGGGCGGCCTGTGCCGGCACTGCGCGCCGGGGCACCTGGTGCAGGCGGAGGCGGTGTTCAGGTTCTTGCAGGCAAGGAGTTGATGGTGGGGGAGGACGTGGGCGGACTACTGGCGGAAATCGCCGAATTGATCGGGGCCGAGGCGGCGGGCCGGCTCTGCCGGGCCTGCGGCGGGGTGAGCTACTACCTGCCGGCCAAGCCCAAGCCCACCCACCCCTGGGCCCAGGTGGTGGGCCTGGAGGCCATGGAGATCCTGTGCGCCCAGTACGGCGGCTCACGGCTGACCCTGCCCAAGGGCGACAACGCGGCCAAGCGCCGGCGGGTGCTGCAGCTCCTCCGGGAGGGCCGGCTCTCGGTGCGGCAGATCGCCATCAAGGCCGGGGTGACCGAGCGCTACGTGAGCAAGATGCGGGGCCGGCAGGATGAGGCGCGGCTGCCGCTGTTTGACGGATTCTAGTTTCCCCGGGGGCGGTCCGGCGGGTTCACCCCTTACCGCCGGGCCGCTCCCGGGGGCTCCCCCCGGGGCCGGACGGCCCGCTGGCCTTCCGGCCCCGGGGAGAACCAAGGCAAGGGAGGCGGGTATGGATGGGGCCCAATACGAATACCGCTGCCGGATGTTTACGGACCGGCTGTTCAAAAATGCCCGTACTTGCGAGCTGTTGAAGTCCCGGGCGGCCAATGGCACGGACGGAGCCGCCCTGGGTAAATGCCTGGATTGCGAGGGCGCGGAGAAGCTGGGGGAGCCGGTGCCGGTGGCCGGCCTGGCCCCGCCGCCGCCCCGCCCGAAGAAGCCCGAGCCCGCCGATTCCCACATAAATTTATGTTGGAAACAGGAAGCGTCGCCGCTGAAGCCCGCTCCCGCGCCGGCCAAGGCCAAGCGGGGCAACCGGGGCAAGAGGCAGCAACCCGAGCCCGTCAAGCCGGCAGCGCCGCCGGCCGCGGACCCCCCGCCCGCGCGCGGATCCGCGCGCGGCGGGGATAACCTGGAGCTGGCCACGGGCCGGCTTCTGACCGCGCGGGCCCTGAAACTCAAGGGCCACGAGAGGCGCGGCCTGGCGGCCGCCGTGCGGGACGTGGTGGACCTGGCCGAGATCGCGGCCGAACTACAGAGGGGAGAGAATGCTTAAGCAATTACTCAAATCGGCGGCCCTGACCGTCATCCTGGCGGCCGCTTTGGCGGCGGCCCTTCCGGCCCCGGCGGCCCGGGCCGAATCGGCCCTGGGCGCGCGGGTGGCCCGGGTGATGGATGGCGACACCCTGGAAGTGGACGCCGGCTGGGCGCTGAAGGTCAAGGTGCGCCTGGCCGGGGTGGACTGCCCGGAGAGCGCCGGGCGCAAGTGGGCCGAGCAGCCCTACGCGGCCGAGGCCAAGGCCTACACCAAGGCCGAGGCCGAGGGCAAGGACGTGCGGATCCTGGTGACGGACATGGACATGTACCGCCGCCTGGTGGGGCGGGTGATCCTGCCGGACGGCCGGGACCTGGGCGCGGAGCTGGTGCGCCGCGGCCTGGCCTGGGCCGCCCCGCAATACTTCAAGTTTCCCTTGTACGTGGACCTGCAAACCCTGGCTCGCCAGGAGCGGCGGGGCCTTTGGGCCGGCGATGAGCCCGTGGAGCCCCACACCTGGCGGCACAGAAAGTAAGGAGGAGGAAGTGGCCATAATGTCGGCGCAAAAACACCCCCCGCGCCCTGGCCGGCGCAGCAGGCCGGTAATCGACCGCGCGGCCGAGTTGCTTGCCGAGGCGTTGGAAAAAGACGGCGTTTTAGCCTTGGCAGGGCGGGGCCGGGTACCGGGCGACCTTGCCGAGGCACTGATAAACAGCTTCGACGGCTACGGGATGGTTAAATACCTTGAACACTTCTGCTGCGGCTGGGAAGGCAACGCCGCCCTGGTGTCGTTCCTTGATGATCAGGCCTTTTATTATTTGGACAAAGCGCACCAAGAGGCCATAGGGGACTGGGTCAGGGCCTACGACATCAAGCCCGAGCTTCCCGTGGGCAGTGCGGTGTTGGCCGTCACCAGAGCCGGTTCCGAAGCCGGGGTGATCGTGGGGGTGGACGAATCGCTGGCCCAGTACCAGATTGAGCTTGTGAGCGAGGCGGCCAAGAATCTTTGGTACCGGTACACCATCTTCAATTTCGAGGACGTTTCGCCTGCGCTGGGACAAAAGGAGGAATGATGGAAGCGCCAGACCAAACCAAGGAGCTGACCCCGAAAGAGAAGTGGATCTTCCAGGAGGCCGCCAAGATGGTCGGCGAGGTGGTGACGCCGGAGAGCCGCCTGGGCCGCCTTTTGTTGCGGCTCGACCGGCGGTGCGGGCCAGAGGGCGGCGGGCTGGCCAGCCGCCAAGTGATCGCGGTGGCTGTCGAAATCGCGCAGATGCTGGAGAACTGAATGGGGCGCGTCCTCTCGCCCGCGCCGGCCTGCCCCCACTACTACGTGGAGGGTTACGGGATCATCGCCCACGGGGCTTGCGACCTGCCGGGGCGTTGCGCCACCTGCTGCCTGGCCTGCGGCCTGCGCGAGCCGGTGATGATCCAGGCCATGGGCGGGCCGCGGCGGCGGGAGGGGTGCAAACGGGCCTGTAAAGGGCCGGAAAGGGGTGTGGCGTGATGTCGCCCGAAGACCTGCGGCGATGGGGAAACAACAATATCGGAGTGTTTGCCCACCTTTACGGGGATGATCTGTTGCGGGTAGCCGATCTTTGGGAGGCAGCAGAGCACCTTTCCGAACTTGACCAGGCCCTCTGTGCCAACTATCAGGGCATCGCGGGATTGTGGATGCTGGATCAGGAGGACATGGACGCACGCCAAGTCCGCGAGACCCAAAACCGCGACCGGGCCATGGCTGATCTTCACGCCATGCGCGCGGATGCCTGGGCCGCCCTTGACCTGGCTTTGGCGCGGTTGCGCGGACTTAGGGAATAGCCGAAACACCGGGAGGCAGGCCGGGTCCCGTTTGCCCGGCAGGGGCAGAAGCCCCGCCCCCGGCGTCCCAGGTAGGTTGGCCGCTCCTGGCTGAAGAGGCAGGCCGAACATCAACAGCGGCGGGCGCGCCAGGGCGAGCCTGGCTGATCCCCCGGAGGATCAATCCGGTGCGAATCCGGCCCCGCCCTAACCTCGAAGGATGTCGGCATGACATTCAAGGAACTGCGAGAAATTAAAGGACCTGGCCCGATTTACTGCGCCAGCTGCGGGAAGCACATCACCGCCCACACCAAAGGTGTGGAGTACTCGAGAACAAACAAGGATGTCCTGTGCGGCCGGGATTGCGTCGCCACTTACGCCCAAGAGATGCTCTGGTTTGTGCCGGTTGAGAGGTATCTGAAGTGACCAAACCCACCACCATCACCTGCCCCCACTGCGGTGAGGCGTTCGATCCCCTGGCCACTGCCCGGGGCGAGGAGCTGGGCGAGCTGGCCGGGATCCTGGCCGGGTTCGGGCCGGACCGGGGCCTGGTGATGGACTACATCGGTTTGTTCCGCACCGGCGCGGTGATGAGGGTGGCCACCCAACTCCGCCTGGCCCGGGAGCTGAAGCGGCTCTGGGATGGCGGGGTTTTCGAGTTCGAGGGCCGCCGCTACCAGATCGCCAGATCCCTGATGATGGAGTGCCTGCAGGACGTGGTGCGCTCCAAGGCCGGCCACGCCGGCCAGCCAGCCGGCTTCAGCAACCACAACTACTTGAAAAAGGTCATGCAGGCGCGGGCCAGCCGGGCGGAGGCCCAGCAAGAGGCCAAGCGGGAGGAACGCCGCAAGACCGGGGCCCACCGGGATCCCGGCGCGGTGCGGGAGGCCCACGAGCGCACGGCCCAGGAGGCGGCCGACACCCTGGCGGCCGAGGCGCGGGCCGAGGGCGAGACGCCGATCCACGAGCAGCCGCCCGAGATGCAGGTCTGCTTTCTGGCCAACTGCTACCAAAGCGACGTCATGCGAGGCATGGAACTGACCCGCCTTATGGAGGAGCGCCTGGCCCACCTGGTGGACCTGGCCAAGCTGAAGGCCTTGGCCCCCAGCCTGCCCAGGGACCTGGCGGGCCAGGGGCCGGAGCTGCTCCGGCGGTGCGCCAAGGGCGGCGGGCAGCCGACCGCGGTGGGAGAGTGCTTGCCGGGGCTGCCCGGCTGAACCGAAAGGGGAGCAGAATGACCGATCATTTGATGCCGATGACCACGTGGAACGCCCGCCAGGTCCGGATGGGGCTCAAGACCCAAACCCGGAGGGTGGTCAAGCTGCCCCAGGTCCCCACCCGCCGCGGGGCCTGGGAGCCCACCACCATTGGCGGCCCGGGCGGCGGGCGGCTGGCCAGCGGGGAAGAGATCCCCGAAGCGGCGGCCCTGTGGCACACCCAAACCGGTCAAACGGTGGCCTGCCACTACGGCCAGGGGGACCGGCTGGTCATCAAAGAGGCTCTGATCCGGGGTCGGGATGGCCTGGCCCGCTACGCCGACGATGAGCCGGTGCTGGTGGACGGCCGGCCCGTGCCCTGGGTTTCGCCGGTGACCGGGCGGCCCTACCAGCGGTCGTCCCTCAGCTCCCGCTTCTGCCCCCGCGAGTGGGCCCGCACCGTGTGCGAGGTGACGGCCCCCGGCCGGGTGGAGCGAGTGCAGGACATCCGCGAATGCGATGCCTCGGCCGAGGGGGTCCATCCCCCCATCTTCAGTTATGCGGATCGGTTCCTGGCCGAGCACCAGGGATCGCGGGCCTTGTGCGAGTTCCGGGTGTTGTGGGATGAAATCAACGACTCCCGGGGGTTCGGGTGGGAGGCGAACCCCTGGGTTTGGGTGATCCAGTTCAAGTTTTTGGCCGGCCGTCAACCATTTGACAACCCCCCGGCCGCCGGGTTATAAAGAAAGGGACAGCAACCCACAGGCGGGCACGGCCCCCGCCAAGGCTCTTTTTTTGTGCCGAAACCAGTTTCCCGGAGTCTCCCCGTGCCGTGAGGGCGGGGGCACCGCCTGTGGGGTGTTGTCAAGGCTCCGGGATTCTTTTGTCCGGGTCCTGACAAGACCCACAGGAGGATAGAATGTCTAAGAATCTTGATCGCAAGGAAGGGCTGCCCGCGTTGGCGGACGGCCGGGGGCTCAACTTCATCGAACGCGACGGGGACATCCTGTTCACGGCGGAGGCCCTGGGCCTCCTGGAGGCGGGGGCCGTGTGCCTGCCCCCGCGCCAGGCCACGCGCCCGGCCCGGCGGCGGGAGGCCCGGGCATGAGGTTCCACCGGGGCGGCGAGGAGCCAAGGGACGCCCTGGCGCGGGTGTACAATGTGCTGTCGTTCCTGGAGCTTGCCGTGCGGGGGATGGACACGGACATGATGACGGAGGAAGACGCGCAGGGCCTGGTGGAAGTGCTGGTGGCCTGCCGGGACGCAGTCCGTGATGTGGACCATCAGCTGGAGGAGCCCCGGCACCGGGCGGCCTGATCTCTACTGGAAACGATCACGCCTCGCCCCGGAACCTCTTTACTTCGGCCCCGGGGCGGGGCATTTTGGGGACGATCAATCATAAAGGGGGGATAGCATGCCTAAAGTCATTTGTCCGGATTGTAAAAAAGCTTTCGGTGACACTTTGAGCACTTGCCCGAAGTGCGGCCGGGAATTCACCCCGGACGAATTGGCGTCGCTCAAAGCTCAATTGGCTAAGGAGGGCAATCGGGTTGTCCTCGGCCTCGGCATCGTGGTGCTGCTGGTGGTGGTGGGGTGGTTATATTTCGGTGGCGGCGACGAAAGCCCGCCCGCCCAGCCTGTTGCAACCAAGGAAGCCAGCGAGCCCGCCAAATCAGATTTGACCCCGGCCGGGGAAGTGATCGGGGTGCAGTTGCGATTGGCAAGCGCTCTGAGCCTGCCCAGTTCCGCCATGAAGTCCCTTTCCGAGGCGTTGGAGGGGGGAGGGAACCCGGTGACGGCTCGCAGGCTGGCCTTGGCGGCGGCCGACGACTACCAAACCGCCATTTACACCATTGAAAATGTCAAAACGCCCAGCGGATTGCCGGAGAACATTTCCGATCTTTGCGAGAAGTGCAAGGCGCAGACCTTGGCCGCCTGCCAGGACCGCATCGCAGCGCTTAACGCCATGGTCAAGGTCTTGGACGGCCAGGACGTCGAGGCCTCCCAACGGCGCTACGGTGAGAAAATGGATACCGGCAACCTTCAGCTCAAAATGGCCAAGTCGACCATAGACACAGCGGTGATCCTGGCGAGGGACCTAAAGTAATAGGTCACACCCTAAGGGGGCTGTGAACAACCCGGCGGCCGCGGGCGGAAGCTCGCGGCCGCCGTTGGTTTTTGGGGGGAGAGGCGCGCGGGGGCCTGGGTGACAAAATACCCCCAAAAGCCTTGATCTGTGGTAGCTAGGGGAATCGGCCGCCGTCACAACCTGTCTGTGTCAAGGGGGGTACAATGAGCCTGCGTCCCTATGTTTTTTATCGGTTTTCCATTGAAGATGAAGGTAGCCCGCTCACTCACGAAGAAATTCTGCCCTTTTTGGAGAGCGCTCGCGGCGTCTGGGTTTCGCACCGCGTGCCGCGCGATAGAGAGGGCGCCAAAGACACCGCCCTGATTCAGCTTCGCACCACACTCATCGAGTTTATCAACGAAGATGATTCGGAGGACGTGATTTATTTCAATATCGTAAGAGAGTTAACTACTCGTTTACGCAAAGAATATAACGACAAGCTCGACGTGTTGGAAGAGGTGGTCGAAGAGGGAAAGGACATGATGCTTGGCATGGTGGTTTGCTTGCCTGGCAGAGGGCTGATGGCGGTAGAGGATTCCTCGGGCAAGGAAGCCCTCGGGGCCCAAAGTACGGTTGCCAGGTTGAGAAGCGTCGTCCGTGTGTTCGAGGGCCACCGTTTCATGTCTGCGCTGGCTGCCAGCTCAAATGAGGTGAGGTCTGCCATCGCGCGATGGGAAGTCGATAACGTGAGTTTCCGGGTGTGGCCATATAATCCACACCCGAAGAAAGCCGGCGAGCACCTGGCGGCGCTGCTAGCGCCGGGGAAGGTTGAAGTGTCCGGGAGCATAAAGCCATATAAAAACGGGCAGATTGACCTGCAACAAGGGGGTTTCGTTAACGAGGTTGTCGAGCTTGGGACAACCAAGCACGCGGAATACGGCGTGACGGGCAAAACGTCCGACGGCTATAGGGCCAGAATACAAAAGGCCGCACCCGAGGACGGTTCTCCGGTAAAATTAAAAGTGTATATACCCGTAACCGAATCCACCGAATCGCACATCAAGGCCGCGGCAAAAGCGATGCTTGAAATTTATGTGGCAAAACCATCGGTTGAGATCTCCGAGGATGAGTAAACGATGCCAGTGAGCGACCCGACAAGCTTTCTGACTCAATTCTTTGAGGTTGTCCTCCAGGACCTCAAGGAAGATGGAAAGTGGTCGCTCGTCCCCTGGGTCTTGTTGGCGTGTGTGGCCGCAGGGGGAGCGGCGTTCTATTTCCTCCCCGATCCACTCGCCAAAAAGGGCGACATTTTAACCCTTTGGGTTGGCCTGCTCACCGCCCAGGGCATCGTGTTGGCGGTGGTGCTTTCTTCCGTACAGCAGATTTTCGCCTCCACCACCTCCCCCGGCTTCTCGTCGTTTCTGCTGGAGAATGAGGTGCTGAAGCAGTACCAAGTCTGCATGGCGATCATGCAACATACGGGAATTATGTCAATCCTGGTACTCGTCGCCACCGGGTTCGCGTTCCTGTTTGAACTGCCCCCCGTCTACCTCCGAATTCTCATTTGGTGCTCTCTGACGTCTTTCCTCTATTCGATCCGGTGGCTGTACGGCGGATCGCTGATGGTGCGCGAACTGGTCTATTACATGGGCCTGTTCGATGCCCAACGGCAAAAGGGCGGAAACCCGAGGGTGGTCTCCTTGGAGGCGCGCGAGAGCGCAACAATGGTAAATGGTAACTAGGTTAACCGGTTGCGCCGGAGCGAGGGGGCTATGCCTGAACAGTTAACCGGCTGGTGGCTGGTGTTCCGCAACGTCGCCCTGCTGGCGCTGATGCTGCTGGCCCTGCTGACCTGGAAAAAAATCAGCGGGGACCACGAGATTGCCAGGTTTCGCGCTGAAACGGAGCGCATCATCCAGAACCAGCGCGCCATAGCCACCGCGCAAAAGGAATACATCCACGCTATCGAAACCGCGATCCTGCTTGCCGGCGGTTCCCCGGGTTCCGCAGCAGAACCCACCGGCGCAGCCGTTCCAGCCGGGCCAGCGCCAAGTCCAGGGAAGTGAGCTTGCGGCGCCACGCCGGCAGCGGGCGCACCGGCGCGGGGCTCTGGACTGATCTCTTCATGGGCGGGCCGCCTCCCCTTCCTGCCTGGTGCCGCCCCCCGGCCGCCCGCTCTCCATCTCTAAAGTGGACAGCTCGATCAGCCCCGCCTCGAGCTTGAGGGAGAGGAACTTCCCGGGGTTGGCGGTGACCGCCGTGACCAGGTCCTTCAGGGTCTGGGTGCGCTCCCGGTCCAGCCGGCGGGCCTCGCGCTGAAAAAAATAGTCCAACACCATCCCGGAAGCCGCGGGCGGAAGCTCGCGGCTGCCGGTGTTTTTATTAGCCCGGGTTATTTTGGGGTTGCGCACTGTACGCCATTGGCGTACAGTGGGAAATATAAGGGCTGGCTGATGAGCCGCCACCCCCTGACTGGAGACAAGCAAGCCATGCAAGCCAAGATCAAGTTGGTCCTCTCGGAATCGGAGCCTGCTGGGTTGCGGCGCAATGGCGATGGTTGGGAGTTGGTGGCGCATCCCTGCTACCGGGGCAACCAGGCCACCCTCACGGCCCACCTCCACCACTACGTTGATGATTATCTGAAAGTGCTCGGGCCTGACACATATGTGCGGATGTGCATATCCCGCGCTGATTACGATCACCTCCGAGCCGGCACTCACCGGGGCTCGCTTAACCACGCCACCCGGAACGCCGAGGCTGGCTTGTCGGTCTCCCGGTCGCCTGAGTACTCTTGCGAGTACGGCTATTACGTTACCGGGCGGCGGATCGCGGATGGGTCGGACGGAGAGCCGGTCCTGGACATCCAGACCGCCCGTCCCAAGGGCAAGCTGATGCGTGGCGGCACCATCTATAAAGATTACCGCAGGCGTTTGCTGGCCCGGCTGGCCGAAATGGGGCTCACTTGGCAAGACTACGCCGAGCTGCGCAGTGGCAGGGTGATGGAGTAGACCTCAAGCAAAGGATGGGCGCCATGGAATATCACGACTGGCCCGCGGATTTGCGTGCGCTACGGGCCAGGCTGGGGCTCAGTCAGAGCGGGCTGGCCGCACGCTTGGGGATCTCGGCGCGGACGCTCCAGGGATGGGAGCAGGGCCGCCGCACCCCGCGCGGCCCCGCCGCGGCGCTCTTGGAGCGGGTCATGGAAGAGTCTCATTGCGCCCCGGAAGGTGGCAATCTATAATATAGATAAGTCCAGGGAGGTGGCAGCGTACCCTGAACCTCGCGTCGGCGGGGACCGTAAGCAAGGGTGTTGCCCGCCTTGACGGCCGACGACGTCAGGGTTCCCGAGATAGGCGCTTGGCTGGCCCCGGTGGGGGGGATCCGTAGGCCGGCGCCTCGATCCGAACGCCCACCCGTTCGGATCGGCCTTTTTTAGGGCCGCCGGTAGATCAAGGTCCCCTGCCGCATGCGTTCCAGATAATCGAAAATGGCCTTTTGGGATCGGTCGTTTTTGGGGACCATGGCCGTCGAACCCTGCCACACGTTTCCCATAAGATTGAAAGCGACGTAGCCCCCCAAGTCCTTGCCCTGGGTTTCAAACAAGGCGATTACTCGCAAGGCATCGCGCTGTTCTGCCCTACGGCCGGCTTGGGCCACACTTACCGGTACGTGCCAGATCTCGAAGGGATCGAGCAACGTGCGCGCCAAGAGCTTCATATAAGCCCAGCGGCGATCCTTGTTGACCTTGAATTGATTGCTGGCCTTGTCCAGGAACAACTCCTTGCTCACCACCACCGGGATGTCGCCCGGCAGCCGGTGCACCGTGGAGCCGCCCAGATCCATCAATCCGAATTCCTTCAGGAACGCCCCCACGTACTCCTCATCCTTGAGCCCCTTGGGCAGGATGTCCTTGGCGTCCACCTGGTGGATGTGCCGCCGGTCGATGCTTGCCAGCGGTGGCCGGCAGATGTCGTCCGCGAAGAGCCCCTTGCCGTCCCGGCAGAGCGCCCCGGTGGCCAGATCCTTCAGCTCGCCCTCCAGCTCCCGGGGGGTCAGGCCGGAGAGCCAGTCCCGGCCCACGTTGCCGCCCCAGCCGGGGTCCGGGTGGAGCGGCCGGGCGGGCAACGGCGCGCCGGTTGCCGGGTCCGGCGGCTCCACCAGGCGGGGCACCTTGTCCTCAACCTTGAGGCCCTTGGCCGCCACTTCCCGGGCCGAAAGGCTCTGCACGGTGCAGCGGCACTGGAAGCCGTTCGGTGGGTACCAGACCGACCAGAACTCGTGATCCGCGGGGTAGACCTTGCCGTGCAATGCCAGGTGGGTGGGCCGGGTGCGGCGGTCCCGGACGGCCAGGTACCGCCAGAAGGGCCGCCGCTTGGCCGTCTCCATGAGCTGGGCGTAGCGGCCGGCCTGGTAGGCGGATTGCAGGTTGGTGCGGTAGATGTTCTCGACCCGCCAGGCTTTTGGGCCGGTCCAGCCTTTTTTCTCCAGGAGCGGTCCGAGCTTGGCCTTGAACTGCTCGAGGGTCTCCCCGTTGGCGATGGCCTCGCCCAGGGCCTCGTGTACGGCCGCGATCTCCTCCCGGCGATGCAGGCCGGACACCGCGAAGGCCCGGGAGCGGGCCTGCTGGGTCAGTTGGGAGTACTCCTTCGGCGTGAGCTGGACCTTGGCTCGCCAGAAGGCCAGGGCCTCCTCCGGCTGCACGCCCTGGGCGGTGACCGGCATCAGCCGTCGGCCCGGGCGGCGTCCCGGCCCAGGAGGGCCGCGGCGGTGAGCAGGTCGGCCAGGAGATCTTCCTGTTCCTTCAGGTCCAGGTCCTGGCCCAGGTGCTCGGCGAGAAGCAGCTGAATTTCTTCAAAGGATTCAGCTTTGCCGATGAGGGCCAAGAGCTTGTCCATGAATGCGTCGTTCTGCCGGGCGGCCCGGGGCAAGAGGTTCTCCACCAGTTGGTCCAGGAGGTGCTGGTGCCCCCCGTCGCCGTCGCCCTCGGCGAAGGCGGACACCGGGCCGGCCGGCTCCGCCTGGCCCTCCGGCGCGGCGGGCTCCGCTCCGTCCAGGGTGAATTCGTCGGGGTTGAGCCCGTAATGGCGCTCGAAATGCCCGGCCGTGAAGCGGACCCCCACGGCGTAGAGCTTGGTGTCCAAATCGGCCTGGGCTCCGTGATCCTCGGGCTCATTGAAGCCGAACACCGGGGCGTCCACCCCAGGGGCGTTGATGTCCCGGTAGATCACGGCCAGGTCATTGAGGGCCGTCTCCACCAGGAACTGGTCCGCGTCGGCGATGTCGCCGGCCACGTCCAGGTGGACCTGGGCCGCGGCGCGGGAGCCCTGGCCGTCCAGCTCGCTGGTCAGGGTCTGGCCCATGAGCACCTTGGAGATGGCCTTGTCCCAGCGGTCCAGGTAGGCGTCGAACTGGCTGCCGGCCGCGCCCTTGGACTCCACCAGGGACACCTCGGCTCCGTGGGGGATCACGGCCACGGCGTCCTGCACCATGGCGGCCAGGTCCTGGGCCATGGCCAGCTTCTGGGCCTTGTCCGCGCCTTGGGGCGCTTTGCCGAGCGTCCAGGGCTGGCCGAAGCGGTCCAGGAAGCGGGTGAAGAACTTCGTCCCGCCGCGCTTGAAGGCCACCGGCCAGAGGCAGCGGGAGAGGAGCCGGAGGCCGTAGGGATTCTTGTAGGTGGGGAAGTGGCGGCCGATCAAGAATTTACCCCAGGGCAGGGGCTTGGGTTCCAGGCCGTGGACCATCCGCAGGCAAGGCCGGCGGTCCTTGTCCCAGGTGAACCATTCCCGGGGCTTGCCCACGATGCCGGCCAGGCGGTACTTGCCGTCCCTGGGCTCCCACATCAGCTCCAGAAAGGAGGCCCCGAAGAACGGCGCGTCCATCAGGTCGCTGAACACGTCCAGGAGCCGGATGTCCTCCAGGTCGGCGGTCAGCTCGTCGCAGAGCCGGGCCGCCTCGGGGGTGGCGTCCTGGCCGGGCTTGAGCCCGGGCTTGAAGTCGTAGTCCCGCTGATTGAGCACCCGGAGCTTGCGGGCCTGCATGGCCATGCACACCTGGTCATCGGCGGTGAGGTCTTCCAGCACGGCCGCGTCGTCGCCCCGCTTGCGGAGCACCGGGTCCGGGTCCGGCAGGGAGGCCAGGAAACCGGCCACGTCCAGCTCGCCCACGGCGGCCGCGGTGGCCGTCTCGCCCAGGAGATCCTCGCGGCGCGGCTGGTCCGCGAACTCGATATAATCCCCGGTGGGGGTGTAGATGCCTGGCATCAGTAGCCTCGCAGCAGTTGGTTGAGGTGTTGGCGGGGCAGCCGGGCGGTGTCCCAGGGCTCGGCCGGCTGGCCGGCGGCGTGCAGGGCCAGCATGTGGGCCCAGAATTCATCTGCGTGGCCGGCCTCACTGCGGTCCGCGTCGAAGCGGGGGTTGCCGGCCGAGGTGGTCAGCTTGCGGACGGCGTGGTGGCTGTCCCGGATGGCCCGGTCGGCGGGGATCCGCACCCGCTTGTCCTCGAAACGCTGTTTGCCCACGGTGGCCAGGTCCTGCTTGACCGGGCCGCTGAACATCACCCCTTCCACCCGGTTGCCGTAAAGGGCCTGGGCAGCCTCCACCGGGGCCATGCCCATGCCGGTCTGGTCCATGCAGACCCGCACCACGTTGTAGCGCCGCATGACCCCGTCCAGGGCATCGGCTTGCTGGGCAAAGCTCTTGTTTTTCAGGCTGATGACCTCGCGGGTCCAGTCGATGTCCCCCACCAGCTCGTCCACCCAAATCACGGTGAGGTCCCGGCGCCGGCCGATGTCCATGCCCACGTAGGCATCGCCGCCCTGGTAAAACTCGGGCCGGCCGGCCTGGGGGTGCTCGGCGCCGGTGATCAGCTCCCAGGTGAGCCAGGCCGTGGCCTCGTCCACCGGGACGCACATGTACTCCTGGAGGTAGGTTTCCTCGTCGCCGGCGATGTCCCGGCAGTCGGCCAGGAAGGCGGCCACTTCTTCCGGCGTGGCCTTGCGTCCCATGATGCGGTCCACCAGGCCCTGGGCCACGGCGTCCTCGATGGTGACCGTGTGCAGGGACCACTTGTTGCCCTTCCGGGCGTCGGCCACCATGCGGGCGTAACGGTTGCCCTTGCCGTTGTAGGTGCTGATGACCCGGGCCGGGTAGCCCCAGGTGATGATGGGGGCGGCGGCCTTCCAAAGTGCATCGGGATCCTTGTGGAAGGCGAACTCGTCCAGCACCAGCTTGCCGCCCTTGGAGCGGAAAGCCGCCGGATTGGAAGTGAGGCCGTGCAGGCGCTTGCCGTTGGCCAACTGGACCGCCAACGCCTTGATGTCGCGGTCATTGTCTATGACCACCTCGCCCAGGTCCTGGGCGGCGATGTTGAGCACCTTGGCCCATTGAGAGCAATAGAGGATGTATTCCTTGGCCGCCGATTCATCGGCCGAACTGAACCACACGTCCAGCGCGCCGCTTTCCAGGCAGGCATCGCGCACGTCCTCATAGGCCTGAACGTAGGTGAAGCCGATGCGCCGGGACTTTTCGGCGATCTTCAGGCGCGAGTTGTCGGCCAGCCAGGCCTCTTGGTAGGGCAGGAAGTAGCCCATTTAGAGCCCCAGCACTTGGGATTGAATCTTGGCCAAGGTTTCGGCCGAGATGCCCTTCTTGCCGGCGTCGCCCTCGGAGTCCTTGGCTGGCCGCATTTCGTCCAGGAGCGCCAGGGCGTCCTTGATGCCCTTGATGGCGCGGAGGTCCACTTCGCCGGGGTCGGCCAGGAGGCGGGCCAGCTTGCGCTCGATGGCCTCCTGCATGGCGGCGGCCGCCTCGGCCTTGGTGGTGATGGGTTGGCGGGCAGCGGCGGCTTGGGCCTCCTGGGCCCGGCCCTCGCGCTCGGCCTGGGCTTGCTTGAGCGCCAGTTCCTCCAGCTTCGCCACGGCGAAGCCCACCAGGGGGTGGCGTCCCGCGATCAATTCTTTCAGCATGACGGACCGCGCCAGGATGGTGTCGGCCCGGATGTCGCACTGGGCCTGGGCCAGGTTGGCCCGCTTCTCGGCCCAGTCGTAGGCCTTGCCCCAGCGCTTCAGGGTGCTGGCGGCCACGCCCAGCTCCGCCGCCACCTGGGCGTAGGTCAGGCGGCAGACGCAGTAAAGCTCCTGGGCCCGCCACACCGTTTCCGGCGGGTGCTCCCTGCCGTCCAGCTCGATGACGCTCATCCCAGTTCACCCGGCCGGGGCCGCTTGACCCCGGGCGCCACCGCCCGGCAGCGGGCCACGTCCTCGCCACGCGGGGTGAGGATGGCCACCCGGCAGTGGTCCACCCCGCCCAGGGTGACCAGGCCCTGCTCGGCCAGCCACGCCAGCTCGGTGCGCAGGCGATCCCGGGAAGGCGCGAAGCCGAAGTTGCCCACCAGGTCCAAGAGAAGGGACTCATTCAGGCTGTAGTCCACCTGGTCGGCCAGGAGCCGGAGCACGGTGATGCGCAGGTGTTCGGATACGGTTTTCTGGTAATCGGCGCTCATTTCCGTTCCCCCAGCAAGAAATCCTCCTGGCGGCACACGGTCTTCTCCAACCGCGTGACCACTTGCACCATGGCCTTGATCTCGCCGTTCTGGCGCTCGATGGCCAAGGCCAGATCATGCAGGGCCTTCTCGCCCGGCAAATTTTCAAAACATTCCTGTAGGTAGACCTGCTTGTGCCGCAGCTCCTCGAGGTCGCGGCGTAGCCCGAGGATCTGGCGCACCAAGAGCACGAGAGCAGGCACAACCAGCCATTGCACGATTCGCAAAACGAAATCGGCTACTTGCATATCAATCTGCATCAGGTCCTCCGGGCTGATTCAGGCGTCGGGGTGCACTGGACTTCGCCAGGCTATCCGGCGGCAGGTTAACCTGCCGCCGCCGGCTTGGTAACCCCGAACTGATCGGGATTAACAAGCATTTAGAGGGCCAGTACCATGGGCCCATGAACGCTTGGACCGCCATATTTCGGGCTGGACGCCACACCGATTCCGCCGGGGTGGAGCGCGAAATCTCCACCGCCGACCTGGACGCCATGGTGGCCGCCTACGACCCGGCCGAGCACGAGGCCCCCCTGGTGATCGGCCACCCCCAGACCGACCACCCAGCCTACGGCTGGGTGGAGGCGCTGAAGCGGTCGGGCGACAAGCTGCTGGCTCGCTTTAAGGAGGTGCCCGATGCGCTGAAAGAGACCGTCGCCGCGGGGCGGTACAAAAAGGTGAGCGTGGCCCTGTACCCGGACGGCCGCTTACGGCACGTGGGCCTTTTGGGGGCCGTGCCGCCGGCGGTAAAGGGGCTGGGCAATGTCAATTTCGAGGCCGGCCTGGAGTGGTCGGCTTATCAGTTTGCAGAGGAGGAGCCGAACATGGACAAGGTCGAACAGCTCCAGGCCGAGGTGGCCGAGCTGAAAGCGAAGAACGCCCAGGCCGAGCAGGAAGCCGCGGCGGCCAAGACCGCCCAGGCCGCGGCCGAGGGCAAGGCCCAGGCGGCCGAGACGGCCCGGGCGGCGGCCGAGCAGCGCTTCGCCGAGAAGGAGGCCCAGGCGGCCAAGGCCGCGCGGGAGAACCGCTTCAACGAGCTGGTGAAGTTGGGCAAGGCCGCGCCGGGCGACAAGCCGGTGGTCATGGCCATCGCCGGGTCCCTGGCGGCCAGCGAGTTCACCTTCGCCGAGGGCGGGGAGGAGCGCAAGGTGGCCGGCGAGGAGGCCTACTGGAAGATGCTGGAGGGCCGGGGCTGCCACAAGCTCCTGGGCGAGTTTGCCGAGGAACCCCAGGGCCAGGAAGACGACATTCCCAACGCGGCCGTGTGCGCCGCCAAGTTCTAGGGCCCGGCGCGGAGCGCCAAGGCTAGGAGGAGAGAGCAATGGCAGTGCATGACGCGGTGATCGGATCCATTTCGGCCCAGGAGATCCCGGTGCTGTTCGGGCCGGGCCCCCATGTGGTCCGGAACGAACCGCTCTTGGCCGGGCTGGCTGCCCTGGCCGCCGGGCTGTTGGTGGCCCTGGACGCGGCCGGGCTAGTGGTGCCCTGGGATGCGTCCCAGACTTTCGCCGCCGGCGCGGGCGACGGGGCCGAGAAGGATTTCGCCGGCGTGCTGGGCCCGGTGGAGCCGGGCAGCGTGTCCGTGACCGACGGGACGGAAACCTTCGCGGACGACGGTTTCGGCGCCCTGACCGGGGACGCGGGCGGGACCGGCAGCGTCAACTACCAGACCGGCAGCTTCGCGGCGACCTTTAATGTGGCCCCGCTGGCCGAGGCCCCGGTGACCGCCGGCTACAAGCCGGTGCTCCGGGGCGTGCTGCTCCGGCCGGCCGTGGCCGACGCCGGGGACTGCGAGGTGGTGATCCACGGCAAGGTGGTCCAGGCCCAGCTCACCGTGGGCGTGGCCGCCCCGGCCGCCCCCACGGCGGACCAGATGTTGAGCATGGAGCGCCTGGGCCTCTGGCCCCAGTAAATCAGACGGGGCCTTGGCCCTTGTAGGGAGGTTTAAATGAGCCTGAGCGTAAACCTGAAGGCCCTCTTCGCGGCAGCCGAGATCGCCAAAATTATCGAGAAGGCCGCCCCGGTGGAGAACACGGTCCTGGACGACCTGTTCCCCGAGAGCGTGCGGACCACCTATAACGGGCCCCTCGTCCCCATGGCCGAGATCCAGGCCACCCTGGGCGTGGTGGCCGTGGTGGGCCGAGGGGCCGAACCCGTCCCCCTCGTGGCTGACAAGTTGACCGCGCAGTGGGTTGAGCCACTCCCCATCTACGTCGAAAGCCGGCTCGACCCGGTTGAGCTGAACAACCTGTCCCTTCTGGGGCAAGAGGATTGGAAGGCCTGGGCCACCCGCAAGGTCCTTCAGTTGCGGAGGACTATCAAGGACACCATGGAGGCGATGGCCAGCCAAGCCATCTTTAGCGGCAAGATCTTCCACCCGCTGCGCCAGAAGGGCGGGAGCTTCGCTGACTATCAGGTTGGTTATGGCAGCGATATCCACACCATCACCGTGGACGCGGCGGACAGGTGGGATCACGCCGACATGACGCTCCTCAAGGTCTACCAGCAGCTCGGGGAAATCGGCACCACCATCAACCGGGCCAAGCACCCCGGCAAGAAGACCATCTACGCGGGGCGCACCGCCTTCGCCACCCTGCTGTCCTTGGCCGACGCCAAGGACAAACCCAAGGTGCCGGTGGCCATCAGCTCCGGCCAGATCGACGTGGGCGGCCACACCATCAAGAAGATGGATGAGGCCTACACCAACCCGGCCACCGGAGCCGAGGTGCTCAAGGTGCCGGACAAGGAGATCCGCGTGGTGAGCACCGGGTACACGGCTTTGTATTACGCGTCCCTGGACGATCTCAAGGCGGGTCTCCGGGCTTTACCCATATTCGTGGACGCGGTCCTGGTGGATCGGCCCAACGGCTACGTGCTCACCGCCCAGTCCAAGCCCCTGCCGGTGGTCTCGCCCCAGGCCGTGGCCAAGGCGGTGGTTATCTCCTAGCGGACGCCAGGGGATGGGGCCGCCATTTGCCCCGAGACGCCGGGGGCGGCCCACCACATGGGTTGAGATTTTAAACTAGGACAAAACTAGTGTGAAGGCTGCGAGAGGGCCATGTACTCCTCCGAGACCGACCTCAAACGATTGCTGTCGCCGGACACGCTCCGCCAACTGGCGGACGACGGCCTGGGCGGGCTGCCGCCGGAGGAGGTCATCGCCGAAGCCATCGAACAGGCCGACCGGGAGATCGACGCCTACCTGGGCCTGGTGATGACCGTGCCCCTGGCGGCCACCCCACCTCTGGCGGCCAACCTCTCGGCCAAAATCGCGGCCTACAACCTGCACCGCCGCCGCAGCCACCTGGAGCTGGGCGAGTGGGCCGAAGAATACAAGCGGTGCTTGAAGCTCCTGGAGAAGATCGGGAGCGGCGAGCTGACCCTGGGTCCCGGCCCAGGCAACACCACGGCCGAGCCAGCCTCGCCGGGCAGCCTGGCGGTGGTGACCGCCAAGCCCCTCTTTGATTTGGAGACCTACTGATGGCGGGAGTGCGCCTCACCCTGGACACCACCCAGGCGGATCAGTTGTTCCGCGAACTGGAGCGGGTCCTGAAGGACACCGGCCCCCTGCTCCAAGAGGTGGGCGAGATCGCCCGGTCCCAGGCCCTGGACGCCTTCGAGGCCCAGGCCTCGCCGGCCGGGGAGGCCTGGCAGCCCAGCCGCCGGGCCGAGGCGGAGGGCGGCCAGACCCTTCTCGACACCGGGCTCCTGCGGGGATCCCTGTTCGTGGAGCTGGCCGGGGATGAGGTGTGGGTGGGCTCCAACCGGCTTTACGCGGCCATCCACCAGTTCGGCGGCCAGGCCGGCCGGGGCCGCAAGGTCACCATCCCCGCCCGGCCCTACATGCCCGACGAGGATTCCCTGGACCTGGCGGCCATCGAAGACGCCGCGCGGGACTATCTGGCGGAGGCCCTGCCATGATGTTCGGTTCCGTCCTGGAGGTGGAGGCGGCCCTGCTGCCGGTGCTCCAGGCCGACCCGGTGCTGGCCGGCTGGCGCACCGAGATCCTGGCCCTGCCGGGGTTCAATGACGACGCCTGGAAGACCCTGTTCCCCCGCTTCCCGGCCTTGGGCACCTACTGCGCCCGGGGGGAGTTTCGGCGGGACAACCTTAGCGCCGCCCTGCTGGAGGTAGCGCCCCTGGCCCTCCTGGCCGCCGGGCGCAACCTGCGCCACCCGGCCCAGGCGGTGTGGGGCGACGACGAGCTGCCCGGGTGCCTGGCCGTCTTGGACCGGGCCCGGGTCCTGGTGGAGGGCTGGCGGCCGGGCGGCAATCTGGAGCACATCACCCCGCTGTCCTGGCGGCTGGCCTGGTGCAACAGCCAGGCGGCGGTGGCGGTTTTGGAAATCGAGGTGGCCATCAACCGCCCCCTCATCCCCACTAGCGCGGAGGTAGACGCTTATGGCTCGACATACCCCTGATCCCGAGACCCCGCCGGAGGAGCAACGGCCCCAGGCCGCGCCGCCCCCGGAGGTGAAGGTCACGCCGGCGGTGATCAACCGCCTGCCGGGCGAGATGTACCTGGGCCCCAACCTGCCAGCCGGCCTGGTGAGCCACGGCCAGATCTTCCGGGGCGGCCGCCCGGTGCAGCTCGTGGAGGCCATCAATGCCCGGCCCGTCATCGCCACCCTGCTGGTGCCCCTCTCCCGGGTGCCGGCGGCCAAGGCGGAGCTGCGGGACTCCGGTTCGACCCTGGCCAAGGCCTACCGCCGCGTGGCCGAAAACCGGGAGGTTTAGTTCATGAGCGTCTACAAGCATGGCGTCTATGTCACCCAGCTCCCCACTTCCATCGTACCCCCCCGGCGGATCGGGGCGGCCATGCCGGTGGTGGTGGGCACCGCGCCGGTGCACATGGTCCGGGAGGACTTCACCGGCCCGGTGAATGATCCCTTCCTGGCCTACACCCACGGCGAGGCGGTGACCAACCTGGGCTATTCCGAGGACTGGAAGGCGTACACCCTTTGCGAGTTCCTCTACTCCCAGTTCGTCCTGTTCGCCCTGGCCCCGGTGGTGTTCATCAACGTGTTCGATCCGGCGGTGCACAAGACGGCGGTCAGCGGCGAGGCGGCCAGCTTCGAGGCCGGCAAGCTGACCCTGGCCCACCCCGGCCTGGTGGCGGCCCCGGTGGTGAAGTCCGAAGACGGGCTGACCACCCACGTGGCGGGCACCGACTACGAGGTGGACCGGATCACCGGCGAGATCACCTTGGTGGAAGGCGGGGCCATCGCGGCCGACGCCACGGTGCAGGTGGACTACTCCTACGGCGACCCCTCCCTGGTGGACGCCGACGACATCGTGGGCGGCATCGTGGCGGCCACCGGCCAAAAGACCGGCCTGGAGCTGGTGGACCAGGTGTTTCCCCGCTTCCGGCTGCTGCCCGGCCTGGTGCTGGCCCCGGGCTGGAGCCACAACCCCCTGGTGGCGGCGGTGATGGTCACCAAGGCTGGCAACGTCAACGGCCATTTCAGTTGCTTCGCCTACGTGGACATCCCCTCGGACGCCAGCGGCGCGGACCGCTATTCCGAGGTGGCGGCCTGGAAGAACCTGAACAACTACGTGGACCCGGGCCAGTACAACCTCTGGCCCAAGGTCAAGATCGAGGACAAGGTGTTCCACCTGTCCACCCAGGCGGCCGGCATCACCGGCAGCGTGGACGCGGACAACGAGGACATCCCCTACGAGAGCCCGTCCAACAAGGCCCTGAAGGCCAACGGAGCCATCGTGGAGAGCGGCGACACGGTGTTCCTGGGGATCAGCGAGGCCAACTACCTGAACGAGCAGGGAGTGGCCACCCCGCTGAACTTCATCGGCGGGTGGAAGCTCTGGGGCAACCGCACCGGCTGCTACCCGGCGGTGACCGACGTGAAGGACGCCTTCCTGCCCATTCAGCGGATGTTCCGCTGGCTGGCCAACACCTTCATCCTGACCTTCTGGCAAAAGGTGGACAAACCGCTCAACCGCCGGCTGGTCGAGACCATCATCGATTCCTTCAACATCTTCCTGAATGGCCTGGCCGCCCGCCAGTTCATCCTGGGCGGCCGGGTGGAGTTCCTGCGGGACGAGAACCCCATCACCGACCTGATGGACGGCATCATCCGGTTCCATTTGTACGTGACCCCGCCCAGCCCGGCGCGGGAGATCCACGGCCTGTTGGAGTACGACCCGGGATACGTGAATACCCTGTTCGGAGGGGAGTAATCCATGGCCAACCCGGTACCTGAAAAGCTGATCAATTTCCGGGTCTACAACGAGGGCGAAGACCTCATCGGCGTGGCCGATGTCGAACTGCCCGAGCTGGAGGCCATGACCGAGACGGTCAAGGGCGCGGGCATCGCCGGCGAGGTGGACAGCCCGGTCCTGGGCCACTACCAGGCCCTTACCCTGAAGCTGACCTGGCGGGTCACCACCGCCAACGCGGCCAAGCTGGCCGCGCCCAAGGCCCACCAGTTGGATTGCCGGGGCAGCATGCAGTACTACGACGCCGGCTCCGGGGAGTACCAGCCCAAACCGGTCCAGTGCGTGATGAAGGCCATCCCCAAAAAGGCCGGCCTGGGCAAGCTGGAGCCGGGAGCCCTGATGGACACCGGCATGGAGTTCGAGGTGGTGTACCTGAAGCTCAGCATCGAGGGCAACGAAATCGTGGAAATCGACAAGCTCAACTACATCTGCAAGATCGACGGCACCGACTACCTGGCGGCCGTCAGAGGGGATCTGGGGTTATGAGCACCATCACTCTGAGCAAGCCGGTGGCCTGGGGCGGCGAGCCGACCCGGGAGGTGGAGATGAACCTGGAGGGCCTGACCGGCCATGACCTGGTGGCCGCCGAGCGCGAGTTCCAGGCCGTGAACCCGGGCTTCGCGGGCGTGGCCAGCTTACAGGTGGAATACGCCATGTGCCTGGCGGCCCGGGCGGTGAAGCGCCCGGTGGACGACATCAAGGCCCTGCCCGCCGGCGACGTTCTCCGGCTGACTGGCGCGGTGAACGTTTTTTTGTTCGGTGCGGATTCCGCCGCGGCCGCCAAGTAATCGACGCGTGCCTGGCCCTGGCCCGGGCCGGGCTGGGGCCGGCCCTGTCCTGGGCCGAACTGACCTTGGGAGAGCTGGCCATGTGGCTGGCCCTGGCCTCCCAAAAGCCATCGAATTAAGGGGATGACGCCGTGGCCGTGAGCAAGACCGTGCTGTTGACCATCGCCGCCCGGGCCGCCTCCGGGGCGGCCGGCGTGATCAAGAGCTTCGGCGGCGACGTGGCCCGGCTGAAGGCCCAGGTGGAGGCGGCCGGCAGCGCCGCGGCCCAGACCGAGCCTTACCGGCGCATGCAGCGGGAGCTGGCCGGCACGGCCCAGGCTGCGCGGCAAAGCGCCCAGGGAACCCGGGCCGCCGGGCAGGCCGCCGCCGTCTCGGCCGGGCCGGTCAATAATCTGGGGGCGGGGTACGCCGGGCTAAAGGGTCAACTGGAGGCGGCCGGCCGGGCGGCGGGCCAGGTTGCGCAATACCGCACCTTGCGGCGGGAGATGGCCGAGCTGGCCCTGGCCTCCCGCCGGGGCGGCAAGGAAGCCACCGCCGCCCGCCAGGCCTGGCGGGCCAAGGTGGAGGAGTTGCGGCGGGTGAGCGCGGCCGCCAAGGCCGCCGGGGTGGACACCCAAAGGCTCAACGCCCAGGTCCGAACTCAGATCAAGCTCCTGGCCGCCCAAAAGGGAGCCCTGGCCAAGGCCCGCGCCGGCCAGGAAATGCGCCAAAAAGCCACCAGCGATTGGGTGGGCGTGGCCGCCCCGGCCCTGCTCTTGGCCGGGCCCCTCAAGGCGGCCATGAACTACGAGTCTGCCATGGCCGACGTGCGCAAGGTGGTGGACTTCCCCACGCCTGACGGCCTGGAGAAGCTGAGCCTGGAGCTGCGGAAGATGGCCACCACCAATATGCCGCTGAAGCCCGAGGAGTTGGCGGCCATCGCCGCCGCCGGCGGGCAACTGGGCGTCACGGCCGACAAGCTGCCCAAGTTCGTCACCACCACCGCCAAGATGGCCGTGGCTTTCGACATGACCGCGGAACGGGCCGGCGAGGCCAGCGCCAAGCTCTCCAACGTGTTCAAGATTCCGGTGGAGCAGATTGAAGCCCTGGGCGACGCCGTCAACTACCTCAGTGACAACACCGCGGCCAAGGCCTCGGACATGGTGGACACCCTGACCCGGGTCGGCGGCTCGGCCAAAATGTTCGGGCTTTCGGCCCAGCGCACCGCCGCCCTGGCCAACGCCTTTCTGGCCTTGGGCAAGCCGCCGGAGGTGGCCGCCACGGCCATCAACGCCATGCTCGCCAAGCTGATGACCGCCGACAAGGGCACCAAGGAATTCAGCAAGGCCCTGCAGGCCATGGGCTTGAGCGGCAGAGGGCTGAAGGCCGCCATCGCCAAGGACGGGGCCGGGGCCCTGGACGACTTCCTGGAGCGCCTGGCCGCCCTGGACCAGGGCCAGCGCATGGGCGTGCTGGTGGATCTCTTCGGCATGGAGCACGCCGATGAGCTGGGCACTCTGGTGGGCTCTTTGGATCAATACCGCCAAGCGGTGGGCCTGGTGGCCAAGGAGCAAAAGTATCTTGGCTCCATGAACCGGGAGTTCGAGGTGCGGGCACAGACCACTGCCAACAAGCTGAAAATCCTATACAACAAGACCTACGACCTGGCTACCTCCATAGGTACGGCCCTGCTGCCGGCCTTCAACGCGCTGGGGGCGGGCCTGGGCGCGGCGATGGACATGGTGGCCGGCCTGCACAACGCCGTGCCCTGGCTGACCAACACCGTCTTTGTGCTGGCCGGCGGCACCCTGGCGGCGGTGACCGCCTTCAAGGGCCTGCGCATGGCCGGGCTGTTTTTGAAGGGCGGGCTGATCGAGATGGCCGGGACCGCCAAAGCCGTGGCCCTGGCAATCAAGAATTCGACTTTGGTGGCCAAGGCCTGGACTCTGGCGACCCGGCTGGGCACGGCGGCCACCCGAATGTATGTGGCCGCTCAAAACTTCCTGGCCACCACCACCCTGCGGGGGGCCGCCGCCCTGGTGGTGCAAAAGACGGTGGCCGGGGCCCTGGCCGCCAAGCAGATGGTGGTGGCCGTGGCCACCCGGGCCTGGGCCGCCGCGCAATGGCTGGTCAACCTGGCCATGACCGCCAACCCCATCGGCCTGGTGATCGCGGGGGTGGCCGCCCTGGCCGCCGGGGCCTACCTGCTCATCACCCACTGGAAGGAGGTGAAGGAGTTCTTCGGAGGCATCTGGACCTGGGCCGCCGAACAGGTGAGCGCCTTCTGGGGCTGGCTGCAAGGCATCGACCTCTACGAGCTGGGCGCGGGCCTGTTGCGCGGGTTGGCCAATGGGATCCTGTCGGTGCTGAGCCTGCCGCAGACCATCATGGAGGGCGCGTGGGACCTGGTCATCGGCTGGCTGGGCGGGCTGAACCTGTTCGAGGCCGGGGCCAAGCTGCTGGCCACCTTTGTGGACGGCATCAAATCCCTGGCCGCCCAGCCGGTGGAAATGGTCAAGAGCGTGCTGGCCAAGGTGCGGGAGTACCTGCCCTTTTCGGACGCTCGCCGGGGCCCGCTTTCGGCCCTCACCGCCTCCGGCGCCGCCATGGTGGCCACCCTGGGCCGGGGCATCGCCGCGGCCGGGGCCTCCTCCCTGGCCAAACCCCTCCGCCAGCACCTGGACAAAGCCCGGGCCGCCGTGGCCGGCGGGCTGCCGGCCGGGGTGCGGACCGAGATCTCCGCCCTGGGCCTGGACGGGCTCGCCGCCCAGGCCTCGCAGCTGGCCACCGCCGGCCTGGACCAGGCGGCCGGGGCGCTGGCGCCCGCGCCGGCCGGGCCGGGTGCGGGCTGGCCGCCGGCCTCCCTGCCGGCCGCGGCCGCCCCGGGGGCCGTGTCCGTCACCATCCAACAGACCATCAACGCCCCGGGCGCCACCGACGCGGCCGGCCTGAAGCCCGCCCTGGACACCTCCGCGGCCAAGATCCGGCGGATCGTGGAGGACGTGGTCAACGAGATGTATTTCCGCGGCCAGCGGGTGAGCCTGGGCAATGTCAACTAAGACCTACACCACCATCGAAGGCCAGGCCTGGGACCAGGTGGCCTATCGCATCTGGGGCCGGGAGGATATGACCCACCACCTGCTGGCCGCCAATCCGGACGTGGCCCACCTGGTCACCCTGCCGGCGGACCTGAAGCTCGTGGTGCCGGACCTCACCCCGCCGGCCCAGGTGCTGCCGCCGCCCTGGAAGGAGCGCCGGCCATGACCTCCGAGGAAACCCGCGAGGCCAAGCTGGAGCTGATGTACCGGGGGGTGGACCTGGCCGGCTACAGCCTCTCGGCCCAGTACACCGACCACGCCCACGGCAAGCTGGACGAACTGACCGTGAGCCTGGAGGACCGGGAGCTGGCCTGGCAAGGCCCCTGGTTCCCCCAGAAATCGGACACGGTGCACGCGGCTATCATCTGCCGGAACTGGTTTGCCGAGGGGGATTTCTGGCGGCTGGAGTGCGGGACCTTCCGCATCGAGGAAGTGACCCTCAGCGGCCCGCCCGACCAGGTGGAGGTCCGCTGCACCTCCGCGCAGACCCTGCAGAACGCCCGGACCCAGAAGAAGTCCAAGGCCCACGAGAACACCGACCTCCTGACCATCGCCACCGGGGTGGCCGGGCAAGCGGGCTTGATGCTCGATTGGCAGGGCAAGAACCGCTCCTACGAGCGGGTGGACCAGGCCGAGGAATCGGACCTGCAGTTCCTGCGGCGGCTGTCCCTGGACTCGGGCAACAGCCTGAAGGTTGCCGAAGAAAAGTTGATCGTCTACCAGGCCCAGGATTGGGACCAGAAGGGGCCCCACCTGGAGCTGGTCCGGGGCCAGCAATGGATCAAGGCCTACCGCTTCGGCACCACCACCCACGACCTCTACCGCGGCGCGGTCTGCCAGTACTGGATGCCCAAGGAGAAGCGCTACATCCGGGGCGAGTACTCCGCGCCCGACGCCCCGGAGACCGGCGAGATGCTGGTCGTCAACCAGCCGGTGGCCGACGAGGGCGAGGCCCAGCGGGTGGCCCAGGACTGCCTCCGCAAAAAGAACCGTCGCGAGCTGACCGCCGAGGTGACCCTGGTGGGCGACCCCCGGCGGAGGGCCACCGAGGTGGTGGCCTTGGCCGGGTTCGGGGCCTACAGCACCCGGTATTTCGCGGACACGGCCACCCACTCCATTGATTCAGGCAGCGGCTACGTGACCGCGCTCAAGCTGCGGCAGACCCTGGAGTACTGATGAATCTCTTTGAGGAAATATCGCGCCGCTTGACCGCCACCGAGGGCACCCTCCGCCAAATGGTGCGGGTGGGCCACGTGGTGGAACGCTTCCCCGCGGAGGCCCGGGTCCGGGTGCGCCTGGAAGACTCGGACTGCATGGACTCCTACAAGCTGCCGGTGTTGGTGGCCAAGACCCGCTGCGACAAGGACTACTGGATGCCCGACTTGGGCGAGCACGTGATCTGTCTGTTCCTGCCCATCGGCCACGAGGTGGGCTTTGTGCTGGGCTCGATCTACTCGGACCTGGACGTGGTCCCGGTGGTCAGCAATGACAAGCGGCACGTCCGGTTCGAGGACGGCACCTGGGTCGAGTACGACCGCCAGACCGGCGACATGAACGTGCAGTGCAAGGGCAAGCTCACCATCAAGGCGGCGGAGATCGAGATCCGGGCGGGCGAAATCATCATGACCATGCCCCAATTCGTGGGGCCGGGCGAGCCGGACATCGAGCCCGTGATTCCCTCGCCGCCTCCCGTGCCCCAGGAGTGGCTGTATGACTAGCGGCGGCCGCATAGGGGCCTTCGGGCCGGTGGTCTTCGAGGCCAGCCAAAAGCTCATCCGCACCTTTGAGCGCTTGGTGGAGGCGCGGCGCGCCCGTTACGCCATTCACGAGGTGCTCGACCTAAAGCACAAACTCCAATACCTCGGCCTGGACCCCATCGAGATCGACCTGGACCTGGCGTTCCATCACCGCTTTTGCGTCCCCCAGGAGGAGTTGGACACCCTCCGCCAGGTCTTGGCCGACCACCAGGCCCACCAAATGGTGATCGGAGGCATGGATCTCGGCATGTACGCGCTGGAGGACATGCGGGTTACTTGGCGGCACCTCACCAATGACGGCTACCTCTTGCACGCCAAGGTTGACGTGCACCTGTTGGAGTACCACTGATGGGCGCCGAATTGCTGGTGCGGGGTGACCCCGACCCCATCGTGATCGCGCCGGCCGACCTGGCCGCCGAGGTGGCCCAGTGCATCGCCATGATCATCACCACCCCCAAGGGCACCGTGCCCCTCAACCGGGACTTCGGCTTGGATTGGGACCTGGTGGACCTGCCCCAGCCCCGGGCCCAGGCGCTCATGGCCGTGGAGATCTCCCGCCAGATCGCCAAGTACGAGCCCCGGGCCCAGGTGATCTCCATCACCTGGGCGGATGACCTGGTGGGGGCGGCGGACGGCCGCCTGATCCCGCTGATTCGCTTCAAGCTGCGGGAGGGAGTGGCCGCATGATCCTGCGCGAGAACCTGCCCGAAGCCCAGTTCTGCGACATCGACACCGCCACAGTGGAGGCGGAGCTGATCGCGGCCTACGAGAACATCACCGGCCGCACCCTCTACCCCGGCAACCCCGAGCGCCTGTTCGTGGAGGGCGTGGCCTACCTGGTGGCCCAGCAGCGGTACTTGATCGACAACGCGGGCAAAATGAATCTCTTGCACTATTCCCGGGACGCCTACCTGGACCATCTGGGCGACTACCTCAACACCTTTCGCCTGGGGGAGCGGGCGGCATCCACCACGCTGCGCTTCAGCCTGGCCGAGCCCCTGGCCTGGGAGGTGATCATCCCCCAGGGCGTGCGCGCCCGGGCCGGCGGGGAGGACGCGCTGATGTGGGTCACTACCGCCGAGGCGAAGATCCCGGCCGGGGAGATCTCGGTGGATGTGGAGGCCGGGTGTCAGACCCCGGGCGCGGCGGCCAACGGCCTGGTGCCCGGCCAGATCCACCGCCTGGTGGATGGGGTGACCTATGTCCAGGGGGTGGTCAACCTGACCCTGACCCTGGGCGGGACCGACGCGGAAACCGACGCCAACCTCCGGGCCCGGGTGCAGCTCGCGGCCGAGGCCTACTCCACCTGCGGGCCGGAGGACGCCTACCGCTACTGGGCCCGGAGCGTGAGCCAACTCATCAGCGACGTGGCGGTGTGGTCGCCCTCGCCGGGGGAGGTGTGGATCGCCCCGCTGATGGCCGGCGGCGAGCTGCCCAGCGCCGAAATCATCAACGCGGTGGACGCGGCGGTGAACGACGTGCGGCGGCGGCCCTTGACGGACGTGGTGCACGTGGTGAGCCCCGAAGTGGCGCCCTGCGAGGTGGCGCTCACCTACTACATCCTCCAGAGCCACGCCACCCGCACGCTCGCCATTCAGGCCGCCGTGGCCAAGGAGGTGGCGGCTTACGTGGCCTGGCAGCGGGAGGCCCTGGGCCGGGCCATCCTGCCCTCGGTGTTGGTGGACCGGGTGCAGTCCGTGCCCGGGGTCCAGCGGGTGGAGGTGACGGCGCCGGAGTACCAGGCCCTGGAGCCCCGGCAGGTGGCCGCGCCCGGCGCGCCGGTGCTCACCTACGGAGGCTTGAGTGGCCAATAACCTGCAAAGCCTGCTGCCTCCCAGCATCACCCACGATGCCCAAATGCAGGGCGCCGCCGCGGCCGCCGGCGACGAACAGGAGCGCATCCGCACGCTGATCCCCCTGATCCACATCTGGTCCCGCCTGGGCGAGGCGCCGGAGGCGGTGCTGGATCACCTGGCCTGGCACCTGCACCTGGACGGCTACGAGTTCGCGGACAGCCGGGCGCTCAAGCAATGGCTGGTGGAGCACTTCCACGACTGGCACCGCTACAAGGGCACGGTGCACGGCCTGGCCCTGTACTGGCGGGTGCTCCTTAACCGCCGGCTCCTGTCCGCCACCCCGCCGCACAAGTTCTATTGGGGCAAGACCCTGACCCAGGCCGAGCAAGAGGCCTTCGAGGCCCCGCACCCGGAGATTCGCCTCTACCCCTTCCGGCACCGGACCCAGAGCTATTGCCTGTGCTGGGGCGGGATGCACTGGGGCCGGGACGCCTACGTGCACAGCGATGCGCTGCTCAGGGTGGGCGACCGGGTGGCCCTGTACGACCCCCTGACCGGCCGGGAGAGCAACCTGCACAGCCTCCTCTACGAGACCGCATGGGTGGAGCGCCTGGCCCGCCAGGAGATCGAGGTGCGGCTGCCCGGCGGCCCGGGCCGCGGGATGTTCTGGGGGGCGGGCGGCTGGCCGAATTTTTGGGTGGATCAAGAGGCCGGCCAGCGGCTCTACACCCTCCACCTGGACCGGCCCTACCAGGACCTGGTGGAGCGCCGCACCCCCCTGGCCGCCCGGCCGGGGCTCACGCCTTTCAGCACCTACTACCAGGAGGTGCGCGAACCCACCCTGTCCCCCGGCGGAGTGTTCTGGGCCAACAAATACCCCGACGAGCCGGCGACGGTGCGCGGCCGGGGCGGGGCCTGTTTCTGGGGCGGGGGCCTGTTCTGGGCCGAGCGCCGGGCCGGGGACCGGCTCTACAAGCGCTTCAAGCTCTTTGACCCCACCCGGGTGAGCCAGGCGTCCCGCCGGGCCAGCCTGTTCTGGGGCGCGTTCAGCTTCGGCGGCATGCCGGCGCACACCGCCCAGGTGGCCGTGGACATGCTCGGCCCGGCCCCTAAGCGCGGCCTCAACTGGGGCGCCGGCCTGCACTGGGGGACATCCCACTACTACGTTTCCGACGCGGCGGACCAGATCGCCCGGGTCTGCCAGGTGGGCCGGCTGACCCGCCGGCGTTCGGACAAGATCCTATTGGCCATCACCAACCGCCAACCCGTCACCGCCAGCCCCGGCGTCTTGGCCGGCGCGGCCCGGGCCGGGGAATACCGACTGGAGGTTTTTTAAGCATGGAACGCCAAGTAATCCTCCGCGACCGGCAGGAAGGCCAGGCCGCCGACATCAACAACATTCAGCTTTTCGTCGACCAGAGCCTGCAACACCTGATCATGGACGCCATCACCACCGAGCGCATGTTCGTGGGCCTGGGGGTCACCAGCCCCACCGCGACCGAGATCGAGATCGCGGCTGGGCGGCTCTGGGACGGGCCGACCGGCAAGGTCTTCCGCAAGGACCAGGCCGAGCGGCTGTCCATCTTCAGCCACCTGCCGGTCACCGATGAAAAATGGCTGGCCGTGGCGGTCATCGGCAACGAGATCGAGACCGACATCCAGCCGCGCGATTTCCTAATCGATTTGGAGACCATGCAGAAGGAGCCCCGCACCGTGGCCATGGAGCTGCGGCGGGAGGTGGTGACCTACATCCAACCGGGCCTGGAGTCCCCGGACCCCATGAAGCCCGAGCCGCCCACCGGCTACACCCTGGTGGCCTATGTGCGCCTGTCGCCCGGCGGGGTGCAGGAGATCGCGCTGGCCGAGAACAAGCAGCTCATGAACCTGTTCGACACCTGGCAATTGGCCCTGGCCAACAACACCTGGATCGGGGAGATGGGGGCGCGCATCGACGCCATGTTCGCGGAGCTGGCCGCCTTGGCCGCCCTCATCAAGGGACTCACCCGCACCAACCAGCTCACCGAGCTGGTCAAGGACGTGGCCTACCTGAAGGACCTGTCCAACCTGCCCGACACCTACAGCTCCTACGGGGCGGATTCCTACCTCACGCCGGACGAAAGCGCCGAAACGGACCCGGAGTACCACGCCCTGGTGGAGGAAGGCATCCGCTTCCCCTTTGCCGGGCAGACCGAGCAGCAGCCGGCCCTGTTCAACCCCTACGAGACCGCGGTGATCAACTTCGGCGGCCTGGTCCTGCCGGCCCACTCCCAGGTGGCCCGCCTGACCACCACCGGCAAGACCGGGGAGATCGCCATCGGGACCTACCAGTACCAGACCCACACTCTGAAGATGGCCAAGCAGACCTACTGGCGGCTGCGTTACGGCCCCGAGCGGGTGATCTGCACCAACCAGCAGGAAAACGCCTTCCTGCAAGGGGCCAAGGTGGGCCAGGTCTTCGACAGCCCCTGGGACTACGGCAAGTTCGAGGTCTTGCAGTCCTACAACGCCCACGACGTGAGCGGCGTTTCCTACAACTACGTGCGGATTCGTTACTTTTGGAAGGACCTGGTGGAGGAGCCGTACTACTGGCTGGAGGATGAGACCCACACGGTCAACGGCTCCCAGATCGGCCAGACCTTCCTGGCCACGGCCTCAGGCTGGCTGACCCGGATAGAACTCTGCTTCAGCGCCGTGGCCGCCACCGGCGACGTGTACGTCCACGTGGTGGAGGCCGATGTGGCCGGGGTGCCCAACCGGTCCCGCGGCCTGGGGTACACCAGCCTGGCCCCCTCCGATCTGCACGCCATGCCCGGCCGCACCGTGTTCGTGCTGCCCAAGCCCGTCTTCATCCAGGCCGGCAAGCGCTACGCCCTGTTGATCACCACCGCCGGCAACCACACCCTGGCCACGGTGGACGGCAGCGCCTACACCAACGGCACCCTGTTCCAGAGCACCGACGGGGCGTACTTCCAGGGCGATTTGACCAAGGACCTGATGATGCGGCTCTGGTACGCCCAGTTCAACAACGCGCGCACCACGGTGGATCTCACCCCCCTGAGCCTGTCGGACGGCATCGCGGACCTGGATTTCATCCTGCAAGGCGTCAACCCGGCCAACACCCAGGTGGTGTTCGAGTACCAGCGGCAGGGCGACGCGAGCTGGTACGGCATCCTGGCGGACACCGCCGACCAGCTCCGCAACCTGCCGGCCATGGTCAAGCTGCGGGCCGTGTTCACCGGCTCCCGCGAGGTGATGCCGGGCCTCACGCTGCCGGGCTCCAAGCTCCGGGCCAACCGCATGGGCACCGAATTCACCCACGTTTCCACGGCGCGCACCCTGGCCGCGGCCTCCGACGACATCAACGTGATGCTCCGCCTGGAGGGCTGGGACGCGGCCAAGCACACCTGCACCGCGTCCCTGACGTCCGGGGGCAGCACCTACGCCCCGGCCGGGGTGACCGACGTGGTGATGACCGACGGGCCCGAGCCCACCATTCAGCGCACCTTCAACTTCCAGCCCCTGCCGGGCACGGGGATCTCCGCCTATCAGATCAAGATCGAGGGGACCACCACCACGGTCCTGGACGTGTTCCACGTGGCCAAGCGCTGGGACTGGGCCACCAACTAGCGGCGGCTGAGTAAGGGTAAGGGATTGCCATGATAAAGCGCGAGCAATACCGCTTCAAGGACGGGTCCACCCCTCTCTCCGGGGCGGAGTTCGACAAGCGCTTCAGTGACGTGGATGCCCGGATCCACACCCTGGAGAGCCTCAAGATCGACTGGGAGGGGGCGGTCCGGGAGGTCCAGGACCTGGGCCTGGTGCGGATCAATGACGTGATCCTGCCCGTGCTTCAGGAGGCGGGGGTGATCCTGGACGACGCCCGCCAGGAGCTGGCCGAGGTGCAGGCGGCCGGGCTGATCCTCTCCGGCTCCGAGGCCGCGCGCCTGGAGCTGGCCCCCAGCGGCCCGGCCCCGGTGGTGTACGTGAGCCTGGACACCGGCCTGTTCTGGCTGTGGACACCCGGCGCCGCGGACTGGGTGCTCCTGGGCGGGGCGCTCATCGATGAGGAGGACCTGGCCTCGGACTCCGCCGTGGCCCCGCCCAGCCAGCACAGCGTCCGGGCCTACGTGCAGGACTATACGACCAATCACTTGCCCATCCCCGCTGCTCGCAACCTCCTGATCAACGGCGGCATGCGGGTGGCTCAGCGCACCGCGGCTTACACCTTGACCAGCACGGCCTGGGGCCGCGGCAAGGTGGACATGTGGGAGGGCCGGGCCACCGGCGGGGTGGTGTCGGCCGGCGCCCTGACCCAAACCTTCACCACTCCGGCCGGGGCCACCTGGCCCACGGGCCTCTTGCACTTTTCCGGGGTGACCCGGAGCGGGGCCGGGGCGCTCTACGCCCGCACCAGGATCGGGGCCGAGGATTGCCGCCGGGCCCTCTTGGAGAACGGGGGCGCGGATTTGACCGCGGCCCTGGTGGTGTTCCATGACGTGGGCGCGGCGGTGCCCGGCCGGCTGACCCTTCGCCACGCCAACAGCGCGGACAATTTCGGCGCGACCACAGAGCTGGGGCATGGGGACGTGGCTGACGCCAGCGGCCTTATCCAGCTCCCCATCCTGGGGGCCTCCCTGGCCGGGCTCCTGAACGGCCTGGAGCTGGAGCTGCAACTCTCCCCCGGGGACGTCACCAACAAGAACTTCACCATCGGCCCGGCCGGGGTCTGGCCGGGGTACTACAAATGGGCCGGCTACAGCGACTTCGTGGAGTCGTTGGCCTTCAGGCCCCTGTCTTCGGAATTGGCGCTCTGCCAGCGCTACTACTGGGCCCTTAAGGAGGCTAATTTCAGCAATCCCTCGGCCATGGTTATGGGGGTACAAGGCTCGACCACAGCCTTCCGCTTCCCGATTGTCTACCCTGTCCCTATGCGGGTGGCGCCCACTGCCGCCCTAACAATTGGTGGTTTAACAGTCTTTGCTGCCGGTGGGAGCACCGCCATTACCGGGCTAAGTTCGGCTTTGGCTGGAACGGATGGGGCACAAATAGACCTTGCCCACGCCGCGATTGGGACCGCCGGAAATCCGGCGTATTTGCGCGGGACGGGGACGACCGGCCAAATCACTTTCAGCGCCGAGCTTTAGGAGGGAGTCATGGACATCACGAGTGTGACCATCACCCCGGAGGGCAACTACTTGGTCGCCCTGGCCGATGGCCGGCTTCTGGCCGTGCCTGACGACCCGGCCAACGCCGACCGCCAGGCCGTGGCGGCCTGGGAGGCGGCCGGCGGGGTGTTCGCCGCGCCGGCGGTGGATCTGGAAGCCCGGCAGGCCGAGCGCCAGGGAGAGCTGCTGGCCGCGATCAACCGGTTCATCGAGACCAAGCCGGACGGCCGCACCCGCTACGACACCAACCTGAAGCTGAACGTCATCATGGCGGGCGTGAACGCCATGGCGGCCGGCCAGGCCAAGCCCGCCGCGGTGGTGGCGGTGGAGACCTGGATCGCCGCGGTGCAGGCCGAATACTTCAGCCTCAAGGCGGCGCTGGCCGCGGCCGCCACCCCGGAGGAACTGGACGCCGTGGACCTGACCTATGGCCGCCTGGAGGGGCTCTACGGCGTGGCCGGCAGCCAGGCCCCGGACCCGGACGTGTCCACCGAGGCCCTGGCGGGGCTGTAGGAGCGCGCCGTGAAGATGCCGAGCTTTCAGCCCATCATCGACCAAAAGGCGAGCGCCCACGGCCTGGAGCCCGCCATCCTGACCGCCGTGGTCATCGTGGAGAGCAGCGGCAACCCCAACGCCATGCGCTACGAGAAGGACTACCCCTGGAAGGTGGGGTTCGGCCCCGGGCAAGTGCTTTACCTCCCCCCGGGCTGCACCCGGGCCACCGAGCGTGTTGGTCAGGAGACGTCTTGGGGCCCGGGTCAAATCATGGGAGCCACCGCCCGGGAAGAGGGCTTCAAAGGCTGGTTCCCCGAACTGTGCAACCCTGACACGGGCCTGGAATACTGCGCCCGCTTCCTGGCCCGCCACCTGAGGCGCGCCAGGGGCAACTACCGCACCGCCCTGCTCAGATACAACGGCGGCGGTGATCCGGGCTATCCGGACCGGGTCTTCGCCATAGCATCCACCATTTATCGTCCGAGGTAAGGAGTCGATCATGCCCGAAAACGAGATGAACGCCATCGCGGGGGACTTGATCACGGCCGCCCCCAAGGAAGTCAAACCCGGCTGGAAGACCACCGAGTTCTACGCCTCCCTGGCGGCCGGAGCCGCCGGCCTCGCGGTCACCCTGGGGCTGTTCACCCCGGAGCAGGCCCAGGGGGTGGTCTCCGGGGTGACCCAGATCGCCGGCGGATTGTTGACCGGCCTGGCCGTCCTGGGCTACGGCGTCAGCCGCGGCCTGGCCAAGCGGTGATGACGGGGCGGGGCAACCCGCCCGCCATGAGAAAGGTGTTTTGCATGGCAAAGTTCGTGAGTTTGGTGGTTGTGCTGGCCGTCGCCCTGGGGAGCCTGGGGTGTCTAAGTGCGGAGGAACGAGCGGCCTTCTACAAAGCCCAGATTGATTATGCGGCCCAGCAGAAGCCCATGATTCGCATGGTCGCCAAAGAAGGGGAGCAGATCACCCTCGCCGGTGTAAAGGAATTCGAGGTCTACGGCCCCGGGAACCCCATGCAGCAGCTCCACGACGAATGGGCCGGAGTGGCTAAAGACGGCATCGGTACCGTTGGGGCTGCTGGGACCAGCGTGCTGGGCCTGTACTTCGGCGGCGAGGCGGCCGTGGCCCTGGTGGACGCCGCCGGACGGCACGCAGGAACCTACTTCCAGAACAGCTTCAACCCCTCTGGAACCCAGGCCAGTGCCGGGTTCAACTCGGGTAATGGGCCGCTTATCTTCAAGCCAGTCGGTAATAACCAGTACATTGGAGAAAACATCGGCGACGGCCGGAATAACGACTACTCCGATCATTCGGATCGCAGCACGCGAACCGAGAACCCGCCGGCCGGGGGCGAGTGATGCAAGATGTGGCATGGGAAGCTTTCAGAGCCCAGGGCTTCCCGGGCCTCTACCCCGGCGATGTGGTCACCACCAGCCACACCACGGGCTGGCTGGGCAAGGCTATCCGCCTGGCCGAGTCCTTTGGCCAGGGCGAGCCGGCCGAGCGCAGCCACACCATGCTCTACGCCGGGGCGGGCAACGTGCTGAGCCAGAATTGGCACTTGGAAGAGCAGCCCCTGTCGGATTGGGCCGGCGCGGACCTGACCTTCTGGCACAACCCGGCGTGGACCCGGGATGAGAAGGCCGCCTTGGTGGCTCACATGCGGGACCACCTGGGCGAGCGTTACGACTGGCTGGGCCTGGTGGGGCAGTTGGGCTACAGCCTCACCGGCTGGGAGTGGTTTCGGGCGCACGTGCAGGCCCCGTATCTGACCTATTGCTCGGAGCGGGTCTGTACGGAAATCCGCCGCCACCGGGACCCGGGGTTCTTGGCCGGGTATCCCAACTGCCAGGTGACCCCAGATGAGATTGACCGCTGGTGCGCCGCGGCGGGCTGGCGGGAGACGAGACTGAATATCAGGTTGGACCACCAATAGGTGGAACAGGCGGGGGAGTGGAGGCTCCCCCACTGGCCCGGTGATGCAACACCGGACCACGGCCGAAACCGCTGTCCCATAAGGCTTTGAGGAAACTAGCAGCTTCGGCCCGACGTGTAAAGGATGCAACGTGAGAGCGACTGCCCCACTTCGCGGTTGGCTGGGAGGGAAGTACCGGCTGGCGAGAACCATTGTGGAGAGGATCCCGGAACACACCTGCTACGTGGAGCCCTTCGCGGGCGCGGCCTGGGTGCTGTTCACCAAGGCCCTCAGCAAGGCGGAGGTCCTGAATGACATCAACAAGGACATCGTGACCCTGTACCGGGTGCTCCAGTGGCACCTGGAGGAGTTCTTGCGCTATTTTAAGTGGGCGCTGGTGAGCCGGGAGGAATTCGAGCGGCTCCGGGCCTTGCCGCCGGACAGCCTGACCGACATCCAGCGGGCGGCGAGGTTCTACTACTTACAGAAGACTTGTTTCGGCGGTCGTATGTGCTCCCCCACTTTCGGGGTGACCGTTACCTCACCGCCCAGGCTGAACCTGCTGCGGATCGAAGAGGAGCTGTCCGACGCCCATTTGCGTTTGGCCGGGGTCGTGTTGGAGTGTCTGCCCTTCCGGGCGGTGATCGCCAGGTACGACCGGCCGGACACTTTCTTTTACCTGGACCCGCCCTACTGGGGCTGTGAGTCTTCATATGGCAAGGGACTGTTCTCGAGGGATGATTTCGGGGCTTTGGCGGCAACCTTGGCCGGTATTAAGGGGCAGTTCATCCTGTCCCTGAACGATGTGCCGGAGATCCGCGAGATCTTCTCCGGGTATACTTTTGAGGAGGTCAGCGTGCGTTATGCGGTGGCCAGGCACCATAATCCGCTCACGCCCGAGCTACTTATCAGTAATTATTGGTAAATGCTTCAAGGTGTGGAGGCTTGCCAGTAACCGTTCTTATTAGACGAGATTAAGTGAGGGTTTAATTGGCCGCCGTGGCGGCATGGCTCACGCTGCAAGTTCCGCCGTCGCACGCTGCAAGTTCCGCTGTCGCCTTACAACCGCTTCGCGCCTGTTCCTTCCAAGCCCTTAGGGCCAAAAAATGGGGAGAGGGTGGGGAGAAAACCAGGAATCAAAAGCACAAGAGGTTAGGCCTTCCGGCCTAACCTCTTGTTTTACTTGGTGCGCCCGGCAAGATTTGAACTTGCGGCCTACGGATTCGTAGTCCGGCGCTCTGTCCAGCTGAGCTACGGGCGCGTTATGTCGTCGCGGAAAGGGATTATATCAGAAGCAGCCGGCTTGGCAAGCTGCAATCTCCCCCCTACCGTTCCCCATCGGCCCAGGAGTTTGCAGAGAAATCACGCCACAGGCTCCTGGCGGGCCAGGGACGGCCCGCTGGAATCGCGCTCATCTCAGATACCCGCGGTTTCGAGGACTTGCCCAAATTTACCCTGGGCAAGTTCCAAGCGGAGAAAGCCATGGACCCACCCCAGCCAAGCTTACAGCTTGTGTGGAGAGCCCGGGGAGGGCTTTCTCCGACATACCATTAGCCCAATCCGAACTCCGTGGCCGCCTGGCGCATCAACGAGGCGATGGCCAACCCCTGGGGACAGGCCGCCTGGGCCGGAGCGAAGTCGGCCTCCACCAGCTCCCGCCCGCCCTGGGGCAGCACCTCGGCCAACAGCTCCCGGCCCCAGGTCGGCTCGCCGTAGGCCCGGGCGTACATGAGGGAACGCATCACGTCGGCCACCGGCACCACGCCGTTCATGGCCCGCTCGCAGATGCCCGCGCAGCCCGCGCAGTACGCGGCTCCCGTGAGGCGGGCGTGGTCAGCCAACCAGGCCAGGTCCTGGGGCTTCAGCTCCTTACGGTCCATGGCCGCCGCCGCGTTGGCCAACAAGAGGTTGAGACTCGGCATCTGGGAGCAGACGGCGGCGATGCGCGGATCGCTCCACACCGCCTTCAAGCGGGCCTGTTCCGGGGTGTAGCCCTGGGAGAGGAAGCGCTCGGCCAACTCCATGGTGCCGTCACCTTCACCGATGACCCGGGCCGGGCCGGCGGCCTGGGTCTTCATGGCCGTGAGCCCGATGCCCTTGGCGTGGCAGGCTTCCACCGCGTCCTTCAGGGCCGGGTCTTGCATCACCCGGTAGTTGTAGGTGAACATGATGCCGTCGATGCCGTTCAGCTTGGCCGCGGAGGCCAGGCAATCGGCCATGTTCTGGTGGGTGCTGAAGCCGAACAGCCTGATGCGGCCGCTGTCCTTGGCCTTCTTGCCCCAGTCCAGGCTCTCGTCGGTCAGCTCGTCGGTGCTCTTGATACCGTGCACGAAGAACAAATCGATGTAGCCGGTCTTGAGGCGTTCCAGGGACAACTTGAGGTGGGCCTCCAGGCCCTGGGGATCGCGGTTGGTGGATTTGGTGACCAGGAATACCCGCTCCCGGGAAGCCGGTTGGCGGCTGAAGAAGCGGCCGAAGCCCTCCTCGCTGTGCCCGCCGCTATAGCTGTTGGCGGTGTCCCAATAGTCCACCCCCAGCTTCAGGGCCTGGGCCAGGAGCAGTTGGCCGTTGACCACGTCGAACATGCCGCCCAGGGCCAGGCTGGAAACCTCGCGCCCGGAGCGGCCAAAGGGCCGCCGGGGCACGGCGACCGCCGGGACCGCCGCTTGGGCTTCCCGGACGCCGGGGCCCAGGAGCCCCGCCGGGGTCAGGGCTCCGGCCGCGCCGGCCAGGCCCAGGGCCTTCAGGAATTCGCGCCGCGACGCGCCTTTGTCGTGCTTGACCATGCCGTCGTTCTCCTTGACCGGCAATTCCTTGCCGGGGGCAGCCCGCTTCTCGCGGGCGTTGTAAAGGCTTGGTTTCCCCCTATCTCGCTCAGTTCCCCCATCTTAGAATGATCCTGCCGCTCGGCTCAATAGGCAGGGACCACGCATGGAAGCTTATCGTCCCTCAACCAAGTTAAACTATGAAGTTTTTTGGGGGAAGGGGGGTGTGGGGGGAGGGGGCCTTTTTTGAAAAAAAGGCCCCCTCCCCCCACACCTTCCTCTTCCTACGAAAAAACTCCTACCGCGCCCCGGGCAGCATGGCGTGGGCGGGGTCGCGGGTTTCGCCGGTGGAGCTGACGCGCACGGCCTTCTGGCCGCCCACCGGGCACTCGTGCTCGCAAACCCCGCAGCCGATGCAGCGGGTGGGGTCCACCTGGGGCTGTTGCAGACGCACCAGCAGCTCCAGGGGCGCGCCGGCCGGGGCGGCGGCTTGCCAGGCCGCGGCCTGGTCCCCCGGCAGGGGCTCCAGCACCAGCTCCCGGCGGGAGTTGTCCAGGATGCGGCGGCGCAGGGTTCCCGCCTGGAGGTAGTAGTCCCCGCCGCTGTGGGCCCCGGGCGCCAGCTCGCCCGCGGCCAGGGTGAGCACCGCGCCCTTTTCCTCCCCGGCGGTGAGCCCGCTGATCAGCGGGGTGAACTTCACCCGGGTGACGATGGCCTTGGGGCTCACGGGGCAGTTCTCCTGGCAGACGATGCAGGGCCGGTCCATGGCCCAGGGCAGGCAGCGGTTGCGGTCGAAAAAGGCGGTGCCCAGGCGCACCGGGCCCCGGTCGGCAAAGGCCCCCCGCCCGAGCTTCTCGTCCAGGGTCAGGGGCCGGAGAGCCGCGGTGGGGCAGTAGTGCCCGCACAGCACGCAGTTGAGCTGGCAGCCGCTGGTGCCCAGCCGCATGTTCAAGACGGGGGTCCACAGGGCTTCCAGGCCCAGGTCCAGGCCGGCCGGCTGGATCACCCCGGTGGGGCAGACCCGCATGCACTGGCCGCATTTGAGGCAGCGCCGCAGGAACTCGGCCTCGGGCAGGGCCCCGGGCGGCCGGACCAGCCTGGGCGACCAGCCCGCCGCCGCGGCCCCGGCCAGGCGGAGCCCCGGCACCGCGGTGAAGCCGGTGGCCAGGGAGACCAGGATGCCCCGGCGGGAGAGGTCCAGCCCGGCCTCCCCGGCAGCGGAGCGGGCGGAGCTGTAGGTCATCTCGTTGTCCGGGCAGTCGTAGAAGCAGTTGAGGCAGAGCACGCACTCGCCGGACAGGATCGCCGCCTGGGGCGAGCAGGCGCCCTCGCAATGGGCCTGGCACACCGCGCAATTGCGGCAAGCCGGGGCGCGGCGGCCCACCCGCAGGAGCGAGCCGCGGCCCAACAGGCCCAACAGCGCGCCCAGGGGGCAGACGTAGCGGCAGTAGAAGCGGGGGGTGTACACACTGAGGCCCAGGATGGCCAGGAACATCCCGGCGATGAGCCAGCCCCCGGCGGTGAGCCGCAGCCCGGGCCAGGCCACGCCGCTAAGGGCGTTGACCACCGGCAGGAGGAACAGGTTCAGGGAGCGGGTGATCAGGGGGATGGGGTCCAGGAGTCCGCTCTGCAACGAGGCGGCCACCAGTTGGCCGCCCGGCGCGGCCAGGCTGCCCAGGCCCCACCAGGCCAGGGTGAGGAGCCCGGCGCCGGCCCAGGCCGCGAAGATGCGGCGGCCGGTCTTGCCGCCCGCGAGGGTGGGGCGGTGGAGCGCCAGGCCGGCCAGCCACACCAGGCCCACCCCGGCCAGGGCCCACCAGGGCCGTCCGCCCCGGACCAGGGCCAGGGACAAGAGGTCCGCCGCGGCCGCGGCCAGGAGCCCGGCCAGGAGGTAGTACTTGATTCTCCTGCCCGCGCGGGGCTGGTTGGCCGCGATGCGCTCGCCCGCGGGCCGGCCCCGGCTGCCCAGCCAGCCCATGAACTGCTGCATCGCCCCCAGAGGGCAGACCCAGCCGCAAAAGGCCCGGCCGAACACCAAAGTAAGAACCAGGGTGGCCAGGCCCCACAACAGCCCGGCATACAGCGCCCCGGTGGCCAGCACCGTGCCCAGCCCCACCAGGGGGTCCAGTTGCAACAGCCAGTTCACCGGCCAGCCCGAAAGCCGCCACCAGGCCTCGCCCGGGGTGGCCGCCAAGCCAAACCACAGGAAAAGCAAAAAGAAAAAGCCCTGGCTCAGGCGGCGGACCCAGATGATGCGCATCGCCGCTCCCTTTTTAGGAGTGTGTTGGAGGAGGAGGAAGATGTGGGGGGAAACCCCTTTTTTTGAAAAAAAAGGGGTTTCCCCCCACACCCCCCTTCCCCCAAAAAACTTCATAGTGTTCAGGCAGTTGACAAACAGCCTGCCAAGCGCGCCGATCCCACCTTCGTGCCTAGCCCAGATCCACCATGCGGGGCGACAGGCTCCGGTAGTCCAGGGTGCCGGCCCCGGCCGCCGCGGCCAGGGGCAGGAAGGGCAGGTCGGCCGGCCGGCGGCCCAACAGTTCCGCCCCCACCGCGTCGGCCGCCACCTGATCGGTGGAGACCACCAGGGTGTGGGTGGGGGCCAGGTCCGAGGGCGAGCCGCCGGTGGGGCCGTTGGAGATCATGGAGGTCACCCCGTCCAGAATGACCAGGGTGGGGCTGATCAACAGGGCCAACTCCTTGATGATGTTGCCGATGTCCTGGTGAAACACCGCCCGCTGCCCTCCCAGGAGCCCGTACCAGTTCTTCATGCTCAGGCTGGCTCCGCTGCGGTGATGGTCCTTCACCGGAGCCAGGCCGATGAGTTTCTGGGCTCCGGCCAGGGGCCGCCAAAGAAAGGGCCAGTTCTTGATGAGCCGGCCGCCGGGCAGGGTGGCCGGGCGGAACATCTCGGGCCGGGGCAGCATCACCCGGGCCCCGGCCCGGGTGGCGGCCGGGCCGATGCCGGACAGCTCGAAGCAGCTTTGGGGGTCGTTGATGGGGTTGTCGGTGACCACCACCTGGGCCGCGCCGGCCGCCAGGCACAGGCGCACCACCTCGGCCACCAAATCGGGCTGGGTGGTGGCTCCCAGGGCCGGCGGCGAGGCAAAGGCCGCGTTGACCTTCACCACCACTTGGTCGCCGGGGGAGATGAAGCGCGCGAGCCCGCCCAGGGCCTCCAGGCCGGCCCGCGCCGCGGCCACCCGGTCCCGGCTGTGCACGATGGCGAGGGCCGGGGCGGCCGGGGCCAGGGCATAGGAGGGCGGGGTGAAGGAGGCCTGCCGGCCCTCGTCCGGGCCGGGGCCCTTGGCGTCGGCCAGGCCCCAGGCCAGCACCCCGGCGCCGGCCAGGGTCAGGCCGGCCGTGGCGGCGCGGCGGAGAAAGTCCCGCCGGTTGGGGGGCTCGGGGCCGGCTGGCCTGGCCGCGTTCGGCAGGGGACGGGGCGTGGTGTCGTCGCTCATTTGCTCTCCCCGGCCGGCGGGGCCGCGGGCGGACCGGCCAGGCGTTTTGCCAGGCGTTGGGCCAGGTCCTGCGCCGCCGCGCGGTCCTCGCCCTTGGCCCCGGCAAAGTAGGGCCCCTGGCTGAACACCACCTCAAAGGTCCCCAGCACGTCCAGCACGTGGGAGCCGGGGAGCTGGGGGGCCGGGCCCAGGTCGGCCACGCCCTGGGAGGTGAGGAACGTGACGTAGTCCCCGGTCAGCTTGGCCGCGGCCGCGGCGTCGGTCCGGTGGGAGAGGAAGGCGGTCAGTTCGCCCTGGGCGCTCTGGTAGTTGGCTGTACGCACCTGGTCCAGTCCGGCCATGCCGAACACGTCCTGGGCCAGGAGGGTCAGGCTGTCCTGGACCAGGCCCTGGGGCGGGAAAAGTCCAGCCGCGCCCAGGCCGCTCTGGCCCTTGACCCCGACCGCGGCCAGGGCCTCCAGAATGGCCTGGGCCATCTGCCGGGAGGCCCGGGCCCAGGCCGCGTCAGCCCCGGAAGGCACCACTTCCAGGTAGTAGGGCCCCAGGGCGGCGAAAACCGCCGGCCCGCTGGCGTAGGACAGGGGGGTGAGGTCCAGGGGCCGGGCGTCGGAGCGCCGCTGTCCGCTGTACACGGCAAAGGCGCCCTGGGCCTCCTTCATGCGGAAGAGATAGGTCTCCAACCAGCCTTCGCGGCCGGTGGGCCGCCAGCGGCGGGTCTCCAGTAACTCGAACCCGGCCGGCAGATACAGCTCGGCCTTGCCGTCGATCTTGGTCCACAGGGTGCCGAGGTCAAAGGCCTCGGGCGGGGCCAGGGGGGTGAAGCCGGGAGGGGCCAGGGCCGCCAGCAGGCCGCCGCCCTGGGCCGGCCCGGCCGGCAGGCCCCACAGGCTGGGGTCGAAATTCCGGGAGGTGTGCCAGACGCCGGCCGCGATGATCAGGAGCAGGAGCAGCACGGCCAGGCCGGCCAGGGTCTCCCCCCGGCCGGGTGAGCGGCGGCGGGAGCCGGCGGCGCGGGGTGCGGTGGCAGAGGAGCTGTGGGTGGACACGTCATCCCCTGAAAAGGCCCGGCCAATGGCCGGGGCGGCTGGCCTCGGTTGCGGGAGGCAGGCCGGGTCCAGAGGCGCCCGGCCCTGGCCTGAGTTTGGCCCGGAGCGAGCCCCGGGTCAAGGGACGAATGGGTGGCGAGGACGGCCGGGGACTGGCTATTCCGCGGGGTTGGGAGCCGGCGCGGCGCCCGCGGCCGGCGAGGCTCCCTGGGCTTGGCTGGAGGATTTGCGGCGGCGGCGGCGCTTTTTCTTGGGCGGTGCGCCGTCGGGGCCGGCTTCGGCCGCCGGGGCTTCCGGGGGCTTGGCTTCCACGGCCCGCCGCTCTCCGGAGCGGCCCGAGCCGGAGCGGCCCGAGCCCGCACCAGAGCCCGCGCGCCGGTCGCGGTCGCGGTCGCGGCCGCGCCCGCCGCCGGGGGGGTGGGGGGGGGCCCCGGGGGGGGGGGGGGGGGCCCCCCCCGCCCCCCAGCGGGGGGGGGGGGGGGGGGGGCCGGAGCGGTCGGACACGAACATGTCTTCCTCGGCCCAACACACCGGGATCTTGGCGTCGAGGTACTCCTCCACGTAGGGGAGATGGGTGGCGAACTTGTCGCAGCACAGGGTGATGGCTTTGCCGTGGGCTCCGGCCCGGGCGGTGCGCCCGATGCGGTGCACGTAGTCCTCGGGGTCGGCCGGGATGTCGTAGTTGATCACGTGGCTGATGTTTTCCACGTGGAGCCCCCGGGCGGCCACGTTGGTGGCCACCAGGATCTTCACCTCGCCGCTCTTGAACCGCTCAAGAAGCCGCATGCGTTTGCGCTGGATGAGATCGCCGCTGATGCCCTCGGCCGGCAGGTCGTTGCCGGCCAGGCGGTGGGCCAGGTTCTCCACCATGTAGCGGGTGTTGGTGAAGATCATCACCCGCTCCCAGTCCTCCTTGGCCAGGATGCCCAACAAGAGGTTGAACTTCTCGTTGGTGCTGCAGTGATACATCTCCTGGGTGACCTCTTCCACGGTGCGGGTCTCGGGCACCACGCTGACCCTCTCGGGCACGTTCATGAACTCGTAGGTCAACTCCAGCACCCGGTAGCCCAGGGTGGCCGAGAACAGCATGCTCTGGCGCTGGCTGTAGGGGGGCAGGCGGCGCATGATCCAGCGCAGGTCGGCCACGAAGCCCATGTCGAACAGGCGGTCCGCCTCGTCGATCACCAGATACTTGATGTGACGGGGGTCCAGGGCCCGTTGCTTCATGTAGTCGATCATGCGGCCCGGAGTGCCCACCACGATGTCCACCCCGCCCCGGAGGGCCTGCTGCTGCTTCACATAGTCCACCCCGCCGTACACGGCCACCATGTTGAAGCCGGTGTGCCGGCCGATGGCCTGGGCGTCCTCATAGATCTGCACGGCCAGTTCGCGGGTGGGGGCGATGATCAACAGGTTGGGGGTCAGGGGCTGGCGGTTCTCGTCTCGGAGCATGTGGGCCAGGATCGGCACCAAAAAGGCCGCGGTCTTGCCAGTGCCGGTCTGGGCCTCCCCGGCCACGTCATGGCCGGCCAAGCCCAGGGGGATGGCCAGGTCCTGGATGGGGGTGCAATTGTAATACCCGCTGTCGTGGAGACCCCGGAGCAGGGGCTCGGGCAGGTCGAACTCGGCGAAGGGGCGTCCGGCCGGCGGCGTCTCCCGCCAATCGGCGGCGGGCGTCACCGGGGCGTCGTCCTCCGGCTCCCCTTGGGGGCCGGTTTCAAGCTCGAGTTCCGGCGTTTCGGTCTGTTCCATATATTTATCTGTCATGGCAGGCAGTTTACCGGCCCTTGGCCCCTGGGGCAACTTTCCCCAAGTAAAGGGAAGTGTTTTCGGCAAAATTTTTGCAGGGCGGGGCGGCGCCGATCCGCCGCCCCCGGCTCAAACCGAGGGCCTCCGACCTCTGGTTGGGAACCCGGGCCCCAAACTTCGGCTCCCAACCGCCGGGAAAAAGGGCGGGGCGGCGCCGGAGGCGCGGCCCCGGCTCAAGCCAGGCCGGCCATGACCAGGGCCAGGGCCTTGGTGTCCTTCAGGTGGTCGGAGATCAGCGCGTACTCGTCGGGCATGTGGGCCGTGGGGGGGCAGGACATCCACACGGCGGCAGGCAGCCCGGCCTGGCGGAACATGGCCGCCACGGTGCCGCCGCCGATGCCGCCGGGCGCGGCCTTGATCCCGTGCACCCGGGCCACGGCCCGGACCAGGGCCTCCACCACCGGGGCGTCGGCCGGGGTGGCCGGCGGGGATTGCAGCCACTGCACCGGAGTCAGGACCACCGAGGCCCCTTCCTCGCCGGCGATGCGCTCGCACTCCGCGGTGAGCGCGGCGAACACCTCCTCCAGGGGGATGGCGGGCAGCACCCGGCAGTCCACATAGAACACGTCGCGGCCGGGCACGGTGTTGATGTTCTCCACCCCGGCTTCCTTCTTGGTGGGCTCAAAGGAGGAGCGGGGCAGGGTGAACAGGGGATCGGTCTGGGGGAAGCGGGCGGCCAGCTCCCGGACCGCCACCATCATGCGGGCCGCGGCGTACAGGGCGTTGACCCCCTTGTCCGGGGTGGAGGCGTGCACCTGTTGGCCGGTCACCTCCACCTTGAGCCAGAGGATGGACTTCTCGGCCACCTCGATGAGCGAGCCGTCCGGCTCCCCGGCGTCGGGCACGATGATGAGGTCCCGGGAGTCAAAGAGGTCGCGCCGCGCTTGGAGCACGTGGTCCAGGCCATAGCCCGAGCCGGTCTCCTCGTCGCTCACCGCGATGAGCCCCACCGGACCCGGCGGCGCCAGGCCCTCGTCCAACAGGGCCCTGACCGCGAACAAGCCCATGACCAGGCCCTGGTGGTTGTCCTGCACCCCGCGGCCGTGGAGGCGGTCGCCGTCCACCCGGAGCGTCCAGGGGTCGCCGCCCCACAGGGAGAGTTCGCCCGGCGGCACCACGTCCAAATGGGCCAGCACCCACACCGCGGGGCCCTCGCCCCCGGCCAGGCGGCCCACCAGGTTGGGCCGCACGCCGTCCGGCACCCGGTCGTCCGGGGCGTCCACCCGGATGAGTTCCAGACCCAGGTCGGCCAGCCAGCCTTCCACCAAAAGCGCCTTGGCCATCTCCCCCCGGCCGCCGTTGTCCGGCCCCAGGGCGGGGGTGGCCACCAGGGCGCGTTGCGCGTCGATCATTGCTTGGCGATAGCTGTCCACCCGGGCCAGCAAACGGTTGGTAAGGTCCATGACTTCCTCCCTGATAACGGCCTTTCAGCCTAGCCAGGCCGGGGGCGGCCGTCAAGTTGCATTGACATGGCAATCTGGCCGGATTAACATTTGCCTGGCGTTGTCCATCCGGTCGGACCAAACCCAAGAAGCACCCCGAGAGCCGCCACAGCCCGCCTCGGCCGGAACGTCGGGCCCGCCCCGCCCCGGCGGCTGGGCAGCTTGATAGATTATCCGCCAGACCGGGCCGGAGCCGCCGACTCCCCGAGAGACGGCCGGGCGGTCCAGGGACAAGGGTGGGCATGCCCCGGGTTATGATCGGCCAACCTACTGAAGTCAGGCGTTTTTCGGGCTTGTACCGGTTCATTCCGCCCGAAAGATTCCCCGAGCAGGGCATTGATCCTGAGGACGTGCCCATCGGCACTCTGGCCGCCGAGGACCACCCCCCCTTCCTGCCGGACCGCTTCGGCGGCAATGCCTACGGCCTGGGTTTTGCCGAGCAAATGGCCCTGGGTCCCGGGGAGTCCGAGTTCCTGGAGTCCCTGGACCTGGCCGACACCCGCCAAGTAGCCGTCCACTATCGTCACATCAATGACATCCTGAAGCGTTTGGGACTCTTGATCCGCTACGCCGCCTCCGGGCGGCCTTTTTATCTCATCCCCCGCCAGTTCGTGGCCCACTTCATGGTGGAGATCCAGGCCCTGGCCGATGAGATCGTGGCCTTTTTGAAGGATCTGTTGTCCCGCCGCCTGCGGGAAACCATGCTGGTGGGCCTGGCCGCCACGGACAGCGACCTCCTCCTGCCCGAGATTCAGCGGCGCATGCCGCATTTGCAGTTCACGGTCATCGACGGCCTGGAGGGCCTCACCGCGGAGCGCCGCCCCCTGGAGGCCTTGGTGGTGGTGGGCGACCCCTCCCTGTTCGCCCTGAACGATCTGGCGGCCATGGGCCGCGACCCCGAGGTCAACCCGGAAAGCCGGGAAAGCTACGGCCGCTTTGTGGCCGGCCGCCTCTACGACCTGTTGTCCGAGGACGGCGAGCTGATCCTCTTGGGCGAGCACCCCCTGGTGCAGAGCGAGCAAAGCATCCGGGTACGCTTCCGCAAGCCCGAGGAACACAAGCGCTTTCTGCTCTATAGTCACGTGTTCCGCACCAGCCGGCGCCCCGGGTCGGCCAGCGGTGAGGAATTGGAAGTGGCCGAGGGCGACTTCCATGCCTTCCTGATGGGGCTGGGCATCTACCACGAGACCGTGGAGGGGCTGTTGGGCGGCCGGGAGCTGGGGCAACTGGATCCGGAGGACATCGACCTCTTGGATTACCAGGACCTGCCCCTGCCCTGGGGCTCGGCCCAGGAGCTTTTGGCGTCCTGGCAGCGCTGGCTGGACCCGTTCTTCCAGGGGCTCCGCCTGGACCCCTGCCTGCCCGAGGTGCAGAAAAAGGAGTGGGAGGAGCGCTACGAGGTGCAGGGGGGCCTGCCGCCCACCCTGGTGATCTACCAGGGACGCCGCCGCCGCCCGCCGGTGAACCTGGCCCGCCTGGAAAGCCACGAGAGTCTCCGGCAGTTGGCCGGCTGCCGGCGGGAGTTGTTGGCCAGCTACAAGGACTCCTTCAGCTATCTGAACCAAGTGCTCAAAGTTTTGGAGGACGTGCGGCAAGGCGCCTTCACCGCGCTGCCCGGCCTGGAGCTGAGCCGGCTCAAGAAGCCCTTTGAGGGCGGGCGCCAGCACCCTCAGTTCAAGTATGTGCTCAAACTGATGGCCATGGCCCCGCTGCTGCGGGACATGGAGAACTGGCTTAATCCCTGGCACATCCTGGGCGCCCGCACCCCGGTTTTGGGCAACCTGGAAAAGCTTTCCCTCTTGGGGGTGGAGGAGGGCTGCCTGAATCAGCTCTACCTGGTGGTGCTGGGGCACTCCACCATGGCCCGGGTCACCTTTGGCAAGCTGCCCGAGACCTCCCTGGCCCCTCTCACCGACCTCTCCAGTTACCGTGACCTGGACGAGGCGGTGACCGTGGTCCGGCTCTACCGCCTGCTCTCGGTGGCCGAGGCCGCCGCGGCCGCGCCCTATGGCCGGCTGACCCCCTGGCAGGTGGAGGAGCTGTTCTCCCTCTACGACCAGGCCATCCGGGTGGTCACCGACCCGGAGATGACCTGGGGCGGGGTGTTGGAGAGCGATATCAGCCAGATGGGCGGCGGCCAGGCCAAGGCCATCCGCAAGATGCTGAAGCTCTTCGACCTGTTCGACCATCTGTTGGACTGGCCCCATCTGGAGTCGGCCGGGCCCCGGCTCAAGGAGGCCATGGCCGACTTCGACCAGCACAAGCTCTCCAGGGTGCAGATGGTCATCGACCTCTTGCGACAGATCAAACGCTTTGTGGAGCGCTTCTACGCGGCCGACTCCACGGCCCGGCCCTATTTCTTCCGGGCGCTCCTCAGTTCCGAGCTGCACGGCACCGGGCGCCTCCTGGCGTCCCTGGGCACCGAGGCCGGCTTTACCCTCTTGTGGATCTGCGTGCACACTTCCGAGAAGAAGCTCATGAACTTCAACCGGTTGGTGCAGGCTGACACGGAAAGGGAACTGGCCGGCCGCATGGACAAGCTGCGGCGGGCCCTGTTGGACCTCAGACCCCGGGACCTGGAGCCGGAGTGGCTGGGCCGGCTGAAGCGGGACCTGTCCCGGGGCCGGGAGACCTACATCCACGACTCGGGCCTCTACCTGACCCTGGACCCCCACACCTTTGCCCTGACCCCCCGTTTCCTGGACGTGTCCCAGGAGCTGGCCACCCTCGAGGCCGACCTGGAGTTCACCCAGGGCCGCTCCCTGCACGAGGTGCCGGACCAGCGGCTCCGGGCCATCGACAACCGCATCCACGAAGTGGGGCGCTTTTTATTAGCCCAGGGGGAGCGCCCCACTCCGGCCCTGGCGGAGCGGCTGCAACGCTTCCAGACCCTGGAGCGCCGGCAAAAGGCCTATCTGTTGGCCCAGGTGTTCCACTTGCCGGCCTTCGCGGCCAACCTGCAACGCCTGTTCAAAAACTGCCCCAGCTTCACCGAGAAGCTCCTGGCCCAGCCGGTGGGGCACACCCTGTCCGAGCTCCGCCTGGCCGCGGCCTGCAAGCTCTCGGCCCTGTACCTCCGGCGCATCGAGCAGTTCCAGGACATGGACCTGTCCCATGACTTGGCCTTGCAGGAATTCGGCCCCACCGCAGCCGGCATCGTGGGCATCAGCCGGCCCCAGTTCCAGGGCCTCAACGCCAGCCTGAACCAATTGGTGGAACGCCGGGCCTGGCTGGGCCGCATCCTCATGCTGGCCGTGCTCTTGTTCCAGGAGGAAAACTGGGCCCGGAACGCCGCCAAGACCACCCCGCCCCTGGCCCGGGAACTGGTGCTCTCCAAGAAGCATTTGGAAGACCTGGACTTTCTTCTGAATCACCACGACGCGTTCCGCCAGATCCTGGAGGGCGAGTCGTGCCTGGCCGCCGGGCTGACCCCCCTGGTGAATCGGCAGGACCCGCCCCTGGTGGAGGCCCTGTTCCTCCTGGCGGTGATCCTGGCCGCCGCCCGGCGGGAGGGCCACCTCTCCGAGGACTACCTGGAGCGCTTCCTGGGGCTGTTGAAACTGATCCGCAACCTGGCCTTGAAGGGCAAGAGCGCCCAAGAGGCCCAGGAGGAACATATCCTGGGCTTTGCCCGCCAACACCTGGCCTTTCAGCACTACCAGGACATTCAAAACGGCGAGGCCCCCACGGCCAGCCTGCGCCATCTCCTGGACACCACCCGGCTCCCCGAAGGGCCGGAGGGGGAGGAGTGCCTGGCCGCGGGGCGGCGGCTGGCCGGATTGGATCGTTTGCTCAAACTGCGCGGCCTGTTGATGGTCACCGCCCTGGACATCCTGATGCTGGAGCACCGGGTGCCGGTGCCCTACATCTACCGCCTGAAAAACCTGCGCTCCATGGGGCTCACCCATTATGAACGCGATCTTTACGAGGGGCGCCGCCTCTACCGCGGCTTGCTGCGCCTGCCCCAGGCGGTGCAGGACCAGCTCATGGAGTCCCTTTCGGACGAAGCGCAGCCGGTCCGGCTCTTGGGGTTTGGCCAGGCCGCCGAGCTGTTGACCTACGCCAACCAGATCCGGCTCCTCCTCCTGGGCCTGGCCGCCGGCCGACGGCTGCACCAAGAAGACCCGGGCGGTCCGGTGACCGTGAGCTTCTCACCCCTGGCCCGGGTCATCGAGCGCAAGTTCGAGCTGGTGAACGAGGCGGTGGGGGGGATCAGCTCCCGGAGCCTGGTGGACCACACCGCCATAGTGAGCCGGCTGCAAAAGGCCAGCCACGGGCTGATGCTGCGCCTGGACCCCGCGGCCCGCACCGCCTCGGTGGACATCCAGGACCCGGCCACCCTGGACCGCAAAATCGAGGCGGTGCGCCGGGCCAACAGCCTGGAAAAGCTCAAACGCATCTACCACCGCGAACTCAGCCAGCTGAACCTCACGGCCAGCCGCTCCCTGGACTACCAGGAACGCCTGGAGGCGGCCTTCCAGGAGAACGCGGCCCGGCTGAGCGAGGTGATGATGGAGCGCTCCCGCCAGGCCATGGCCGCGGAAGAAGACCTCAAGAAGCTGGAGACCATCTTCCAGCGGGCCTGGCAGGAAGGCTTGGATCTGCCGCTCTCGCCGGACCGGCAGGAGAGCCTGCGGGACTTGTTCGAGATGAACGTGGAACGGATCCGCACCCGGCGGCTGTACGAGATCAACCGCCGCCTGCTGGAGCTGAATCGGCGCGAGGATTTGGATCGCTTGTGGGCCGAAACCCGGACGGACCTCAGCCGCGACCGGCGGCTTTTGGGTAAGGATTTCCTGCTGTTGGTGGCCCGGCGCTTCGACCGCCGGGAGCGGGAGCTCTCCCGCCTGCACACCCCGGCGCTTTAAAAATTAGGAAGACGTGGGGGAAAACCCCTTTCCCCAAAAAAACTTACGGAGGGGCTTGGCAAGGCCAAGCCCCTGTGGCGCTCTTTCCCCGGCCTTCAAAGGCTCCCAGGCGCTGCCTCAGGCCAGCTTGCCGCCGTATTTCTGCCAGGAGACCACCGCGGCCAGGGCCCGCTTGGGCACGAAGTGCTGGTTCGCCTCGTCCCGGTAATACTTGACCACCTCCAGGCCGCTCTGGTCCGGGGCCAGTTCCACCACGGCCGGGGCCTCGTCCGCCGGGCCCAGGGCCACGATGGAGTCCAGCTCCACGCCCTCGGGCAGGCCCAGGATTTGGCTGGCCTGGGGGATATTGATGGACTTCAGCCAACAGCCGCCCAGCCCCCGGGCCACGGCCAACAGGAGGATGCTCTGGATGGCCGCGCCGATGTCATAGGCCGCGCCGATGGCCGGCTTGTACTCCTGGCGCACGCAAACCGCGAGGTAGGCGGTGGGGCGGTGCCCCGGGGCCGGGGTGCCCTTGGGCGCGGTGAGGGCGGCCCATTTCAGGGTGGCGAAGATCAGGGCGGCCAGGCCGGGCTCGTCCACCACCACGAACTCCAGGCATTGGCGGTTCACGGCCACCGGCGCCAGGCGGGCGGCCTCCACCATCTCGGTCAGCACCTGGCGGCTCACCGGCGCTTCCCGGTAGCTACGGATGGATCTCCGGGCCTTGGCGGCCTCCATAACGTCCATGCTTCCTCCTCGCGGGGTCCGGGGCAGGCCGGGTTTGGCCGCCGCCCGGAGTGAAGGGATTGCTCGCGCCCGCCGGGCCGCGCGGGCTCGGCAGCGCCCTCCTATATATTAACCTGCCACCGCCGCCATCAAGCCGGCCAGCCAAAAATTGAAGTCCACCAGGCCCTCGCTGGCGTGGCCCGGCATGACCCAGTGGCGGTGGATGGCCAACTGCATCACCGCCAGCCCCCCCACCGGCACCAAAAGCCCCCAGGCCAGGGGTCCCGGCAGGCCGGCCAGGGGCGCGGCCAAGAGCACCAGGGCCAGCCCGCCCAAGAGCATCCCCAACAGCCGCCGGGTCTTTTTCTCCCCCAGCACGATGGGGATGGTCTCCTTGCCCACGATGAGGTCGCCCTGCACGTCCAGCACGTCGAAAAAGGCGCAGCGCACAAAGACCAGCACCAAGATGTAGGCAAAGGCCAGCGGCGTGCCCAAGGGCGCGAAGGCCTCCCGGGCCGCGGCCGGCAAAATAGCCCCGATCATGGCCCAGGCCAGGGCCGCGGACAGGGTCTTGGAGCCGGGGATGTCCTTCAGGCGCTCGATGCCCACCAGGTGCTCCAGCCGGGGTGGGAACACCGGCACGGAATACAAAAGGCCGGTGATGCTCATGAGGGTGACCAGGACCAGGGGCAGCCAGCCCAGGCTGGCGCAGAGGGTGATGGCGGCCACGGTGGAGAAGACCCCCAAGCCCACCAGGAGCCACTTGTGTTTGGCGAGGAACTGGGCCTGGTCCGGCTCGTTGAACTGGCCGGCCTCCTTGTCCAGGAAGTGGTTCAGGATGTGCATGGCCTGGATGTAGAAAAAGGCCACTCCGGCCAGGCGGAGGTCCAGGGGCAGGCCCTGCAGCCGGCAGGAGGCGAGCGTCATGCCCGCGGCCCCGGCCGCCACCCAAAGCTGGCTGCGGACCAGGAAGCGCAGGATGAGCCGGGCCCAGTGGGCCAAGCCGCTCTCCCGGCGGGAGCGGATGCTCCCCAGCTCCCGCACCACCTTCTTGATCATCCAGTTGGGGGTGCTGGCCCCGGCCGTGACCCCCACGCGGCCCAGCCCGGCCAGGGTGGCCCGGTCCAGCTCGCCTTCCGTCTCCACCAGAAAGGCCGGGCGCCCGCCCTCGCCGGCGATCTGGCGCAGGCGGCGGGTGTTGCCGGAATCCCGGCCGCCCACCACCACCACCCCGTCCACCTCGGCGGCCAGGCGGCGCACCTCATCCTGGCGGCGGTGGGTGGCTTCGCAGATGGTGTCGTGCACCTCCACCGCGCCGAAGCGCCCGGTGAGGGCGGCCACCACCGCGGCGAAGCGCTCGCCGCTCTGGGTGGTCTGGGCCACGGCCACCGGGTTGGCCAGGGCGGGGAGTTCGGCCACCTCCGCGGGCTGGGCCACCACGTGGCCCCGGCCGGCGGTGTGGCCCAAAAGGCCCACCACCTCGGGGTGGGCCCGGTCGCCCACGATCACCACGTCCTTGCCCCCCCGGGCGGCGCGGCGGATGATGGCCTGCACCCGGACCACCCGGGGGCAGGTGCCGTCGATGATGCGGTCGAAGCCGGCCGCCTTGAGGCCCGCCTTGGCCTCGCGCGGCACCCCGTGGGCCCGGATGATCACCGTGCCGCCGGAGCGGCTGCCGGGCGGGGGGATCTCGTCCAGGCGGCGCACTCCCTTGGCCTCCAACAGAGCCAGCACCTGGGGGTTGTGGATCAGGGGGCCGTAGGTGTAGATGTCGCCCGCGGTCTGGTTGGCCGCGGCCAGGGCCAGCTCCATGGCCCGGCGGACCCCCATGCAAAAACCAGCCTTGCGGGCCAGACGCACCTTCACGCCGCTTCCTCCGCCAGCCGTCCCCAGAATTCGTCCACCAGGCGCCACAACTCGGCCAACTCGATGGCCTGGCCCGCGGCGCGGCGGAAGGCGGCCGCGCCCTGGTGGCCCTTGGTGAAGTACATGATGAATTGTTTCAGGAAATGCACGGCGTGGCCTTCGCCGCCCAAATCCAGGGCCAGGTCCAAATGCTCCTTCAGGTCGGCCCGCCGGGCCAAGGGGTCCGGCGGCGTGGGCTCCCGGCCGGCCAGACGCTCCGCGGCCCGGCCGAAGATCCAGGGATCGCCCCGGCTGGCCCGGCCGATCATCACCGCGGCCGCCCCGGTCTCTTTGAGCAGGGCCACCGCGCCCCGGGCCGTGGTCACGTCGCCGTTGCCGATGACCGGCACCGGGCACCAGGCGGCCAGGCGGGCGATGGCCCCCCAGTCGGCCCGGCCGCTGAAGGCCTGGCGGGTGGTGCGGGCGTGCAGGCACACCGCCGCCGCCCCGGCCGCCACCAGGGGCGGCACGATCTTCCCGGTGTCGTCCCGGGTGGGGCCCAGGCGGATCTTCACGGTCACCGGCAGGGTGGACCCGGCCACCGCCGCGGCCACCAGCTCCCGGGCCCGGCCCAGGTCCTCCAAGAGGGCCGAGCCGGCCCCCTGGCGCCGGATTTTCTTTACCGGGCAGCCCAGGTTCAGGTCGAGGAGGTCCACGGGCAGGCGGCTGGCCAGGCGGGCGGCCCGCTCCATCACCGCCGGATCGGCCCCGAAAAGCTGCAGGGCCACGGGCCGCTCGGCCGGCAGCGTCTGGCAGAGGATCCAGGTGCGGCGGTCGCCCCGGTCCAGGCCCACGGCCGAAACCATTTCGGTGTAAACCAGCCCCGCGCCGCCCCTTTTGGCCAACAGGCGGAAAGCGGGGTGGCTCACCCCGGCCATGGGCGCGGCCACGAAGGGAGAATCTAGTGTAACCCCGGCAAGTTGCATGGGGCCTAGTGTACCCGGGCCGGCCTGGGCTGTAAACCGGGCCCGTCTTGACAAGAGTGATATGCTGTCCCATGCTTGGAAAATAAAACGCCTACCCCTCATCACTTAGCGCAGATTAAGATAATGAAGTTCGAGCCAGGCAAACAAGAGGAGCAGGCGGTTTTCGGCCCCGTGCCCAGCCGCCGTCTGGGACTCAGCCTGGGGGTGGATCTGTTATGGTTCAAGACCTGCCCCCTGGACTGCGTATACTGTGAGCTGGGGCCCACCACGGTGAAAACCGCCTGTCGGGCCGAGTTTCGCCCGGTGGACCAGGTGCTGGCCCAAGTGGAGGAACGCCTGGCCGAGCTGGCCTACACGCCCCAGTACCTGACCCTGGCCGGCTCCGGGGAGCCGACCCTGCACCTGGGCCTGGGCCGGGCCGTGGAGCGCCTGGCCTCCCTGGGAGCGGGGGAGGTGGCCGTGCTCACCAACGGGGTCTTGTGCTCCGACCCGGCCGTGCGCCGCGATCTGGCCGGGGCGCACTTGGTGGTGCCCAGCCTGGACGCGGTGAGCGAGGAGGTGTTCCAGCGGGTGAACCGCCCGGCCCGGGGGCTCAGCGCCGCCCGGGTGGTGGAGGGCTTGGCCCTTTTCCGGCGGGAGTATGCCGGCCGGTTGTGGCTGGAGATCCTCTTCGTGGCCGGGGTGAACGACACCGACCAGGAGGTGGAGGGCCTGGTGGCCGCGGTGCGGCGGATCGCCCCGGATCTGGTGCAGGTGAACACCGTGGTGCGGCCGCCGGCCGAGCCCGGCGCCGGGGCGGTGTCCAACCAGCGCCTGGCCCAGATCGCCGGGGCCTTCAGCGTGCCGGCCGAGGTGATCGCGCCCCCGGAGGCCCGCGCCGCGGGCGAACGGGGGGAGTTGTCGCGCCAGGTGGTGGAGATGACCCGCCGCCGGCCCTGCACCCTGGCGGACATCGTAGCGTTTTCCGGCCTGCCCCCGGCCGAGGCCGCCCGGCTGGTGGAGGAGCTGGCCTCCCAGGGCCGGGTGGTGGAGGAACGGTTCGGTGATGGCGTGTATTTTCGGGGAATTTAGCCTTTTCAAGCGGCGTTTTTTGGCGCGCCATCCTTCGGGGAACCCAAGCAGGCGCTTGGGGTGAAGCGGCGGCGCGCCGCGCAAGCTGGGTGGAAACTGCCTGCTAAAAGGAAGTGACATGCATCCGGAAGTGGCGGCAAGAGGGGAAGGGGAGGGGGACCTCTTCCTGGGGTTGGACCTGGGGTCGGTGAGCGTGGACACCGTGGTGGTGGATCAGGCCGGGGAGATCCTGCGGGCGGAGTACACCCGCACCCGGGGCCGCCCCCTGGAGGCCACCCACCAGGCCCTGGAACGGGTTCTGGCCGTCTACCCGGCCGGTCGCTTCCGGGCCCTGGCCGTGACCGGCACCGGCGCGCCCCACCTGGGGCGGCTGTTGGGCGCGCGTGAGATCAATGAGATCATCGCCGCGGCCCGGGGGGTGGCCGCCCTGGCGCCCCAAACCCGCACCATCATCGACATGGGCGGCGAGGACGCCAAGATGATCCTGGTGAGCCCCGACGGCCGTGGCGGGCTCCGGATCGATGATTTCGCCATGAACACCATGTGCGCGGCGGGCACCGGCTCCTTCCTGGATCAGCAGTCCCATCGCCTGCAGCTGACCATCGAGGAGTTCAGCCAGGTGGCCATGCAGAGCCAGAACCCGCCCCGCCTGGCCGGGCGCTGCAGTGTGTTCGCCAAGAGCGACATGATCCACTTGCAGCAGGAAGCCACGCCGGACTACGACATCGTGGCCGGGCTCTGCTTTGCCATGGCCCGCAACCTGAAGTCCAACATCGCCAAGGGCAAGACCATCGCCCCGCCGGTGTGCTTCATCGGGGGGGTGGCCGCCAACCAGGGGGTGCACCGGGCGCTGATCGATATCATGGGTCTCAAAACCGGCGAGCTGATTGTGCCCCAGCACCATGGCTGCGTCGGAGCCCTGGGCGCGGCGCTCACCGCCCGGGACCTGGGGCTGGATATACCCCTGCCGGAGCTGGGCAGCCTGGCCGACGCCGCGGCCCAGGCCGGCGCCACCACCCGGCGCCAGGCGCCGCTCACCCTGGACGCCCGGCACCAGACCCCGCCGCCCGCCGTGGCCCCGCCTGCGGGTCCCCTCACCGGCTACCTGGGGGTGGACGTGGGCTCCATCTCCACCAACGTGGTGGTCATCGACCAGAACCTGAACGTCCTGTCCAAGCAGTACCTCCTCACCTCGGGCCGTCCCTTGGAAGCGGTGAAGGAAGGGCTCCGGCGGGTGGGCCAGGAAATCGGCGACCGCCTGACCATCCTGGGGGCCGGCACCACCGGCAGCGGCCGCTACCTCACGGCCGACTTCATCGGGGCGGACCTCGTGCGCAACGAGATCACCGCCCAGGCCACCGCCGCCGCGGCTATCGACCCCGAGGTGGACACCATCTTCGAGATCGGGGGCCAGGACAGCAAATACATCAGCCTCAAAGACGGCGCCATCGTGGACTTCATGATGAACAAGGTCTGCGCGGCGGGCACCGGCTCCTTCCTGGAGGAGCAGGCCGAAAAGCTCGGTATCAATATTAAAGAGGAGTTTGGCCGGCGGGCCCTGGCCGCGCCCCGGCCGGTGCGCCTGGGCGAGCGCTGCACCGTGTTCATGGAGTCGGACTTGGTGGCCCAGCAGGCCGGGGGGGCCGAGCTGGACGATCTGGTGGCCGGGCTGTCCTATTCCATCGTGCACAACTACCTGAACAAGGTGGTGGAGGATCGGCCGGTGGGCAAGAAGATCTTCTACCAGGGGGCCACCGCGGCCAACAAGGGCATCGTGGCCGCCTTTGAAGCGGTGTTGGGCCGGCCCATCACCGTGCCGGCCTACCACGACGTCACCGGGGCCATCGGCGCGGCCATTTTGGCCCTGCGGGAGCGGGACTGGGAGGCCAGCCGCTTCAAGGGCTTCGGGGTGGCCGAGACCGGCTACCAGATCACCACCTTCGAGTGCGGCGGCTGCCCCAACACCTGCTCGGTGCGGCGGGTGACCGTGGAGGGCGAGAAGCGGCCGTTGTTCTACGGTTCCCGCTGTGAGAAGTACGAGGTGGACGCCAGGGCCAAGACCGACCACGGCCTGCCGGACCTGGTGGCCGAGCGCGAGGAGATGCTGCTTTCCTACGTGCAAACGGTGCCGGACAAGCACAAACGCGGCGAGATCGGGGTGCCCCGGACCATGATCTTCCGGGACATGCTGCCGTTTTTCGCCACCTTCCTGGCCCGCCTGGGCTTCCAGGTGGTGCTCTCGGGACCCAGCACGAAGAAGCTGATCCACAAGGGCGTGGAAGCCATGGTCAACGAGCCCTGCTTCCCCATGAAGGTGGCCCACGGCCATCTGGCCGACCTGTTGGCGCAGGGGGTGGAGCAGATTCTCCTGCCCGCGGTGGTGAACCTGGCCGCCCCGGGCCACCCCACCGGCTTCGGCCAGGTCTGCCCCTACAACCAGACCCTGCCCTACACCGCCCCGGCCGCCCTGAACCTGTCGCGGCACAGTCTGGTGACCGCGCCGCTGCACTTCGGCTTCGGCCCGGACCTTCTGCGGCGGGATCTGATGACCCTGGTGGACCGGCTGGGGGTGGACGGCTTCCACCTGAAGCCGGCCCTGGAGGCGGGCCTGGCCGCCCAGGAGGATTTCACCCGCCGCCTCAAGGAGCGGGGGGCCCGGGCCCTGGACGGCCTGGCCCCGGGCCAGGAGGCCATGGTCATCGTCAGCCGCCCCTACAACGGCATGGACCCCGGGCTGAACCTGGGCCTGCCCGGCAAGATGCAGAACCTGGGGGTCTTGGCCCTGCCCCTGGACATGCTGGACCTGGACGCGGTCATGGGCCACCCCGAGCTGGCCGAGATGTACTGGCGCTACGGCCAGAAGATCCTGGCCGCCGGGCTCCTCACCCGCCAAGACCCCCGGCTGCACGCGGTGTACATCACCAACTTCGGCTGCGGGCCGGACAGCTTCATCGGCCATTTCTTCCGGCGGATCATGGAGGGCAAGCCCTTCCTGGAGATCGAAATCGACGAGCATTCCGCCGACGTGGGGGCCATCACCCGGCTGGAGGCCTTCCTGGACTCCCTGAAAAACG
>JAHLLK010000023.1 GCA_020444165.1 Deltaproteobacteria bacterium | reverse complement strand
AGGACCCGGCCCTGGCCGATCTGCCCATCATCGCCATGACCGCCAACGCCATGGCCGGGGACCGCGAAAAGGCCCTGGAGGCGGGCATGAATGACCACGTGGCCAAGCCCATCGACCCGAAACTCCTCTTCGCCTCGCTGCAAGAGTGGATCAAGCCCGGCGTGCGGGGCTTCACACCCCAGGCCGCTCCGGAGGCCCCGGCGCCGGCCGTGGCCCCGGCCCCGGCGGTCGCCTTGCCCGCCGAGATCCCGGGCTTTGACCTGGCCGACGGCCTGAACCGGGTGGGGGGCAACCGGAAGCTCTACCGGAGCCTCCTCATCAAACTCCGGGACGACTATGCCGAAGCCCCGGCCGAGCTGGCCGAGCACCTGGCCGTTGGCCGGTGCGAGGAAGGTCAAAGGCTGGCCCACAGCCTGAAGGGCGTGGCCGGCAACGTGGGCGCCGGCAGGCTGCAGGCCGCGGCCGCGGCGGTGGAATTGGCCCTCAGGGAGGACCGGGCCGCGGATTGCCCGCCGCTCATCGCGGAACTGGGCCGGGTGGTGGGCGAGACCGTGGCCGCCCTGGAGAGCCTGGGCCCGGCGGAAGCGCCCGCGGCCCCGGCCGCGGCCGCGCCGGGAACGGCCTCCAGCCCCGGGGAACGCGCGGCCGGACTGGACGAGCTGGCAGCGGCCCTCAAGACCCGGAAACCCAAGCCCAGCAAGGACGCCTTTGCCAAACTCAACACCCTGGCCTGGCCGCCGGAGTTCACTTTGGAGATGACCGACCTGGGCAAGCTGGTGAACAAATACAAGTTCGCGGACGCCTTGGCCCTGGCCGAAGAACTACGCGGCAAGCAACAAGGATGAATTCTCAACCATGAAGCAACTGGCCGAATGCAGCGTGTTGGTGGTGGACGACACCGAGGAGAATATCGACAGCCTGGTGGCGGCCTTGGGGGATATCCACGAAGTTTCCGTGGCCATTGACGGCGAATCGGCCCTGGCCGCGGTGGCCGAGAATCCGCCCGACCTGATCCTCCTGGACATCATGATGCCGGGCATCGACGGCTATGAAGTGTGCCGGCGGCTGAAAACCGACCCCCGCTATACCAAAATCCCCATCCTGTTCCTCACCGGCCTGACCGAGGTGGACAGCAAGACCAAGGGGTTTCAGCTGGGGGCGGTGGACTACATAACCAAGCCCTTTGAGATCGTGGAAGTGCAGGCCCGCGTGCGCACCCACCTGGCCCTGACCCTGGCCAGCCGCCGCCAGGAGCAGCAGAACGAGATCCTGGAAGCCATGGTGGCCGAGCGCACCGAAGAGCTGGCCCTCACCCAGGAAGTCACCATCCACAGCCTGGCCACCTTGTGCGAGACCCGGGACAACGAGACCGGCGGCCACATCCTCCGCACCCAGGGCGTCGTGGAGGCGCTGGCCAGGAAGCTGGCCGAGGACCCCCGCTTTGCCCCGCACCTGGACTCCCGCACCATCGACCTTCTGTACAAATGCGCCCCCTTGCACGACATCGGCAAGGTGGGGGTGCCCGACGCCATCCTCCTGAAGCCCGGCAAGCTCACCGAGGAAGAGTTCCAGATCATGCGCAACCACTGCGAGCTGGGGTTCCGGGCCCTGGAGAAAGCGGCCAACCTGTTCCGCACCGGCAACCTGCCGGACTTCCTGCGCCACGCCCAGGACATCGCCTACACCCACCACGAGAAATGGAACGGCACCGGCTATCCCCGCCGCTTGCGGGGGGAGGAGATACCCCTGTCCGGCCGCATCATGGCCGTGGCCGACGTGTACGACGCGCTCATTTCCAAGCGGGTCTACAAGCGGCCCTTCAATCACCGAAACGCGGTGGAGATCATCACCCAGCACCGCGGCAGCCATTTCGACCCGGACCTGGTGCGGGCCTTCCTGGCCCTCCGGGAGGACTTCCGGTCCATCGCCCTGGAGTTGGCCGACCACGAGGAGGAACGCGCGGCCTTGGCCCAATAGCCCCCAGCGAGCCGCGCTCCACCCCGCGGGCATCTGCCCGCGGCAACCGCGGCCTGCCCCCCCAACCCGGGCCGGCCGTCCAAGGGAGATCGGCCATGCCACGCCTGGAAAGCGAGCTGCCTGCGGTTTTGGTGGTGGATGACAGCGAGTCCAACCTGGACCTCCTGGTGGGGGCCCTGGGTGAGGCCTACGCCCTGGCCGTGGCCATGGACGGCCCCACGGCCCTGCAAGCCGTGGCCGAGAGCCCGCCCGACCTGATCCTCTTGGACATCATGATGCCGGGGATGGACGGCTACGAGGTGCTCCGCCGCCTCCAGGCCGATCCCCGCTCCCGCGAGATCCCGGTGATCTTCCTCACCGGCATGACCGAGGTGGCCGACAAGACCAAAGGTTTCGAGCTGGGGGCCCGGGACTACATCACCAAGCCCTTTGAAATCGCCGAGGTGCGGGCTCGGGTGGACACCCATTTGCAACTCCGGGCGGCCTATGCCGAGGTGCAGGAACAGAACCGCCAGCTCAAGGATTACGCCCGGCTCCGGGATGAGGTGGAGCGCATCACCCACCACGACCTCAAGACCCCCCTGAACGCGCTGATGAGCGTGCCGGAACTGCTCCTGGACGAGCCCAACCTCACCGCGGACCAGCGGGACATGCTCAGGCTCATGCGGGAGTCGGCCACCCGCATGCTGCACCTGATCAACCGCTCCCTGGACCTCTACAAGATGGAGCTGGGCCGTTACCAGCTCTGCCCCGAGCCGGTGGAAGTGGTGCGGCTCATCCAGGAGATCTGGACCGAGTGCCGGGAGCTGGTCCTGGCAAAGGGCCTCTCCCTGCACCTTTTGCGGCGCGGGCAGCCGGTGTCGCCCCATGAGCGGTTTTGGGTCCGGGGCGAGGACCTGCTGGTCTACTCCCTCCTGGCCAACCTCATCAAGAACGCCGTGGAGGCCTCGCCGCCCGGCGCGGCCCTGACCATCTCCCTGGTGGAGCTCCAGGCGGGGCAGCTCATCCGCCTGCACAACCAGGGCGCGGTGCCCGCCGCGCTGCGGGGCACCTTTTTCGACAAGTTCACCACCGCGGGCAAGAAGGGGGGCACCGGGCTCGGCGCCTACACCGCCCGGCTCATCGCCCAGACCCTGGGCGGGTCCCTCGCCATGACCACCTCGGTGGGCGAGGGCACCCTTTTGAGCGTCACCCTGCCGCCGGCCCCGCCCGGCGAGATCGCGGCCGCGGAAACGGGCGCCACTGGCGGGGAGGCGCCGGCCGCGTCCCCGGGCTCCGGCGGCATCGCCCCCGCCCCGGCCCGGGGCGCGGCGGCCGGGGGGTGGGACCTGGGCATATTGGTGGTGGACGACTACGCCAACATGCGCCGGCTCACCAAGTCCATCCTGCACCGCCTGGGCTTCAAGAACCTTTACGAGGCGGCCAACGGCCACGAGGCCCTGGACGTCCTGCGCACCCGGCCCATCGGCCTGGTCATCTCGGACGTGAACATGCCCGAGCTGAACGGGTTGGAACTCTTGCACCTGATCAGGAGCGACCCGGAAATGTTGAACCTGCCGTTCATCCTGACCACCGGCGAGGCGGACCGGGGGGTCATCCTGGCCGCGGCCAAGGCCAAGGTCACCGAGTACATCCTGAAGCCCTTCTCGCCCGAGGTGTTGCAGGCCAAGCTGGCCAAGGCGCTGAAGGGGAGGGTGGCGCTGTAAGGATAAAAATAAAGTTAAAGATTGAAGAAATTAGAGGTTGGGTAATAAGGGGGTTGGGGGGGGGAGGGGGGTTCGTGGCGCAGGGCGCGGGGGGCGTCCGGGGCCGGGGCCGTTGGGGCCGGGCAGGGGGAGATTAGGCAGGCGGGGGTGTCTCGTCGGGAGTGGGCGTAGCGTCGGGCGCGGCCTCCAGGTAGGGGCGTAGTTTGGCCTCCGCCGCCACGCGGATGGCGGGGGCTTGGTCGCCGAGGGCGGCCTCGGCTTGCTGGAGATCGGCGAAGGCGAGAGCGGCTTGGTCAGGGGCTCTTTCCTTCAGGATCAGATAGGCGAGCAGGAAAGGTTCGAGGGCTAGGTCAGAGAAGCCGGCGGAGAGGAAGATGTCGCCAAGGGTTTTGCAGAGGGGAAAGGAAGCTAGCTCGAATTCTTTTAGCAATCTATCCCAGAATAAATAAGAATAATTTTCGCGTGCTGCGAAATCCTCCCGTAGTAAAAGATTTCTGAGATACTTCAGAGGTGCACTCATGTTTTTTATAAATAAATCTTGATGCTGATGCACTAATCGTAATTGTAGGACAAGGGCTTCGGTCAATTCATCACTGGCCTTTTTGTAATCTCGCATCTCCATGTTAAGCGAGGCAACTGCGGTGTGGGTTTGGACGAGCTCTGGCTCGATGGCCATGGGGAAATCTCGGGATAAATCGGTGCGCATTTCAAGGGATTTATGTAGGTAATCACTGGCCTCTTTCAACCTTAGCATGCCCACAAGCATGAGGCCAAAATTATGATAGATACCAGCCAAGTTGCGTAGGTGGGCTCTGGTATGCTCTTGGGATAATGGCTCTAGTATGGACAAAGCCTTGCGGTAGAAAACTTCAGCGCCTTTTGTTCTGCCTAGCTTTTCCAGTTGGTTTGCCATGTCGTTATAGGTCATCGCGAGGTCGGGATTATAAGTTCTGGGTCTAAACTTGGATAAGCGATAATAAATTCTGAACGCTCTTTTGTAAAGGATTCTGGCTTGGGCTAGCTGGTCCATTTCAACCATAAGATTGCCAAGATTGCCATAAGCGTGTGCGATAAAAGATGAATAATTGTCCGGTTGGCTTTTTTCTAGGAAAATATATATGTCTAAAGCCTTTTGGTAGCTAATTAAGGCAGCAGTTTTATTTCCGATGCTTGCGGCTATATTGCCAATATTTAGGAGCGTGTTCGCCATACGTGGCTGGAATGTGGCAGGGTCAATAATAGATTGACGTTCCCTGATTTCTAAGGCCTGTTCATAGGCAATTAGTGCATCGTGATTATTACCTAATCTGGCAAGATTGCTGCCAAAATTATTGTAATAAATTGACAGGTCTAGGTCGAATTTATCTGGATATTTTCGGTTTATCTCCTGGTAGATTGGGAGCAAAGATTGGCAAATTTTATTGGCTGTATCATGATGTCCCAGTTGGTCAATTTTTGAGGAAAAAAAACCTATAATTGAACACTTGTCGGCGCGTTCTTCGACGCTTGATTCGGATATAGTTAAAGTACCACAAAGTATGTTTGCCATGACTTCCAGCGTACATTCCCGTTGATTAATTTCCACCGCATCCTCAATTTCCAATACGTTAAGCTGTAGATCATGCCAGACAGTATAATGGTCATCATGTTCCAGGATTATCCCCGAATTTATCAGCGTAACTCGCCGGTCCGGCCATTGTGAATCTATGTTGCGATGGGCCTGCAATGCCGCTTCCAGAATCCGCCAATGGAATTTATCGGCATTGGTCCAATGCCGCAAACGAGCCAGGATGCGCAAGTACCGTCGCTCCGGTTCGTCCACGGTGAGCAGGAAAACCTGTTTTACCTCGTCCTCGCGGGAAAGTTGCCGCCCGTCCAATTGGGCCAGTCGGACCACGGCGGCCCTGTCTACCTTTTCCACGCCCTGCTTTTTCAAGGCCATCAGATAGGCTTTGGCTAATCCGAGGATGGTGGTCTCCCGTCCGCCCCAGGCGACTTTCAGCCTTTCGGCCAATTCCTCCCGGCCATCTGCGGTGATGGTCAGGTCACCTCCCATGCTTTCGGCAACGCTGGAAATGACTTGTCCCAAGTTGGCCATCTCGCCCAGGAAGACATGGGCCTGGCGGCAAACAGGCTGCACACCATCTCCCGTAAGTTCCGCCGCCCGAAAATCATATTGTCTTTGCAGGGCCTCCAGCTTGGTTTGCCAATCCTTCATTTCTTCGCGATGGTCGCCTACCCGGGTCGTGAACAGAACCGGGCCACCATAGATTTGCATGATAAGAAGAAAAGTATTCTCGTCCAGTCGCCCAGGCTCCATGGAGTCCCAAATCAACAGAGGCTTCTCGCCAGGCCAACAGTCCAGATTGTTTATCCCCAGCTCGGTCAGAGTACTTGTAACCATCCAAGCCACCTGGCCGCCCTGGCCTATCCACTCTCGGGCCACCAGGTAAGCCAGGAAGGTCTTGCCGGCCAGGGCCCGGCCATAGAGCAGCACCCGGCGAGGATCGGAGGTTTGGGCGAAATGGTTGACCAAAGCTTCGGCTTCGGGACGCTTCACCACCAGTTTGGCACCGAAAGCCTGCACCCGGGGGATATCACGCACCAGGCTGTCAACCCCGGTGTGGACCTTGAAAGGCAGCATGGTGGTTAGGGAAAGTAGGTGACCGATCTTGCGTTCCAGACTGCGCAATTGCTCCGGAATTTCGCCCGGCCACTCCAGAAAGAACTTACGCGCTTCCTCGGCCAGCTCCGGCGTGCGGCTGATCTCCTCCTCTAATGCTTCTAATGCTTCGCGGTCCAGTTCCTCCACAGCGGCCTGGAATTTGGGCCAGTCGATATCGTCGAGGGGATCATTAGAAAAGGATGGAAAGAAGCTGGTCAGAAGCGGGGGAAGCAGGTTTCCCGCCATGCTGCTCAACAGAACTTGGATGGGTTCTGGACCGGTGCAAAGCCAAACAACCAGACCGGCAGTGGTAGCCAGTTGGATTGGTAAACGAGCCCGAATCTCCCTGATGACTTGCCCGCGCGAATTCACGATCGGCCCCCCCGTTCACCGCATTCCACGGCCCCACAAACCGCCACGCCCCACCATAGCACATCCCAAATTGCCAGCACCATTTCCACCCCACGGCGGGACTGGTACACGGCGCGACCTGCGCCTAGCCTCACCCACGCCGCAAGTACCCAACCCATAAACAACTAAAGTTTTTTGGGGGATGGGGGGTGTGGGGGGAAGGGCCCTTTTTTTCAAAAAAGGGCCCTTCCCCCCACATCTTCTCACTTCTCCCTCCTCCCCAGTGCATTGGCCAGCGGAAAAGCCGAGAGCCCGTGGGCGATGACGCTCAGGATGATGGTGCAGACCACGGTCATGGCCAGGTCGCGGGCGCCGGGGAGCTTGGCCTCGAGCACCAGGATGATGAACACGATGCTGGCCATGCCGCGGGGGCCGAACCAGCCCAGGAAGAGTTTGCTGGCCGGGGATTCGCCGGTGCCGGCCAGGACCAGGTACACCGGAAGCATGCGGATGAGGGTGAGGCTGAGCACGGCGTAGACCAGCATGGGCCAGGAGAACACGGGCAGGGCCTGGCCCACCACAGCGAAGCCGAAGATCACCCAGGTGATGAGGCCCAGGGTGTTGCCGATGCCCTCGGCCGCTTCCATCAGCTCCTGTTTGCGGTGCTGGATCAGGCTGTCGAACAGGATGCCGCCGGCAAAGGCGGCGATGAAGCCGCTGCCGCCCAGGGCCTGGGCCACGGAAAAAGCGGCCACGGCCATGGCCGGCACCGGCATCTGGAACCAGGCCTCCTCCACCCAGCCGCGCCGGTTGGCCAGGCCCCAGACCCAGACGCCCAGGGCAGTGACCACCAGGCCGGCCAGGAGCCCGATGCCGATCTCCTCGGCAAACAGGGACAGGGCGAAGCCCACGGGCCGGTGCATGACCTCGGTGCCCACGGCCAGGGTGAGGAACAGATACAGCACCGGCACGCAGATGCCGTCATTCAGGCCGCTCTCCGCGTTCAGGGCCTCGCGCAGGCGGTCCGGCACGGCGGGGTTGGTGATGACCTGCGCGCCCAGGGAGGCGTCCGTGGGGGCCAGGATCACGGCCAGGAGGGCGACTTGCAGGAGGTGCATGTGCGGGAACAGCCACATGCCGGCCAGGAAGCCCAGGCCGATGGTCAGGGGCAGGCCGATCAACAGGAGGCGGGTGGTGAGGCCGGAGCTTTTCCGCAGGACCCGCAGGTTGGCGCTGCCCGCGTCGCTGAACAGCACCAGGGCCAGGCACAGCTCGGCCAGGGTGCGGAGCATCTTGGCGCTGACGTCGGCCCGCAGGAGGTCCAGGCCCAGGGGGCCCATGGCCAGGCCGAAGCACAGGAAGATGATGGGGCCGCTCAGGGGGCGCTGTTCCACCCAGCCGGCAGCCATGCTGTAGATCATGATGAACACGGCCATGACGGCCAGGTTTTCGTACATGGTTATCCACCGATATGGAGTTTGTTGGAGAAAGGGGAAGATGTGGGGGGAAACATGCGGGGTCCCCAGAAAAGCTACGCTTTTCTGGGGTGCAAACCCCTTTTTGTGGACAAAAAGGGGTTTCCCCCCCCCATCCCCAAAAAAACTTCATAGTTTTCATTTGGTTGAAAAATGATCTACTGCGAGGTGTAATCCCGCCACCGGGGGGGGAATGGCCGAAAACACCCCTAACGCGGACAATCCGACACCTTCCCAGGTCCTATTATGGAAGAGTGAACCATCGCGGGGGAAGGGGCGGGTCAGCCTAAATCTGCGGGAGGGGCGCCATATTTGATTGCAGGTTTGAATTTCCCGAGTTAAGATTGGCCATTAACCAAGCTCCCACGAGGAATTGACCCCATGGCCCACGCCGCGCACAGCCACGCCACCCCGCAGGACGCCAGCCGTCCCGGGTGGGGCTGCGCCCGGGTCTTTTCCTATTATTATTATTTTCCCACCCCTGTGGCGGTGAGCTTGTGCGGAGTGTCCAGCACCTAGGTTTCTGAGCAAACTATCGCAACCTAGCCCACCGTCGCCAGACGGTGGGTTTTTTGTTTTGTACCCAACCCAACGCCCCAAAGCCGAAAGGAAGCAGCGCCATGATAATCCAGATGAAAGCCAAACAAGGCTCGACCAGGCTCGAGGACCTGGTGAAGAAGTTGGCCGAGGACGGCGTACCCCGCGAACGCCTGGACATCTTTTCGGGCGACATCTACACCATGGTGGGCATCAAGGGGGACGTCAGCAAGCTGGATGAGGAGAAGTACAAGGCCATGGAGTTCGTGGCCCAGGTGCACCGCATCTCCGATCCCTTCAAGGAGCTTTCCCGCCAGTTCCACCCCGAGGACACGGTGATCGAGCTGCCCGGCGGCCACCGGGTGGGCAAAGACCTGACCATCATCGCCGGGCCCTGCGCGGTGGAGAGCCGGGACCAGCTTTTCCGCACCGCCGAGATGGTGGCCAAGGCAGGAGCCCAGATCCTCCGGGGCGGCGCTTTCAAGCCCCGCACCTTGCACCGCAGCTTCCAGGGCCTGGGCGAGGAGGGCCTGGCGCTGTTGGCCGAGGCCCGGCAAACCTTTGGCCTGCCGGTGATCTCCGAGATCATGGACGCCCGGGACATCAAACTGTTCGAGGAATACGACATCGACATCTGGCAGGTGGGGGCGCGCAACTGCCTGAACTACACCCTTCTGGACGCGCTCAGCCAGTGTGATTCGAAAAAACCGGTGCTGTTGAAGCGCGGCGACCACGTGGCCATGACCGAGTTTTTGGGCGCGGCGCTCCGGCTCTACGAGGGCAACCCCCAGGTGATCCTGTGCGAGCGCGGCGACAAGACCTCGGACAAGATCTACCGTAACGTGCTCAACCTGAACAACGTTTCCCATCTGCGCCACCACTACCACCTGCCGGTGATCGTGGACCCCAGCCACGGCACGGGGGTGCGCGAGCTGGTGGCCGACATGGGCCTGGCCGGGGTGGCCGCCGGGGCCAACGGCCTCATGGTGGAAGTGCACCATCAGCCGGACCAGGCGCTGTGCGACGGCGCCCAGAGCCTGAGCGGCGACTTCGACAACCTGGTGCCCCTGGCGGCCAATATCTTCCTGGCCCGCTCACGGGCGGCTTAGGCTCCGCGAGGAGCTGGGGCGGGGAGCCCGGCCGCGTGGGACGGCGCGCAGCCGGGCGCCAGGGCCGGCGGGGATCTGGCTTGCCTGAGTCTGCCCGGGCGAGCCAGCGCCCCGCCGCGGCGGGGCCCAGCCGGGGGTGACGCCTGGCGCGGGCGGGCCGGGGGTGCAAAGACAACGGCATTATTAAGAGGTAAAAGGCTCCCTTTACTCTTTCCCGGGCGGGGAGCGCGGGCCTGCGCCGCGCTCCCCACCCGGCGTTCCCGCCTGATATTCCCCTCCGGTATCCCTGGGTGGCAAATCCCCTTCCTGGCGCGACTCTGCTACCATATTGGCTAGGGTTTGGATTCACCGGACAGCCGCACGGGGGGCGCATGACCACAAACCAGACGGGCCACCTGGTCCTGGTGGCCGAGGATGATCCCAAGACCGCCAACCTCATCGCGCTCTACCTGGGCAAGGAGGGGCACCAGGCCGTGGTGGCCCCGGACGGCCAGGCGGCGCTGGAGCTTTTCCAGCAGGCGGCCCCCTCCCTCATCATCCTGGACCTGATGCTGCCCCGCCTGGACGGCTGGCAAGTGGCCCAGGCCGTGCGGGCCGCCAACGCCACGCCCATCATCATGCTCACCGCCCGGGGCGAGGAAGAGGACCGGGTGCGCGGCCTGAACCTGGGGGCCGACGACTACGTGGTCAAGCCTTTCAGCCCGCGGGAGCTGATGGCCCGGGTGCGGGCGGTGCTGCGGCGCACCGCGCCCGGCGACAGCGCCGCCGCCGCGGTGCTCACCCACCGGGGTTTATTGCTGGACCTGGACAAGCGCACGGTGAAGCTGGATGGCCAGCTCCTTTCCCTGACCCCCCACGAGTACAAGCTCCTGGCCGCGCTCCTGGCCGCGCCGGGCAAGGTGTTCCGCCGCGACGAGCTGTTGGACCGGCTCTACCCCGCGGGCGAGGCCGTGGTGGACCGGGTGGTGGACGTGCACATCGGCAAGCTCCGGCAAAAGCTGGAGGCCGACCCGGCCGACCCCCGCTTCATCCTCACGGTGCGGGGCATGGGCTACCGTTTCGCCGACCGCGGGGAATGAGGCCGTGACCGTGCGCATCCGGCTGATCTGGAAAATCCTGGCGGTCAACCTCCTGGTGCTGCTCTGCGTGGTGGTGCTCACCTGGTGGGCGGTGGACATCCTGGCCGCGGACTACTTCATGACCCTCATGAAGAAATTCAACATCGACCCCCAGGCCAGCCACCACATGTTCCTGGAAACCGTGCACCGCTATCTCTTGTGGTCCCTGGCGGTCGGGCTGGTCTTGGCCGCGGTCCTGAACCTGCTCCTGCTGCGGCGGGTGCTGCACCCCCTGGAGCGCATGACCCGCCTGGCCGGGCGGGTGGCCGCCGGCGACTACCAGGTGCGGGCGCCGGTGCAGGGCAGCGACGAGGTGGCCAGCCTGGCCCGGGCCTTCAACGAGATGACCGTGAGCCTGGCCCACATGGAAAACCTCCGCAAGAAAATGGTGGCCGACGTGGCCCACGAGCTGCGCACCCCCCTGACCAACATGCAGGGCTATCTGGAGGGGCTCCGGGAAGGGGTGGTGGAGCCGGGCCCGGCCACCTTTGCCCTGCTGCACGGCGAGGCGCTCCGGCTGAACGAGCTGGTGGAGAACCTCCTCAGCCTGGCCCGGGCGGACGCGGCCCGGGCCAACCTGCACAAGGAGCCCCTGGACTACGCGGCCTTGTGGGGGCAGCTCACGGAGACCTGGGCGCCGCTCTACCGGGAGCGGGGGATCACCCTGGCCACCCAGGTGGACCCGGCCGCCGGCCGGCTCGTGGCCGACCGGGGGCAGCTCTTGCAGATGCTGGACAACCTCCTGCAAAACGGCCTGAACTACACCCCCCGGGACGCCACCTGCCGGGTGACCGTGCGCCGGGAGGGTGATCTGGTGCTGACCAGCTTCGTCAACCCGGCCCCGGAGCTGGCCCCAGGCGACGTGGGCCTGTTGTTCGAGCGCTTCTTCCGGGGGGAAAAATCCCGCTCCCGGGAGCACGGCGGCTCGGGCATCGGCCTGGCTATCGTGCAGGAGTTGGCCGAGGCCCACGGCGGCGGCGCCTCCGCCGGGCTGGCGGGCGGCAGCCTGACCGTCACCCTGTCTCTCCCCGCCGAGCTTTAAGGAATCTTTACCAGATCATCATCCCAGCTTTAAGCAACCGCTGCCGCGCGGACCTATAATCAATTTAAAACAATAACTATTCTTCAGGTTATTTGGCAAAGGAGGTAGATGATGGCTACTTTCAAGAAAGGCTTCAGTTGGTTGGTCGGCACCCTCCTGGTGGGCGGCCTTCTCCTGGTTTCTCCCGCGGCCTGGGCCGGGGACCTGAGCCAGGGCGGCCAGACCATGCAGAAGGAAAAGGGCGCCATGACCGAGACCATGTCCGCGCCCATGCAGGAGGACAAGGGCCTGACCCCGGCTCCCATGCAGGAGGACAAGGGCGTGAAGCCGGCCCCCATGAAGGGAGATCACAGCAGCCTGGACTCTCCGGCGCCGGGCGCGGGGGGGATGCTGCTGGCGGCCATGGAGAGCGACAAGAGCGGCATGGCCACCCCCATGGCGGAAGAAAAGGGCACTATGGCCACTCCGATGAAGGAGGACAAGGGGTCCATGAAGGAAGGCTTGGACAGCAAGGCCGCACCCATGAAGGAGGATAAGGGAATGAAGTCCGCCCCCATGCACGAGGACAAGGGCACGATGGCGCCCGCGTCCAACCTGGAGAACGAGCCGGTGGGCCGGGTGGAGAAGACCGACGCCGAGTGGAAGGCCATCCTGCCCCCCGAGGTGTACAAGATCACCCGGCAAAAGGGCACCGAGCGGGCCTACTCCGGCAAGCTGTGGGACAACCACGCCAAGGGCGTGTACCTCTGCGCCGACTGCGGGCTGCCCCTGTTCAGCTCGGACACCAAGTATGAGTCCGGCACCGGCTGGCCCAGCTTCTGGAAGCCCATTGCGGCCAACCACATCAAGACCCAGCCGGACAACAGCTGGTTCACTACCCGCACGGAGGTGCTCTGCGCCCGCTGTGACGCCCATCTGGGCCATGTGTTCGACGACGGTCCGCCCCCCACGGGGCTCCGGTACTGCCTGAATTCCGCGGCGCTGGTCTTCGAGCCCGCGGCCGGGGGTGCCGAATGAGCAAACGAGGCAAGTGGCTGGGAGCCCTGGCCCTGGCGGGCGGGGTCCTGGCCGCGTTACTGGGAGCGGGCAACCTGCCCGCCAAGGAGGTTCCGAAAAACATGACGACCCTGACCAAGCCTGCCGCCCCGGCCACCGCCAGCCCGGTGGTCACCTTGGACCGGGAAGCCCCGGCGGTGATCCGCACCGCCACCTTTGCCCTGGGCTGATTCTGGGGTCCGGACACCCAGTTTGGGGTGTTGGACGGGGTGATTCGCACCCGGGTGGGCTATGCGGGCGGCCAAAAGACCGGCCCCACCTACCATAGCCTGGGCGATCACATGGAAAGCATCCAGATCGACTACGACCCGCGGCGCATCACCTACCAGGAGCTGGTGGACCATTTCTGGTCGTGGCACAACCCCTATGGCCGGCCCTGGAGCCGGCAATACGCCTCGGCCATCCTGTACACGGATCAGGAGCAGAAGGAACAGGCCCTGGCCAGCCGGGACCGCCTGGAGAACTCCTCGGGCCGCAAGGTGGCCACGGAGATCGCGGCCTTGGGCAAGTTCTATCCGGCGGAGGATTATCACCAGAAGTACACGCTCCGGCATTCGGCCACTTTCCTGGCGGCCTTCCGCTGGCTCTATCCCGATGACACCGACCAGGCGCTCCTGAACTCCACCGTGGCCGCCCGGCTGAACGGCTATCTGGCCGGGGACGGGAGCCTGAAGCAGTTGGCCCAGGAGTTGCCCCGCCTGGGCCTGGACCGCCCGGAGCAGGAAGAGCTGTGGGAGATCCTCTCCCGCAAACGGCCCGGGGAAAAGGTGGCCTGCCCCCTGCCGTCCCAGCCCTAAGCGACGCTGCCGGGCCGCCAGCCGGGAGGAAACTCCCGGCTGGCCGGACGGCCGGGCTCACGTGTTACAATTTAATCTATGATTAACCCAGAGGATTATTCGCCCGGCTTTCCGGGGATCATGGACCCGACTCTTAAGGGAGCCGAGAATGCAGCCAAAGCGTTTTCCCGCCAGGGCCTGCCTTTTGGCCCTTGCCCTGACCCTGGCCGGTTGCGCGGGCCAGAACACCCTGTACATCACCTCCGAGCCGCCCGGCGCCCAGCTCTATGTGAACCAAAAATTGGTGGGCACCACCCCCCAGGAAGTGCCCCAGGCGTGGCACTGGTTCCCCCCGTTCTTCGTGTGGGGGGATGACCTCAACCTGGAACTCCGCCTGGCCGGCTATGCCCCCCAGAGCGCCGAAATCACCTACTGGACTACCCATTGGCGGTGGATGGAAGGCGATTACGCGGAGGAGTCCAAATTCGGCCGGGGGCACACCTACCGCTTCCCCTACCGTCTGACCCCGGAGAAGTAGGCCCATGCCGGACTCCGCCCCCGCTCCGGCGGGTCCCCGCCTGGCCATGGTCTACGTGGAGACCACCCGGCGCTGCAACCTGGCCTGCCCCCATTGCATGGCCCGGCCGACCCGCGGCGGGGCGGCCGGGCCCGAGCTGGACCTGGCCGAGCTGACCCGCCTGGTGCTGGCTCCGGCCCGGCGTTTGGGAGCCCGGATAGTGGTGTTTTCCGGCGGTGAGTTCTTCCTGCGGCCAGACGCCCTGGAGATCCTGGCCGCGGCCGACGGCCTGGGCTTTTACAGCCGGGTGGCCACCAACGGCCTGGCCCTGGACTCCGGGCTTTTGGCCCTGTTGCGGCGGCGTTTCGGCAGCCGGCTGGGTTTCTCCCTGGGGGTCAACTCCTTTGACCAGGCCAACCGCGCCACCCGCTGCCAGGACGCCGGCCGCACCCTGGCCCTGATCAAAAAGCTCCGCCGCTTCCGCTTCAACCTGCAATTGACCGTCACCGTGGGCCGGCACAACGCGGGCAGCTTCCCGGCCACGGCCCGCGCCATCGCGGGGCTGGGCCTGGCTTTCAACCGTTCGCCCCTGGTGCCCCGGGGCGCCGGCGACCCGGCCCTGATGCTGGACGCCGCCACCATGGCCCGGCTGGTGCACCCCTCCCTGGTGGCGCGGGTGCATGGCTACATCAGCTTCACCCCTTTTTTTCTGCGCCCCGAAGATTACCTGGCCCTGGGCGGAGCCGCGCGCCCGGGAAGCAATTTCGCCTCCTTGCCCCCGGTGGGCTGCTGGTGCGGCTCGTGGCTCGCGGTGGGGGCCGAGGGCGAGGTGAGCCCCTGCCCGCTGCTCCTGGACGGGGTGAGCCTGGGCAACGTGCGCGCGGCCGGGGGCCTGGACCAGGTAGCTTCGGCTTCCCGTCTCCTGGCCCGGCTGCGTGACCGGCGGAACCTGGGCGGGCGTTGCGGCGCCTGCCGCTATCGCTACACCTGCGGCGGCTGCCGGGCCCTGGCCTATTACCAGACCGGCGACGTGCTGGGGCCGGACCCCACCTGCTTCCTGGACCGCCTCTCCAGCGCGGAAGCGGCCCGTCTGGAACGCCTCACCGCGGCGAACTTCCGCACCCACGCCCGGGCCCTGCGCCTGGGCCGGGTCTTCTCCTGAGGCCGGGAGAGCGCATGGGGCACCGTTTCCTGGATGTAACCCTGCGGCTCCTGGGCACGGGGCACTGCCTGCCCGGCCCGCCCCTTGCCACCGCGGAGGGCCTGGCCCGCCTGCGGGACAATTTGGGCCTGGACCTGGTAAGGAAGGGAGCCCGGGTGGCCGGGCTCCTGGGCATCGAGGCCCGGCACACCTGCCGCGAGCTGCGGGCGTCTCTGGAAGCCCCCCGGCCGGGCCAGGCCAACCACCAACTGGCAGCCCAGGCCCTGGGGGAGGCCCTGACCCAGGCGGGCCTGCCGGCGGCGGGCCTGGGTTTTCTGCTGGGCCACACCGCCACCCCCTCCACCCAACTGCCGCCCAACATCGCCTGGGTGGCCGACGAGCTGGGTTTTGACGGCCCCTACGCCGAACTCAGGCAGGCCTGCACCGGCTTTGCCGCGGCGCTCTTGCAGGCTGCCGGGCTGCTGGCCCTGCCCGGGGCCGCTCCGGTGGGGGTGGTGGGCAGCGAAACCGGGTCCCTGTACTGCCGCCTGGACTCGGCTTTCCTGGACCGCGAGCAACTGGTGAACCTGTTGCAGATGGGCGACGGGGCCGGGGCGGCCGTCGTCGGCCCGGAGGATCGGGAGCCCGGTCCGCGGCTCAGCCACCTCTATTACGGCCGCCTGGACGGCAAGCGGCAGCCCGGCATCTGGCTGGCCGGCGGCCGGCCGGGACAGGAGTTACGCTATCGCCACAACTGGCGAGGCATCAAACAGCACGGCCTGGCCCTGTTCCGGGCGGGGCTGGCCGCGGTGGCCCAAGGCGGGCTGGACCCTCTGAGCCTGGACTGGTTTCTGCCCCACCAGGCCAGCGGCCGCCTGGCCCGGGAAATGGCCCTGGGCCTGGGTCTCTCCCCGGAGCGGGTGGTGGTGCACGCCGATCGCCTGGGCAACCTGGGCTCGGCGGCCATCTGGGTGAGCCTGGACCGGTTGCGGCGCTCCGGCCGGCTCCAGCCCGGGGAGCGGGTGTTGGTCCTGGGGGCCGAGGCCAGCAAATACCTGTACGGCGGGTTCGTCTACCACCACGAGGTCCCATGATCCGGGGCGAACCGGGAGGATTGCGGCGGCGGGTGGCCGGAGGCCTGACCGCGGCGGGGGTCTGGGCCGCGGGTCACGCCTGGCTGGTGTTGGCCCTGGCGGCGCTGTTGACCGGGGGCCTGGGCTGGGCCGCGGCGGGGCTCCGGGTGGACACCTCCACCGAGGGCTTCCTGCGGCCCGGGGACCCCATCCTGCAGGAGTACCAGGCGTTCCAACGCGACTTCGGCGGCGGGGCCGGGCTCCTGGTGGTGGCCCAGGGCCCGGTGGCCAGCCCCGGCTTCCTGGGCCGGCTGCGGGCCCTGGAGGATGACCTGGCCGCGGCCCTGGCCCCGTCCGGCTGGCGGGTGGGCGGCCTCCTGGACCTCCTGCCGCCCGGGTTCACCGGCGGCACGGGTGCGCCGGCCGCCCTGGCGGCCCTGGCCCGGGGCCACCCTGAGCTAAGCGGCGCGGTGCTGGCCCCGGACCTGGGGCTCACTCTCCTGGCCCTGACCCCCGGATCGGCAACCGACCCCAAGCCTTCCCCGGCCGCGCGGGAGGCGGGGCTGGCCCGGCGGGTGGACCAGGTGCAGGAGGTCCTGGCCCGTCACCAGGCCCCGGAGTTCCGTCTGGGCCTGGCCGGCTCCCTGGCCATCAGCCACTTGGTGAAAAGCGCCATGCAGGCCGACGGCCGGCGGTTTCTGGGCCTGTCCCTCCTGGTGGCCGGCATCTGTCTCCTGGTCCTGTTCCGGCGGCCGGCCGGGGTGCTCCTGCCCCTGGTGGTGGCCGGGGGCAGCGTGGTGGGGGCCCTCGGGGCCATGGCCCTGGCCGGGACCAGCCTGAAACTCCCCACCATCATCCTGCCCTCGTTCCTCCTGGCGGTGAGCCTGGGCGCGGCGGTGCACCTGGTGGCCGCCCTGTTCCGCCAGCAACGAGCCGCCGCCGATCGCCGGGCGGCCATCCGGGCAGCCCTGGCCGAGACCGCCCTGCCCATTCTGGCCACCAGCCTCACCACCGCGGCCGGTCTGGCCTCCTTCAGCTTGGCCGAGGTGGCCCCGGTGGCCGACCTGGGCCTTTTCGCCGCCCTGGGAGTGCTGTACGCCTGGGCCTGGACCCTCTTGGCGCTGCCGGCCCTGTGGGCCGTGCTGCCCCTGGGCCGGGGCCGGGACGCGGGCGGAGAAGGCGGGGACGGCCTGCTGGGCCGGGCTCTGGCCGCCATGGGGGGCTGGGCCTGCGGTCGGCCCAAATTGGTGCTGGCCCTGGCCGGGCTCTGGTTGGTGGGAGGGCTGGTTGGAGCCGCGCGGATCGGCTTCACCCACGATCCCCTGGCCTGGCTGCCGGCCGAGGCCCCGGTGCGGCAGATCACCGAGGCCCTGGACCAACGCCTGGGCGGGGCGGCCCTGGTGGAGGCGGTGGTGCGGCCGGCCGGGGAGGGCGGCCGCCTGCCCCCGGAGGTGCTTCTCCGGCTGAGCCGGACGGCGGCGGCCCTGCCCGGCCGGGAGCTGGCCGGCCTCCGGGTGGCCGGGGTGGTGGGGCCCTGGCCCCTGGCCCGCCTGGCTGCCGAGCGCCTGGGGTACCCCTCTGATCCGGCCAGCCTGGCCCAGGGCCTTACCCTGGCCATCGCCGGCGGCACGCCGGATTTGGCGGAGTTGCGGCCCTACCTGGCCCCCGCAGGCGGCGCGTTCCGCCTCAGCATCCGAGTCCCCTGGGTGGATGCGGTGTCCTATGGACCCTTCCTGGCCAGCCTGCAACGGGAGTTGGCCGCCGCGGCGGGTCCCGGCGCCCGGGTGGCGCTCACCGGCCTGGTGCCCCTGTTCAGCCGCACCTTCACCGCGGCCATCTCCAGCGCGGCCCAGAGCTACCTCTGGGCCGGGTTGGTGATCACCGGTTGCATGCTGCTGTTGGTGGGGAACCTGCGGCTGGGGCTGTGGGCCATGCTGCCCAATTTCCTGCCCATCGTCCTGGTGCTGGGGGTATTGGGTTGGCTGGGGGTGCGGCTGGACATGTACGCGCTCTTGGTGGGGGCCATCGCCCTGGGCCTGGCGGTGGACGACACCATGCATTTCCTGCACCGTTTCCTGGCCGCCCGGCGGGCTGGCCTGGCCACCCGGGCGGCGGTGCAGGCCGCCCTGGCCACCGCGGGCCGGGCCATGGTCATCACCAGCCTGACTCTGGCCGCCGGGGCCCTGGTCTACCTGTTTTCGGCGATGAACAACCTGTTTCTCTTTGGCTGGTGCACCGCGGCGGTGATCCTCCTGGCCCTGGCCGCGGACGTGCTGCTCACCCCGGCCCTGTTGACCCTGCTCTTCCGGGAACGGTGAACCGATGCCTCACGACATCACCCGCCGCACCGCCGCCAGCCAGCCGGCGTATAGCTCCTCCCGCTGGTCGGCGGGCATGGCGGGTTCGAACAGCCGGTCCCGCTGCCAGGTGCGGTCCAGGGCCGCCAGGTCGGGGAATAGGCCCGCGGCCAGGCCGGCCAGGAAAGCCACCCCCAGGGCGGTGGTCTCGTTCACCTGGGGCCGCTCCACGGCCAGGCCGGTGACGTCGGCCAAAAACTGGCACATCCAGTCGTTGACCACCATGCCGCCGTCCACCCGGATCAGCGTGAGCTCCTGCCCGGCGTCTCCCTGCATGGCGGCCAGGAGGTCGCGGGTCTGGTAGGCCTGGGCCTCCAGGGCGGCCCGCACCAAATGGCTCTTGGTGGCGCCCCGGGTCAGCCCCACGATGGCCCCCCGCGCCGCGGGGTCCCAGTGGGGCGCGCCCAGGCCGGTGAAGGCCGGCACGAAATACACCCCCCCGTTGTCGGCCAGGGAAGCCGCGTGCCCCAGGCTGTCCCGGGCGTGCTCGATGAGCCCCATTTCGTCCCGCAGCCACTGGATGGCCGCCCCGGCCACGAAGATGGAGCCCTCCAGGGCATAGGTGGAGCGGCCGTTCAGGCGATAGGCCACGGTGGTGAGCAGGCGGTTGGCCGAGGGCCGGGGCTCCTCGCCGCAGTTCAACAGCACGAAGCAGCCGGTGCCGTAGGTGCTCTTGATCATGCCCGGGGTCAGGCAGGCCTGGCCCACCAGGGCGGCCTGCTGGTCCCCGGCCATGGCCAGGATGGGCGCCGGCTCGCCCAGGAAGCTGGCTGTGGCCTGCCCATAAGCTGCGCAGTTGTCCCGCACCTCGGGCAGGAGCGCCGGGGGGAGGTCGAACAGCTCCAATAGGTCCGGGTCCCAGGCGCCGGTGTGGATATTGAACAAGAGCGTGCGGCAGGCGTTGGTGACGTCGGTGGCGTGCACTTGGCCGCCGGTGAGGCGATAGAGCAGGTAGCTGTCCACCGTGCCAAAAGCCAGTTCGCCTTTCTCCGCCCGCTGCCTGGCCCCGGGCACGTGCTCCAGGAGCCAGGCCAGCTTGGTGGCCGAGAAATAGGGGTCGATCAACAGCCCGGTGCGGCTGGTGATCAGCTCCAGATGCCCGGCCGCGGCCAGGGCGCGGCACTCTGCCGCGGTGCGCCGGTCCTGCCACACCAGGGCGTTGTGCACCGGCCGGCCGCTGTCCCGCTCCCAAAGGAGCGTGGTCTCCCGCTGGTTGGTGATGCCGATGCCGGCCAGATCCCGGGGGCCCAGGCCGGCCTTGGCCAGGGCCCGGCGGCACACCCCCACCGTGTCGGACCAGATGAACTCCGGGTCGTGCTCCACCCAGCCGCCGGCCGGGAAGATCTGGGGCAGCTCCCGGGAGGATGCGGCCACGGGTCGGCCCTCGCGGTCGAACACCATGGCCCGGCTGGAGGTGGTGCCCTGGTCTATGGCTAAAAGATAATCAGCCGCCATGCTTCCTCACAGGCGGGCGGCCAGCCAGGCCGCCAGATCGGCCAAGGGGGTTTCCTTGCCGGTTTCGTTGAAGATTTCGTGCAGCATGTCCGGATAGGAGCGGCACTCCTTGTCCACGACCCGGGTGGCCTCGAAGAACTCCCGCGCCCCCCGGGGCGCCACCAGGGGGTCGGCCTCGCCGTATACCACCAACAGCCCGGCCACGGCCAACTCCGCGGCGTGGCTCAGGCAAAACTCCTGGGCCCCCAGCATCTCGGTGAACCAGCGGCTGTTGGCCACCTTGTGACTCTGGGGGTCCTCGGCGTAGGCCTTGCTCACGGCCGGATCGTGGGAGAGCATCTCCGGCTTCACTTCGGTGGGCAGGGAGAGCCGGGGCGCCAGGCGGGAGGCCAGGCGGGCCAAGGCCAGCTTGGCCCCGCCCACGGTCACCGCCAGGGCCATGAGGGGCGAGGACAACACGGCCAGGCGGAAGGAATGGGGCCGGGCCAGGAGATAGCCGGCCGCCACCAGCCCGCCCATGCTGTGGCCGAAGATGATCTCCGGCGGGGCGCCGTGCCAGCGGGTGACCTGGGCCAGGAACAGGTCCAGGTCGTCCAGGTAGTCGTTCCAGGAACTGACCGCCCCCCGGGCGCCGCCGGCCAGGCCATGCCCCCGCTGGTCATAGAGGAACACCGAGAGCCCCAGGCGGTTGAACAGCTCGGTCAAGCCGCCAAAACGGCCGCTGTGGTCGCCGTAGCCGTGCAGCACCACCACCGCGCCCCGAGGCTCGGCCACCTGGGCCCGCCGGGTGTGCAGCTTCACCCCGCCGGCGCCGGCCAGGCTTTCTTCCACGTAGATCATTTTCCCCTCCCCCCGGGCCGGAGCATGGCCGCCCAGAACTCCGGGAGCTCGTCCTCCTGATAGGGCTGGTGCTGGTCCAGCACTTCCCCGGACTCCGCCGGCCCCAAGGGCCAGACCTTGGGCTGGAGCACGGCCAGGGTGTCGTTGATGCGGTTGGCGTAACAGGTGACCCCGGGCAGGCGGAAGCGGCCGCTCATCGCCTGCCAGATCTCGGCCAGGGGCGCCTCCCGCAGGTTGCCCAATGAGATCATGGTGAAGTCGCAGGGGCAGACGTTGCCCTCGGCGTCCACGAAAAGGTAGTTGAACCCGGCGCCGCAGCCATAAAAACGCTGGGACTCGAAATAGTCGTAGGCGAACACCCCGGGATAGCCGGGCGTGGTCGTGCATTTCCGCTGAATGTCGTGAATGGCCGCCACGTTCGCCGGGGTCAGCTTCTCCTCGGGCCGGGCGGTGAGCCGGCCCGAGAGGATGGGCGAGGTGAGCCGCATGTCGTTGACCCCCTGGGCGCGGAAGAACTCGATGGTGCGCCACAGGTCGGCGGGGTCGTCCATCAGCTCCCGGGTGGGCACAAAGGACACCGACACGTAGAAGCCCTCCTCCCGGAACAGCTCCAAGGCCTTCAGCGCCGTGTCGAACATGCCGGCCCGGCGGCGCCCCCGGTCGTGCACCGCGGCGGTGTGGTGATCCAGGCTCACCACCGGCATCTTGAGCCCGGCCTCCTTGAGGCGGCGCACCCGGGCCCGGTCCAGCTCAAAGCCCGTGGTGAACAGGAGCGGGGTGGAGTCCGGCCCCACGCTGGCGATGATCTCCTCCAGATCGGGCCGGAGCAAGGGCTCGCCGCCGGTGAAGCCGATGACGCTGGCCCCCAGGGCCTGCACCTGGCCGATGGCTTGGCGCAGTTCCGCGGTGGACAGCTCCTTTTTCTTCTCCCGGCTGGCAAAGGAGCAGTGCCAGCAGTTGCAGGGGCATTTGGCCGTGACCGCGAAGTTGGCGATCACCGGCACCGGCCGGCCCTCGGCCAGAGAGATGAGACCCCGCAGATAGCGGTCATAGGCCGGGGAGGGGTAGGGCGGGGTGAAGGTATTACTGTAAATCTGGCCGTCCAGGCGGGTGGCCTTGCTCTGGCGGGAGACCCGGGCCAGGGCCAGCTTGCGGCGGGGGGACAGGCGGCGGAGGTCCGGATGACCGGCCAGGCGCAGGGTGGCCGCCAGCCGGCGCGCCCCGTAAAGCTGGGTGCCGTTCAGCTTGGGCATGGCTTCACTCCCTGAGTGGAGGCGGGAAAGGGACGGTGCGGGGCCCTGGCCGGGCGAGGTCGTGGGGCTGTCCAGCGGACCCTGCCCATGATGGCACAATCCACCGCGGCTTGGATAGGGGGCCACGAGCCGGAGCAAGGGGGGAGCGACCGATTGGTCGGCGCGGCCGGAAAATTCTTGCCAAAAGCGTGGGAAATAGGCAAATTGGGGGATGCTTGTGAATCCGCGGCTACGCTGCCTGGACGGTTCGCTGGAATAATCCGTGCGAACCAGGCGGAACCCAGTGGGGTTGGGGTGGCTCGCGGGGAGCCCACGCAAGGGCTTGGCCGCCCTGACCGATAAATCGATTAAGTAAGGCGAAAACTCTTGCCGGGACAGCAGGAGCCGGAGAGCCCGCCGCCGCTAAGGGGATTGCCGCATACAGGGCCCGGGGGATCCCAAAGTTGGTTCCCATGACCGGTTGAGACTTTAAAGAACCTTCTTGGCAATTGCGGCAACGCACCCCGGCAAGCAAAGCTTGTGTGGGGGCAATTTGGTAACCACGTTAAATAATTTTGCTTATTTTTTCCAAACTGCCCAAACTGGCGGGCCATCCCTACTAAGGATCGCCCCGGCAAGCTGAACGTCGGCGGGAGGGAATCCCTGGCCCGCCTGGCGGGGGGGTTGCCGCACCCCGCTTGGAGAATTGCTCGGATGCGCCGAGGTCTTGCCATCGTGGCTCTGGCGGTCTGTCTTTGGGGACAGGCTGCCCTGGCCGGAGCGGAGGAACTGGTGGTGGGGGTGGAAAACATCCCTTACCGCCCCTTCTACACCACGGAGTACGGCCGGTACATCAGCCCGGCCCGCGAAATCCTGGACGCCTTTGGCAAGACCCGAGGTGTCAGCTTCGTTTACCGCCCTCTGCCGGTGAACCGCTTGTACCGGGAGTTCCTGGCCGGGGGCCTGGACTTCAAGTTTCCGGACAACCCCGCCTGGAAGAGCCAGGAAAAGCAAGGGCTGACCATTGCTTACAGCGATCCGGTGATGCACTTCATCGACGGGGTGATGGTGCTTCCCCAGAACAAGGGCGCCGGCTTGGCCAAGCTGAAGGTCCTGGGTACGGTCCTGGGCTTCACCCCCTGGAAATACCTGGACCTCATCGACGCGGGCCAGGTCAAATTGGTGGAAAACGGGCTCTTGCGGGGGCTGTTGCAGCAGGCCATCCTGGGGCGCATCGACGGAGCCTACGTGAACCCGGGAGTGGCCAGCTATCAGTTGGAGCACGTGCTCAAAGCGCCGGGGGCCTTGGTGTTCGACCCCGGCCTGCCCCACATCGAGGGATCCTATCTCCTGTCCACCCTGAAGCATGATAAGGTGATCCAGGAGTTCAACGCCTTTTTGCGGCAGGAAAAGAGTATGGTGCAGGAGATCTGGCAGCGGCACCATGTGGACCTACAGCCCTGACGCCACGGCCGCGGTTGGGGGCTCTGGTCGCGGGACAGGACCACGATCCCCCGCGCAGGTAATCACTAGCAGGATGTTGAAAAAGTCCCTCCATGGCCTTTTTCAACCAAACCTGACAAAAGCGTGGTTTTGTCAAGTTTGGCAAATTGCTTGCTTTTTCAAAGACGCGCAATTTGGCGCGCCATCCCTGGCGCGCCTGGCAGGCCGTTTTTCAACAGCCTGCTAGCACGGGACCAAAGATGAATCTGCTGGCCAGAGAATACTATCACTTCAAGAACGGCCTGAACGACAAGGGCATAATCTTCTCGTTCACGGGCTTCATCTCCGAAAAGATCCTCTTTGCCCTGGGGGAGGCCATTAAACAGAAAATGGCTCTGGAAGACACGGAGCCCAACATCACCAAAAAGGTCTTCTCTATCTTCGTGGAGCAGGTGCAGAACATCATTCGCTATTCGGCCGAACGCATCTCTGGGGGGCCGGAAACCCCGGTGATCCTGAGTTCCGGGGTCATCACCGTGGGCTCTGAGGGCAAGCGCTTTTTCGTGGTGTGCGGCAATGTGGTCAACCGCCGGCAGGAACAATCCCTGCGCCAGCGGCTGGAGCATCTGGCCAGCCTGGACAAGGCTGGACTGAAGGAATATTACCGGGAACAGCTCAAGGAACCCCCGGCCGAGGACAGCCAGGGAGCCACCTTGGGCCTCATTGAAATTGCCCGCCGCTCCAGTGTGCCGGTGGAGTTCGATTTCTGTGACATCGATGCAAACCAGGCGTTTTTTTGCCTGAAAGCCTATATCTGAGGCGTCATGGACAGGATCTTCCACCCCCCCACCGAACGCTCCCCCCTCGTGGATTTCGATTTCCCCGCCCAGTACCTGCGGCTGGAGGGCGAATCCTACCCCGAAGACGCGGCCGCCTTTTTCGGGCCGCTCCTGGAGGGGCTCCGCCGACATCTGGAACTCGCCAAAGGCGGCGAGTTGGTCGTCGAGCTCAAGATGTCCTATTTCAACAGCAGCAGCGCCAAGGCCCTGATGAACATCTTCCAGATGCTGGAGAGCGCGGCGGAAAAAGGCTGCCGGGTGGTGATCAACTGGTACTACCTGGAAGACGATGACACCATGGAGGAGTTCGGCGAGGATTTCTCCGAGGATTTCGAAAAAGTCGAGTTCAATCTTTGCGTGATCCCCGCTGCCTGAGGTAACCGTGAGCCAACAGGAATCAGACTCCAAGGCCCCCTACAGCCTCTTCCAAAAAGAAGAGAAGGTGTTGTCCCGCTCCGCGGATATGGTGTCCAAGCTGGAAGACGTATCCGTGGGGGTACGGGATCTGGCCGAGGCTTACCGCAAACAGCTCCGTGAGCAGCAGCGCATGGTGCGGCTGTCCGACCGCATGCAACTGGACCTGCACAACGCCAACCAGCGCCTGGCCGAGCAGGCGGAAGAGCTCTTGGCCCTGAACCAGAAACTGACCCGCGAGATCGACCAACGGAAGAAACTGGAGACCGAACTCCGCAGCCTGGCCGTGACCGACTCGCTCACCGGCCTGTTCACCCGGCGCCACCTCCTGGACCTGGGGGGCCGGGAGCTGCAACGCTCCGCCCGCACCGGCTCGCCCCTGAGCCTGCTTTTGATGGACCTGGATCACTTCAAGAAGATCAACGACCAGCACGGTCACGCGGCCGGGGACGAGGCCCTCCGGGCTTTTGCCACGGTCTGCGGTCAGAGCCTCCGGGCGACCGACATCATGGGCCGCATCGGCGGCGAGGAGTTCGCGATTTTTCTGCCCGACACCGACTCAGAGGGCGCCCGGCAGGTGGCTGAGCGCTTGCGGGTGAACCTGGCCGAACGGGAGGTGGGGTTCGGGGAGGCCAGCTTCGTGGTGACCGCCAGCATCGGGATAGCCGCCTGCCTGGTCGGCGAGCGGGGCCTGGACCAAGCCTTTTCCAACGCCGACAAGGCCCTGTACCAAGCCAAGGCCCAGGGCCGCAATTGCACGGTGGTCTGGGTGGACCAGAACCAATCGACCGTCGAGTGAGCCCGGCTCTGCCCCGCCCTTATCATGCACCGCCTAGCCCCGAGACCACCGCCGTGAACACTTCCCCCACCCCAGACCGCCAGCCGCCCCGGGTGAAACAGGGCCTGGCCCGTAAAGTCTTTTACGCCACTTTTCCGGTCATCTTCGGCATCGTGCTGTTGACCCAGTTGGCCGTGGGCTACCTCAATTACCAGGAGCAGTGGGAGTTCAACGCCTCCCGGGCCCAGCTCACCGCGCGGCTCACCGCCGCGGCCCTGGCCCGGCCGGTGTGGAACCTGGACCGGCCGGTGTTCGAGGCGCAGATCCGGGCCATAGAGCGGGACGAGACTTTTCGCTACGCGCTCTTGTTGGACGAGAAAGGGGCCAAGCTGTTCGAACTGGGCGCCCAGCCCACGGACGGCCGCTTCATCAAGGTCAGCACCCCGGTCATGGAGCCGGGGGGGCAGAGCCACCTCGGCGAGTTTGTCCTGGTGGTCTCCACCGCCCATCTCCTGACCAGCGCCTACCGCCAGGCGGTCATCGGTCTCCTGGCCATCGGGGTGCTTCTAGCCGGCTTCTTCACCACCCTGCACCGGGCCACCCGCCGCCTGGTGGCCCGGCCCTTGGACCGGCTCCTGGCGGCCATGGCCCGGGTGGAGCGGAAGGACTGGCAAAAGGTGGATTGGCGGGCGGATGACGAGCTGGGCCAGGTGACGGCCGCGTTCAACCGCATGGTGGACCACCTGAAAAGCGGCGACGAGGCCAAGCGGCTGCTGGACGAACTGCAAAAGGCCCAGGCCAGCCTCCTGGAGAAGAACTCCCAACTGCAAAAGGCCAACCGCCTGATCCTGGAGAGCATCCAGTACGCCCGCCGCATCCAGACCGCCATGCTGCCCGCCAAGCAAGCGCTGGGGGGCGAAGTGGCGGACCTCCACGTGGCCTGGGAGCCCTTGCACCTGGTCGGTGGCGACTACTACTGGTTGGAGAAGATCGGGGACCAATGCCTGTTGGCCGTGATGGACTGCACCGGCCACGGGGTGCCCGGGGCCTTCATGACCCTGGTGGTGGCCTCGGCCCTGGACAACATCCTGCACGAGTCCCACACCCTTTCGCCGGGGGAGATCCTCCGCTCCCTGGACCGCATGGTGCGGGCCCGGCTGCGCCAGGATCTGCCCCACGCCGACTCCGACGACGGCCTGGAGGCCGCGGTGTGCCTGTGGGACCCGGCCCGCCGCACCCTGACCTTTGCCGGGGCCGGTCTGCCGCTGTTGTGCGCCGGCCCCCAGGGACTGCACGAGATCCGGGGCGACCGCGACCGCCTGGGCTATCGCACCCTGCCGCCCCAGGGCGCCTTCACGGAGCACACCTTGGCCGTGCGGCCCGGCGACGCCTTCTATCTCCTCTCCGACGGGGTGCCGGACCAGATGGGCGGCCCGGACTCGCCGCCCCGGCTCCTGGGGCGAAAACGCCTGGCCCAAATCATCACCCCGGTGTGGGGTCAGCCCATGGCCCGGCAGTGGGAGCATGTCCAAGCCGAGTTGGCCGCCTGGCGGGGGCCAGAGCCCCGCCGCGACGACCTCACCCTTATCGGCTTCGTACCCCTGGCCTGACCCCCCTGGCCCCGCCGTTCGTCCCCGCCCCTTCGCCCCACCGGGCAAAAATCGTCCGCCCCGCCCGGCGGGCAAGAGCCGTGACTTGCCTTCTTCATCCTATAACGCCTAGGATATCCGCATAGGAGGGTGATGCACGGTGCGTCCTGCACCGTGCATCTTAAGCTGGTTGGCAAAAGCGTGGTTTTACCAACCAGCACAAATCACTCGCCTTTAGGCTCGTGATTTGGCGGGCCATCCTTGGCCCGCTTGAGGCCGACGGCGCACAACTAACCGCGCAAATATGACATATAACGTTGTTTTAACTGCAATATATTTGTATTTGCCGTGCATCGGCCTCCATAGGTGGCTGCTCCCCGGCGGGGGCGGCTCCTTGACCAGACAGGGAGGGGGCATGAAACTGATCAGCGGGCAAATCACCCTGGAGGGCTCGGACGGGCCCATCACCCTCCGGCGGAACCAGGACGGGGTGCCGGAGATCACCGCCGCCACCCGGGAGGACCTGGCCTTCGGCCTGGGCTTCATCCACATGAACGACCGCCAGGTGCAGGCCCAGCTCACCCGCATTTTGCTGGAGGGCCGGGGCTGCGAGCTGTTGGCCGACACCCCGGAACTGCTGGCCGTGGACACCTTCATGCGCCGCTTCAACTTCCTGCCCGACCCGGCGGCCCAGGAAGCAGCCCTGGAGCCCAGGGCCGCCTCCCAGATGCGGGCCTACGCCGCCGGGGTGAACCATTACTTCGCCACCAACCGGCCGGTGTGGGAGCTGCGGCTCTTGGGCTACGCCCGGCCCGAGCCCTGGACCGTGGCCGACAGCCTGTTGATCGGCAAGGCCTTCGGCTTCCTGGGCCTGGTGGACGCCCAGGGCAACCTGGAGAAGTTCCTGGTGCAGATGATCCAGCACGGGGTGGACCAGGCCCGGCTGCAGGAGCTTTTCCCCTACCTCACCGAAGAGATCGACTACGAGCTCCTGGCCAAGGTCAAGCTGGACCCGCCCCTGATCTCCCCGGAGACGCCGTGGCTGGCCGGGCTGCCCCGCTTCTCCGCCTCCAACAACTGGGCCGTGGCCGGTTCCCGCACCGCCTCGGGCCAGGCCATCCTCTGCGGCGACCCCCACCTGGAAGTGAACCGCCTGCCCGCGGTGTGGGCGGAAATCGTCATGCGCCTGCCGGACAACGTGTACCTGGGGGTGACCATACCCGGAGCGCCGGGCCTCATCCTGGGCCGGAACCGGCGGGTGGCCTGGAGCGCCACCTACTCCTTCATGGACATGCTGGATTTCCGGGTGGAGCACTGCGCCGGGGGGAAGTATGAGCGGAAAGACGGCTGGCGCCCCTTCCAGGTGCGGGAGGAAGTGATCCGCCGCAAGAAGCACCCGCCGCTGACCCTCCAGGTCTATGAGAATGAACACGGGGTCCTGGAGGGCGACCCCACGGAGGAGGGCTACTACCTGGTGCAGGGCTGGTCGGCCAAGGAGAATTGCGGAGCCGGCGAGTGGAACGGGCTGTTGGGGCTTTTGGACGCCGATAACGTGCAGGAGGTCATGGCCTGCTTCCGCAAGCTGGAGGCTTCCACCTTCAACTTCGTCATCGCCGACCAGGAGGGCAATCTGGGCTACCAGATGACCGGCCGCCTGTGGCAACGGCCCGCGGGGGTCAGCGGCCTGGTGCCCCTGCCGGGCTGGGAGGAGCGCTACGACCCGCTGGGTTTTGTGGACCCGGCCGACCTGCCGAGCTCATACAACCCGCCCGAGGGTTTCATCGTCACGGCCAACCAGGACTTGAACCACCTGGGCGATTCCCAGCCCATCAACCTGCCCATGGCCGACTACCGGGCCCGGCGCATCCAGGAGATGCTGGAGCAGGGTGGGTGTCTGGACCTGGCCTACATGAAGGCCATGCACTATGACCTGTATTCCCTGCAAGCCGAGCGCTTCCTGGCGATTCTGCGGCCGCTGTTGCCGGACACTCCGGCGGGCAAGCTCCTAAAGGACTGGGACTGCCGCTACACCGCCGACTCCCGGGCCGCCACCCTGTTCGAGGCGGTGTACCGGGCGCTGATCGACGTGGTGTTCGGGGACGGCGGCCTGGGCCGGGAGGTGGTGGCCCGGGTGATGGAGGAGACCAGCCTGTTCCATGATTACTACGGCAACCTGGACGAGGTGCTGTGCCGGGAGGACGCGGCCTGGTTCGGGGACCGGCCCCGCGAGGAGCTGTTCCGCCAGGCCCTGGCCCAAGGCCTGGCCGCGGAGCCCGCACCCTACGGCTCCACCCGCAAGGTCATGCTGAGCCATCTGCTGTTGGGCGGCAAGCTGCCCCCCTGGCTGGGCTTCGACTACGGGCCCATCGAACTCCCCGGCTGCCGCGCCACCATCCCCCAGGGCCAGATCTTCCACAGCGCCGGCCGGCTCACCACCTTCAGCCCCAGCTTCCGCTTTGTCACCGACCTGGGCCGGGCGGAGATCGAGTCGGTCATCGCCGGCGGGCCCCGGGATCGGCGCTGGTCGGGGTGGTACGCCAACGACGTGCCCAACTGGCTGGGGGGGAGGTATAAAGTGTTGAAATAGTTAGGCGGGCCTGGCGGCCCGCCTAACCCACTCCTGCCCGCGCCCCGTGCCCCTACCGCCCCTTATACTCCGGCTTCCGCTTGTCGATAAAAGCCCGGGCGCCTTCCTTCATGTCCTCGGTGGCCGTGAGCGCGGCCCAGTTCTCGGTCTCCAGCTTCAGGGCCTCCTCCAGCCACAAATCGCGCGCCCGGTTGATGGTCCGCTTGGCCGCGGCCACGCCCAGGGGTCCCCGTTTGGCGATCACCGCCGCGGTCTCCAGGGCCGCGTCCAAGTGGCCGCCGGTGGGGGTCACCCGCTCGATGAGCCCGTAGTCCAGGGCCTCGGCCGCGCTGAGGTTCCGGCCGGTGTACACCAGTTCCTTCAGGCGGCCGAGCGTCAGGAAGTACAGGCCCCGGGCGGTGCCGCCGTTACCGGGGAAGATGGAGAGCTTCACCTCGGGGAAACCGAAGGTGGCCTCCTCGCCGGCGTAGCGCAGATCGCAGCATAGGGCCAACTCCAGGCCGCCGCCCAGGCAGAAGCCGTGGATGGCCGCGATCACCGGCCAGGGATAGTCCTCCACCAGACGGTAGATGCGGTGGGTCTCGGTGAGCCGCTGCCGGGCGCTCGCCGGGGTCAGGTCCGGGAAGGACTTGATGTCCGCCCCGGCCACAAAGGCCTTTTCGCCCGCGCCGGTGAGCACCACGGCCCGGATCTCGGCCTGCCGGGCGTACAGCTCCGTGAACACCGTGGCCAGGTCCTGCTTGGTGGCCGGGTCCAGGGCGTTCATGGGCGGGTTGTCCAGGGTCACCACCGCCACCTGGCCTTCCAGGGTGTAGCGCACGTTGGCCGGGCTCATGCCTTTTCTCCCTTCCCGGTGTCACCTTGGTCATTGCCGTGGAAGTCGGGCTTGCGTTTCTCGAAAAAGGCGCCCACTCCCTCGGCCCGCTCGGGCGAGCAGAAGCAGGCCACCTCGGCCAGGGCCTCGTAGGCCAGGCCCGGGGTCAGGCCCACCTCGCGGCCCAGGTTGATGGAGCGCTTGGCCATTTTCAGGCTGAAGGCGCCCTTCTGGGCGATGCGCTGGGCCAGCTCCAGGGTCTGGGTCTCCAGCTCGGCCGCCGGCACCACTCTATTCACCAGGCCGATGGCCAGAGCCTCGGGGGCGGTGATGAGGTCGCCGGTGAAGATCAGCTCCTTGGCCTTGCCCGGTCCCACCAGGCGGGCCAGGCGCTGGGTGGCCCCCGAGCCGGGCATGATGCCGATGTTCACCTCGGGCTGGCCGAAGCGGGCCGTGTCCGCGGCGATACGCAGGTCGCAGGCCAGGGCGATCTCGCAGCCCGCCCCCAGGCACAGGCCGTTGATCATGGCGATCACCGGCTTGTCCAGCTCTTCCAGGCGGGTGTAGAGCCGTTGGGCCAGGGTGTCCAGGAACTCATAGGCCTCGAGCGGAGTCATGCGGCCGAACTCGTTGAGGTCGCTGCCGGCCACAAAGGCCTTTTCCCCGGACCCGGTGAGCACCAGCACCCCCACTTCCGGGTCCTCGGCCACCTGCTCCAGAACCTCCTTCAGCTCCCGGCGGGCGGCCTTGTTCAGGGCGTTCAGCTTGTCGGGCCGGTGGAAGCTCACCACGGCCACCCGGCCTTCCCACCGATACAAGAGATTGGCAAATTCCATGCTTAGCGCTTCCTTCGGGCGGCCGGCCTCAGCGGACCACCATCAGCGAGGGCAGATACAGGGCCAGATCGGGCCACAGCATCACCAACAAGAGACACAGGGTTTGCAGCACCACAAAGGGCCCCACCGAGCGGTAGATGTCGCCCATGGACACCGAGGGGGGCACCACGCTCTTCAGGATAAACAGGTTGAAGCCGAACGGCGGGGTGATGTAGGCCATTTCCATGTTGATGGTGAACAGGATGCCGAACCACAGGGGATCGAACCCCAGGTGGGTGATGATGGGCACGAAGATCGGGGTGGTCAGCAGGATGATGCCGGCCGGGTCCAGGAACATGCCCAGCACGAAGAAGATGCCCTGAATGGCGAACATGATCACCCAGCGGTTCACCTCCAGGGAGAGCACCCACGACTGCACCATGTCCTGGATGCCGGCGTAGGCCAGGAAATGGGTGAACACCACCGCCCCGATGATGATCCAGAAGATCATGGCCGTGATCTGCAAGGTCTCCATACAGGCCTTTTTGAGCCGTTCCCAGGTGAGGCGGCGGTAGAGCAGGGCCACGATGATCGCCCCGCCGGCGCCCACCCCGGCCGCCTCGGTGGGGGTGGCCACCCCGGTGTAGATCACCCCCAGGACCAGGGTCACCAGGCCCAAGGGCAGGATCACCCCCTTCAAAGAAGCCAGCTTCTGGCGGAAGGTGTAGCGCTCGGCAATGGCCGGGCCCAAGGAGGGGTTCAGCCAGCAGCGCACCCCGATGTATGCCATGAAGATGACGGTCAGGAGGATGCCCGGGATCACCCCGCCCGCGAAGAGCTGGCCCACCGAGACTTCGGCCATGGAGCCGTAGAGGATCATGATGATGGAGGGCGGGATGAGGATGCCCAAGGCGCCTCCGGCGTTGATGCAGCCCACGGCCATGACTTTGTCATACTTGCGCTCCAGCATGGCCGGCAGGGCGATGAGGCCCATGGAAACCGTGGCCACCGAACTGATGCCGGCCATGGCCGCGAAGATGGCGCAGATGGCCACCGTGCCCATGGCCAGGCCGCCCCGGAGCCGCCCGAACCAGCGGTACACCATCTCGAACAGCTCGTCGGCCAGGCCGGAAAACTTCAGGATGTTGGCCATGAGGATGAACAGGGGGATGGCCAGCAAGAGGAAGCTGGTGCCCTCGCCATAGGCGGTGTTGAACAGGGCCAACAGGCCTTTGGGACCCCAGACTCCCAATATGCCCAGGGTGGAGATGGACAGGAGCGCGAAGCTGATGGGCACTCCCAGGGCCAGGAAAATCACCAGGGAGCCGAAGACCAGAAGGGATAACAGGCCCGTGCTCATACGGCCTCCCATTTCTCGCCGGTTTGGATGAAGTGCACGGCCACCAGGGTGTTGGCCAAGGCCTGCAACAAGAGGAACAGGGCCCCCAGGGGCACCGTGGCCATGGACGGCCAGAGGGGCAGCTCGGCGGCGGATACCGAGGTCTGGCCGGCCAGGAAGGCCTCACCGGAGAGCAGGGCGCCGTAGTAGAGCATGGGGCAGGTGAAGATCAGGACCATGACCCCGGCCACCACCTCCACCCAGGCGCAAGTGCGGTCGGTGAAACGCTGAATGAAGATGTCCACCCGGGTGTGGCCGTAGCGGCGGAGCGTGAAGCCGCCGCCGAACATCACCAGGGCGCAGAGCAGGTATTGGTTGGTTTCGTTGGACCAGGAGGTGGGCGCGTTCAGCAGATAGCGCGCCAGCACCTCCATGAGCACCAAGGCGGTGATCACCAGGCTCAAGGGCGCGGCCAGCCACCCCACGGTCAGGTTCAGGGCCGATATGATGCGCACCAGCTTATACATGTCATCCGTTGGGGGAGACGGAGCGCCGGCGCCCCAGGTCCCCTGGCTGGTCCGGCGGGATTCCGGGGCCCGGGCCGGCGGGGCCGGCCGCGGGCGGGGGGCAGTTCCCGCCGGAGGCGTGATCCGGAAAGAGGCGGCGCCGGAAAAGCTCCGCAGGCGCCGGCCCCCGGTTCCAGCGGTGCGGCGGGAGAGCCGCCCGCCCTCGCGAACCGGGTCTGGCCCACCGCCGGGACGGGGTCTTCTGGCCCCGTCCCGGCAGCGGGTGAGGGGGCTTAGTTGACGCCCTGGGCCTTCAGGTTGGCCCGCAGGATCTCCACCAGCTTGGCCGAGAGGGGGGACTGCTTGGCCTGGGCGTCCCACAGGGGCTCCAGAGCCTTACGGAAGCGCTTCATCTCCGGCGCGGAGATGGTCAGCACCTTGATGCCGCGCTTCTTGGCCGCGTCCAGGGCGCCCTGGTCGAACTTGGGCGTGTTGTTGAAGCTGAGGTTCATGGCGTTCAGGGCCGCCTGCTTCACCGCCTTCTGCTGCTCGGGAGTCAGCTTGTTGAAGACCTCGGTGTTCATGACGATCTCGATGACGCCCGGGGTGTGGAAGGCGGGGTCGATGATGTACTCCAACACCTCGTAGAACTTGTACTTCTCCACCGTGTACCAGGGGTAGTCAGTGCCGTCCACGGTGCCCCGCTGCAGGGCCATGTACTGCTCGGCCCCGGAGATGGCCACGGCTGAAGCGCCCAGGGCCTTGACGATCTGGGCTTCCATGCCCACGGCGCGGATCTTCTTGCCCTTGAGGTCATCCAGGCTGCTCACCGGGAACTTGGTCAACAGGCCCATGGTGGCCACGGACAGGGGAGCCAGGTAGGTGACGCCGTGCTTGGCCACGGCCTGGGACATCACGTCCATGTAGCCCTTGTTCAACAACACGTCCAGGGCCTCGTGGGCGCTGCCCCAGTTGTAGGGCAGCCACTGGCAGTTGACCTCGGGCACCAGGCCGGCGAAATACAACAGGGAGCCGGAGTAGGCGTCGACCATGCCCTGACGCACCGCGTCAAAAGCCTCCTTGGTCTTCACCAACTGGTCGGGCCAGAACACCTTGATCTCCACCTCGCCCTTGGTCAGCTTTTTCACCTCGTTGGCAAAGTATTGCGTGGTTTGTCCGGCATAGGCGTTTTGGGGGTAGGCGCATTGCAAACGCAGGGTTTCGGCCGCGGCCGGAGCGGCCAGAGCCGCCAGAGCCAGGGTCAGGCAGGCCGCCAACACCGTGAACTTTTTCAGCATGATTCCCTCCCGTGCTTGGTGGGGCAGGCGCCGTTGGGGGCTCCGCCCCTTTGGTTGAAAAAACATTCCCTTTCCCAGAAACAGCCGGCCGCCCAGAGGCAGCCGGCCGCCATCAACTCAATTTGATGTGCCGCTTCAGGATTTTGCCCGTGTTGGTCTTGGGCAGCTCATCCGCCAACTGCACCACCCGGGGGTATTTGTAAGGGGCCACGCGCTCCTTGACATAGGCCCGGATCTCCTCGGCCGTCACCGGCACCCCGGGCCGCGGCACCACCACGGCGGCCACCTCTTCCCCCAGGTCGTCGTGGGGCAGGCCCACCACGGCGCACTCCAACACGGCCGGGTGGCCGTAGAGCACTTCCTCGATCTCGCGGGGATACACGTTGTAGGCCCCCCGGATGATCATCTCCTTCTTGCGGTCCACGATGAAGATGTAGCCGTCCTCATCCCGGCGCGCCAAATCACCGGTGTGCAGCCAGCCGCCCCGGAGCGTCTCGGCCGTGGCCGCGGGCTGGTTCAAATAGCCCTGCATCACCCCGGGCCCCTGGATGATCAGCTCGCCCACTGCGCCGGGCGGCACGTCCTGGTCCTGGCCGTCCACCACCCGGGCCGTGAAGCCGGGGATGGGCAGGCCGATGGAGCCGGGCTTGGTGGCCCGGCCATAGGGGTTTTCCACGCAGACCGGCGAGCACTCGGTGAGCCCGTAGCCCTCGTAGATGGTGACATGGAAGGCCTGCTCGAAACGGCGCAGCACCTCCACCGGCAGGCTGGCCCCGCCGGACACGCAGAAGCGCAAGGAGGAGCGGCGGGGCGGCGTCTGGCTGGCCATCTCGGCCAGGCGGTTGAAGACAGTGGGCACCGCGATGAGGATGGTGCTTGCCAGGTCCTCGATGGCCTGGAACACCTCGGCGGCCTCGAAATGCTCCCAGAGTTTGATGGTGAGGCCCAGGTAGAGGGAGGCGTTCAGGGTGCTGGTCTGGCCGTAGATGTGGAAGAACGGCAAGACGGCCAGGCAGATGTCGTGGGGCTCGGTGTAGCGCATGTCGGCCACGGTTTTGGCGTTGGTGGCCAGATTGCCGTGCGTGAGCATCGCGCCCTTGGGCAGGCCGGTGGTGCCGCTGGTGTAGATGATGGCCAGGGGCTCCGTGTCCGGGAGGTCCAAAGGGGGGAACTCGGCCGCGGCGAACAGCTCGTCCAGGGGCCGGAAGCCCGGGGGCGGGTCGTCGCCCGCGGCCACCCGCAGGGTGATGGCCGGCAGGCTCTCCAACACCGGTCCGGCGTAGGCCAGATGGGCCGCGTGGCCGATGAAGCCCTTGGCCCCGGAATCGCGGAAGATGTGGCGGAGTTCGTCGGTGCGATAGAGGAAGTTCACCGGCAGCACCCGGGCTCCCAGTTTGGCCAGGGCGTAGTAACAAAGCACCCACTCGAGCGAGTTGGGCATCATCAGCACGCAGGTCTCGCCCGGGGCAAGGCCGGCCGCGGCCAGGCCGGCGGCCAGGGAGCCCGAGCGTTGGTCCAGCTCGGCGTAGGTGAGGCTCCGGCCCCGGAACTCCAGGGCCACCTGCCCGGGCCGGCGGGCGGCGGAATCGGTCAAGAGTTTGGCCAGGTTCATGGCTGATTCTCCTAGCGGGAGGGGGGAAGTGCCTGGGGCTCCCCACCCGCCAGGAGCGGGTGGGGGGAGGGCGCATGGCCCAGGCTGCCAGCAGACTCAGCCTTCGTTTTTCACGATGATGGCCACGCCCTGGCCGCCGCCCAGGCACATGGTGGCCAGGCCCAGTTCCAGGCCGGAGCGCTTCAACTCGTAGATGAGCTTGGTCAGGATCACCGAACCGGTGGCGCTGATGGGGTGGCCCAGGGCGATGGCCCCGCCGTTGACGTTGACCTTGTCGATGTCCAGCCCCAGGTCGCGGATGCAGGCGAGGCTCTGGGAGGCAAAGGCCTCGTTCAGCTCCACCCGGTCCAGGTCACCCGCGGTGAGCCCGGTCTTGGCCAAGACCTTCTTGGTGGCGTCGATGGGGCCGATGCCCATGATGGCCGGCTCCACGCCCACCGAGGCGTAGCCCACGATGGAGGCCAGGGGCTTCACACCCAGAGCGGCGGCCCGCTCCCGGCTGGCCACCACCACCGCGGCCGCGCCGTCGTTCATGCCGCTGCTGTTCCCCGCGGTCACCGAGCCGCCCGCGCGGAACACCGGCTTCAGCTTGGCCAACTCCTCCAGGGTGGTCTGGGGCCGGGGATGCTCGTCGATCTGGAACAGCTTGGGTTCGCCCTTTCTCTGGGGAATGGGTACGGGCACGATCTGCGCGGTGAACACGCCGGCTTCCAGGGCCCGGGCCGCCTTCTGCTGCGAGAGGAGCGCAAAGGCGTCCTGATCCTCGCGGGACACGGCCCAACGCTCGGCCACGTTCTCGGCGGTCTCGCCCATGGTGTTGCCGCTGATGGGATCGTAGAGCACCAACTGGTCCATGAGCTGGGTGTGGCCCAGGCGGGCGCCCCAGCGGCCGGTGGGCAAAAGATAGGCCGCGTTGGACATGTGCTCCAGGCCGCCGGCCACCAACAGCTCGGCGTCGCCGGCCTTCACCGCCTGGGCGGCCAGGAACACGGTTTTCAGCGAGCCGCCGCAGGCCTTGGCCACGGTGAAGTTGGGCACCGGGATGGGGATGCCGGCGTCCACCGAGATGGGCCGGGCCATGTTGGGCGGCAGCACCCCGGTGCGGTACTGCTGGGAAAAGATCACTTCTTCCACGTTGTCGGGCGCAATGCCGGCCCGTTCGATGGCTTCCTTGATGACCAAAGCGCCCAGGGTGCGGTCGGTGACCGCTTTCAGGGTGCCGCCGAAACGGCCCACCGGGGTGCGGACTGCGCTCAGAATGACAGGTTGGTTCATCTCTAAAATCCTCGCGTATGTTATTGCCCCTCGTCGGGAGCCCGCCTGCACGGGCCGTGGCGGGCTCCCGGGGGGCTGGGAAGGGACAAGTCAAACCCCTCTCGCCGGCACGACAGAGCCGGTGGGGGAGGAAAAATTACTAGTCCGCCGGGCCCAGCTTCTCGCCGTCCGGGCCGTAGACGTACCAGCCGCGGCCGGTCTTCCGGCCCAGGTGGCCAGCCTTGACCTTGCGCCGCAGCAGCAGCGGGGGGAACCAGCGCTCCTCGCCGGTCTCCTGGTACATGGACATCAGCGCGCCATAGGTCACGTCCAGGCCCACCATGTCGCCGGTCTCGAAGATGCCCATCTTGCGGCCCGAGGCCAGCTTGAGCCCCAGGTCCACGTCCTCCACCGTGGCCACGCCGGCCTCCACCAGGCGCATGGCCTCCATGGTGGAGGGGAAGTTGATGCGGTTGATCAGGAAGCCGGCCACGTCGCGGCGCACCATGATGGGGGTCTTGCCCAGGGATTCCACAAAGGCCCGGCCCGCGGCAAAGGCCGCGTCGCTGGTGGCCATGCCCTTGACCACCTCCACGGCGGCCATCATGGGCGCGGGGCTGAAGAAGTGGATGCCCAGAAAGCGCTCCGGTCCCGGCACGAAAGCGGCCAGTTCGGTGATGGGGATGGCGCTGGTGTTGGTGGCCACCAGGGCCTCGGGGCGGAGATGGGGGGTCAGGGTCTCATAGACCTTTTGCTTGACCGCGACCTTCTCGAACACCACCTCCATCACCAGATCGGCCTTCGCCGCGGCGGACGGCTCGGTGGTGGCGGTGAGGCGGCCCATGACCTCCTCCAGGGTGCCCGGGACCTTGCCCTTTGCGATGAGCTTGCCCGCGGACCAGGCGATGGCCTTCAGAGCCTGGTCCAGGGCGGCCTGGGTCAGGTCGCAGAGGGTGACGGTGAGCCCGGCTTGGGCGGCCACCTGGCCGATGCCCGCGCCCATGAGCCCGGCGCCCATGATGAATATCTTTTGTACCGCCATGAGAGCCCCCCTAGTCCCGCAGAAGCTCGCGGGCGATGACCAGTTTTTGGATCTCGCTGGTGCCTTCGTAGATGCGGGTGAGCCGGAGGTCCCGGAAGTAGCGCTCCACCGGGAAGTCCTTCATGTAGCCCATGCCGCCGAAGATCTGCACGGCCATGTCCGCGGCGCGGTTGGCCATCTCGGTGCAGAACAGCTTCACCATGGAGGCCTCCTTGATCACCGCGGTGCCCCGCTGGTCCCGCAGATGGGCCGCATGGTAAAGCATCTGCCGGGCGGCGTAGATGTTGGTGGCCATCTCGGCCAGCATGAACTGGATGGCCTGGAACTCGCCGATGGTCTTGCCGAACTGCACCCGCTGCTTGGCATACTCCACCGAAAGCTCCAACAGCTTCTGGGCCGAGCCCAGAGCCGAGGCGCCCATGGTCAGTCGTCCCTTGTCCAGGATTTTCATGGCGGTCTTGAAGCCCTGGCCCACCCCGGCTTCGCCGCCGATGACGTTGGCGGCCGGCACTTCACAGTTGTCAAAGATCAACTCACAGGTGTGGCTGCCGCGCATGCCCATCTTGCGCTCTATGGTGCCCACGAAGAAACCCGGGAATGTCTTTTCCACCAAAAAAGCGGTGATGCCGCCGCGGGCCCGTTTCTTGCGGTCGTTTACCGCGAACACCGTGGCCAGGTCGGCGATGTCGCCGTTGGTGATGAAGTGCTTGCGGCCGTTCAGAACCCACTTGTCGCCCTTCAGCTCGGCCGTGGTCTGGATGTTGGCGGCGTCGCTGCCGGCCTCGGGCTCGGTCAGGGCGAAGCAGCCGATCCACTCGCCGCTGGCCAGGAGGGGCAGATAGCGTTCCTTCTGCTCCGGGGTGCCGTCGATGACGATGCCCTGGGCGCCGATGCCGTTGTTGGTGCCGATGCGGGTGCGGAAGCAGGCGTTGGCCTTGGACATCTCTTCATAGACCAGGCATTCGCCCAGGGTGCCCACGTCCAGTCCGCCGTATTCCTCGGGGATGGACAGGCCGAACAGCCCCAGCTCGCGCATGGTCTGCACCACGTTTTCGGGGATGCGGTCCTCGTCCTCCACGCTCTGGCTGATGGGGTCCAGGTCTTGTTTCACGAAGCGGCGCACGGTGTCCACCATGAGCCGCAGGTTTTCGGGAATCTCGTAATCCATGGTTATCTCCACTGACGGCTCGGGGCCGGGTAAAGCTGCACAGGGCAGTCGCAAGTGAGTCGCCTGCCTTACTGGCAAGAAGGGTGCCAGCCCAAAGACTACGAGATAACTTGTGGTTATTGCGGTACAAAATTAAGCGGATCTGAGGGGCGCGGCCGCGCGGCAGAGCCACCGGAGCGCCTTGTGTAGAAAATAATCTACATAAGGCCGGAGCGGCAATTGGTCAAGCAACTGGAATTAAGCGTAGTCTGGGTGATAGCTGGATTTAAGCTGTTGTAGATAAAAATATACATGTAGAAATTAATCTACATTTTCACTTCGTCCCGTCAGGCCGTAGGCCCGGAGCTTCTGGTACAACCCGGTGCGGTGGATGCCCAACAGCCGCGCGGCCTGGGCCCGGTTGCCTCCGGTGAAACGGAGCGCCCGCTCGATCACCCGGCGCTCGGCCAGGGCCATTTCCTGCTTCAGGGGCTGGGGTTGGCCCGGCGGCGCGGCGCCGGCCGGGCGATCCTCCAAAAAGTCCAGGGGCAGGTGCGCGGCCAGGATGGGGCCGGGGCCCGCCGCGGCCGCGGCCCGGGCCAAGACGTTCTGCAGCTCGCGCACGTTGCCGGGCCACTGGTGGGCCGTGAGCCGGGCCATGGCCGCGGGGTCGATGCGGGGGGCCGGGGCGGAGCGCTCCCTCTGCATCTGCGAAAGCAGGTGGTAGGCGATGCGGGGGATGTCCTGGGCGATGGTCCTGAGCGCCGGGGTTTCCAAATGGAAGATGTTCAGGCGGTAGTACAGGTCCTGGCGGAAGGCCTGGCGGGTCATGAGGTCCTTCAGGTCGCGGTTGGTGGCCGCGATCACCCGGAAGTCGAGCCGCAGGGTGCGGTTGCCTCCCAAGCGCTCCACCTCCTGCTCCTGGATCACCCGGAGGAGCTTCACTTGCAAGGGCCGGGGCAGGTCGCCCACCTCGTCCAGGAAAATGGTGCCGCCGTCGGCCAGCTCGAACTTGCCGGGCTTGCCCTTGTGGCTGGCCCCGGTGAAGGCCCCGGCTTCATAGCCGAACAGCTCCGACTCGAACAGGTCCTGGGGGATGGCCGCGCAGTTCACCTTCACAAAGGGCCCCCGGCGGCGGCTGCTCATCTGGTGGATGGCATGGGCGAACACCTCCTTGCCGGTGCCGGTCTCCCCGGTGATCAAAACAGCCAGGTCCGTGGCCGCGGCCTGCACCGCCACTCGCTTGGCCTCCTGCATGTCCGGGGACTCGCCCACCACCCGCTCCAGGGCGTAGCGGTTGCTGTAGACCTGCTGCAGTTCCTTTTCGTAGTAGTCCAGGCGGTTCTCCAGCACCTCGATCTGGCGCACCAGCTCCTTGAACTGCTTGAAGTGCCAGAACATCAGCTTGCCCACCGCGCCCACCACCCGGCCCTCCCCGTCCTTCAGGGGGATGCGGGCCACGATGCGCTCCCGGCCGCCCATCTTGAGCACCCGGCCGATCTCGGCCTTGCCGGTCTGCAAGACCCGGGGGAGCTGGCTGTCCGGGTTCAAGGCGGAGATGTGCTTGCCGATCACCGCCTTGGGCGGCGTTTCGTAGAACTCCTCGGAGTGCACGCTCAAAAACCGGATGATGCCGTCGGCGTCCACCAGGATCTGGGACTCGTGGGGGTTTTCCAACAGGGCGTGCAAAAGCTCCGGGGGGATGCTCTGGTAGGGATACTCCGGTGGCTCCGCCACGGGAGGGGGGGACGGCTCCCGGGCGGGGGGCGCCGCGGGATCGGGTGGAGCATCCTGGGGGAAGCGTTTTTTCAAAGCTACTCCGTCAGCAAGGGGCAAAGGGAACAATCCCCAGTATTTTATTGAAGAAACAGCCGGGCGGCAAGAGTCCGAACCGGGGGTAGGGCCGGCCCTTCGCCGGGGGCGTGCTTTTCGGCCCCGAATAATAGTAAGCTGGGAAGTCGGCAGGCTGCTTCAGTCCCCACCCGCAGACCGCTCACGCCGTCGGGGCCAGGCCCCAAAACTCCCGGAGGAGACCATGCGCACCAAAGAGGACGTAATCGCCAAGGCCCGCGAGCTGGGTTTCGCGGACATCGGCTTCACCACGGCCGAACCTTTCACCCGGCAGCAGGAGATTTTGCGGGAGCGGGACGAGGGCTACGCCTGGCTCCGGGCCGTGGGCCGGGACATGGTCGCCGGCTGCGAACCCCACCAGATCCTGCCCGGAGCCCGCTCCATCGTGGTGCTGGTGGAGCACTACTTCCACCAGGCCTTTCCCCGCTTTCTGGAGCCGTTCTTCGGGCGCTGCTACCTGGACGACGACCGTATGACCAGGGACAACCTCTTCCTCCGGACCAAGGCCTTCCGCAAGTTCCTGCAGGAAGGCGGCAGCCAGGTGCAGATCCCCAATCACCTGCCGCAACGCATCGCCTCGGCCCGGGCCGGGGTGGGCGATTTCGGCAAGAACAGCCTCTTATTCGCCCACCGGGTGGGCCGGGGCGGCTCCTGGGTGGTGCCGGTGCCCCTGGTGACCGACACCGAGTTCGCCCCGGACGAACCCACCATGGTGGTGGGCTGCCCGGACTGGTGCAAGAACGTCTGTCTCACGGCCTGTCCCACCGGGGCGCTCAAGGGCCCCCGCCATTTGGACCCCCGGCGTTGCATCTCCTACCTCACCTACTACGGCGAGGGCCTGACCCCCCGGGAGCTGCGGGAGCCCATGGGCCTGTGGGTCTATGGCTGCGACCGCTGCCAGAACGTCTGCCCCAGGAACGCCCCCTGGCTGGCCCAGGAACTGCCGGTGAACCCCCGGGCGGCGGCCAAGGCCGCGGATTTCGAGCTGCCCAAGCTCCTGGCCATGGACGAGGCCTATTTCCTGGCCAAGATCTTCCCCTCCATGTTCTACATGCCGGCCAAGGATCTCTGGCGCTGGCAGATGAACGTGGCCCGGGTCATGGGCAACACGGGGGACCGGGCCTACGTGCCGAACCTGGTCTCGGCCCTGGCCGACAACCCCGACGAGCGGGTGCGGGCCATGGCCGCCTGGGCCCTGGGCCGCCTGGGCGGCTCCGCGGCGCGGGAGGCCCTCACCAAGCTTCGGGACACCGCCGGGGGCGTGGTGCGCGAGGAAGCGGAACTGGCCCTATCCGAAATGGGCTAGGAGACGGTCGGAGTACCCGCTCCCCAGACTCCCAACCAACCAACCAACCAACCATGGCTCGCAGGCTGTTTCCCAACAGCCTGCGAGCAAAAACTATAAAGTTTTTTGGGGGAAGGGGGGTGTGGGGGGAAACCCCTTTTTTTTCCAAAAAAAGGGGTTTCCCCCCACATCTTCCTCTTACTCTCCCTCTCCCCCCCGCCCAGCGCCCGCCAGTTCCAATAACATCGGCAGGAATACCAGAAGGTCTTCCACCACGCATACGTCGGCCAGTTGGAAGATGGCGGCGCGGGGGTCCTGGGAGATGGCCACGATGAAGCCGGCGCCCTGCATGCCCACGGTGTGTTGCCGGGCGCCGGAGATGCCGCAGGCCAGGTAGAGCCGGGGGGCCACCGTGGCCCCGGTGAGGCCCACCTGGCTTTCGTAGCCCAGCCAGCCCAGGTCGCACACCGGCCGGGAGCCGGCCACCGCGGCTTGGGAAAAGAGGCTGGCCACGCGGCGCACCAGCTCCAGGTTCTCGGGCTTGCCCACCCCCAGGCCGGCGGCCACCACCACCTCGGCCCGGGCCAGGGCCGCATCGGCGGCCACCCCGGGCCTGGCCTCCCGCACCCGGACTCGAAGGGCGGGGCGGGGCAGGGTTATTTCCGTGACCGGACCGGGTTGGAGCGGTTCCTCCGGAGGCGCGGGAAAGGCGCCGGGTTGCACGGTCAGGACCAAGGTCCGTTCCTCGATCCGATACTCCTCCACCAGCTTGTCGTGCCGGCCCGGGCGGAAGAAACGGGGGCCGTCCGCGGCCTCGGCCAAGCCCTCCACCCCGGTGAGGCAGGCCGCGCCGAGCCGGGCGGCCAGGCTGGGCGCCCAGTCCAGCCCCAGGGTGGTGTGCCCGCCGACGATGGCCCGGGGTTGCCAGGCCGGGAGGAAGCCGGCCAGGAGGCGGGCCACGGCTTCGCCGGTGAGTTCCGGAAGCTCGGGCGCGGCCAGGGCGGTGACGGCGAGCCCGGTCTGGCGAGCGGCGGTGGCGGCCGGTTCCCCGGGAGCCGCGTCCAGCACCACCAGGCGGGCTTCCACGCCCCAGAGAGCGGCCAGGCGGCCCGCCAGCCCGGCCAGCTCCCGGGTGAGGGGGGCCAGGCGGCCCTCCCGCACCTCGGCCACGGCCACCACCGGCCCGCTACCTTGCAGCGATTGCTCCAAGCTCACAACAGGGCCCTTTCCCGCAGGAGGGCCAAAAGGTGCTCCGCCTTCTGCCTGGCGTCACCTTCCAGGCAGAGCCCGGCCCGGCGGCGCGCCGGCCAGGCCGCGCCGACCAGCTCCGGCCCGTCGGCCGGCTCCTCGGGCTCCCCGGCCGCCTCGGTGGGGAGGTCCGCCTTCTTGGCCTTCAAGAGATTGCTCAAACTGGGATAGCGGGGGGTGTGGGCACTGGAGGCGATGGTCACCAGGGCCGGCAGGGGCAGCTCCAGGGCTTGCCGCCGGCCGCCTTCCAGGCTCCGTTCCACCAAGAGAAGTCCGTCCTCGGGCAGGCTGAGCTGGCTCACCCCGGTGACCGTGGCGAGGCCCAGGCGCTCGGCCAGGAAAGGCCCCACCAAGCCCTGACGGGCGTCCTCGGACATGACCCCGGCCAGGATCAGGTCGAACTCCTCGTCCCGGGCCCAGGCGGCGATGGCCCCGGCCACCACCGCGGCCCGGGCTCCCTCCGGGGCCAAAAGGTGCATGGCCCGGTCGGCGCCCATGCCCAGGGCCCGGCGCAGGATGGCCTCGGCCCCGGGCGGGCCAACGGTGACCACGGCCAGTTCCGTGGTGAGGCCGGCGTCCTTCAGGCGGAGCGCCTCCTCCAGGGCGAAGTCGTCGGGCGAACCCATCCGGAAGCGGTCCGGCGGCGGCCACACCACCCGGCCGTCCTTCAGCTCGAACAGGCTCTCCGGTTCGCGCACTTGCTTCAGGCAGACCAGAACCCGCATGTTTATCGCTCCTTCGGGCTGTTCGTTCCCGCTACGGCTTGGCACGCCGCCAAGCCGGGCTGACGTACTCTCTAGTTTAACGCCTTTGACGCCCCCGGCGAGGTATCCCCACTGTACGGGCCAGGGGGGCCGGGCGCCAACAAAAAAAGCGAGCGCTCGCTAGCTTTATGCTTGCCAAGTCCGCTCCGCCGGGGCAAGATCAGGCTGCAACCCACACAAGGGCCCTCGCGGCCCGGGAGTTTTGGAAACTTGAGCCGACTTTACGTGATCCGCCACGGACAAGCCTCGTTCGGGCGGTCAAACTACGACGAGCTTTCCCCCCTGGGCTTCCGCCAGGCGGCGCTGGTGGGCCAGCATCTGGCCGCGGCGGGCATCCGCCTGGACGCGGCCTTTTGCGGGGACCAGGCCCGGCAGCGTGACACCGCGGCCACGGCCCTGGCCCACCTGGCCGAGCCGCCCGCCCTGGAGATCCTGCCGGCCCTCAATGAATTCGACTCCGAAGCCATCATGCGGGCGCTTTACCCGGCGGTGCAAAAGGAAGACCCCCGGGCGGCCCGGGCCTGGGAGAGCATGACCGCGGACCGCCGCGCCTTCCAGCTGGTCTACGAGGCCACCATGCTGCGCTGGATCACCGGGCGCTACGACCTGGACGGGGCCGAGACCTGGGGGGAGTTCGTGAGCCGCCTGGAGGGGGCGGTGACCCAGGTGCGGGCCGCCCACGGCCGGGGCAAGAACGTGGCCCTGTTCACTTCGGGCGGGCCCATCTCCGCGGTGATGCGCCTGGCCCTGGGGCTCGGGGACGAGGCGGCGCTCCGGCTCACCTGGGTGATCCGCAACGCCTCCCTAAGCCAGTTTTTCTACGACGACCAGCGCCTGAGCCTGGCCCTGTTCAACTGCACCGCCCATTTGGAGCGGCCGGGGGAGCCGGAGCTCCTCACTTATCGCTGAGCCCCGGAAGGAAGGATAAAGCCCATGGATTTCGCCATTTCCGAGAAGATGCAGACCATCCTGGAGCTGATCAACGAGTTCGTGGACAAGGAGCTGGTGCCCCTGGAGTCCGCCTTTCTCTTGCGGCCCTGGGAGGAACTGGTGCCGGTGTTGGCCGAGAAACGGGAGATGGTCAAGCAGATGGAGCTGTGGGCTCCCCTGCACCCCCAGGAATTCGGGGGCATGGGCCTGGACCTGGTGGAATACGGCCTGGTGTGCGAGGCCCTGGCCCGCACCCCCACCGGGGTCTACGCTTTCGGCTGCCAGGCCCCGGACGCGGGCAACATCGAGATCCTCCTGAAGTACGGCACCCCGGAGCAGAAGGAGCGCTACCTGAAGCCCCTGATCGCCGGGGAGATCCGCTCCTGCTTCTCCATGACCGAGGTGGACCAGCCCGGCTCCAACCCGGTGATGCTGGAGTGCAGCGCGGTGAAGGACGGCGACGACTACGTGATCGACGGCCACAAGTGGTACACCAGCTCGGCCGATGGCGCGGCTTTTGCCATCGTCATGGCCGTGACCAACCCCGAGGCCCCGCCGCACCAGCGCGCCTCCATGATCATCGTGCCCCAGGGCACCCCGGGCTTCAATATTGTCCGCAATATCCCGGTGATGGGCCACGCCGGCTCGGGCTGGCACAGCCACGCCGAGATCCTGTACCAGTCCTGCCGGGTGCCCCAGGCCAACCTCCTGGGCCCCGAGGGCAAGGGCTTTGTCATCGCCCAGGAGCGCCTGGGCCCGGGCCGCATCCACCACTGCATGCGCTGGATCGGCATCTGCAACCGGGCCCTGGAGCTGATGTGCCGCCGGGCGCTCACCCGGGACGCCGCCCCGGGCAAGAAACTGGCCGACCAGCAGATCGTACAGGCCTGGCTGGCCGAGTCGGCGGCCGAGGTGCGGGCCGCCCGGCTCCTGGTCTTGAACTGCGCCTGGCGCATGGAGACCCTGGGCCACAAGGAAGCCCGCCAGGACATCTCGCTCATCAAGTTCTTCACCGCCGGGGTGATGCAGCGGGTGGTGGACCGGGCGCTCCAGGTGCACGGCGGCCTGGGCATGACCGATGACACGGTGCTGGCCTTCTTCTACCGGGCCGAGCGCGCCGCCCGCATCTACGACGGGGTGGACGAGGTGCACAAGGTCTCGGTGGCCCGGCGCATCCTCAAGGATTTCGCGGTGGAGCAGGGGCTTCGATGACCTACCGCGAGTTCACCCGCCGGGTGCGGCCCACTCACCAGGATCTCTACGCCGAGATCCTGGCCGAGCACCGCGACTCCATCAAGGCCAAGAAGGAGGCCACCGCGGTCAAGAACCTGGAGCTCATCTTCGAAGCCACCCTGCAGGTGGCCAACCAAAAGGGCTTCCAGGCCATGACCATGCGGGACCTCTGCCACGCCAGCGGGCTCTCCATGGGGGCGTTGTACGATTATTTCTCCAGCAAGGAAGAGCTGTTGGAGATGGTGCAGCGCACCGGGCGCAGCGTGTCCCGCCGGCTTCTGCGGGAGGGTTTCGAGGGCGTCACGGACCCGGTGGGGCGCCTGGCCGCGGCCATCCGCACCCACGTGTTCCTGAGCGAGGCCATGCAGCCCTGGTTCTTCTTCTCTTACATGGAAGCCCGCCATTTGGGCGAGCGGGAAAAGAACCTGGCCAAGGACAGCGAGCTCCGGGTGGAGGCCATGTTCGCGGAGATCCTGGCCCAGGGCCAGGCGGCCGGGGCGTTCGGGGAGTTCGACCCGGGGTTGGCCGCGGCGGTGATCAAGGCCATGATGCAGGACTGGTACCTGAAACGCTGGAAGTACGCCAAACGGGGCGTGGGGGTGGACCGTTACGCCGAGCTGGTGGTGGCCATGGTGCTGGCCTTTTGCCGCGCGGGCGGTGAGGGCCCGGCGCCGGGCAGGGAGAGACAAGACCATGAGTGTTGACAACCGGGCCACGGCGGTGCGGCCGGGCGAGGAGCTGGACCAGGTCAAGGTGGAGGCCTATCTGAAGAGCGTCATCCCGGGCCTCACCGGCAGCCTGGCGATCCAGCAATTCCCCTCGGGCTACTCCAATCTCACCTACCTCATCTCCGTGGGCGACCGCGATTTGGTGCTCCGCCGGCCGCCCCACGGGACCAAGGCCAAGACGGCGCACGACATGAGCCGGGAATACAAGGTGCTCACCGCGCTCCGGCCCTGGTTTCCCTACTGTCCGCAGACCCTGGCCTTTTGCACCGATCCCGCGGTGATGGGCACGGAGTTCTACGTGATGGAGCGCATCGACGGCCTGATCCTGCGCCGGGAGGTGCCGCCGGAGTTGGGCTTCGGCCCGCCGGAGATGGAGACCCTCACCCGGCGGCTCATGGAGGTGATGGCCGAGTTGCACGCGGTGGACTACCAGGCCGCGGGCCTGGCCGGGCTGGGCAAGCCCCAGGGCTACGTGACCCGCCAGGTGGAAGGTTGGAGCAAGCGCTTCCGGAACGCCCGCACCCCGGATGTGCCCGACGGCGAGGAGGTCATGGCCTGGCTGGCGGCGGAGATGCCCCCCGAGAGCCCCATAGCGGCCCTGATCCACAATGACTTCAAGCTGGACAACGTGGTGCTGGACCGCCAGGACCCCCTCAAGGTGGTGGGGGTGTTGGATTGGGAAATGGCCACCCTGGGAGATCCCCTGATGGACCTGGCCTGCACCCTGGCCTACTGGCCCGAGGCCGGCGACCCCGGGGGGATGCTGGCCCAGACCGGCATGCCCACCGCTCTGCCGGGCTGCCTCACCCGGCGGGAGGCGGTGGCCTATTACGGCCAAATCACCGGCCGGGTCATGGACCGCATGGATTTCTACTACACCTTCGGCCTGTTCCGTTTGGCGGTCATCGCCCAGCAAATCTATTACCGCTTTTTCCACGGCCAGACCCAGGACAAGCGCTTCGCCCGCCTGGGCCCCGGAGTGGGGGCCTTGTTGGGCCAGGCGCAGCGGGTCATGGCCGGCGAGACCTTATAATGAAGGGGTAAATCATGAGTAAATATCTGGTATCCCTGGTTAAATATGAAGAACCCCTGGAGTCCGCCCGCCGGGCGGTGGAGCTGGCCGGCGGGCTGGACCGGGTGGGCCCCGGGGCCAAGGTGTTCCTGAAGCCCAACATCGTGTTCTGGAGCGCCAAGGCGCCCTTCCCCAAATGGGGGGTCATCACCACCAGCCGCCTGATCCACGACATGGTGCTCCTCTTGCGGGAGCGCGGGGTCACGGACATCACCATCGGCGAGGGCATGGTGCAGGGCCGGGCCAAGGACACCACGGTCACCGAACACGCCTTCACCACCCTGGGCTACCACGCCCTGCGGGACAAGTTCGGGGTCAGGGTGATCGACGCCTTCACCCGGCCCTTTGTGGAAAAGGACCTGGGCGACGGGGTGGTGCTCTCCTTCAACCAGGACATCCTGGAGAGCGATTTCGTCATCGACCTGCCGGTGATGAAGACCCACGCCCAGACCCGGGTCAGCCTGGGCATCAAGAACCTGAAGGGCATGATCGACATCAAGTCCCGCAAGCGCTGCCACAACGCCGACCCGGTGCGGGACCTGCACTTCCACATCGCCCGCCTGGCCCAGCCCATGCCGCCGATCCTCACGATCTTGGACGGCATCTTCACCTCGGAGTACGGCCCCTCCTTTGACGGCAACATCCACCGCCGCAACATCCTGGCCGCCTCTTGGGACGTGCTCTCCGCCGACCTGGTGGGCGCCAACCTCCTGGGCCACGACCCGGCCGAGGTGCCCTACCTGACCCACGCCGCGGCCAACCAGGGCCGGCCCTTGGATCTCTCGGACGTGGAGATCCGGGGCGAGCGGCTGGCCGACCTGGCCCAGCCCCACAAATGGTCCTTTGCCTACACCCCCGGCGACATCCTGCCCCTGCCCCTGGCCAAGCGGGGCATCGCTGGCCTGGAGTACCGCAAATACGACACCACCCTGTGCACCTATTGCTCGGCCATCAACGGCCAGGTGCTCACGGCCATCGCCCAGACCTGGAACGGCGAGCCCTGGGACAACGTGGAGGTCTTGACCGGCAAGGTGATGCAGCCCAGCCCCACGGCTCACCACAGCATCCTGCTGGGCAAGTGCATGTACCAGGCCCACAAGGACAACCCGGCCATCAAGCACAAGATCCCGGTTAAAGGCTGCCCGCCCCAGCCGGAGCAGGTGCTCAAAGCCCTGCACGAGGCGGGCATCATGGCCGACGACCAGGTCTTCGCCAAGCTGGAGAACCTGCCGGCCCTGTACATGAAGCGCTACCAGGACAAGCCGGAATTCGACGAAGGCCTGTTCCAAGTAAAGCCGGAGTAAGTTTATGGCCCGGATCATGGTGGTGGGCGCCGGCTTCATGGGGGCCGGCATCGCCCAGGTGGCGGCCCAGGTGGGGCATGAGGTGGCTTTGGTGGAGGTGAGCCCTTCAGCCCTGGAGCGGGCCCTGGGGGGCATGGCCTCGTCCGTGGCCAAGCTGGCGGCCAAGGGTCTGGTGGCCGAAGACCCGGCCGCGGTGCTGGCCCGGGTGAGCCCGGCCCGCGATTTGGCCGGCGCGGCCCAGGCCGCCTGGGTGGTGGAGGCGGTGCCCGAGCGGGAGGAACTGAAGCTGGAGCTGTTCCGCGAGCTTTCCCGCCTGGCGCCCACGGGCACCCCCCTGGCTTCCAACACCTCCTCCATCCCCATCGGCCGCCTGGCCGCGGCGGTGGAGCATCCCGAGCGGGTCTTGGGCCTGCATTTCTTCGGCCCGGTGCCGTTGATGGGCCTGGTGGAGGTGGTGAAAGGCCCCCAGACCGCGGACGAGGTCTTTGCCCGCGGGGTGGAGTTCGTGCGCGGCCTGGGTAAGACTCCCGTGCAGGTCACCCAGGATATTCCCGGCTTCGTGATGAACCGGGTCTTTGCCGCCGCCTTCCGGGAGGCGGTGGACCTGGTGGCCCGGGGCGTGGCCACGCCCGCGGACGTGGACGCGGGCATGCGGCTCGGCTACGGCTGGGGGGCGGGGCCCTTTGAGATCGCGGACAACGCCGGCCTGGACACCGTGGCCCTGATCTCCCGCTTCATGGCCGGGGTGGGGGAGACCGAGTTGGCCCCCCATTCGGACCTCCTGGAGCGCATGGTGGCCCAGGGGCGCCTGGGCCGCAAGGTGGGCAAAGGGTTCTACAACTACACCCCGGAAGGCAAGCGCCAGCCCTGGGACCCGAAAGCAGTTGAAGGGACGAAGGTGTAGCCCGGATATTTCATGAAGACTAGGCGTCCGACTTCGCCCGATGTAAGCCGGTTGCGGCAGAAATTTTGATTTGTGGAGGATTTTTACTTAAGCCCATAAAAAACCATGAAGTTTTTTTGGGGAAAGGGGTTTCCCCCCACACTTCCCTTTCTCCGATAAACTCCTAGGCGGCTACTGCTGCAGGGCGGCGGGGCCCCCGGCCAGGAACTTCTCGCCGTCGGCCACGCCCTGTTGGAAGGTGGCTTCCACCAGGTCGGGGTTGGAGTTCTCGAATTTGGAAATGGCCAAGGGGCGTGAGGGCATGACGTAAGTCACGCCCGGACGCCCCTGAAGTCTTTCCGGGGGGTAGCGCCGGGTGAGGAGCACCAGGACCGGGCCTTCTTCGGGCGAGAGCGCGGCCAGGGGCGCGTTGTCCAGGAAGCCCCCGTCCAAGACCCGGGCGCCCTCCCAGGTCATGGGCGGCAGCACCACCGGCAGGCAGGAGGCGGCCAGCACCAGATCGGCCAGCTCCCCCACGCTGGCGCACTGGTCGATGCGGCCCACCAGGGGGGTGAAGCCCAGGCGCCAGGTCCAGCGGGGGTGCACCGGGTTCACCAGGCGTTTCTCCAGGGAGTAGGCCAAGACCCCCAGCCAGCCCCCCAGGCCGGGGCCGCTCCAGGCCGGCGGCCGGGTCATGAGCACCCGGATCTGCGGCCGGCCCTGCCTGAGGCGGGCCAGGCCCTCGCCGGCCAGCACCGTCTCCAGGGCCCGGCGGTAGGTCTGGTGCCCCGGGAACACCGGCCCACCTTTGAAGAGGTTCTCCGGCTGGATGTTGCGGTGCTTGTCCTGGGCCGCGGCCCGGTAAAAGGCCAGGCATTGGGAGGTCTGCCCGCCGAACACGTGGCAGGCGGTGCTGGCCCCGGCGCTGGTGGCGGTGACCACCCGGGGCGGATGAGCCAGTTCCGGGTCCACGGCATGCCAGAACCCCGCCTGCCAGAAGCAGCGCGAGCCGCCGCCGGCGAAGACCACGGCGGCATAGGAAGCGAGGGCGGACATTGGGGGCGGCTCCGGGTTGGCTTGTTGCGCGTTCATCCACACTAAATATACAACGCCTTTTTCTTACAAGATTTACCGGATTTGGCAAGCTGTATCGCAGAGGGCGCGACCAGGGCCGCTACGGGCTGCGCCAGGCGTCTGGTCGGGATTGCGCCTGGCCGGAAGCGGGGGAGAGGGCCATAATGAAAACAAGCCCCGCCGCCCCGGCCGCCCCGGCCGGGGAGCAAGGAGGCCCAACGTCCTGCCCTGTGAGGTACGATGCGTGAGCCAAGCCAAAGCGAAAGCGGGGAGCCCGCGGCCCCCACGCCCCGGGTGCTGGGGGTTTCCGGCAGCCCCCACCCGCACAGCAACACCGACCGCCTGGTCCATCGGGTTTTGGAAGCCAGTGGCCTGCCCTGGGAATTCGTGAAGCTGTCCGAGATCCTGGTGCGGCCCTGCCGGGCCTGCCTGGGCTGCGTGAGCGACAATATCTGCAAGGAGCCCGACGACTTCCCGGCTCTGGCCGAGAAGCTCAAGGCGGCCGAAGCCCTGCTGGTCGGGTGCTATCCCCCCTACGGCACGGTGGACGCCTATACCAAGGCCTTTTTGGAGCGCTTTTATAGCCTGCGCCATCGCCGGGGCTTGAACCAGGGCAAGCTGGCCGTGGTGGTGGCCACGGGCAACGCTCGGGGCGCCCGGGGGGTGGAGGCGGCCTGCGACCAGGTGAGCCACGCGCTCGGCAAGGAGGGCATGGAGGTGCTGGGCTGCGTGACCGCGGTGGGCAACCCCAACTGCCTCGTGTGCGGCCATGGCCCGGAATGCGCCTGGAGCGCGCTCCGGGCCATCTATCCCGACCGCCGCAGCGTCACCCCGGACATGTTCCGCCAAGTGGAGGACCAGGCCGAGGTGTGGGCCCGGGCCGGAGAGCTGGGCCGGGAACTGGGCCGGCGCCTGACCAGAAGGACGGCTTAGCCCCGGGGTTCCGGCTCGTCCCCGGGGTCTGGGTCAAACAGATCCCCGTACAGCTTCTCCTTGCACTCCGGGCAGATGCCGTGGGTGAACTCGGCAACGGAATGGTCGTGTATATACACCTCCACCTGATGCCAATAGCCCTGGTCGTCGCGGATCTTCTTGCAGTTGGCGCAGATGGGCAGGAGCCCGCTCAAGGTGTTCACCTCGTCCAGGGCCTTTTGCAGTAGGGCGGTGCGCTCGGTCACCTTGTTTTCCAGGTTGTCGTAGATCTCCCGCAGCTCGGTGGACATGGTGTTGAATTCCTGGGCCAGGAGGTTCCACTCGCCGGGGAAGTCCTGGGGCACGCTCTCGCCCAGGTGCTCGCCCCCCAGGGCGATCCTGGCGGTCTCGGCCCGCATGCGGTCCAGGGGGCGCGAGAAGAGCCGCTGGTTCAGCCACAGCACCAGGACGCCCAGGCCGGCCAGCACCACGGCGATGCCTATGGCGAGGGTCCGGGTGAAGCGGTCGCCCTGGGCCATGGCCGCTTCCAGGGGGATGCGGATGGCGATGGCCGAGACCACCTCGCCCTCCCGGCGGTGGAAGGAGCGCTCGGAGCCGTAGCGGGCCACCATTTCGGCCGGAGCCTGGTCCGCGGTGCTGTGGCAGCGCAGGCAGGTCTGTTCCATCACCTCGCCCCGGCGCAACACCTCATAATAGCGCGCGCCGTTTATCTCCCGGATCTGGCTGCGGACCTGCAGCTTGGGGTCGGCGTTGAGCTCCTGGATAAAACTGCGCTCGTGCGCGTCCGCCTCGTTCTGGGGGGTGCGGGCGTTGATGGCGCATTCCTTATAGTAGTAGTTGGAGTCCGAGAGCTTTTGGAAGTGGTCGTCAATGCCCCGCACGGCATAGGTGGAAGACATCCAGGCCGGCTCAAAATAACCAGGCGGGGCGGCCTTGTCGGCCAAAAGGAACACCTTGGGTTTCAATTGGTGGGAAAAGTAGGTGTGGGTGGCCAGATTGCGGTCCAGGAGCAACCGGGACTTCTCTTGGGCTTCCAGGAGGGTCTGCCGGTGCATCTGGTCATCCACCAGCCAAACCATGAGCACGGCCGCGGCCACGAGCATGGCCCCCACCAAAATGATGTAACGCTCCCCCAGTTTCATGGTGCCTCCACGAGGCCGGCAGGCCCTGGCCTGAGGTGATCCAATCAAGCTGTTGGCGCGGAATCTTGGTTACCGCCGACCGCCGTCCCAGACCTGATCCTCCCGGGTGATGGCTGCCATCAGCAGGCACTCTAACCCAGTTGGCCACCTGGCGCCACCCGAAAGTCCCCCCTGCCGCCCAGACAAAATCCGGCTCCTCCCCCCGGCCGGGGGACGGCCCGCGGCCGGGAAGGCCACGGGTTGCCAACTTGCCTTGCATTCCGGGCTGACACCTGCCGGGCCTCCGGGTTTACAATGTGAGTAGCGAGGGCTCCCGCAGTTTCCCCCAGCGCTTACTGCCGCCCCCGCGTCGGCCTGCGGTCAGACACCACGTCACCTCCTCCGCGATAAGCCCCTGGGCCACCTTGCGAAAACACTTCCCCCCGGCTGCGGCCGACGGGGCCCGCGGCTCCCTGGCCGCCCCAATTGAGGAGAGTATGCTGAGCCCCCTGTCCAAAAGCCCGGCGGACCTGCCCCCGGCGGACCTTCCGCCGGGTTTCCGCGACCCGGAGACCCTGCTCCACGAGTTGGGCCAGGCGGTGCGGCGGGGAGTGGCCGGCCGGCCCAACCACCGGCCGTTCGTCACCCTCACCTATGCCCAAAGCCTGGACGGCTCCATCAGCCTCTCCCGCCAGGCGCCCCTGGCCCTGAGCGGGCGGGAATCGCTGTGTCTCACCCACAGCCTGCGCGCCTGGCACCGGGCCATCCTGGTGGGCATCCAGACGGTGTTGGCCGACGACCCCAGCCTCACCGTCCGCCTGGTGCCGGGTGAGAATCCCCTGCCGGTGGTGCTGGACAGCACGCTTCGTCTCCCCCTGGCCAGCAAGCTGGTGCAAAGTGGCTCCCGCGGGCTGGTGGTGGCCGGCACCACCAGGGCCGGCCAAGCGGCGGCCCGCCGGCTGCGCGCCAGGCAGGCCACCGTGCTCCTTTTGGCCGCGGACCGCCGGGGCTGGGTCAGCCTGCCGGCGCTGTTGGACCAACTGGGCCGCATGGGCGTCACCTCCCTCATGGTGGAGGGCGGGTCCCGGGTTTTGGGCTCCTTTCTTCGGCACCGCCTGGTGGATCAGGTGGTGGTGACCCTGGCCCCGGTGCTGGCCGGCGGCCTGCGCGCCTTTGGTCGCCTGGCCCCCCGGGCCGGCGGGTTGCCCCGCCTGGCCGCGCCGGTGTGCGCCGCCTTTGGCCAGGACTTGGTGATTTGGGGCCGGCCGGTGTGGGACCGGGCATGAAGCGCCAAGCCCTGTTCTTTACCGGACCCCGGCGGGTGGAGGTGCGGGAGGAACCCCTGGAGGCGCCCCGGCGGGGCCAGGTGCTGGTGCAGACCCTGCTCACGGCCATCAGCGCGGGCAGCGAGCTGCTGGTCTACCAGGGGGCGGTGGACCCGGCCAGCCCGGCCGACCCCACCCTCTCCTCCCTGGCCGGCACCCTGGCCTATCCCTTGAAATACGGTTATGCCGCGGTGGGCCAAGTGGTGGAGACCGGCCCCGGGGTGGGGCCGGAGTGGCAGGAGCGCCGGGTCTTTGCCTTTCAGCCCCACCAGAGCTACTTCGTGGCCGAGGTGGCTGACCTGTTGGTCCTGCCGCCGGAGCTGGCGCCGGAACAGGCCGTGCTCCTGCCCAATTTGGAGACCGCGCTGTCTCTGGTGCAGGATGGCGCGCCGCTCATTGGCCAAAAAGTCGCCGTGCTGGGCCAGGGGGTGGTGGGGCTCCTCACCACCTGGCTCTTGGCCAAGTTTCCCCTGGCCACCCTGCTCACCCTGGAGCCCTTGACTCTCAGGCGGGAGCTGTCCTCCCGCCTGGGGGCCCAGCTCTGCCTGGATCCCACCGAACCCACCCAATTGGCCCTGGCCGGAGCGCACCTGGGCTCCCGCGGGGCTGATCTGGTTTACGAGCTCTCGGGCCAGCCGGCCGCCCTGGGCCTGGCCCTGGAGCTGGCCGGCTACGCCGCCAGCGTGGTGGTGGGCTCCTGGTACGGCACTCGCGCCGTGAACCTGAGCCTGGGCGAGCGCTTTCACCGCGGCCGGCAGACCATCACGTCCAGCCAGGTGAGCACCCTCGCCCCGGGGCTCTCCGGCCGCTGGGACAAGCCCCGGCGGCTGGCCTTCGCTCTGGACTTGGCCCGGCAGGTGGACGCCGGGCTGTTCATCACCCAACGCCGACCCCTGGAGGAGGCTCCCCTTATGTATGACCGCTTGGACCGCTTCCCTGGCAGCATTCTGCAAGTGGTGCTGAGTTATGAATGAACTAGCCCCGGAGAATTATGGTCTGGGGGTGGCCCGGGAATTTCGGGCCCGGCATTTCCTGTTCGGCGGGGACTGGGGCGCGGAGAACCAGCCCCATGAGCATGCCTACCGGGTGGAGGTGATCCTCAACGGCCCGGAGCTGGACAGCCATGGCTACCTCACCGACATCGCTCTCTTGGAGAACCTGTTGGAGGACCTGGCCGGCCGCTTCGCGGGCAAGCTCCTGAATGACCTGCCGGAGTTCGCGGGCCTCAATCCCAGCCTGGAGCATTTCTGCCGCATCTGGTGGGAGGAGCTGGCCGAGAGCCTGCCCTTGGCCGGGCTGAGCGAGCTGGCCGTCAAGATGTGGGAGAACGACATCGCCTGGGCCAGCTACGCCCGGGAGCTTTGATGCGCCTCGGCTTGGTGATCTACGGCTCCCTGGACACGGCCAGCGGCGGTTATCTCTATGACCGCCAGCTGGCGCACTGGCTCACCACCTGGGGTCAGGAGGTGCGGGTGCTGTCCCAGCCGCCCGGGGGCTACGCGGCCAACCTGGCGGCCAATTTCGGGGGCCGCCGCCTGGCCGCCCGGGCCCGGGCCTGCCAGATCCTCCTGGAGGACGAGCTGAACCACCCCTCGCTGCTGGTGGCCAACCGGCTCCTGGCCCGGCAAGGGCCCCGCCTGGTGGGGGTGGTGCACCATCTCAAAAGCGACGAGCCCTCCCGCGGCCCGGCCCGGCGCTGGGCGCTCAGACTGGTGGAGCGGCAATTCCTCCACCGCCTCCACGCCCTGGTCTGCAACAGCCGGCACACCCGGGAGCGGGTGACCCGGGTGCTGGGCCGCCGGCTGCCGGCCGTGGTGGCCTGGCCGGGCAAGGATCACCTGGGCCCGCCGCTCTCCCGGGAAGCCGTGGTGGGCCGGGCCCTGGCCCCGGGTCCCCTCCGCCTGGTCATGGTGGGGAGCCTCATCCCCCGGAAGGGCCTGCATCGGCTCCTGCCCGCCCTGACCCGCCTGGGTTCCCTGCCTTTCTCCCTGGAGGTGGTGGGCGATCTCACCCCGGATCCGGCCTATACCCGGCGGGTGCGGCGGTTGCTCTTGGGGGCGGGCCTGGCCGACCGGGTCCGGCTGCGGGGCCGCCTGAGCGACGCGGCGCTACGGGAGATCCTGGCCCGGAGCCACGCTTTGTGCATGCCCTTTGGCTTTGAGGGCTTCGGCATCGTGCACCTGGAGGCCCTGGCCCACGGCCTGCCGGTCTTGGCCGCCCGGGAGGGCGGGGCGGCGGAGATCATCCGCCCGGGCCGGGAGGGCCGCCTCTTCGCACCCGGGGAGACCGGCCGGGTGGCGGCCTATCTGCGGGAACTGGCCGGAGACCGCGATCTCTTGGCCGCCCGGTCCCTGGCCGCCCGGGACCGCTTTGACCAGATGCCCACCTGGGAGGCCTCGGCCGCGCGGGTGCGGGATTTCCTCCAGGAGCTGGCCGCCAAGGGGGCAGGGGAGGGGGGCCGTGGCCGCGCCTGATTTCCCCTGGAGCCGCTACCTGGCGGCCAAGGCCGGGCTGGATGACCGCTCCCTGAACCAGCAGGTGTGGCAACGGCTCCGCCGGGAAGCGGCCTCCCGGGGCCGGCCGCTGGCCGTCCTGGAGCTGGGGGCCGGGGTGGGGACCATGGTGCCGCGGCTCCTGACCTGGGGCCTGCCGCTCCCCTGGCGTTACACCCTGTTGGAGCGGGACCCGGCGCTAGTCTCGCGCGCCCGGGAGCTGTTGCCCCCGGCCCTGGCCGCCGGGGGCCTGGCCGGCGAATGGGAAAGCCCGGAGCGCTTCCTCTGCCCCGGGCCCAGCGGCCGCACGGAGTTTCGCTTCTTGAGCCGGGATTTCTTCGCGCCGGAGCTGCCCGGAGAGGGCCCCTGGGATATCATCATCGCCCATGCCTTCCTGGACCTTCTGGATCTGGCGGACGCCGTGCGCCGGCTGACCCGGCTGTCCCGAGCGGGCGCCCTGTGGTGGCTCACCCTCCTGCCCGATGGGATCACCGCCTTTTTGCCCGCGGAGGACCCGGCCGAGGACGCGGCCGTGGAAGCGGCCTACCACGCCAGCATGGACCTCGATCCGGCCGTGGTCCCCGGCCGGGGCGGCAGCCGCACCGGCCGGCGGCTCCTGGAGCTGTTGCCCCGGGCCGGAGCCAAACTCTTGGCGGCCGGGGCCTCGGACTGGGTGGTGACCCCGCCCTACGACCCGGGCGAGGAGTTTTTCCTTGCGTGTATGCTGGGCTTTCACGAGGCTTCGCTCACGGGCCGCGGCCTGGACCAGGCGCGGCTGGGGCCGTGGTTGGCCCGCCGGCGGGCCCAGCTCAGGACCGGCCGCCTGTCCCTCCTGGTGCATCAACTGGATATCCTGGCCCTCTGGCCGGGAGAGTCTGGCTGACCTGCCGCCAGTCCAGCAGGAAAAACCAGAGAAACGGCACTCCCCAGCCCCAGGCCAGGCTCCGGCTCCAGGCTTCGCCGCCCAGCGGTAGCAAAAGGCAGCCCAGCCCGGCCATGGTCAGCCCCGCCACCACCCGGCGGCGGGTGGAGGGAGCCAGGGGTTGCAGGGGCAGTCCCCGCCGGCGGCGCCAATGGTAAGCGGCCCAAAACAGGTAGTGGGCCAGGCCCACCAGGACGAACCAAAGGCCGGCCCGGGACCAGGCCACGGCCAAGAGGCTGGCGATGAGGAAGTAGAGGGCGTCCAGGTTGCGATCCAAATAAGCCCCCAGGGGTGAGTCCTCCCCCCGTTGCCGGGCGGCCCAGCCGTCCAGGCCGTCCAGGCCCGCCGCGGCCAACAAGAGCCCGGCCGGAACCCAGACCAGGAGACCGGCCCCGGCCAAGGCTGCGGGCGGGAGGCCGCCGAACCCCGCGGCCAGGATGAGAAGTCCCCCGCGGCCCAGGGTCAGCCAGTTGGCCAGGCCCCAGCCCTTTTGCTCCGGGGGCGGGGGCAGGGCGGCCAGGCCCCGGCGGAGCAAGACCCCCTCGGCCACGGCGGCCAGGGCGGCCGGCCCCAGCCAGCGGAGGCCCGGGCCGGGGCCAAGGAAAACAACCACGGCCGCCAGACCCCCGCCCAGGCACGCGCCCAGGAACCAGGCCGCTTGCCGGGTCAAGGCCCGCGCCGCGGAGAGAGGAGGGGTTTCACGCGCCATGCCGTCTCCCGGTCAGGTGGGCTGCTACCCTATTATGGACAGAGGAGGGACCGGTTCCCCAAGCCAAAACCCGGGTCCGCCGCCGGCGATTTCCCTTTGCCGCGCGTCGGGGCGGGGAGTTTTTTTCACAACTTGACCCGGTTGGGGTAACGCTGCTAGGGTTGAGCCGCCGGGCCCAGCACATCCCCTGGTGGCGAGTTGCCGTCCGCCGCTGATGGCGGAAAGGCGGGTGTTGCCCCATGCCCACGCCTTGTCCCCGGCCTCCCGCTGTTTCTCTTCCGGTCCGGCTGCGGCCCGTCCTGCCGGCGACCCTTGCCAGGCGGACGGCAGTATTGTATTTATTGGGCTTCCTGTCGGTGGTGATCCTTTTTCAGGGAGGTGTTTGGATGAAGAAGTTCCTGAGCGCGGCTCTTTGCCTGAGCTTGCTCGTGGGTTTGGGCTGGGCCATGTCCGGTCCGGCCATGGCCGGCACCCTCAAGGTGGGCATCGTGGACTGCTACTCCGGTCCACCCTCCACCTATACCAATGACGTTCGTGACGCCTTCACCCTATACATGGACCAGGTGAACAAGAACGGCGGGATCCTGGGCAATAAGGTGGAGGTCCTCACCCGGGACAGCAAGTTCAAGGTGGACATCGGCCTTTCGGCGGCCAAAGAGCTGATCATGCGCGAGAACGTGAACATCTTGATGGGCACCATCAACAGCGCGCTGGCCCTGGCCATCAGCGACCTGGCCAAGAACGAGAAGATTCCCTTCCTGGCCACCTTTTCCAAGAGTGAAAAGATCACCGGGGCCCACGGTCACCGCTATGTGTTCTCCATGAACGAGAACACCGCCCTGGCCGGCAAGGCCGCCGCGGTGGGTCTGGCCAAGAAGCCCTTCAAGAAGTACTGGATCGCCGGCGACGACTACGAGTACGGCCACGCCATCGCCGACGCGGTTTGGAAGAACCTGAAGCTCCTGAAGCCCGACGTGGAGTTGCTGGGCCAGAGCTGGTGGAAGGTGGGCGAGCCTGACTTCACCCCCTACATCACCGCCATCCTGGCCGCCAAGCCCGACGCCGTGATCGTGGCCACCGGCGGGCGCGACTGCGTGCCCTTCCTGAAGGCGGCCAAGGCCACCGGCTTCAACCAGAAGGTTCCCTTCTACATGCACACCGCCACCGAGCTGTCCACCCTGAAGCCCCTGGGCCTGGATGCTCCCGAGGGCGTGTTGGGCACCAGCAACTACTTCTTCTATTATCCCAAGTCTCCGGCCAACGAGAAGTTCGTGGCGGACTTCAAGAAGGCCTATGGCCGCGAGCCCAAGGTGGGGGCCCTGTACGGCTACATCACGGCGGAGTTCATGGACAAGGCCTACACCAAGGCCGGCAGCCTGGACAACGAGAAGTTCATCGACGCCATGGAGGGCCTGACCGTGGACAGCCCGGTGGGCCCCATCACCATGCGGGCCTTTGACCACCAGGTCATGCTGCCCATGTACATGGGCGTCACCAAGAAGGAGCCGGGTTATGACTTCCTGGTGGCCGACGACATCGTGACCATCCCGGCGGAAGAGGCCATGCCCTCCATCGAGGAAATCAAGAAGGCCCGGGGCCAGTAGGACCAGCGGAAGAACGACCCGATCATGGACGCAGCAGCCGGCATCACCCTGGGGGGGTTGATGGAGCAGACCCTGGTGGGGCTCAGCCGCACCACCATCCTGTTCATCGTCTCCTCCGGGCTCAGCCTGGTGCTGGGGGTCTTGCGCATACCCAACGTGGCGCACGGCTCCCTGTACATGATCGGGGCGTTCCTTACCTATAGTGTGATGAAACTGTTCGGGGACGGGCCGCTGGCCTTCTGGGCGGCCCTGGCCCTGGCCCCCCTGGGGGTGGCCCTCTTGAGCCTCCTGGCCGAGCGGGCCCTGTTCTGCCATCTCTACGAACGGGAGCACTTGATGCTCCTGTTGTTCACCTTTGCCCTCATGCTGGTTTTCGGCGATCTGGTGAAGCTGGTGTGGGGCTCGGACTACCGTTCCCTGTCGCCGCCCCTGATCCTGCAGGGCTCGGTGAACCTGGGCGGCGCGCCTTTCCCCCGCTACAACCTGTTTCTGCTCCTGTTGGGGCCGCTGGTGGCCCTGGGGCTGTGGTGGCTGACCAACAAGACCAAGCTGGGCAAGATCGCCCGGGCGGCCGCGGTGGACCGGGAGATGGTCGGCGCCGTGGGCATCAATGTGAGTTGGATCTTCGCCTTTGTTTTTGTCATCGGCTGCTACCTGGCCGGCCTGGGCGGCGCCCTGGTGGCCCCCACCCAGAACATCACCCAGGGCATGGACCACACCATCATCATCGAGGCGTTCCTCATCGTGATCATCGGCGGCCTGGGCAACATCTGGGGAGCCCTGTTGGGCGCCCTGATCTTCGGGCTCACCGACGCCATCGGCATCCTGGTGTGGCCCCAGTTCGCCATCGTGTTCCCCTATGTGGCCGTGGTCACCGTGCTCCTGTTCCGGCCCAAGGGCCTGTTGAAATCCACCTGGTGAGGGGAGGGGAGGCTCCGTGAAAGGCATCATCTCCCCCAAGGCGGGCCTGGGCCTGGCCGTGCTGCTCCTGGGCTTCCTGGTGGCTCCCCAGTTTCTTTCCCGCTTCTATCTCTACATGCTGCCCCTCATCTTCGTGACCGGGCTGTTGGCCACCAGCCTGAACCTGGTGCTGGGTTTCGGCGGCATGTACCAGTTCCACCACGCGGTGTTCTACGGGGTGGGGGCCTACACCCTGGCCCTGGTGGTGGTGCGGGCCGGCCTCAGCGCCTGGTGGGGCTTCGTGGCCGCGCCGCTGGTGGCCGCCCTGTTGGGGGTCATCATGGGGCTCATCACCATCCGGGTGTCCAAGCTCTACTTCGGCATGCTGCAGATCTCCCTGGGCTCCCTGGTCTGGGCCATTGTCTATCGCTGGTACTCCTTCACCGGCGGGGACGACGGCATCCACGGCATCGCCATGCCGGATTTGATCTCCTCCCAGATGGGGGCCTATTACTTCGTGCTGATCGTCACCGTGGTCTGCCTGGCCCTGATGTTCCTCCTCGTGAACTCGCCCTTTGGCCGCTCCTTGCAGGCCTGCCGGGACAACCCCGAGCGGGGCGAGGCGGTGGGCATCGACGTGCGCCGCCTGCAACTGGCCGGCCTGATCTTGGCCGCCTTTTTCGCCGGGGTGGCCGGCTCCCTGTTCGTGGTGGTGGAAGGCTCGGTGTTCCCGGATCTCATGTTCTGGACCCTGTCCCTGGAGATCCTGATCATGTGCCTGTTGGGGGGCTGGTTCACCTTCCTCGGACCGTTCCTGGGCGCGGCGGTGATGGTCAGCCTCCGGAGCCTGGTGGGGGCCTACACCGAGTATTGGACCCTGTTCCTGGGGATCATCCTCATGGCGCTGATCTTTTTCATGCCCGAAGGCGTGTTGGGGTTCTTGGCCCGCCGCTTCGCCGCCGGCCCCCGGGAGGATTAGATGCTGCGGCTCAATGGGGTGCAAAAATCCTTTGACGGCTTCATGGCCGTGAGCCAGGCCGACCTGCACGTGGCGCCCGGCGAGACCGTGGCCGTGATCGGACCCAACGGCGCGGGGAAAAGCACCCTGTTCAACCTCATCACCGGCCAGCTCCGGCCGGACAAGGGGCGCATCGTCTTCCAGGGCCAGGACATCACCGGCCTGGCCCCCCATCGCATCTGCCAGCGGGGTCTGGGGCGCTCCTTCCAGATCGTGAACCTGTTCCAGCGCATGACCGTGTTCGAGAACGTGCAGGTCTCGGTGTTGGCCCATCACAAGCGCACCTTCAACCTGTTCCGCCCGGCCGCCAGCCTGGTGCGGGAAGCCACCGACGCCATTTTGCACGATTTCGGCCTCTTGGAGCAGGCGGACCGGGTCTCCGGCTCCCTGTCCCACGGCGACCAGAAGGTTTTGGAGATGGCCATCTCCCTGGGCGGCGAGCCCCAGATGCTGATCCTGGACGAGCCCACCGCGGGCATGTCCGCCGAAGAGACCGCGGTGCTGATCCGCCTGGTGAACCAGCTCTGCCGGGAAAAGGGCCTCACCATCCTGTTCTGCGAGCATGACATGGAGGTGGTGTTCTCCATCTCCGACCGCATCATGGTCATGCAGCAGGGCGTCTCCCTGATCCAGGACGTGCCGGAAGTGGTGCGGGCCGACAAAAGGGTGCAGGAAGCCTATCTGGGAGGAGCGGCCTGATGCTGGAACTGACCGGGGTCCATTCCTATTACGGGCTGAGCCACATCCTCTTCGAGGTGTCCCTCCAGGTGGCGCGGGGGGAGATCGTCTGCCTGTTGGGCCGCAACGGCGCGGGCAAGAGCACCACCATGAAGAGCATCATGGGGCTGGTGCGGCCGGCCCAGGGGCGGGTGGTGTTCGGCGGAGAGGAATTGGTGGGGCAGAAGCCCTTCCGCATCGCGCGGCTGGGGGTGGGCTTCGTGCCGGACGACCGGCGGGTGTTCGCCGACCTCACCGTGGGCGAGAACCTGGAGATCGCGGCGGGACATCCCCGGCCGGGCTTCAACTGGCGGAAAGAGGAAATCTACAAGTTCTTCCCGCCCCTGGCCAAGATCGACGGCCGCCGGGCCGGGTTCCTCTCCGGCGGGGAGCAGCAGATGCTCACCATCGGCCGGGCGCTCATGACCAACCCGGAGCTTCTGCTCCTGGACGAGCCCACCGAGGGCCTGGCCCCCCTGATCGTGGACATGCTGGCCGAGCAGATCAAGGGCCTCAAGGCGCGGGGCCTTACCGTGCTCCTGGCCGAGCAAAACCAGAAAGTGGCCCTGGACCTCTCGGACCGGGCCTACGTCATCGACAACGGACGCATCCGCTACTCCGGCTCCATCGAGGAGCTCAGGGCCAACGAAGAGGTGCGCACCCGTTACCTCAGTATTTAAGCCGCACCTCTCAGGAAGAGCTGGGTACGGCTTCGCCAGATGCCCGCCGGCTGCGTTGCGTCCTTCGCTCCAACCTCGACGTAGCTATGGTTACGCCTCCGGTTGTCGCTCGTCCGTCGCCTTGCCGGCAACCATCTGGCTGTGCCGCTCGGATAGCTGTGCCGTTATCTGAAGCATCAGAGGCCAAGAAAAAAACCAACGCCATTGAGCGCGTAGTCGGCCAAGTTACCCCGCCTTCCTGAAATATGCGGGCTGACTGTCTCCCGAACCATTCTGCCCTCACTCCTGGGCTCCGGGATAGCGCTCATAGGGATAGCCGGTGCGGGACTCTTCCAGGCCTTCCACCATGGTCTGGAAGCAGTGCCAGGGCAGGCCCAGGCCCATGCGGTCGCCGGCAAAGCCCGCCACCACCCGGGCGCCCAGGCAAAACGTGGAGAGATTGATGCGGCCGGTCAGGAAAGGCCGGGCGATGAGATCCGAATCCACCGCCCGCACCGGGCCCAGGCTGGCGTCCACCCTCTCCCCGGTGACGTACTGATAGCCCTGCAACAGCCGGGTCAGTTCCACCGGCCGCACCGCCAGCACCACCACCTGGGGCAACAACTCCGGGCCCTCCCGGTCGGGGGGGTAAAAATAGACCCCCTGCATCACCGGCGGCTGGATGGCGGCCATGGAGCTGACCGCCCGCCGCGCCGTCTCCACGTCCCGGAAGCGGCCGCTGTCCTCGGGGCCGAAAAGCCCGTACTGCGGCCGCCCCGCCGCCCGGCAGGCGTAGACCACGCCCGTGGTGAAGTCTTCGGGGGACGGCGGCACGAACTCCTCAGGTGTGAGGCCCGCCTGTTCGCGCATGATGCAGGTGTAGACCCGAGGCCCTTCCAAGGGCTCCCGCTGGTGCTCGTCCACCAGACCCAGACTTATGCCTGCGGCCACGCAGCCCACGTTGGCCGCGGTGAGCCACACCGGCTCGCCCTGAATGGCGTGCCGCACCGCTTGGCAGCACATCACGGTTTCCGGCGAAGGGTCCGCGGCCAAAACCTCCGGGGGCGGTGTCTCTTCCTCGGTGTAGAGCCGGACGCAGCAGAAGGGAAGGGGAGGCTCTGGCGAGCCCAGGGCCGCGAGCATGCGTTGATGGAGTTCTCTGGGGAGATTCATCGGGGTCCTGCCTGAGTTGGGTAGCGGGCGAGCGTGGCTATAAGAAGCTATTTCCTTATGGGTTTACCCGAAAGATAACAGACACTGGCCTCCCTGACCTGGATTATGCGCGGCGAGGGTTGGCGCGATCGAATAATTTGATAAAATAAACAATCATTGATATGTCATCACTATATCTGCGGCTCCAGCCGCGCGGGAGGTGTTCCATCGTGGCCAACGTGGCGAATTACTTCGGGCAAGCCCTGCATATCCCGGAAGACCGGCTCTACGACCCCGAGGAGGGTTTCTGGGTGCGGGAAGAGGCGGATGGCCGGCGGGCCGTGGGCCTGTCCCAGGCCGGGGTCATCGCCCTGGGCAAGTTCCGGGAGACCGCGGCCCTGGCGGCCGAGGGCGAAGAGGTGACGGCCGGCCAGACGGTGCTTTTCGCCCTGACCGGCAAAGTGAAGTACTTTGCCGCGCCCCTGGGAGGCCGGATCACCTATGCTCCGGACCTGGACAACCTGGCCGAGCGGGTCGCGGCCGACCCCTATGACCAGCCCCTGTTCTATCTGGCCGGAGAGGCTCCGCCCGCGGGCCGGCTGCTGGGGGCGGCGGAATACGCCGCGCGCCTGGCTGCTTCCGAGGGGGGGCGCAGCACCCGGGGCGTGGGCGGCCCCAGTTCGGCCACCTGCAAGGCCGTGTACTACGGCATCGGGCAGCAGACCCTGGGCGGCGAGTAAGGGCGGGCCGGGGCTCTCACCCCGGCCCCCGCCTGTGCCGCCAGGTGCTGCCGGCCGCGCTATTTGTCCAGCTCGATGAACCGGAGGTCGCCGGTCACCAAGTCCGGCACCACGATGACGTAGTCCTCCCCGTCGGGCACCAGGCCAAAATCGGCCGGGCCCTTGAAACCCTCGGCGATAGCCTTGGGCATCGCACCGGGCGTCCCCAAATAGAGGCTCCCGGTGGACCAGTCGGTGAACAGAATGGCGCCGTCGGACAAGCTGCCCAGGCCGTCCAGGCGGCCCAGGTCGTTGAACACCACCCGGGGGGACTGCCGGATACCCATTTCGAGGACCTGGCCGGGATAACCGCCTTTGGCCATGGTGGCGAGGAGGAACTTGTCCTCGCCCGGATACAAACCGTTGGGCGTCAGGCCGGGGCTCCTCAGGTGGTCCCAGACCTTGGCTTTCTTGTGCAGGAAGTCGATGGGCTCCACCTTGACCACGCTGTCGGTGTCGGTATCGCTCACCCAAACAAAGTCGTCCCAGACCATGACGTCGTTGGCGAACTTGGCGCCGGGCAGGTCCACCTTGCTGCCTTCGCGGCTCCCCAGATCAAAGATCCATACCGCATCGATATCGGTGACGTAAAGGCGGTCGCCCCGAACCCACAAACCCTTGGGTTTGTTCAGCACGTCCTTGCCCGCGGGCAGAAAACGCTCTTCCAGGATCTTGCCATGCAGATCGAGCTTGCTGATGAAGCCCTTGCCGTCCTTCAGGGTGGGCTGCAGCTCCGGCCCGAAACGGCTGACGTAGAGCACCTTGGCCTGGGGGTCATAAGCCACCGACTCGGGATGCCCGAAACCGGGCACGGTTTTGCTCTCGCCGACCCGCCACGCCCAGGCGGGCCCCGCCAGGATGAAGACCAGGCCAAGGGTCAGAAGTAAAGCTTTTACACGCATAGCCATCTCTCCTTAGTCAGGACGGCGGTTCGCCCCGCAGGTCTAACAAGTTGTTGAAAAAGGCCGTCCGGGCCCTTTTCAACCCCATCTTGAGAGCATTGCACGGGGCGTCCTGCCCCAGGCAATGTCGGCTTGGCAAAAGCGCGATTCCTCCTCAGCAAGCAAAGCTTGCTGAGGAACCGGGTTTTGCCAAGATGGACAATTTGCTGGTTTTCTCAAAACTGCGCAAATAGGCGGGCCGTCCTTCGGGGGCGCCAAGCAAGCCCGCTTGCTTGGCGTGAATCCTCGGCCCGCCTGGCAAAAGGTTCTTTAACATTCTGCCAGATTCCCCAACCCCCGCTCCCGGGCCCGGTTCACCACGCGCCGATACTCCTCGGCCGTGATGCGGCGGCTGATCTCCGGAAAATCGAAAGCCAGGAAGGTGGGACGATATTGCGACATCAGGTTCAGATAGGTGTCCCGCGGCAGGTTGGCGGCGATCCAGTCGATGACCTCCTCATCGCCACTGACCCCGGCCGGCATCACCAAATGCCGGACCATCAGCCCCCGTTGCATGAGGCCGTCCGGCCCCGGATGGGCCACCCCCACCTGACGATGCATCTCCCACAGCGCCTCCCGGGCCCGTTCCGGGTAGTCGGCCGCGCCCCGGGAGTAAAGCGCGGCCAAGTCGCCATCAAAATACTTGATATCCGGGAGATAGATATCCACCACCCCCTCCAGGAGCCCAAGCACCTCCCGCCGCTCGTAGCCGCAGGTGTTATAGACCAGGGGCAGCCGGAGGCCTTGCCCGGCCGCCATTTCCAGGGCCAGGAGGATGTGAGGGGAGTAGTGGGTGGGCGAAACCAGATTGATATTGGCCGCGCCTTGAGCTTGCAACTCCAGCATGAGGCGGGCCAGGTGCTCCAGGCTGGCCGATGCGCCCACCCCCTCCTGGGCGATGTCATGGTTGATGCAGAATACGCATCTGAGCGAGCAATGGGTGAAAAAAATTGTGCCGGAACCCCGCCGGCCCACCAGGGGGCGCTCTTCGCCAAAGTGCAGGCCGTGGGAAGAAATCTCCAGGACGTCCCGGGCCCCGCAAAAGCCGCGTTCCCCCGCCGCGCGGTTGGCGCCGCAAAGGCGGGGGCACAGCCGGCATTGCCTGAGTTCATCCCACAACTCCCGGCCCCGGCGGCCCAGCTCTCCGCTGGCGGCCAAGTCGGGATAGCGGGTGGGAGGAGCTTCGGTTGCGTGGCACGGCATGCGGCCCATCCCTAATGCGCCCTGGCTCCGGCCGCGCCGCTGGTCCGGGCGGGACCGGCCCCCAGGGGACCGGCCCGGGGCTGGCCGGCGGTAAAACGGCCGTTTCGACGGAGCCGGCTCGGCCCGCCGAAAAGGTGGTGGCTCTCTTCTGAGTTTTGGCGGGCGGTGGTCCGCTACGGCTCGGGCCGGCCCGGCGGGGACCGCCGGCAAAATCGCGGCTAACTCCCCGGTCCCCCTCTCTTCAGAAAGGTTAGCACGACCCCGGCCCCGGGGGGCAAGCTTTCCGTGCAGTGGCACATTGTGCCGGGGAGCGGCCCCAGGGGGGACAAAGTTTCCCCCCAAGAGGCAGGGGCGTGTCGGGGCGGAGAGAGCCCTGGCTGCTCAACTCTTTGGAATCGTTTGCGATAAAAAATAATGGCTGGAAGGCTGAGGTTTGGCCCGCGGGTTGCAAGCCTAAAAGGCAGATCGGCGGCCAGCTCAATCCGACCGCCGATCCATGGAGACGCAGGGACGCGTCTGACCCCTTGCCAGTTGCCAGGGACGGTGACACCCGGTGTCCCCCCGCCCCGTGGAGAGGCGGAGGCGGGGGGAAACCACTTTCATCATAGCCCAGGGCTTTCCCAGGGGCAAGCGTGAGTTTGCCGCAGGGTTGGCCGGGGCGTATTTTCGTTACTGTATCCTTGTATTTCCGAGGGCGGGGGGTTAGCATTTGGCTTGTAAGGAGAGCCATTTGCCTAGCACGCCCCGCAAATACACCAATAGAACCGGCCGCCGCCGCGCCCGCAAACCTCCCCCCTCCCCCAGGGAAGGCTCCAGCCCCCCCGAAGAGCCGCGTTTCACGCCCCGCATCAACCCCAAACTGGTGCCGATCCTGGAGCACATCGGGGTGCCGGGCACCAAGCCTTTTGTGCCTGATCCCTTCCAGTTGGAGGCGGTGGAAAAGCTGGCCCACAGCGACGTGGTGGTCAGCGCCCCCACCGGCAGCGGCAAGACCTGGATCGCCGAGGAAGCCATCAAGAAGGTCCTGGCCCGGGGGCAGCGCGCCTGGTACGCCAGCCCCCTGAAGGCCCTGTCCAACAGCAAATTCGCTGATTTCAAGGAGCTGTTCGGCGACGCCAACGTGGGTATCCTCACCGGGGACCGCAAGGAGAACCTGGGGGCGCCCCTCATCGTAGGCACCACCGAGATCCTCCGAAACCAGCTTTACGACGCCATGTACCGGGGGGCGGACCTGGCCGCCGGGCTGGTGGTGCTGGACGAAGCCCATTTTCTGGGCGACCCCGAGCGGGGGGTGGTGTGGGAGGAGGTCATCATCTACCTGCCGGTGCGGGTGCGCCTCCTCCTGCTTTCGGCCACGGTGGCCAACGCCGACCAGATCGCCCGCTGGCTCACCTTTGTGCGGGCCGAGCCGGCGGTCACGGTGTACAGCGACGAGCGGCCGGTGCCCCTGTACCCGGTTTTCCTGTTCCCGGACGGCGAGTTGGCTCCGCTGAAAACCCGGCGGGGCATGTTCGGCAAGGTCCGCCACTTCGTGGAAAGCCAGGGCCAGGAGCGGGGCTACCGCCCGGCCAGTTGGACCCCGCCCTTTGGCCAGGTGCTGTCCGCCCTGGAAGAAGCGGACATGCTGCCGTCCATCTTCTTTTTGAAATCCCGGGCTGACTGCGACAACGCCCTGGGGCATGTGGCCTCGTCCCGCCTGCGGGTGGACGCCAAATTGCGCCGGGATCTTAACACCTTCATCGACGGCTACCTCAAGGAATACCCTTTTCTGGAGCGTCACCCCCAGCTGGAGGTGATCCGCCGCCTGCACGTGGCGCCGCACCACGCCGGCCACCTGTTGCACTGGAAGCTGTTGGTGGAAAGCCTCATGCAGCGGGGGCTGTTGAAAGCCATCTTCAGCACCAGCACCGTGGCCGCCGGGGTGAATTTTCCGGCCCGCACCGTGGTCATCACCCAATCCGACCGCTTTGACGGCCGTGAGTTCGTGGATCTCTCCGCCACCGACCTGTTGCAGATGACCGGCCGGGCCGGCCGCCGAGGCATGGACAACATCGGCTTTGCCCTGGTGGTGCCGGGGCCCTACCAGAACGTGCCCCTGGTGGCCGCGCTGTTGGACTCCGAGCCGGAGCCCATAGAGAGCCGGCTCTCCATCAACTTCTCCATGGTGCTGAACCTGCTCTTATCCCAGCGGCCCAGCGAGGTCAAGCAGCTTCTGGGCTATAGCCTGGCCACCTTCCAGCGCCTGGAGCGCTCCGGCGGGCGTAAATCCGGCGGCGACTCCGGCCTGGGCCACACCCTAAAGAACCTGGGCCTCCTCTTGGCCGACTCGGGTTGCCCCGGCCCGGAGGAGGCGGTGATCCGCCGCCGCCGCAGCCGCCAGCTCCGGGCCATGCACGAGAACCTGGCCCGGGAGCTGAAGTCCATCGAGGAGCGCCAGGGCCTGTGGGCCGCCCTGACTCGGGGCCGGGTGTTCATGGACATGTTCGGCTCCCTGGCCGCGGTGATGCACCGCGAGAGCCACGGCGACCAGGTGGGGGTGTTGTCCGTGAGCCTGGACCAGGACCGCCGTTTGCAACGGGGGCGGCCCCGGCTGGATTTCGTGCCGCTGAACGAGGTGGCCGGCGCCTTCCAGGAGGTGTTGGACCTGCCCCGGGCGGGCGGCGGCCGCATGCTGGCCCAGGCGGTGCTGAACCAGATCCCCGCCCGACCCACGCCTTTGGCCGGGCCGGATCTGGCCGATCTGGGCCGCCAGGAGGTGGAGGAGCTGCGTTCCCGCCTCACCGAGGTGGAGGACGAGCTGGGGGGCCTCACCTGCGGCGCCTGCGCCAGCGCCGAGGAATGCCACCACGGCCAGGGCGAGCTGGGAGCCTTGTTGAACAAGGCCGAGGGCATCCTGAACCTGGTGCAGGAGGAGAGCCATGCCTTTTGGTATGACTTCGTGCGGCACTTGGAGTTCCTGCGCTCCGAGGGTTTCGTGGATGCTTCCGGAGCCCTGACCCAGGATGGGCAATGGGCCAGCAAGCTCCGCCTGGACCAGCCGGTGCTCATCGCCGAGGCCATCCGCCGCGAGGCCCTGACCGATCAGGATCCGGTGCTTTTGGCCGCCCTGTTGGCCTTGTTTGTGGATGACCGGGACCGCGAGGTCAGCCCGCCATATTTGAGTCAACGCTTGAAGGATGGCATCACCGGGTTGCAGTGGACGCTGGATGGTCTTCTGAACCGCCTCCGGCAATGGGGCTTTTCCACCCCGCCCATGCCGCTCAACGCCGCGGCCGCGGTGTTCGCCTGGGGTCTGGGGGCCGAGTTCGAGGACGCGGTGGTCCTCTACGGCGGGGCGGAGGGGGATTTGGCCAGCCTGATCTACCGCACGGCCGACAATCTCCGCCAAATCATCTCCCTGGCCGACACCCATCCCCGGCTGGTGAGCTGCGCCCGGGAGGCGGTGGAGCTGTTGCTCAGGCCGCCGGTGGTGGTGCCGATGTAGCGGCGTCCCGGCGGTGCCCGGGGCAAGGGGTCGGCGCGGGGCTCCCCGCCGGCCCCGGTTTTTTTCCCCTTTCCCTGGCCGGCTCCTGTCGGGTAAACGCCTCTTGACCCTGCCCGGGCTCCCCTTTAGATTTGAACCCTCTACCACGGGAAAATCCGGACGTTGCCGGGAGCAAGGGTGACAAGCATGGGTTGGTTTGGCTCGGGCAAGAAGAAAAATCAGCAGGACACCGAAGCGCCGGAAGAGGTGGCCGGCGAGGGCGCCGCGGCCCCCGCCCCGGCGGAGGAGGACCCGGGCCCCGGGCCCGGCAGCGTAGCCGCGGCAGAGCCGGTCGCCACGTCCCCGGAAGAAGCTCCGGAAGCGGAAGCCCCGGCCGCGGAAGCGAACCCCCCGGAGGCCGCGGAGGAGCCGGCAGCTCCCGCCGGGGAAGCCCCCGCCGAGCCCGCCCCCAAGAAGCGCTGGTGGCGGCGCGCCAAGTCCGAGCCCGAGCCCGCGCCCGAGCCCACGGCGGCGGAAGCCCCGGAGGAAGTCACGCCCGAAGAGCCCCCAGCAGCTCCCGAAGCGGCGGCAGAGCCCGTCGCGGAGGCCAGCCCGGAAGAGGTTTGGGAAGAAGCCGCGACTCCAGAGGCTCCCGTAGTGGGGGAGGCCGAAATAACGACCGAAACCGAGGCCTCAGAGGAGACGCCGGAGGAGGCCCCGGAAGAGGCGGCCTCCCCGGAAGAAGAGGCTGCCCCGGCCGAGCCCGTGCGCAAAAAGCGCTGGTGGCGGCGCGCCAAACCCGAGCCACAGCCGGAAGCTACCGCAGCCCCGGCCGAGTCCGAGACGGCCGAAGCGCCTGAGGAAACACCGGAAGCGGCGGAGACGCCCGTAGCGGCCGAGGCCCCGGAGATTATCCTCCTGGAGGATGTGGTCGCCGAGGCGGAGCCCCCGAGCGGGGAGCCCAAGGCAGCCGCGGAACCGGAGGAGGAGCCAGCCCCCGCCGAGAGCGCGGAAGAGGAGCCGGAGGAGAGCGGAGCCCCCCCGGCGGCGGCTCCCGCAGCGGCGCCGGCGGCGGAGGCTCCGGCTCAGCGCAAGAGCTTTTTCAGCCGCCTGGCCGAGCGCATCGGCAAGACCCGCGACAAGATCGGCGGCTCCATCGAGTTGATCGCCCGGGGCCGCAAGATCGACGACGAGGTGCTGGACGAGTTGGAGGAGGTGCTGGTCACCGCCGACCTGGGCATCCAGACCTCGCTGCAACTCATCGAGCAGATCCGGGGCAAGGTGCGGCGCAAGGAGCTGGTGGACGCGGCCGCCCTCAAGGAGGCCCTGCGTTTGGGCATCCAGGAGATCCTGGAGGACGTGGCCCCGGCTCCGCCCCGGGACCAGCACCCCCACGTGGTGCTGGTGGTGGGGGTCAACGGGGTGGGCAAGACCACCACCATCGGCAAACTGGCCAGCCATTTCACGGCCGAGGGCCGCAAGGTCATCCTCGGCGCTTCCGATACCTTCCGGGCGGCCGCGGCTGAGCAGTTGGAGATCTGGGCCCAGCGGGTGGGCTGCGACATCGTGCGTCAGCAGGCCGGGGCTGACCCCTCGGCCGTGGCCTACGACACCCTGGACGCGGCGCTCCGGCGGGGGCACGACCTGGTGCTCGTGGACACGGCCGGCCGCCTGCACACCAAGGTGAACCTTATGGAGGAGCTGAAGAAGGTGCACCGGGTCATCGGCAAGCGCCTGGAAGGCGCGCCCCACGAGGTGATCCTGGTGTTGGACGCCACCACCGGCCAAAACGCGGTGAATCAGGCCAAGTTGTTCCACGAGGCGGTGCCCCTGACCGGTATCATCCTCACCAAGTTGGACGGCACGGCCAAAGGCGGGGTGGTGGTGGCCATCGCGGCCGAAATGAAGCTGCCCATCCTCTACGTGGGCCTGGGCGAGGGCATCGACGACCTCCGGCCTTTTGAAGCGGAGGCCTTTGCCAGGGCCATCTTCGGTTAACCGGGATAATATCTTATCAATTGTAGGCGGCTTCGCCAGATGCCCGCCGGCGGCGTTGCGGACCGCGCTCCAACCTCGACGTAGCTAGGGCTACGCCTCCGGATGTCGCTCGTCCGTCGCCTTGCCGGCGAACCTCTGGCTGTGCCGGTCCGGGGGCGATACGCCACCTGCAAAACCGGTTTTTACCGGACTAAAAACTGAATTAAAACAGCTTGATGGCAAACCAGCCATCTAGCCCCTCAAATATCCGGGCTGACGGCCTGCCGGCGGAACTTTTCCGACTGGACATTGCCCCCCCGCAAGCCGCGGGTTTGCGGGGAGCCCCAAGGATGCCCTTTCCCGCCTCGCTCCTAGTTGAATATATGAAGTTTTTTGGGGGATGGGGGGTGTGGGGGGAAACCCCTTTTTTTTCAAAAAAAGGGGTTTCCCCCCACAACTTCCTCTTCCTCCAACACACTCCTAAAAAGGGAGCGGCGAGGCGCATCAT
>JAHLLK010000022.1 GCA_020444165.1 Deltaproteobacteria bacterium | reverse complement strand
CAAGTTATGCCTTCAACCTCATCAATTTTCCTTTCCAGATACTTTACGGGGTTCACCACTTGCCCTGGGCGTTTTTTCTCTTGCTGTTCTTGCTTTTGATCTGTGGAATCACCAATTTCCTTGTTTTCAGTCTCTGCCTCCTTCAGAAGCCGTTTCGCCTCTGGGACCTCGGCTGCATCAGGATATATCGCCAACAAGGATTTGAGGGCGGGAACGGCATTGGGCCACATCTTTCTATCGGCATAGCTTTTGGCCTCGGCCAGCAAGGCGGCCGGGACGTTGACGGTTTCGTTCGGGGCGGCTTTTGCCGGAGTGGAATTGGTTTTCGTCTGAGGCGGCGCAGCCTGGGGTGTGGCCAGTTCGGCTTGCAGCCGCTTCACCTGTTCCTTCAGTCTGGCGTTCTCCTCTTGCAAGGAGAGCAGCGCGGACTGGTTGCAGCCCAGGCTCAACAGCGCCGCCAGGGCCAGTACGCAGGTGACCACACGCAATTTCATGATGCTTCCCCCCGGAATAGGCAGGATGACGCAACAGGCCGGGCCGCCTTGCCTTGGTTTTTCCGAGCTAACGCGAGATTACCTTGCAGGCTTCCAGCATATCGCCAACCGCTGATTTTTGCTTTTGGGTAAGCGTGAAATCTGCCTCATACTTCCCACTGAACCGTACGATAACCCTTTTAGCGTTCACTATCTCTTCCAGCATGGACTCACTACCAGGATTCACGGCAACGTCTATAGTTTCAGAGACACCGCCTCCGCCCATATCGCTTTTTTTGTCCTTAAATTTATCAAAAGGAACCCTAAACAAATAATCGTCAACTTTCACAAGCACTTCATCAAAAAATACCCAACTCTTGCCATCGTATCTTATCTTCAAACGTTTCCAGGTTGCTCGGTGCTTTTGGCCAAGATAAACATAAAGGCAGGCCCCCCTATCAAGGTGGTATCTCGGAGAATACTTGGGAAAATACCAAGTTATCCCTTCGACTTCATCAACCTTTTTCTCCACTGATTTCAACGCGCGTGCTTGGCGCTCTTGGCGCTCTTTTTCCACCTTGGCTAACTGGTCAGCTTTCTCCTCCTCGGCATTTTTCTTGGCAGCTTCCGCCTGTTTCAAAAGCTTAGACGCTTCTTGGCTTTCAACCGCGCCTGGAAACTTTTCCAGCAAGGCATTCAACGTGGCGATTGCCTTGGTCCAATCCTTATCCTCGGCATATTTTTTCGCCTGGGCCAATCGCCTGATCGGACCGTTTTTTATTTCGTCAAGCTCTTTCGCGAGGATGCCTTGCTCGGCTTGCAGCTTCTTGACCTGTTCCTTCAGCTGGGCGTTCTCCTCGCGCAGGGATTTCAGCTCGGACTGGTTGCAGCCCAGGCTTGCGAACGCTGCCAAGACCAGCACGCAGGTGACCACACGCAATTTCATGGTGATTCCCCCCGGAATAGGCAGGATGACGCAAGCGGCCGATCCGCCGCGCGGCGTCCGACCCTCAGCCCAGACTTTATAGCACGAAATTCCGGCCGGCGAACAGCAGCAGGTCCCAGCCTTACCCCAAACTCACCGGGTCCACGTCCACGGCCAGGCTCACCCCCTGGGGCAAGCGTCCGGCCCGGTGCAGGCCCAGGCGCAGGAGCCGGCCGGCGGTGGGGGCGTCCGGGGCCTTGATTAGGAGCAGGAAGCGCCAGCGCCCGGCCGCCCGGGCCAGCGGCGCGGGCGCGGGGCCCAGCACCCGGGCCGCGGGCGCGGCCGCGGCGCGGGCCTGTTGCAGGCAGGCTCCCAGATGGCGGGCGGCGTCCCGGGCCGCGTCCTCCCGGGCGGCGTCCAGGCGGAGCCCGATGAGCCGGCCAAAGGGCGGGTAGCCCAGGGCGCGGCGCTCGGCCAGCTCCCGGGCGTAGAACTCCTCCGGGGCCTGGCGCACCGCGGCCTGCACGGCCGGATGGTGAGGGTCATAGGTCTGCACGATCACCAGGCCCTCGCCCCCGGCCCGCCCGGCCCGGCCCGCGGCCTGGGTCAGCACGGTGTAGGCCCGCTCGGCCGCGCGGAAATCCGGCTGGGCCAGGGCCTGGTCGGCCAAGAGCACCCCCACCAGGCTGATCAGGGGGAAGTGGTGGCCCTTGGTGATCATCTGGGTGCCCACCACCACGTCCAGCTCCTGGCGGGCCACCCGCGAGAGAAAGGCCTTCAGGGCGGCGGGGCTGTGGGCGGTGTCCCGGTCCAGCTGCCCCACCCGCCAGGTGGGCTCGGCCTCGGCCAGGGCCGCGGCCACCTGCTCGGTGCCCACCCCCAGGGGCTTCAGGCCCTCGGCCGCCCCGCCGCACCCCGGGCAGGCCGGGGGCACCGGCCGGGTGTGGCCGCACACGTGGCAGACCAGGCGGCCGGCGGCCCGGTGCAGGGTGAGGCTCACGCTGCACGAGGGGCAGCCCACTGTTTTGCCGCACCCGGTGCAGAGGAGGGCCGGCGCGAAGCCGCGGCGGTTCAGGAACAGGATGGCCTGACGGCCGGCGGCCACGGTCTGGCCCAGGGCCTGGTGCAGCCGCGGGCTCAGGAACCCGGCCCTGAGCGGCCCGGCGCCCTTCAGGTCCACCACCTCCAGGCGGGGGAGCTTCGCCCCGCCCACCCGCCGGGGGAGCGACAAGAGCCCGATCTCCCCCCGCCGGGCCCGCTCCCAGGTGGTCACCGCCGGGGTGGCCGTGCCCAGGATCACCGGGCAGCCCTGCTCCTGCCCCCTGAGGAGAGCCAGGTCCCGGGCGTGGTAGCGCCAGCGGTCCTCCTGCTTGTAGGCCTCGTCCTGCTCCTCGTCCACCACAATGACCCCGGGGCGGGCCAGGGGCGCGAACACGGCCGAGCGCGCCCCCACCACCACCCGGGCCTGGCCCGCGGCCACCCGGGCCCATTCGCCGCGGCGCTCGGCCGGCGAGAGGCCCGAGTGCAGCACCGCCACTTGCCCGCCGCCAAAGCGGGACTCCAACAGCCCGGCCAGGCGGAGTGTCAGGCCGATCTCCGGGGTGAGCAACAGGGCGTCGCGGCCGGCCCCCAGGGCGGCCCGGCAAGCGGCCAAAAACACCTCGGTCTTGCCCGAGCCGGTGACGCCGTTCAAGAGAAAAGGCCGAAAGGCCTGGGCGGCCACCGCCGGCAGCAGCTCGGCCAGGGCCGCCTCCTGGTCCGGGGAGAGTTGCTCCGGCGGCGGCTCGGGCACCAGAGGCCGGCCCAGGAGGTCGCGGGCCGCGGGCTGGTGGGTGAGCCGGAGCCAGCCGGCCGCTTCCAAGCGGTGGGCCAGTTGCCCGGCCCGGGGCCAGACGGCCTTGGCCTCGCCCAGGGGCAGGCTCCCCGCCTTTTCCACCCGGGCCAAGAGCGCCCGGGCCTGGCTGCCCGCCCGGGGCAGGTCTTCGTCCCGGCCGGGGCGGAAGTGCAGGATGGTCTCCACCGAGCCGCCCCGCCGGGGCGAGGCGGCCGGGGGCCGGGGGCGGTTGAAGCCGGCGGGTAGCGACCAGGCCAGGGCCTGGCCCAGGGGGGTCTGGTAGTGGGCCGCGGCCCGCTCGAAGAAACGCAAGAGGCCCGGCGGCAGCATCTGGGGCCCGGCCGCCTCGTCCAGCACGTCGGCCACGTCCTTCAGACCCTCGTCCTCCCCCCCGGCCGGGCGGGGCTCCCCCAGGGCAAAGGCCAGGCTGGGCCGGCCCCGGAGGGGCACCAACAGGCGGGTGAGAGGGTGGATCAGGGGAGCCAGCTCCGGCGGCACCCCATAGGTGAAGGGCTGCCACACCGGGGCGGCCAGCGAGACCTCCACCACCAGGGCGGCCCCCCGGGTCGGCGGCGGGGGCGGCGGCGGGGTTGGCGGCGGGGTTGGCGGGGCCAACTAGAGCGCGAGGCCCGTGAGGCCCGCGGCCCAGGCCAGGAAGCCGGGGCGGCGTTCCTGGGCGGCCATGGCCTCCAGGGCGGCCGGGGTGTTGGCGGCGGATTTCCAGGCCCGGATGCTCTGCACCACCGGACGGCGCACAAATGCCGTGGGCACCAGGAAGTTCACGTCGCCCTGCACCGGCTGGAAGTAGAGGTAGCCCTGCTTCACCGCGATGGGCATGGACAGGCCCCGCTCCCGCACCTGGGTCAGCATCTCGGCCGGGCGGGGGTAGTGGTTGATGTTGCGGTTAAGGTGGGTGATGTCCTGGTTGGCCACCCCTTTGAGCTGAAACGACTCGATCATCACGTCGCGGCCCAGCTCCGGGTCCCAGGCCAGGGCTCCGCCCTTCTGGGGGTTGTCCGGGTCGTTGGTCACCACCTCCATGACCATGCGGTAACCTTCCTCGCCCAGCTTCAGCGCCCCGGCCAGACCTAAAAGGTCCAAGGATGAGGACAGATAGTCCATGTCCTCGATGTTGAAGGAGATCTTGTCGTCGAACCCGGCGCACAGATCCTGGAACTCCGGCCAGGACAAGGTCTGCCGCCCGCCGGCTGCATCCAGGCGGAAGATCTGCCCCTCCATGGTGGTCTGCATGAGCATCTGGCCGTGATTGTGCAGGCGGCGGGGCGAGTCCGGGGCCAGCCGCCAGGCGCCCTGGGCCCGGGTCAGGCCGGGAAATGAGCGCTGGACCATGAACAGCACCCGGGACGGGTCGAAGCCATAAAAGCGGGCCTCCCGGAAATCCTCGCGGACCTCGTTGTGGGTGGCCTCGTTCATGATGATGAGGAGGGTCTGGCGGGCCAGGGCCGCGGCCGGGTCCTGCCCGGCCGACTCGGCCAATTGCCTGATATCCCAGGCCAGTTGCAGCATGTGGCGGCGGCCCAGGGACAAGGGGCGGAGTTCGGCGGGTTTGACCCGCCAGCCCTGGGGCTGCAGCTCGGGGAAGCGGGCCAGCACCTCCGGGGTCAGGTCCCGGGGCGGGGTGATCAGGTATTTGGTGCCCAGGCCCAGGCGGGTGGCCTCGCCGGCGCAGGTGTGCTCCAGCAAAATCCGCCCGCCCAGCAGGGCCTCTCCGGCCCGCGTTTCCGCGGCCGCCGGCACCAGACCCTGGTCCAGCACCCGCACCTGGCGGGGCTCGGTCAGTTCTTCAAGGCGGGGGTAGCGGTTCACCTCGGCCTGGTCCTGGTCCAGGTCGGCGAGGCTGGCATAGCCGCCCAGGCGCTCCTGGGCCAGGCCACAGCAGGTGGCCAAATAGGTGTCGAAATCGCTGAGGTCAATGGGCGTGGGGACCGCGGGATCGAGCATGAAGACGGGACTCCCTGGGTAAAAAATGGGCGGAAAAGGCGCGGCCGGGGCGGCGGTGAGGTCGTTTCCGGGACGGGCAAGGCCCGGCGGGCCGCTCTCACAGTGTAATCTTTTTGGCCTCCCCAGGCAAATCCAGGCCCAACGCCCGGGCCGCCAAACGCCCCAAACCCTCCACCCGGGCCGGCCGCTCCCCCGGCGCGGGCAGGCCCCAGGCCAGGCCGCCCCGGGGGCGGTGGGTGCCGGTCAAATGCGAGAGCCCGAACACGCCTGCCTTGTCCAGGCCCCCCCGCAGGCTGTAACCCGGCGCGGCCTCGGCCACCAGGTCCGGGGCCGCCGCAGAGGCGGCGCCGGGGTACAAATCCCGGCCCAGGTGCACCCGGGCGATGGGCGCTTCTTCGGTGAGGCGGGGGCCGTCGGGGCCGATCTCCACCCGGCTGAAGCGGAGCGCCGACAGCCCGGCGGCCAGGGACTCCAGGAGCCTCCCGGCCTCGCGCCCCGGAGTCAGCCAGCCGCCGGGGAAGCGCCCGGCATAGTTGAGATAGATCCGCCCCGGGTCCAGGGCCAGGGCCCGGGTGGCCGGCAGGATGCGCTCGTGCGGCGGCTGGCCCTCGTAGAGCAGATAACCCTCTTGGGCCAGCCAGCGGTTCAGGTACACCTCGGAGCGGATGGGGCCGAAGGCGTGGTCCGCCGCGATCAGGAAGGTGATTTCGCCAGATTCCACCTGGGGCGCCACTTTTTGCCACACCCGCCCCAGGAACTCGTCCACCAGGGCGTAGACCCGGCGGGCCGGCCCGGCCAGGGGGTGGGCATCGTCCCACAGGGCCGGCCAGAGGAAATGGTTCACCCGGTCGGTGTCGGTGACCACGGCCACGTAGAGGTTCCAGTTTTCTGAGAGCATTTGCTCGAATAAAGTCAGGCGTACTTCCAGCGCGCACTCCAAGTCCGCGGCCAGGGCCCCGGGGTCGTCGCGGCCGGTGTCCAGGTCCGCCTCGGGGCGGTAGCCCAGGGCCAGGAGCCGGGGAAGCAACTCCGGCGGGTACACCCCCCGGGCCAGGTCCGGGGTGACGAAGCCCGCCACCAGGCTGCCGTGCAGGGGCTCGGCCGGATAGGTGAGGGGCACGTTCAGCACCACGCTGCGGAGCCCGGCCGCGCTGGCCAGGTTCCACAGGCGGGGGGCGGCCACCAGAGTGGAATCCACCGGCTGGATGGCCCAGGAGCCGGGCACCGGGTGGGCAAAGCCGAAGATGCCGTGAGCGGCCGGGCCCTGGCCGCTGAACAGGCTGGTCCAGCACACCGGGGACACCTCGGGCAGGGGGGAGACGGTCTCCCAGGCCGGGGCCAGGGCCAGGAGCCGGCCCAGGTGGGGCATGACGCCCCGGGCGGCCAGATGGGTGGCCAGGTCTCGGCCCACCCCGTCCAGGCCCAGGAACAATACCCGGCTCATGCCTCCCGCGCCTGGGCCAGGATGGCCGCCCCGGCGCTGGAGCCCAGGCGGGTGGCCCCGGCCTCCAACAGGGCCCGGGCCCCGGCCAGGTCGCGGATGCCGCCGGCCGCCTTCACCGGCAGCTCCGGGGCGGCTTCCCGCAGCAGCGCCACGTCGGCCGGGGTGGCCGCGCCGAAATAGCCGCTGCCGGTTTTGAGAAACGCCGCGCCGCTCTCGGCCAGGGCCGCAGCCACCAGGCGGGTCAGGTCCGGGCCCAGGCGGGAGGTCTCCAGGATCACCTTGAGGGGACGGGGGGCCACGGCCGCGGCCACTTCGGCCACCTCGGCCACGGCCTGGTCCAGGCGGCCGGAGCGCACCAGGCCCCGGTTCAGCACCAGGTCCAGCTCGTGGGCCCCTTCCCGGGCCAGGTCCAGGGCCTCCTGGAGCTTCGCGCGGCCGGTGGCCGTGCCCAGAGGGAAGCCCACCACGCTGACCACCAGAATCCCGCTGCCCTCCAGGACCTGGGCCGCCTGGGAGACCATCCACGGCGACACGCAGGCCCCCACCACCCCCAGCTCCCGGCACTGGGCCAGGTGGGCGGCCAGTTCGCTCACTCCGGCCTCGGGGTCCAAGAGCGTGTGCTCCAAGGCCCGGGCCAGCTCCCCGGCCTCGGACAGGGCCGCGTCTTGGCCGGCGGCCATCTCCCGCTCCAAAGCCTGGGCCCGGGGCAGGTCCTCCTCCTCCACGAACAGGGTGGCGTAGCCCTTCTGGCTCACGAACAGGCCGTCGTAGGCGGTGTCCATGTAGCTCCGGATGCGGAAGGCGATGCCCTCCTGGGTCAGCACGTCCGACCAAACATCGGCCTCGAAGCGGTTGTCCAGCTCTTTGAGGCGCACCATGGCCATGGCGGATTCCTTCCTATTGCAAAGGCTTCTTGTAATAGCGGTAGGAGCGCAACAGCTCCTTGTGCTTGTCAAAAGTGAGGTACAGGTGCTCCTTGACCAGGCCGCCGGACGACTCCTTCAGCCAGTAGGCCGTGAACACCCCCCGGCCCTGGGTGACCGAGGTGGGCGGACCCCAGTTCACCTGGGCCTCGCTGTAGCTGAGCTTGCCCAGGTCCTGGCCCAGTTCCTCTTCCAGGTTCCAGAAGCGCTGATCCCCGCCACAGCCGGCCAGGGCCGGCAGCAGCACAAGGGCCAGCAGAAGGAACCCCGCGGCGCGGGCAAAACCAGGGTGGGCACGTTGCCCTTGGGGGCCAAGAGGCGGCATGGGTTTCTCCTTCCGAGGGCTCCGCCCCGGGTAAACCGCCGGAGGGGCGCGGGGCGCAGCCTGCCGGGCGGCCGGGGGCCTGGGGCATATGGCCTGGGCCGCTCGGCCCAATCTTGACGCCTGGCCGGGGCCGGCGCAACCCGGAGCAGCGCCTGGGGTCGGGAGAAGCTCCGTTGGGGCCGCGGCCGGGCCTGGGATAAAATGTTAGCATGGCCGAGCGGGAAGCGAAGGGTAAGTTCCCCGGTCAGGCAGCGGGAGGAGGCGGGATGTGCAAGCAAGGCCCTTGGAACGAAAATGAACCAGGCGACGGCGAGGAGCCCTGGGACCCGGAGCAGCCGGTGGAGCTCATCATCGACGGGGTGCTGGACCTGCACACCTTCCAGCCCCGGGAGGTGAAGGAGCTGGTGCCGGAGTACCTGGCGGCCTGCCGCGAGCGGGGCATCCGCGAGGTGCGGATCATCCACGGCAAGGGCCGCGGGGTGTTGCGGGACACGGTGCGGGCCCTGTTGGGCCGCCTGCCCGGGGTGGCGGAATTCTCCCCCGCTCCGGAGGAGCAGGGCGGCTGGGGAGCTACGCTGGTTCGGCTGGAAAAATGATGGCCCCTGGATCGCCGACAGATGTTGATTTTCCCCTTATCCGAGAGACACACTAAAGTTTTTTGGGGGATGGGGGGTGTGGGGGGAAGGACGCGGGGTCCCCGGAAAAGCGAAGCTTTTCTGGGGTGCAGGACCCTTTTTTTCAAAAAAGGGTCCTTCCCCCCACATCTTCCCCTTTCTCCGCCGGTCCGGTCTCTTCGCTATTTATTCCCGGCCACGCCATCCAGGGCGTCCAGGATGGCGCCGGGCGCGTCGGAGATGGTCATGAAGGTGCCCATGCCCAGATCGGGGAAGCTGATGGCGATGCGGAACTTGGCCGGCAGGGCGTAGGCCTTGTTGCCCTGCACCAAGAGCTCATAGGGCATGTAGGCGGTGTGCTTGTACTTGTCGTCCGCGTCGCAGCTGGTCATCACCCGCTGATCCGCGCCAGGGCCTTCGCTCAGCCCCACCCCGAACAGGACAGCCTCCGTGCCAGGAACGGCCACTTCATAGACCTTGGACGCGCCGGCCTTCTTGGCGGCCAGCCCGGCGTTCACCGCCGCCAGGGCCGCGGCGTGGGACGGGAACTCGGCCACCTCGTCCTGGTCGGTGAAGTAGGGCATGGCGATCATATAGTGGTAGTCCCGCAGATCCTTGGCGCTGAGGCCATCTTCGGAGCCAAAGGCCGTCTGGGCGCCCAGCACCTTGGCCAAGTCGGCGGCCACCGGGGCCAGGTCGCCTTCCAGCCGGTAGAGGTTGGCCCAGTAGGGGGGATTGGTGTAGGCCACTTGCACCTTGTCGCCCACCGCGGTGACCGAGGCCCGGAGCACGGCCCCGTAGCCGCCGAAGGGGGTCTTGGCCGCGTTTTCCAGGAGCGCCGGGCTGGTGAAGGCGATCACCGTGGAGCCCGGGAACGGCGCATAGGTGCCCACCACCGCGAAGCCGCCGGCGGCCAGTTCCTTTTGCACCCCGGCCACCTTGTCCGCCGCAGGGCCGGCGGTCTCCTCGGCCAGGATGTAGGGCTTGAGCTTGGCGTCCTCGGCCGCGGCGGGCCGCGCGACCACAACTCCGGTCAGGGTCAGGGCCAAGGCCAGGGCCAACGGGACGAATTTGCGGATAAGCATCAGGTTTTCCTTTCCGATCAGGGCCAGGGGCCCCGGAGTTCGGCAGGCGTTGCTCCCACCGCCGGCCAGGAGCAGGAAAAAACTCCCGCCGAAACCTGCCGGACCCACCGTGCCTGGTTCCCGGAGCAGATTCCGGCCGGATAAAAAAATGTTAGCACGGCAGAGGGGTATGGGAGGGGTTAGTTTTCGGGGGCGGGAAGGAGGCGGGGTGGCCGTTGGAGCGGCGGCGGGTGGCGCCGGAAGGGGCTGGCGTCGGGGAGGGGCTGTAAACGTTTTTGAATATACAAGGCGTTTTTTAATTGTTTTATTGGCTTCCTAACGGTTTTTCATGGTTGACGCCGGTTTGTAAGGACATAAGGCCGTTTGTAAACATTATTTTTTAAAACAACTGTATTTTAACTATTTTCATTGACATAACGCAAAAAGTAATAGTTTATTTAGAAAGGTAAACGTTTTTAACGGTGAGACGGCCATGCCAACACCCCAGCCACGACCAGCGGGCTATGCGTTCCTGATAATCCAGCACCAGTTGAACGTCATCCCCAACTGGCACACCTCCCTGGTGGGCTCGACCGGAACTCGCTCCCAGACCGAGCAGGAGGGTCAGGTCACCACGGTGTATCCCCGCGCCCAGTGGCCCGGGGACGGTTTAGGTGCTCATCTGGAATTCGCTCTCAAATATGACGGCGTCAATTTGGGCATTCTGGCCGCCCTTTTCGAAGTGGTGGCGGCCGATGAGTTGGCAGACTGGATCAAGACGAAACCCACGGGGAAGTACACCCGCAAGGTCTGGTTCCTTTATGAGCTTCTCACCGGCAAGCAGCTGCCGTTGCCCGACCTGAGCGTGGGCAACTACCTCCCCCTGCTGGAGCCGGAGCGTTACTACACCTCCGCCCCCGGCCGCCGCGCGCCTCGCCAACGCATCCTGGACAATCTCCTGGGCGGCAGGGACTTTTGCCCCCTCATCCGGCGCACCGCCAAGCTCGGCGCTTTGGAAGACCTGAACCTGCGCCAACGTTCCGCCGAGGTCCTGACCTCCTACCCTCCCGAACTCATCCGGCGGGCCTTGAGCTATCTCTACACCAAGGAAACCAAATCATCGTTCGCAATCGAGCACCAGAAGCCCAGCGCCTCCCGGACGGAGAAATTCATCGGTCTGCTCCAGATGGCCGAGCTAAAGGACTATTGCGTCAAGCCACGGTTGATCGAAGCACAGAACCTCATCGTCGATCCCCGTTTCCAGGATACCGATTACCGGACCAGCCAGAATTACGTGGGGCAGAGCCTTAATTTTCAGAAACAGTTCGTGCATTATGTGAGCCCGCAACCTGACGATATCCCGGCTCTGATGAAAGGGCTCCTCGCTGCCCACCAGATCATGGAAAAGGGCGCGGTGCCGGCGGTTATCCATGCCGCCGCCGTTTCCTACGGCTTGGTCTTCCTGCATCCTTTCGAGGACGGTAATGGCCGTCTCCACCGCTTTCTCGTCCACAACATCTTGCACCGGGCCGGCGTGGTCCCCCCGGGACTCATGTTTCCGGTTTCCGCGGCCATGCTGAAAAACCCGCTGCTGTATGATCAATCCCTGGAGGCCTTTTCCAGGCCGCTCTTGCGGTTGGTGGAATATGATTTGGACGAAACGGGACGGATGACGGTGTCAGGAGACACTGGCCGGTATTACCGCTACCTCGATATGACTGTCCAGGCGGAGGCGCTATACGAGTTCGTTCGGCTCACCATCGAGCAAGAACTGGTGGAGGAGTTGGATTTTCTGGCAGGTTACGACCGGACCAAGCAGGCCATGCAGGAAATCGTGGACATGCCTGACCGCTTGAACGATCTTTTCCTAAATCTCTGTCTGCAAAACCACGGCCGGCTTTCGGCCAGCAAACGCAAAGCTCATTTCGGATTCCTGACCGAGGACGAACTGGCCAGGTTGGAAAACGCCGTCCGGGAAGGTTTTCCCAGGGGCTGAGTCAGCTCTCCCCGGGGACAGTGGCGCTTCCGGGCTCCTCGCCCGGCCGGCAAGGCAGCCTCGACATTCCCCCTCACTCCACGGCCAACACCTGCTCCACCACGCTGTGCCCGAACAGGGCGTTGATGCCGTCGATCAAATCCGGCTCCGGGGCCACCCGGAACACCGGGGGCAGGGCCAGGATGGCCTCGCCCGCCCCCCGCACCTTCAGGTGCAGGCTCACCCGGCAGGCTCCGGGGTGGCGCTCCAGGGTGTGCTTCAGGCTCACCAGCGTCTCCCGGGTCATGCCCGTGGCCTCCAGGTGCAGTTTCAGGCGGGTGGTCATGCCCCGGGCGGCGTCCTCCAGGAGCATCACGCTCTTGGTCTTCAGCTTCACCCCCTGCTCGTCCTTGTCCACCGTGCCCTTGACCAACACCGGCTCATCGCCCTTCAGGTATTGCGAACTCTGGGCGTAGCAGTCCGGGAACACCACCAGTTCGATGCTGCCCTTCAGGTCCTCCAGGCGCACGAAAGCCATGCGGTCGCCCTTTTTGGTGATCTTCTCCTTCACCTCGGTGGGCAGCCCGGCCAGACGCACGTTCATGCCGTCCGAAGCTGACTGCAAGGTCACGGTGTCCAGGTTGGACAGGCGCTTGATCTCCTCCTGGAAGCGGTTCAGGGGATGGCCGGTGATGTAGAAGCCCAGGGACTCCTTCTCAAAGGCCAGGGCGTCGGCCTCGGCCCAGGGGGCCAGCTCGGGCAGGCTGGGGCCGGCGGACTGGTCGGCGGTTTCGACGAAAGCGCCGAACATGTTGAACTGGCCGCCTTCCCGGTCGCGGCCCATCTTCTGGCCGTGCTCCAGCACCTCGTCCACCACGGCCATGAGCTGGGCCCGGTGGGCCCCGGTGGAGTCAAAGGCCCCGCACTTCACCAGGCTCTCCAACACCCGGCGGTTCACCCGCCTGAGATCCACCCGCTCGCCAAAGTCGAAGATGTCCCGGAAGGGCCCGCCCTCCTCCCGGGCGGCCAGGATGGCGTCCACCGCCCCCTCGCCCACGTTCTTCACCGCGGCCAGGCCAAAGCGGATGGCCTCGTCGGCCACGGTGAACTCCCGGCCGGAGTGGTTGATGTCCGGCGGCAGCACGGTGAGCCCCTGGTCGCGGCACTCGGCGATGTGGCGCATCACCATGTCGGAGTTGGAGGCCTCGCTGGTGAGTAGCGCGGCCATGAACTCGTGGGGGAAGTGGGCCTTCAGATAGGCGGTCTGGAAGGTGATGAGGGCATAGGCCGCGGAATGGGACTTGTTGAAGCCGTAGCCCGCGAACTTGGCCATGAGGTCGAAGATCTCGCCGGCCTTCCTGAGGTCGATCTGGTTGACCTTGGCCCCCTTGAGGAAATGCACCTTCTGCTCGTCCATCACCTCCTTGATCTTCTTGCCCATGGCCCGGCGCAGGATGTCGCCCTCGCCCAGGGAGTAGCCGCCCAAGACCCGGGCGATCTCCATGACCTGCTCCTGGTACACGATGACCCCGTAGGTCTCCTTGAGTATCGGCTCCAACTGGGGCAGGAGGTAGGCGGTCTTCTTGGTGCCGTGCTTGCGGGCCACGAAGTCGTCCACCATGCCCGACTCCAGGGGCCCGGGCCGGTACAGGGCCACCAGGGCGATGACGTCCTCGAACACCTCGGGCCGCATCTTGGTGAGGAGCTCCTTCATGCCGCTGGACTCCAGCTGGAACACCCCGGTGGTGTCGCCGCGGGAGAGCAGGTCAAAGGAGGCCTGGTCGGTCATGTCGATGGCCCGGATGTCGAAATCGGGATCGCGGCCGGCCCGGATCATGCGGACCGCCACGTCGATGACCGTGAGCGTGCGGAGGCCCAGGAAGTCAAACTTGATCAGCCCGGCCTTTTCCACGCACTTCATGTCGAACTGGGTGACAACTTCGTCCTTGGACCCCTTGTACAGGGGCACCACCTGGTCCAAGGGCACGTCGCCGATGACCACCCCGGCGGCGTGGGTGGAAGCGTGGCGGGGCAGGCCCTCCAGGGCCCGGGCAATGTCCACCAGCCGCTTGATCTGGGGGTCCTGTTCCATGCGCTCGACGAGGCGCGGCTCGCTCTCCAGGGCCTTGTCCAGGGTGATGCCCAAAATGCTGGGCACCAGCTTGGCGATCTGGTCCACCTCGGCATAGGGCAGGTTCAGGGCCCGGCCCACGTCGCGGATCACCGCCCGGGCCTGCATGGACCCGAAGGTGATGATCTGGGCCACCCGCCCCTGCCCGTAGAACTCGTTGACGTACTCGATCACCTCGCCGCGGCGGTTGTAGCAGAAGTCCACGTCGATGTCGGGCATGGACTTGCGCTCGATGTTCAGGAAGCGCTCGAAGATCAGCCCATAGCGGATGGGGTCCAGGTCGGTGATGCGCATGGCGTAGGCCACCAGGGACCCGGCGGCCGAGCCGCGGCCCGGGCCCACGGGAATGTCGTGGTCCTTGGCCCAGTTGATGAAGTCGGCCACCACCAGGAAGTAGCCGGCGAAACCCATCTTCTCCAGCACCTCCAGCTCGTATTCCAGGCGCTGGTGGTACTCCTCCCGGTCCACGGTGAGGCCGCGGCGCTCGAAGCCCTCGAAGCGCTTGGCCAGGCCCGCCCGGGCCTCCCGGCGCACCCGGTCCTCGGCGCTTTCACTGCCCTCCAGGGGGAATTGGGGGAAGCGGAGCTTGCCCAGGGGCAGCTCCAGCTCGCAGCGCGCGGCAATGGCCGCGGTGTTGGCCAGGGCCTCGGGATAGGCCGTGAACAGCTTCTCCATCTCCTGGGGGCTCTTGTAGTACAGCTCCTGGGACAGGGTCATGCGGTCGGGGTCGGCGATGGTCTTGCCGGTCTGGATGCACAGGAGCAGTTCGTGGGCCTCGTGGTCCTCCCGCTTCAGGAAATGGCAGTCGTTGGTGGCCACCAGGCCCAGCCCTACTTGCTGGGCCACTTCCACCAGCCCGGGGTTTACCTTCCGCTGCTCGGGGAGCCCTGCGTCCTGGATCTCGATGAAGAAGTTGTCCGGGCCCATGATGCCGGCGATTTCCCGGGCTGCCTCCAGGGCGTCCTCGGGCCGGTCGTGCAGGAGGTTGTAGGCCACCCGGCCGTGCAGGCAGGCCGACAGGGCGATGAGCCCCTCGTGGCGCTCGGCCAGGAGCTGGTGGTCGATGCGGGGCTTGAAGTAGAACCCCTCCAGATAGGCCGCGCTCACCAGCTTCACCAGGTTCTGGTAGCCGGTGAGGTTCCGGGCCAACAGCACCAGATGGTGGCTGTGGGGCTGGCCGGGCCGGTTTTCCTTGTCCCGGCGGTCGCCCGGGGCCACGTAGACCTCGCAGCCGATGACCGGATGCAGGCCGGCCTTCTTGGCGGCCAAATAGAAGTTCACCGCCCCGAACATGTTGCCGTGGTCGGTGATGGCCACGGTGTCCAGGCCCAATTCCCCGGCCCGGGACATCAGGGCCGGGAGCTGGATGGCGCCGTCCAACAGGCTGTAGGCGGTGTGGGTGTGCAGATGGACAAAGGACATGCCGGACACTCCCGCCCGGGGCCGGAGGGGAGCCCAGAGGGGCTCCGGGGATCCGTCCCAGGGGCTTGGTTAAGCGGGAATCCGCCCCCCCGGAGAGGGGCGGCGAAGGCCCGTGGCCATGGCGTCAACGCCATAATTGATATGATTTAAGCAAGTTGCCACGGTGAATCGGCTTGAGGGCATCGCCCGGGCCATGGGCCAGCTCCCTGTATTAAAGCACGCCCGGGCCGACTTTGCCCCCCCTTAAACTGAAGGAATACTAAAGCTCGGCGCGGCGCGGAAGCACCCCCCCGGGGAAATCTGCTATATTGCTAGCCAAGTACTGGAAGACCGCCCCCAGGACTTTTCCCGCCTGCCTTTCCGCCCCCGGCAGGCTCTCCCGGACGCCGGCGGCCGCTTAACTCCCCACGGGGCCTGGGCCATGATCGACGAAGCCAGCTATCAGGAGTATTTGGGGGCGCTCTTGCGGGGCGACCGCCCCGCCGCCGCCCTCGCGCCCCCCCTTGGGGCGGCCCAGGAGGAGTTCTCCCGCCTCCAAGAGGCTCGGGCCGGAGAGGTGAGCCGCCCCCCGGCCTCACGGGAAGCGGCCCCATTATCCCGGTGGCTGCCCTCGCCCCGCCCCGCCTTTGCCGCGCTGTCGGACGCGGACCTGAGCGGCCGCTAGGCCGTCTCTGCCGCCCATGCTGACCGCCGCCCTAGCCTGGCTCCTGGTGCTGGAAGCCCTGGGCCTGGTGGGGTGGCCCCTGGCCTGGGCCGTATTCCGGCCGCTGGCCGGCCGGGCCTATCCCCTGGCCAAGGTGCTGGGGGTGTTCCTGGCCGGCTATCTCTTCTGGCTGGGGGCCTCCCTGGGCCTGTGGCCCAACCGGGCTCCCGGGGCCTGGGCCGCGGTGGTCCTGGCCGCTCTGCTGGCCGGGGGCCTGGGCCTGGCCGCCCGGCGCCGGGGCGACGGGCCGGGGCCCGGGGCCTGGCTCTGGCGGCGGCGCGCCCAGGTCCTGGCCTGGGAGGCGGGCTTTGTCCTGGCCTACGCCCTGTGGCTTTGGCTCCGGGCCCACGCCCCGGCCGTGAGCCACACCGAGCAGCCCATGGACCTGATGCTCCTGTGGAGCCTGTGGGAGAGCCCGGGCCTGCCGCCGGGCGACGCCTGGCTGGCCGGCCACGGGGTGGGTTACTACTACCTGGGGCACCTGCTCCTGTCCCTGCCGGGCCGCCTGGCCGGGGTGGGGCCGGAGCTGGGCTACAACCTGGGCCAGGCGGGCTGGTGGGCGCTCCTGACCACCGGGGCGGGCGGCCTGGCCGCCGAGCTGACCGCCCTGGCCGGCCGGGGGCGAGCGGCCCGGGCCGGGGCGGCCGGGCTGGGAGCCCTGTTCCTGGGGATGATGGCCAACCCGGCCGGGGTCTGGGACGCCATGGGGCAATGGGTCACCCCCCGGGCCTGGTGGTGGTGGTCCGCCACCCGGGTGCTGGGGGACCAGGGACCGGACGGCCGGGCCCGGGAGATGATCAGCGAGTTCCCCTTTTTCAGCTATTTCCTGGGGGACAACCACGCCCATGTCCTGGCCGCGCCCCTGGGGCTGTTGCTCCTGGGCCTCCTGCTGGCCCGCTTGGCCCGGGCTTGGGCCGCCTCCCCGCTCCCGGCCGGGGCGGGGTTCCGCCGGGCTCTGGCCGGCCTGGCCGGGCCGGCCTGGTCCGGGCCCGCGGCCTGGGCCCTGGCCGGGCTCACCGCCGGGGCTTTTGCCGCGGCCAATGCCTGGGCATGGCCCGGCTGGTGGCTGGTGGCCGGCCTCAGCCTGGCCGCCGGGGCCTGGCGCCTGGCCGGAGTCCGGGGCCTGGCTCCGGCCGCGGCGCTTTTGGCCCTGCTGCTGGCCGGCTCGCTTCTGGCTTTCCTGCCCTATTTCCGCCACGCCGCCAGTCAGGAACTCTTGCCGGCCCTGAACCTGGACTTCGGCCAGAGCCTCCCCCGCTGGCTGGCCCACACCGGCTTTCTCCTGGCCTGGACCGGAATGCTCTGCCGCTTGGCTTGGCGGGGCGCGCCGCCCTCGCTCCGGGTCTGGGCCGGGGGGGTGGGCTTGTTCGTGGTCCTGCCGGCCGCGGGCCTGGCCCTGGCGGGGTTCTGGGCCGGCCAGGCCGGGGCAGGTGGGGTTTGGGCCGGCTGGGCCCGGCCCGGGGTGCTGGTGGTCTCCGGCTTGGGCCTGGCCCTGGCCGCGGCGCTCCTCTGGCCCCGTCTGGCCCCGGGCGAGCGGGAAGAGCCCGGCGCGGCCTGGCTGGTGGCCGCGCTGATTTGGGCCGGGGCCGGGCTTCTCTTGCTCTGGCTGCCGGAGATGGTTTACCTTTCCGATATGTTCGCCAATCGCATGAACACGGTGTTCAAGTTCTACTACCAGGCCTGGCTGCTCCTGGCCGTGGCCGGCGCGGCCGGGATGGCCGTGAGCCTGGCCCGGCCGGCCACCCGGCCCCTGGCCCTGGGAGTGCTGGCCTTCTCCGCCCTGGGCCTGGCCTACCCCCTGACCGCGGCCTGGGAGCTGGTGCGCCAGCCGCCGCCCGGGGGACTCTCCCTCAGCACGGACGCGGCCCTGGCGCAGACGGCCCCGGACGAGCTGGCCGCGGTGCGCTGGCTGCGGACCCACGCCTCCCCGGGGGCGGTGGTGGCCCAGGCCCCGGGGGCCTCCTACCAGGAGGCGGACAACCGGCCCAGCACCCGCACCGGCCTGCCCGCCCTCCTGGGCTGGGAGGGCCATGAGCACCAGTGGCGCGGCCACGGCCTGGGCCCGGAACTGGCTGCCCGCCGCCGGGATTTGGCCGCCATCTACCAGGCCCCGAACCCGGCCCGTCTCCGGGAGGTTTTGCGGCGGCGCGGCGTGGCCTACGTGTACCTGGGCCCCCGGGAGCGCCAGACCTATCACCTGGCCCCGGGGGAAGACGGCCTGGTGGGCCGGGTGCTGACCCCCTGCTTCACCAGCGGCGCGGTGCGCCTCTACGCCGCGCCGGGCGCCAAATGCGGAGGCCGGCCATGACCCCCTGGCGCCCCGCCTGGCCGCGGAGCCCCTACTTCTGGGCCTGGGCAGGGCTCCTAGCCCTGGCCGCCGTGGCCCGGCTGTGGGGCCTGGACGACGCGGTGCTCAGTTACGACGAGAGCCTGCACGCCTACTATGGTTACATCTTCTTCCGCACCGGCTCCTACACCCACACCCCGGTGACCCACGGGCCGCTGTTGTTCCACGTGGCCTGGGTTTTCTTCAAACTCTTCGGGGACTCGGACTTCACCGCCCGCCTGCCGGTGGCCCTGGCCGGGGTGGCCCTGGCCGCCTCGCCGCTGTTGTTCCTGCGGCAGCTGGGCCGCCGGGGTGCCTGGTGGGCCGGGCTCTTGCTGGCCCTGGGGCCCACTTTCCTCTTCTACAGCCGCTACATCCGCAACGACATCTACATCTCCCTCATCTTCATGGTGCTCTTGCGCCTGACCCTGGGCTATCTGGCCCGGCCCCGGCCGGGCTGGCTGGTGGCCCTGGCCGGGGGGTTGGGCCTGGCCTTTGCCTGCAAGGAGAACAGCTTCCTCTTCGGCGGCTTTTTAGGCTTCTACCTGGCGGTCACCGCCCTGTGGCGGGCCTGGCGCTGGGCCGAACCGCTGCGCCAAAGCCCGCCGGCCCAGGTGGCGGTGCTGCTCCTCACCCTGGTGCTGCCCTTCCTCACCTCCCTGGGGCATCTGGCCCTGGGCTGGGACCCCATGGACCTGGCCCACCCCGCGGCCCTCCTGCACAGCGAAATACTCCTCGCGGCCTTCGGCCTGGTATCCCTGGCTTTGGCCTGGGGCTGGACCGGCGGCTGGTCCTGGGGCGGGGGCCAGCCCGCGACCTTCCGCTTCCGCACCTGGCTGGCCGCGGCGGCGGTGTTCTGGGCCGTGGTTCTCACCCTCTACTCCACCGTGTTCTCGCACTTTCCCGAAGGAGTCATCTCCGGGGTGGTGGGCAGCGTGGGCTACTGGCTCCAGCAGCACGGGGTGGAGCGGGGCAACCAGCCCTGGTTCTATTACTCGCTGTTGGTGGTGATCTACGAGTATTTCGTGCTCCTGGGGAGCCTGGCCGGGGGGGCCTGGGTGCTGGCCCGCCGCCTCCGGCAACCGGGGGTCCCGGGCCGGGGCGCGGAGTTGGACTTTCCCCTGTTCCTCCTGGCCTGGGTGGCGGCCAGTTGGCTCACCTACAACGTGGCCGGGGAGAAGATGCCCTGGCTGGTGATGCATTTGGCCCTGCCCATGGCGCTCTTGACCGCCTGGGGCCTGGGCCGCCTCATGGACACCCTGGACTGGAACGCAGCCCGCTGGCGGGGCGGCTGGCTCCTCCTGGCCGCCGGCGAGGCCCTGCCCCTGTGCCTGGGCCTGGCCCTGTTGGCCCCGGAAGGCCATGGGCGGGGCGATTTCTGGGTCCTCTGGCCCTGGCTGGTCCTGGCCCTGTTGGGGGGGCTCGCGGTGGTGGCGGTGATCTGGAAGTTGCCCCGCCTGGGCTGGGGCCAGGGGCTCCGGCTCTTGGCCCTGGGGGTGGCGGCGGTCCTGTTGGCCCTGTACCTCCGCACCTCCTTCCAACTCTCCCACGTCAACAACCTGACCACCAAGGAGATGCTGGTTTACGCCCACGGGGCCCAGGACGTGGCCGCCATGTTCCTGGAGATCGCCGAGGCCAACCACGCGGCCGGCGGCTCCCCCCGGGTGGCCACGGTGTGCCCGGATTTCACGGTGTGGCCCCTGTTCTGGTATCTCCGGCGCTTCTCCCAACCGGCCTTCCCCAAGGACCCCACCAACCCCCAGCTCAAGACCTATCCCGCGGTGCTGGCCTGCGGCGAGCCGGCGGTCAAGCTGGCCGATTTTCTGGGCGAGCCCTTTCTCCTGCGGCCGGGCACCCTCATCTGGTGGCCTCCCATGGGCTACACCCACCTCACCTGGGCGGAGGTGGGGGAGTGGCTGAGCCAGCGGGAACGCCGCCAGCGCCTCTGGGCCTATTTCTGGGACCGGGTCTACCCCGGCCCGGCCCGGGACGGCCGGCCCCTGGTGCGCACCGTCCAGCTTTCGCTCCGCAAAAATCTCCTGCCGCCGGTGGTGTTGCCGGCGGGGACGGGCCCTTAGCTTGCGGTTGTCCACCGTGGAGATGCGTCTGGCCTGGCTCCGCTGGCGGCAAGGGCTGACCCGCCCGGCCGGGCTCCTGGGCCTGGCCGGGGCGGCGAGCCTGGCCGGGGTCCTGGTCTGGGCCTGGCTGGCGGGTTACTTCGCGCCGGTGGGCGGGCCGGACCTGATGTTCTCGCCCGCGGCCCGGCATTTCGCGGAAACCCACGGCACCTGGTCCCGGGTCCTGGACCCCGCCGACGGCCGTTTCGACCCGGCCGCCTGGGGCTTCCGCTATCCCGTGGCCGCCTGGTGCCTGTGGCTGGAGGTGCTGGGCCTGGCCGCCTGGCCCCTGACCAGCCTGGTCACCGCCGCGCCCCGCCGGGGCGGCTGGCTCCTGGCCAAGTTCAGCGGCCTCCTCTTGACCGCCTATCTGGCCTGGCTGCCGGCCTCCCTGGGCCTGGGGAGCTTTGGGCGCACCTCGCTGTTGGCCGCTTTGGGGGCGGTGATCCTGGCCGCCGCGGCCGCGGCCTGGCGCCAGCGCGCCGCCCTGGGCCAAGCCCTCACCCGGGGCTGGCGGGAGCTTTTGGTGGGAGAGGGAGCCTTTTGGCTATTGTTCGCTCTGGGCCTGGCGCTGCGCCTGGGCAATCCCGACCTGTGGCACCCCTGGTTCGGGGGGGAAAAGCCCATGGACCTGGCCCTGTTGAACGCGGTGGTCCGGGCGGTGCACTTCCCCCCGCCCGACCCCTGGTTCGCCGGCGGCTACCTGAACTACTACTATTTCGGCCAGGTGCTGGCCGGCTCCCTGGTGCTCTTCACCGGCGCGCCGGTGCCCGTGGCCTACAACCTGGCCCTGGCCGCCTGGTTCGCCTTCACCGGGGTGGGGGCGGTGGCCGTGGGCGAGGCCCTGTATCGCCGCCTGAGCGGCCGCGACTCCCCGGAGCGGAGCTGGGCCGCCGGCGGCCTGGCCGCCGGGCTGACCCTCCTCATCGGCAACCTGGCCCAGGGGCGGGTGGCGGCCCGCTGGCTGGCCGGGGCCCGCCTGGGGGGCTGGCAGTGGTACTGGGACGCCAGCCGGGCCATCCCGGCCCCCCGGGGCGAGGCCCAACCCATCACCGAGTTCCCCCTGTTCAGCTTCCTCTATGGCGACCTGCACGCCCATCTCCTGGCCTTTCCCCTGTTCCTGGGCCTGCTGGCCCTGGCCGTGCACCGCCTGCCGGCCCCGGGCCGCGCCGCCCCGCCGGCCGGGGCCTGGCTGGGCGCGGCGGCCCTCTGCCTGGGGGCGTTGGGGGTGACCAACACCTGGGATTTGCCGGCCGGGCTCTGCCTGGTGGCCGCGGGGCTTTTGGCCGCGGCCTGGGCCGGGGGCTGGGCCGCCCGGGGCCGGGCCCTGGCCGGGGCGGGTTTGACCGCGGGGCTGGCCTGGCTCCTGTTTTGGCCCTATCACCATTTCTTCCGCTCGGCCTACGCCGGCCTCAACCTGTGGACCGGCAGCCGCACCCCCCTGGACTCCGTGCTCCTGATTCACGGGTTGTTTTTGTTCGTGGGCCTGGCCTGGCTCCTGGCCCGGCCCTGGTGGCTGGGACCGGCTCCCCGCCGGAGCCTCACGGTAGGGTGGTGGCTTTTGGCCCTGGCCGGCGCCGGGACTCTGGGCCTGGCCGGGGAGTGGCCCGCCGCCGTGGCCTGGGGCCTGGGCGCGCCGGCCCTGGGCTGGTTCCTGGCCGACACCCGGCCAGCCGCCTGGCGTCTGGCTCTCCTGCTGTGGCTGTTGCCCCTGGCCCAACTGGCCGGGGTGGAGCACCTGGCCCTGCAAGGCGACATCGGCCGCATGAACACGGTGTTCAAGTTCTATCTGGAGATGTGGCTGGTCTGGGCCGGGCTGGCCGGAGCCCTGGCCGTGTGGCTGTGGGACCTGCCCCGCCCCGCGGCGCGGCGGGCCTTCCGGGTGGGTTTCCTGATCCTGGCCGGAGCCAGCCTGCTCTACCCCCTCACCGCGGCGCCGGCCCGCTGGGCCGACCGCCTGGCTTCGGCGGCCGGGCTCACCCTGGACGGCCGGGCCTTTTTGGCCTCGGCCTGGCACCGGGAGAACGAGCGGGAGTTCCCCCTGAAATGGGATCTCCGGGCCATGGAGTGGCTGGAGGAGAGCGTGGCCGGCCGGCCGGTGATCGCCGAGGCCCAGCTCCCGCAGTACCACTGGGCCGCGCGCTACAGCAGCCAAACCGGCTTGCCCACCATCCTGGGCTGGCCCTGGCACGAAACCCAGCAGCGGGCCGCCGTGCGCCCCAACCCCATCCCCGGCCGGGAAGCCGACGTGGCCGCCTTGTACCACAGCACGGACCCCCGGGTGTACTTGCCGATCCTCCGGAAATACCGGGTGGCCTATGTCATCGTGGGCCCGGTGGAGCGGGCGGTGTACCCGGCCGCGGGCCTGGCCAAGTTCGCGGCGGAAAGAGGCCGCTATTGGGACGCGGTGTATCAGAACCCCGGGGTGACCATCTACCGGATGCGGCCCCTGCCCCCCGCCCCGGAGGCGCGTCCGTGAAGCTCCCCAGCCGCGCCGCCTTCCTGGCCGGGCTGGTCCTGGTGCTGGCCCTGTCCGCGACCTTGCGTTTCCACGGCCAAGACTGGGACCAGGGCACCCTGCTGCACCCGGACGAGCGCTTTTTGTTCATGGTCACCAGCAAGCTCACCTGGCCGGCCGGCTGGGCGGAGTATTTGGACAGCTCCCGCTCGCCCCTGAACCCCCGCAACCAGGGCGAGCGCTACTTTGCCTACGGCACCCTGCCCCTGGTGCTTTTGAAGGCGGCCCTGGCCGCGGCCGGCGACCCGCCGTTGTGGTCCATGGCTCCGGTGGCCCGGGCGGTCTCCGCCGCGGCCGACGTGGCCGCCACGGGGTTGGTGGTGCTCCTGGGCTTGCTCCTCTACGGCCGGGGGGTGGGGCTGTTGGCCGGGTTCTTCTACGCCGGGGCGGTCTTGCCCCTGCAACAGGCCCATTTCTTCGTGGTGGATCCCCTGGCCTCCCTGTTCTGCCTGGCGGCGCTCTCCGGCCTGGCCCTGGTGCAGACCGGCCGCCTGGGGCGCAGCGGCTGGCTCCTGGCCGGGGTGGCCTGGGGCCTGGCCCTGGCCTGCAAGCAATCGTCCTTTCTCCTGGGAGCGGCCGGTCTGGCCCTGGTCTTGGACCGGGCCTGGCGGAGCTGGCGGGAAAGCCGCTCCGGGGCCGAGGTGCGCCGCACCCTGTGGTCCGGGGTGGGGGACCTGGCTCTCTTGGGCGGCACGGCCCTGGTGGTGCTCCGCCTGGCCGCGCCGGACATCTTCCGCCCCTTGGGCTGGGGTCTGCTCTTCCCCGAGGCCCGGTGGCTCAAAGACCTGCGCATCACCTACCTGACCATCGTGCTGGGCACCCCGGGCTTTCCCCCGTCCATCCAGTGGTACGGCCTGGCTCCGGTGCTCCACCCCTGGTGGCAGATGGTGCGCTGGGGCCTGGGTCCGGCCCTGGGGTTCACGGCCTGGCTGGCCTGGGCCGCGGCGGCCTGGCGCTGGCTGGCCCGCGGCCGGGCCCGGCATCTCTTGCCCGTGGTGTGGTCCGGCCTGGTGCTGGGCTGGCTGGGGGCCAGCCACACCATGTACATGCGCTACTTCCTGCCGGCCTACCCCACCTTGTGCCTCCTGGCCGCCTGGGGGCTCCTGGCCCTGGGGCGGGCCGTGGGGGAGCGGCCCGTGGCGCGCTGGGCCGCCCGGGCCCTCACCGCAGGCGTGGCCCTGGCCTCCCTGGGCTGGGCCCTGGCCTTCAGCGCCATCTACGACCGGCCCGAGCCCCGCCTGGCGGCCACGGCGTGGATCTACCGCCACATCCCGCCCGGGGCCACGCTGGCCCACGAGATTTGGGACGACGCCCTGCCCCTGTCTCTGCCGGAGCAGCAGGCCTCCCGGCAGTACCATATCGTGGGCCTGCCCTGGGCCGAGCCGGACGATCCGGGCAAGCTCGCCCGGGTGCTGGATATCCTGGACCGGGCCGACTACCTGGTCCTGGCCAGCGACCGTTTGCGGGGCTCCCTGCCCCGCCTGCCGGGGCGCTACCCCTTCACCCTGAACTATTACCGGGCCCTGGAGGCGGGCCGCCTGGGCTTCCGCCTGGCCGCGGAGTTCGCGAGCTTTCCCCATCTGGGGAGCTGGGTGTTTCCCGATCTGGGCGCGGAGGAGTCCTTCACGGTGTACGAGCATCCCCGGGTGCAGATTTTCGAGAAAACTCCGGCCTATTCCCGCCAGAAGGCGCGGCAGGAGATGCTGCGGGGCGTGGGAGGGGGCCTGGGGGGGCGGGATCCCTGAAGGGGATCCCGGGGTCTCAACCGGCGTATTGCTCCCACAACTGGGCCGCGGCGGCCTTGAGGCGCCGGGGGGCATCGTCCCCCGGGGGGAAGCTGGGCAAGCGGGGCTGGTCCTCCCCCGGCACCAGCATCTCCACCCGGAGCATGGGCAGGAAGGCGCCTTCCCACTCCTCCAAGCCCAGGGTCACCCGGTAGGCGGTGCCCGGCGGCAGGGCAGGCCCGGCCGGCACGGTGCGGGAGTCCTGGGGGAAGAAGGCCGGCGGCTCCCGGCGGGGGGGCACGCACACCGGCCCCCGGCCCGCCTTGATCTCCTCGAAGCAATTGGCGCAGCCCTGGCAGGCGGCGGCCGCGTGGTCCCCCGCCCGCCAGCGGGCCACCAGCCCCGGCTCGCGGATGAAGGGGCGGCACAGGGCCACCAGGTCCAGGCCGTCCGCCCCCACCAGGGCTGAGGCCACCTCCCAGGAGCGGATGCCGCCGCCCAAAATCAGGGGCAGGGCGAGCCGCGCCCGGAAGGCCCGGGCTTCCTTCTGGAACCAGGCCTCTTCGGCCGGGGTGGCCGGCGGCCGGTTCCAGCGGCCCACCGCGTTCAAGAGCCCCCCGGAAAGCTCCAGGGCGTCGGCCCCTTCCGCGGCCAGCCACTCCCCCACCTGGAGGGACTCCTCCAGGACCAGGCCCTCCGGCACGAAATCCGCCACGTTGAGCTTCACCAGGATTGGGAACTCCGGGCCCACCGCCCCCCGCACCTGGGCCAGGACCTCCCGCAGGGCCCGGGCCCGGGAGGCCAAATCACCGCCATAGGCGTCCCCACGGGGGTTGTAGCGGGGGCACAGGAGTTGGCTCAAGAGAAAGCCGTGGGCGGCCAGGATCTCCACCGCCACGAACCCGGCGGCCTGGGCCCGGGCCGCGGCCCGGCCAAAGGCCCGGGCCAACCCGGCCAGATCGTCCGGGGTCAGGGCCGCCACCCGGGCGGCCGAGAGGTAGTGGCCTCCGAAGCCGAGCTGCAGGGCCGGGAAGCCCCCGGCCGCGCGCACCGCCCGGGCCAGGCCGGTCAGGCCCGGAATTTTGTCGTCGTCGTCCACCCCCAGTTGGGCCGGGGAATGCCGGCCCGCGGGGTGCACATAGGCGTGGCCGGTGATGATGAGCCCCGCCCCGCCCTGGGCCAGGGCCACCAGCACTTCAGTCATCTCCGGGGTGACCAGCCCCTCGGGCGAGGCGAGGCCCAGCCAAGTGGCGGCCCGCCCCACCCGGTGGGGCAGGGTCAGGCTGCCCAGACGCACGCTTTCGAAGATTTCGCTCATGGCAGAAGTATAGCAAAGGCGAGGGCGCAAGGAGTGAGGGCAAAAGTTCGGCGGCGGGGGAAACCCCCGCCGCCATTTTTGGGTGTGGCTGCTCGGAAGTGGATCTAGCTGGAGGCGGGCACCCAGCCCAGGCTGCGGTGGGCCTTCCACTGGGGCAGATGCTCCAGAATCCAGTCCCGCTCGTTCTTCTTCAAGGTGTAGAGGTGGGCGCCGGTCTGGGTGTTGTAGAGCCGGTAGACCTCCTGGGCGCCGGCGGTGGGCTGCGGGTAGATGTAGCCCTCCTTGCGTTCGGCCCGCCAGCCCAGGCCGCCCAGGGCGGCCCGCTCCCGGGCGCTGGTGGTGTAGTAGTGGAACCCGCTGTAGGGGTTGTACAAGCGATAGATGGGCAGAGTGCCGGCTTCCTGGTCGCGGTACACGTCGAACACCCCGTTGGCGCCGCCTTCGGCCTGGTAGCCCGCCCGCACCGCCCGGTCATACTCGCTGGTGCTGGTGGTGAAGAAATGGTAGCCCAGGTACCGGTTGTAGGCCCGGTGCATGTGGTCCTTGTGGCGCCCGTGCTCCGGCGTGGGGACCGGCGTGGGCGTCGGATCGGGCGTCGGCGGCGGGGTGGGATCCGGCGTGGGCGTCGGATCTGGCGTCGGCGGCGGCGTGGGATCCGGGGTGGGATCCGGCGCCGGCGGGTTGGGATCAGGCGCGGTGGAAGGTCCGGGGTCCGGATAGGTCACCGCCCCGGCCTTGGCGAAGTAATGGCAGTTGTTGCAGTCCAGCCGCTTGTCCTTCACGTGCTTGTCATGCAGGGACAGGAAGGGCTTGGACTCCTTCTGGCCGTGGCAGGACGAGCACAGGGGCTTGTTGTTGCGGGTGGTTCGCGGGGTATAGCCCAGGGCCGCGAAATCCAGGCGGGTGCCGCCGTGGCAGGAATTGCAGTCCAGAGCCTGGGAGGCCGGGGCCACCTGATGGAACAGGGCCTGGTAGCGGAGCGTGGCGGCGTAGGTCAGGCTCTGGAAGCTCCAACCCACGGCCGCGGCGCCCTGCTTGGCCGCTTCCAGCACGTTGCCGGTGCCAAAGAACACCGACATCTTCAGGGGAATCAGCCGACCAGTGGCCGGGTCCTGGGGCTGCTCGGCCTGGTGCAGTTTGAAGGCGAAGATGCGCGCACCGGTTTCGGAAACCGAGCCCACGGGCGCGGACATGACCACCCGGCCCTCAGCGCCCGGCACTGCTTCCTGACCCAGCTCATAGAAGGTGGAACTGCGGTCGAAGAAGCGGTACACCGGCTTGATGTCGGCCACCATCTGCATGTGGGGCTCGTACAGGCCCGAAGCCGCCGTGTCGGGCGGGGCGCTGTAGTCCCGGTGCAGGTCGGTGGGGGTGCCCTTGGCAAAGGTGGGGATGTGGCACACCGTGCAATGCACCCGGCTCACGTGCTTGTCGCGCGTGGAGTCGTGGTGCGGGGTGTTGGTGTGGCAATCCGCGCAGTCCAGCTTGGTGGTTGTGTCGATGGGCCGGAGGTCGGAACCGCGGCCCGGGAAGCGGTGCTCCTGCACCTTGTGACAGGACAGGCAGGAGAGCCCCGCCCCGCCCGCGGCCTTGGAAGCCAAATGCACGTCCAGGTCCCGGGTGGCGTTGAGCTGGGCCAGGGCCATGTCCCCGCGCTTGAAGTTGTCGCCGCCGCCGCCCTTGGCGTGGCACTTCATACAGGTGGCCGAGGTGGGCCGGGTCAGGTTCTCCGCCACGGAGAGCGCGGTGGCGCCCATGGCGGCCTCGTCGGGCACGAAGCGGAACACGCCGTTCACGTCCGCCACCTTGCGCTTGTACAAGTCCGAGTGGCAGACCAGGCAGTCGATGTTGGCCAGCTGCTCATCCGTGGCCGTGGGCGAAGGCTTGGCCCCCAGGCCCACGTGGCACTGGGCGCAACCGCCGTTCACCGTCCCTCCCGCGGGATGGGGCTGCAGCCCGATGAAGTTGATGTCCGGGTAGATGCAGAAGTCGTTGATGCCGCCCAGCTTGCCGGCCGTGCTCACCGAGAACCCCTGGGCATAGCGGGCGTCGCCCTGCCACTGGTAGTGCACCGAGCCGAATACCTCGTTCACCTCTTTGGCATGGCACTTCAGGCAGGTGGCCGAGCCCTTGTACTCGGTGAACCTGCCCTGGTGGCTGGCGGCGGCCGGAGAGGCCGCCGCGGCAAGGGCCACGAGGCTCCCCGCCAAAAGTAGCGCCAAGAATCTTAGCCGCATACAGTCTCTCCCCTCCCCCTGGTTCTTAGGCTGCCGGAGTCGCGGTTCCCCGGCGTAGGGATTAGTTGGCAATCATAATCGGAAGTATTCCCAAATATACTGATCCCGCGGGAAGACGCAAGCAAAAACTGAATTATGATTATCAATTCGGAAGATTTTATTCCTACGGAACAAGTTGTAATATTCAAATGTTGTCAACATGGCGTTTTAATGAGATTTTTTCGATAGAAAATTCTCGAGATTTTTGCAATACGGTAAAGGTAACGGGGTTTAATTACCTGAAGGAGACGGCTGCCGAGGGCGCGCCGGCGGCTCGGGGGAGGCGCAGGCCAGGGGCCGGGCGGGGTCAAGGAGGCTGGAAAAATTCTGAGCCGGGGCGGCGTGGTTCCTAAGAATGACTGTCTCTTGCTTGGGTAGGGAGCGTGGTCCAGTCCGAGCCTGACGGAGGGGAGAAGGACGGGCCGACGAGGGGAAAGGAAAAGGCGCCGGGGGGACCAGCCCGCCCGGCGCCTTGGGGTTTTACCGCTTCAAGACCAGGATCAGATGGGCACCCAACCCAGGCTGCTGTTCTGCTTCCACTGGTGCAGGTTGGCCAGCACCCAATCGCGTTCCGACTTCTTCAAGGTGTAGAGATGGGCTCCCGTCTGGGTGTTGTACAGACGGTAGACTTCCTGGGCGCCGGAATGGGACTGCGGGTAGATGTAACCTTCCCGCCGCTCATAGCGCCAGCCCAGGGAGACCAGGGAGTCCCGCTCCGAGGCTTTGGTGGTGTAGTAGTGGAACCCGCTGTTGGGGTTGTAGAGCCGGAAGATGGCCGAGGTGCCGCTCTGCTGGGCCTGGTAGACCCGGAAGGCTCCGTTGGAGCCGCTCTCGGCCTGGTAGCCCGCGGCCACGGCGTGGTTGTACTCACTCTGGTTTGTGGTGAAGAAATGGTAGCCCAGGTAGGGGTTGTAAGCCCGGTACATGGGGATGGTGCCTTCGACCGGCGTGGGGCCCGGGTTCACCGGGTCGGGGTAGGTCACCGCCCCAGCCTTGCTGAAGGTGTGGCAGCTGGAGCAGTCCAGCCGTTCCCCGTCCACGTGCTGCCGGTGCACGGCGGTGAAGGAGAGGTTGTTCTCTCGGCCGTGGCACGACGAGCACAAGGGCTTGCCGTTACGGGTGGACAGGGGGGTGTAACCCAGGGCCGCGAAGTCCACCCGGGTGCCGCCGTGGCAGTCGGCGCAGTTGAGCGCCTGGGACTTCGGGGCCACCTGGTGGAACAGGCCCATGTAGCGCAGGGTCGACGCGTAGTTCTGGCCCTGATAGCTCCACCCCACGGCTGCCACGCCCTGCTTGGCCGCCTCGATCACGTCGCCGGTGCCGAAATACACCGACATCTTCAAGGGGATCAAGCGGTTGGTGGCCGGGTCCTGGGGCTGCTCGGCCTGGTGCAGCTTGAAGGGGAACAGGCGGGAGCCGGTGATGTTCAGGCTGCCCACGGGCTCGGACATCACCACCCGGCCCTCCGACCCGGGACTGGCTGGCTGGCCGAACTCGTAGAAGTAGGAACTCCGGTTCCAGAACTTGTAAACCGGGATGATGTTGGACACCATCTGCATGTGGGGTTCATACAGGCCCGAGGCCGCGGTATCGGCCGGGACGCTGTAATCCCGATGCAGGTCCGTGGGAGTCCCCTTGGCAAAGGTGGGGATGTGGCACACCGTACAATGCACCCGGTTCACGTGCGTGTTGAGCTGGCTGTCGTCGTGCGGGGCATTGGTGTGGCAGTCGGCGCAGTCGATCTTGGTGGTGGTGTCAATGGGCCGGAGGTCGGAACCCCGGCCGGGGATGCGGTGCGCCTGGGACTTGTGGCAGGACAGGCAGTTCAGACCCGCACCGCCCGAGGCCTGGGACGCCAAATGGATGTCCAGGTCCGGGGTGGCGTTGGCCTGGGCCAGGGCCATGTCCCCTCGTTTGAAGTTGTCGCCGCCACCGCCCTTGGCATGGCACTTCAGGCAGGCCAGCGTAGTGGGCTTGCTGAGGTTCCAGGCCGCATCCATGAGGCTGACCGACATGGCCGCCTCATCGGGGGCGAAGCGCCACTGGCCGTTAACATCCACCACCTTGCGCTGATACTTGTCCGAGTGGCAAATCAGGCAGTCGATGTTGGCCAGCTGCTCGCTGGTGGGGGTGGTGCTGGGCTTGGCGCCCATACCCACGTGACACTGAGCGCAGCCGCCATTCACCGTCCCTCCCGAGGGATGGGGCTGCCTCCCGATGAAATTGATATCCGGGTAGATGCAGAAATCGTTGATACCGCCCAGCTTGCCGGCCTTGTCCGTGGAAAGGCCCTCGGCATAGCGTGCGTCGCCCTGCCACTGATAGTGAACTGAGCCGAATACCTCGTTCACTTCCTTGGCATGGCAGGGCAAACAGGTGGACGAACCTTTGTACTCGGTGAATCGTCCCTGGTGATTGGCCAACGCCGGCGATGACCCTACCATTAGGGCCGTCAAACCGATCATCAGCAGCAGCACCAAAAACTTAAACCGCATACAGACACTCCCTCCCCCTAATGGTTGCAAAAAGGCCGGGGACGCGGTTCCCCGGCCTGTGGCAATCGTCTTGAAGGGTCTTCAAAATTTAGTAACCCAGTCGGGATTTGGCAAGAATAAAAACGATAATTATTATTATGAGCAGTAATCTTGTGTATTTGCCCCCTCAGATTTTTTCCTCCGGGACCACGCTAGTAACGCTTGTGAATGTTTTTCACCTGAAAAGAGGGATCCGGGCCGCGACTGAAAAATGGCCTCCAAAAAGTATTTTTTTCTAACCTAAGCAAATGACCGCACATTTTTCCGCACAAAAAACCCTGTTTTTTGCCGGCCATGTCCCCCACCGGGCCGCCCGGCTCCCGGGCCGGCGGCGGGGCCGGCTTCGCTTGCACCCCGGAGCGGCAAATGTTATGAGGCGGAGTTACCAATTTTCAGGATAGCCGTGGAGAACAAACCGGAAAGCCGGTACGATTTTTTCCGAGGCAACAGCGCAGGAGTCGAACATGTCGCAAGGGGTCCCTGTCCATCTGGTGTTGGGTTTTTTGGGTTCGGGCAAGACCACCCTGGTGAGCCGTCTGCAAGCCGGACAGCCGCCGGAGGAATCCCTTTTCACCCTGGTCAACGAGCTGGGGGACGTGGGAGCCGACGGGGTGCTCCTGGAGCAGGCCGGTTCGCCGGTGCGCGAGCTGGCCGGGGGTTGCATCTGCTGCGGGCTCCTGGGGCAGTTCCAGGGCATTCTCAAGGACGTGGTGCGGGAGCAGCACCCGGCCCGCATCCTCGTGGAGGCCACCGGGGTGGCCGAGTCCACCGACTTGGTGCCCCTGATCCGCTCGCCGGAGATGGCTCCCTGGGTGCGCCTGGCCTCGGTGATCACCGTGGTGGACGCCGCCACCTATCAGGAGAAGAAGCGCTTCGGCTCCATGCTGGACAACCAGGTGCAGGCGGCCGACCTGGTGATCCTGAACAAGGTGGACCTGGTGGCCCGCGACCGGGTGACCGAATTGTTGGCCGAGCTGGCCCGGGTGAACCCCCGGGCCCGGGTGGTGCCGGCCACCCGTTCCGAGGTGGCCCGGGATCTGGTGGTGGCTCCCCAGGGCCCGGCCGCGGGCGAGCTGCCGGCCCTGGATCTCGGCGGCGACGCGGCCCTGCCCGGCAGCCGGGGGGCCGACGGCTTCGTGACCTTCTACTTTGTGGAGGACCGTCCCTTTGCCCGCCAGCGGCTGGAAGAGTTCCTGGCCGGGCTCCCCTGGGAGGTGTTCCGGGTCAAGGGCCGGGTCTTGTGCGAGGAGGGCCCCTGTTTCCTCAACTACACCTATGGCCGGCCCGAGTTCTCGCCGGGTGATGACCTGGGCTTGACCCGCTTGGCCTTTGTGGCCTGGCAGGCGCGGCCGGCCGATTTCCTGGAGCCGCTGCGGGCTTGTCTGGCCGAGGAGTAAGGGTGAATATTTCAGGACGCGGGCGGCTGCGCCAGATGCCCGCCGGCGGCGTTGCGGACTTCGCTCCAACCTCGACGTAGCTGGGGCTACGCCTCCGGTTGTCGCTTGTCCGTCGCCTTGCCGGCAAACATCTGGCTGTGCCGGTCCCGGGCGGAAGGTCGTCTGAACAATCGGTAGGATTCTATTGAAGAAGCAGACCGCATCAAAGCAATGGCCATAAAACTCCCTCTGGGAGTGGGAGTGGCATTGGCAAGCCACCTCTCAAGCACCCCAAACAAGCCATCGGGTTGTTTGGGGTGAGGACCGCTAAGCAAACTAAGAGCAGCTCTTTCCCTGCCAACCTCCTTCCCAAATCACCAAGTTTTTTTGGGGGAGGGGGGTGTGGGGGGAACCCCCTTTTTGTTCACAAAAAGGGGGTTCCCCCCACATCTTCTTCTTCAGCAAATAGAACCGCTCGGCGCTTCGTAGGGGTCGCAATTGGCCCGCTGGGTGAATTCTTTGAGGGCCACCCGGCCGTAGCGGTAGGCTCCGCCCACCAGGCCGCGGCGGATCTGGCCGGCTTCGGCCAGTTTGTCCAGGGTGCGGCGATCGAGGCCCAGGAATTCGCAGACCTGGCCGGTCTTCAGGATGGGCGGCACATCGTTCCAAGACTTCCAGCGATTGGCTTTCATGCAGGACTCCCCTTTCGGTTCTGTTGCGGCGGGCCACCCCTCCGCAATTGCTATTGAGTTGGACGGCGCGGCGCGGCCCTGGCGGAGACAGGCCCCCGAGCCTTCCCGCAAGATTAACGCCTAATTCCAGGCCATTATGGGTGGTCCGTCCAGGATGGCGCCTCCATCCGCCCGGCGCGGCCGGTGCCGCGCCAGGGCATCGGAGGCCGAACCGCCCCCCACCTGATCGCAATGGTAGTTGAGGCAGCCCGGGGTGTCAAGGCCAATCAATTGCAATTGCGAAATCTCAGCGGCGACCCGCGGCCAACAGCCACAGGGCCGCGGCCAGCCCCCACACGGCGTTGACCACCAACACATAAGCCGGGGTCAACAAGCCCAGGTTGAAGCCGAACCAACCCTGGCCCAGGCGCAGGGGAAAGATCAGCAGGAGCATCACCAGGCTGGGGGCCAGGCTCCAGATGATCCCCCGCAGCAGGAGGTTCCGGCCCAAGAGCGGCGCCAGAAGGCCGATCCCCCAGATGCCGCCCCACACCATCTTGGAATAGAGAAACCCCGGGGTCAGCGCCGGGGCGATGTTGATCCCCAGGGCGGCGGTGAGACCCACGTCGCCGGTCAGCCAAACCACCACGCCGTTGACCAAGCCCCCCACCGCACCGGCGGTGAAAGCCAGACTCAAAGCCGCCAGAATTCCTGTCATCTCCGCTCTCCGGCCAGAGTTAGGACGAAAATCGATGTGCTATGCTGGGATGATGCGTACGCTGTTTGCAGATGTTTGCAAAAGGCCGCGCAGGCCGTTTCTCCTGGTGAGGCGTCTGGTGACTCCCCCCAGGCTTTGAATTGTAGCAAACTTTCTCCCCTTGCCGCGAGGCGCCTGTGTCCCCATCGCCCTTACCCCCCTATTCCCCTTTTTACCCCAACAGCGGCCAGACCCGTTGTTACGATACGGCGGGCCGGCCCCAAACCTGCGCCGGCAGCGGCCAGGACGCCGAGTTCCGGCCCGGGCTGCCCTGGCCCACCCCCCGCTTGGTCCCCCGGGACGGGCTGGTGGAGGACCGGCTCACCGGCCTTCTCTGGAGCGGCGACGCCAACCCCGGCGGCTTTCCCCTGGCCTGGGCCGAGGCCGGGGAGCTGACCGCGGCCTGGAACCAGGACCGCCACCTGGGCCGCGGAGACTGGCGCCTGCCCAACCGGCGGGAGATGCTCTCCCTGTTCTCCTTTCAGCACGCCCAGCCGGCCCTGCCGCCGGACCACCCCTTTGTGAACCTCACCCCGGGCTGGCGCTGGACCGCCACCCCGGCGGCCAAGGTCCCGGGTTATTACTGGTACGTGCACACCGACGGCGGCCGCATGTTCTACGGCCACCAAGACCAGTACAACCTGGTGTGGCCGGTGGCTGGTCCCGCTCGGCCGGTGCTGCCCGCGCCGGCCCCGGGCCCGCCCGGACCCGGGGGCCTGGCCTGGCCCGTGCCCCGCTTTGCGGCCGCGGGGCCGGTGGTGCGGGATCGCCTCACCGGGCTCTACTGGAGCCGGGGGGCCGACCTGGGCCCGGGCGAGGTGAGCTGGGCCGCGGCGCTGGAGGCGGCCGCCGCCCTGGGCGCCACGGCTCCGGGCGGCATCCACCGCTGGCGCCTGCCCACCATCTGGGAGCTGGAGTCGTTGGTGGACGCCTCGCGCCACTCCCCGGCCCTGCCCGCGGACCACCCCTTCCTGGACCTGGGCGAAGCCTACTGGTCGGCCACTTCCAGCGCCTATGACCCCTCCTGGGCCATGGCCCTGTACCTCTGGAAAGGCGCGGTGGGGGTGGGGCAGAAGCCGGGGCGGCACTACCGGGCCTGGGCCGTGGCCGCCCACCGCCTCAATTTTGATTGATTTGCCATGTTTAATATTGCAATTGCGGTTTAGTCGGGGCATATTTAGAAAAACCTTGGCAAGGACGCGACATGACTCCTCCTCACCCCTATCCGGGCTACGACCCCACGCCCGCGGTGGAAGCGCTCCGCCGCCTGAAGGAGCGCACGGGATCCTGGGCCGACCTGGGCCGCCGGGCCGGGCTGACCGCCTTTGGCCTGCGGCAGAACGTCCACGGCAACACGGTCATGAGCCCGGCCACCTGGGACAAGCTTTTCGGGGCCTTCCCCGGCGACATCCCGGCCCCGCCCTGGGCCCGGCCGGCCGACGGCGCGGTGACCGCCGACGGCAGCGCCCCGGCCGGCCTGGTCTCCCTGGGGCCTCTGGTGCGGGTGGTGGTGTTCGACGCCAACTGCGGCCAGGGGATAGCCTGGACCGATGGCGGCATGCCGGTGGGCGAGGCCCTGGACTACGACTACCTGCCCGCCTCCTGGCTGGATGAGAACTCCTTTGTGGTGCGCATCCACAACGACTCCATGGCCGACACCCTGTTGGAGGGCGACCGGGTGCTGGTGGTGCCGGGCCAGCGGCTGTTCTCGGGCGACATCTGCTTTGCCGCCTTTCCCCAGGACGGCGACAAGCTGGTCAAGCGCTTCCGCAAAATCGGCGAAACCGTGGTGCTGGAGTCGGACAACAAGGCCTACCCCCCCATCGTGCTCACCGGTGACCAGGGCCGGGAGGTGCGTTTCTACAAAGTCACGCGGGTCATCCGGGATTTGTGAGGCCGCGTGAGCCCCGATCCCGAGGCGATAAAAACCCATTAATTCACCAAGTTCCCCGCTAGGCTCTTTTCGGGGGCCGCAAGATTCGCCGTAAAATCACGCGTCATTTTTCCGAAATTGCTTATTCTTTTGGGTTTTTATTGACAAAACCAGGGATGGGAGTAGTATTTGTCGCGTGGGCCCAGAGCCGAACCGTGCACCAGCCCCGGGCGCGGCCGCGCCAATAAACAGCTTGCAAGTCAGGCTCCTTGGGCCGTAGTTGCCTCCCGGTAGTGTTGGCCGGGAGCGGTTTTCCCTTTTTTCGGAGTATGATAAGTGAACAAGAAGATCTACGTGGGCAACCTGCCTTGGAGCGCCACCGAGGCCACCATTTCCGACCTCTTCAGCCGTCACGGCGAGGTCATTTCCGCCCGGGTCATTACCGATCGCGACACCGGCCGGTCCCGGGGTTTCGGGTTCGTGGAGATGGAGGGGTCCGAAGCTGACGCCGCCATCAAGGCCCTGGATGGCTCCAACCTGGACGGGCGGCCCTTGCGGGTCAACGAAGCCCAAGAGCGCGGCGACCGGGGTGGCAGCGGCGGCGGCGGCGGTGGCCGTCCCCCTCGGGGCGGAGGCCGCCAGAAGGGCTGGTAGGCCCTCTCGGCTTTACCCGGTTTGAAGCATGTCAAGGCCCCGGCGCACCCCGCGCCGGGGCCTTGGTTTTGTCGGGGGCAGGCCCCGGGGCCTGCCATCCTTAATATATAGACCCCAATATATAGACCCCTCCAACCACCCCGCCGCCCGGTCCGCACATTTCGCCCAACCCACCCCTCCCCGGCCGCCGCCCCGCCGCAAGGCCACCCCTGTTTTCCCTAGCTGCATTTCAGCTACGGGGTTTGCTATCATGAACCCCGGCGGTCCCTGCCCGGAGGGCGCCCACGGCTTCCGCCTAAGGCCGCCCTCGCCGATTCGCCAGCTTTTCCGAAGCCCCCACCGGGGCCCCAGCCGCAGGAGGAGAGTCATGGCCCAGCCTTTGTGGTCCCCGTCCCCGGAACGCATCGCCCAGACCAACCTCACCCGCTTCCTGGCCCTGTGCCGCGAGAAATACTCCCGGGAATGGCCGGACTACGCCGGGCTGCACCGCTGGTCCTGCAACCACCCCGAGGAGTTCTGGGCCACGGTGTGGGAGTTCGGCCAGGTGATCGCCGCCACGCCGTATGCGGAGGTGGTCCAGGACTTTGACCGGATGCCCGGGGCCCAGTGGTTCACCGGCGCGCGCCTGAACTTCGCCGAAAACCTCCTGCGGCACAAAGGCCCCGAGCTCGCCTTCTCCTTCACCAGCGAGTCCGGGCAGAAGGCCAGCCTCACCTACGCCGAGCTGAACCGCCAGGTGGCCCGCGCCGCCCGCACCCTGCGCTCCTGGGGCGTCGGCCCCGGCGACCGGGTGGCCGGCTACACCCCCAACATGATCCCCACCGCGGTGGCCATGCTGGCCGCGGCCAGCCTGGGCGCGGTGTGGTCCTCCTGCTCCCCGGATTTCGGCTTCAAGGGGGTCATGGACCGCTTCGGCCAGATCCAGCCCAAGGTGCTGTTCGCAGCCAACGGCTACTTCTACGGCGGCAAGACCTTCGACTGCCTGGAGCGGGCCGCCCACGTGGGGCGGGAAATCGACAGCATCCAGAAGATCGTGATCTTCCCCTACACGGCAGAGAGCCCCGACCTGGCGGGCGTGCCGGGAGGCGTGTCCTGGGACGAATTCCTGGGCGCGGACGACGACCCGCCCCTGGAGTTCGCCCACCTGCCCTTTGACCATCCCCTGTACATCCTCTATTCCTCCGGCACCACCGGCATGCCCAAGTGCATCGTGCACGGGGCGGGCGGCACCCTGGTGCAGCACCTGAAGGAGCTGTGGCTGCACTCGGACCTGAAGTTCGGCGACAAGATGTTCTACTTCACCACCTGCGGCTGGATGATGTGGAACTGGCTGATGAGTTCGCTGACCGCCGGGGCCACCCTGGTCTTGTTCGACGGCTCGCCGTTCCAGCCCGGGCCCGAGGCCCTGTGGCGCCTGGCCGAGGAGGAGGGCATCAACATCTTCGGCACCAGCGCGCGCTATCTGGCCGCGGTGGAGAACGCCGGCTTCCGGCCCGGGGAGGCCTGCGACCTTTCGGCCTTGAAAACCATCCTCTCCACCGGCTCGCCGCTGTCGGCCGAGCAGTTCTCGTGGTGCTACCAGGCGGTGAAGGGCGACATGTGCCTCTCCTCCATCAGCGGCGGCACGGACATCGTCGGCTGCTTTGCCGGCGGCAACCCCAACCTGCCCGTATACGCCGGCCAGCTCCAGTGCCGCCAGCTGGGCATGGCCGTGGAGGCCTGGAACCCGGAGCGCCAGCCCGTGGTGGGCGAGAAGGCCGAGTTGGTCTGCACCCGGCCCTTCCCCTCCATGCCCATCTACTTCTGGAACGACTCGGACCAGGCCAAGTACCGCGCCGCCTACTTCGAGAACTTCCCGGGCGTGTGGTGCCACGGCGACTTCTGCGAGATCACCCCCGAGGACGGCGTGATCATCTACGGCCGCTCTGACGCCACCCTGAACCCCGGGGGCGTGCGCATCGGCACGGCTGAGATCTACCGCCAGGTGGAAGGGCTGGCCGAGGTGGCCGACAGCCTGGTGGTGGGCCAGAACTGGGACAACGACGTACGGGTGGTCCTGTTCCTGCGCATGAACCCCGGCTTCGCCCTGGACGAGGCGCTGGCCAAGAAGATCAAGACGGCCATCCGCCAGAACGCCTCCCCCCGCCACGTGCCGGCCAAGATCCTGGAAGTGGCCGACATCCCCTACACCATCAGCGGCAAGAAGGTGGAACTGGCCGTGAAGAACGTGATCCACGGCCTGCCGGTTTTGAACAAGGACGCGCTGGCCAACCCGGCGTCGCTGGATTTGTTTGTGAACCGGAAGGAGCTGGGGGAGTAGGGGGGAGGGAGAGAAAGCAGAGGACGAAAATGAAGGCCAACTGGTTTCTTTTATGAGGCAAGAAAGCCCAAAAGGAAGGCAGGCCGAAGTTGCTCGAATCAGAAGGGCTAATAGGGCATCCGCGGTCGGCCGGCTCATGCTCGGTGACATGGATAGTTGGCACGAGTTTTTTGAGGCCGACACACTTGACCTGGGCTCTTTGCCAAGAAGAATACTGAAATCCGGAGCAAAAGACGTCAAGCAGAATGTTTCAAAGAATGTCAAATTTTTCTGTGATAAAAACTTTGAAAGTATGACAGAGGCAAAGCTTGATTTGCTTTATGAGGAGATTAAGTCCTTCAGAGGAATAGAAATTCCACTAGCTGAGTTTGAGACTAAGTATAGTAAGATCCACAAAAGTGTTCTCAAGTCTGCTCCGCCCCATTGTACGGTAGTTATCTCTCTATGGGGATTACAGTTTAAGTTCCCCGAAGATTTCTTAGCAAAGGATTTACTCCAGGCACTCACCGTTGCCATCGACGCTGATACGGAATTGGAGAGATTCAGAAAAGTATCGCATGCCACCACACGCACCAACCAGGATGCAATATTTCCACTAATCAGGAAAAAGGAACAAGCCTTAAGATCTTGCATCTTGACCTGCTTCATCTTGATAGAGGCACACCTCAACGGAATAGCGTGGGATTTTGTCCAACATGCTGACGCATTAGACAAATTGTCCCAAAAAGATAGAGACAGGATACGGGATAATGGCCGCACCAGTCTCCGCGAAAAGATTTTAAATTACCCTAGAATAGTTACCAGTCGCCCACTTTGGAACGGGACAGATGAGCCTGTTAAAAGTTTTCTGAACAATTTTAAGCCATTCCGAGATTCTCTAGTTCATCCCTCACCGTTTTCAGCGCCCGAAAAATTCGGAGGGTATGATAAGTTGCGCTATTTCTACAACATAGATTTAGATATTGCCGTGAGCGCATGTGAAAACATTTGCGACATTATCATGCGTGTACACAAACATTTAAACAGCAGCGACACAACACCGCCTATTTGGCTAGCCGATATACAGGCAAAGCTTGATGAGCAGGGGCTAAAAAAGTCGGGTAGAACAAATACTCAATAGCAATTTCGGAGTTATCCTAACAGGAATGTATCGAAGGAAAGCTGTAAAAAATCGCTCAGCCAACCCCCAACAATCTCCTCTCCAGCAGCGTTCGCATATCCCTCCTGCCATCAACAATCACCATGGCGAAAACTTGCTTTTCCACCACCCGGTAGATTATGCGGTAAGGCTTGAAGAAGATTTCCCGGTATTCCTTGATCCCCAAGGCCAGCAGCTCGCGGGGGCAGGCACCCCGGTGAGGGGAGGCGCTCAGGCTGTAGAAGTCCCGCTCGATCTTTCCCAGTATGTACTCGGCTTGGTCCGGGCTGTAAGAGTGGTTACGGGTCCCGGCCGCGTCAGAAGCAAACGGCACCTCGCAAGGCATCACTCTCCCCGCCGGCGGTTCCGCAGTTCCTTCACCACCTCGGCGGCAGGCTTGACCTTGCCATCTTCGACCTGACGGTTGCCCAGGGCCAGAATTTTTAACAGCGCCAGGGTCTCCTGGGTTTGTTCCTGGCTGTCTATGTCCTGCATTACCTCCCCTTCTTCCCCTCCCCCTTCCCCAGCGGCTCAAACCTCGCCGCCAGGGGATACAACACCGGCGTCAAAAACAGCGAGAACGCGGCCGAGACGATGAGCCCGGCGGCCAGGGTGAGGGCCAGGGGGGACCAGGTGGCCGAGCCGGCGCCGCGGTCCAGGAGCAAGGGCAGGCTGGCCGCCGCGGTGGAGAGGGTGGTCATGAGGACGGGACGGAGGCGGCGGAGCGCGCCCTCCCGGGCCGCCTCCCGGGGCGCGAGGCCTTCGCGCTCGCGGCGGGCCATGGCGTCGGCCATTACGATGCCCACGTTGACCAGGAGCCCCGAGAGGATCACCGCGCCCAAATACACCGGCATGGCCGTTGGTACTCGGCGGGGCTGATCAAGTAAGCTTGGAGCGGACTCGGGTTGTCCGGGCGGTAAAAAATCGAGAGAAGGCCGCAATCAGGCGCTCAGCCAACCCCCAACAACCTCCTCTCCAGCAAGGTCCGCATATCCCTCCTGCCATCTGCAATCACCAGCACGACTGCCCGCTTTTCCACCACCCGAAGGCTTCCCCCCAAAAATCATCCCCACTTCCGCCAAACTATGCCCGGCGGGCGGCCAGGGCCAGCATGATGTAGGTCCAGCCGTGCAGGATCAGCTCGATGGCCACGAACAGGCCGATGACCCACAGGCCGGACACGGGCCAGCGGGCCGCGATCATCAAGCCCAGGAGCACGGCCAGGCCGCCGCTCACCGCCCCCCAGCCCCAGCCCGCCAGGTCACGGTGCTGCAGGGCCATGGCCAGGCGCGACACCCCCACCACCACCAGCACCGCGGCCAGGATGAGGGTGAGCACGGCCGAGGCGGCCAGGGGATCGGCGATGACCGCCACCCCGGCCAGGAGGTAGAGTGCGCCGATTACGAGGGCCCCCCCGCGGCCCCGCCACTGTTTGCTCAGGAGCCCGTGCCCCAACTGGACCACCCCGGCCACCACCAGGAGCAGCCCGAAGTACAGCACGCTGGCCAGGGTCAGGAAGGCCTCCAGGCCCAGGCCGGCCGTGCCCAACACCACCATCACGATTCCCAGGGCGAGGAAGCGCCCCCAGTGCCGGGAAATCTCCTCCGGCACGCTCACAGACACCACTTTCCCATTGTCGGGCAAGGCATTTCCCTTTCCGTGTCCGCCGGGGCCGCCGGCGGCGTTTACTGGCGGCCCAGGCGGCCCAGGCCCAGATCCAGGCCCCGCTCCCGTTTTTCCAGACCCAGCCGGGATTTCAGCGTCTTGCGGTCCGCGGACACCATTATCATGTAGGTGCCCGGCGGCTCGTCGTCGCCGGCCACCAGGCGCTCGGGATCCGAGGGCCGGGGCGGCTCCTCGCTGCTTTGCAGCATGCGGCCCAGCTCCGCGGTGAGCATCTCCCGGGCCGCCGTCTCGGCCTGGTCCTTGTCCGGCCCAAAGGCCCGCACCTGGGCCAGGTTGGGAAAGACCACCTCGAAGCCGCCGCCCCGCTGGGGTACAAACACGGCCGGATAGGGCTCCAGGCGGTCCACCTCCCGCAACAACCGCTGTTGGTCCTTTTTGTTCATGTCTTCCTCCACCGGTTGAGGTTCAGGGGTTTGGGGAAGGCCCGGGGCCAGGCCGCGGCCGGGATTTTCCTGGTCCCGGCCCAGGCGCCGGGCGGAGGATGGTCCTCGCCCGGCCTGCATAGAGCTAATGTTAACAAAAGCCGGGCCAGAAAAACACCTGCCCCGCGGCCGGCCCCCGGCGGCTCGACGGTTAGCTTGGGAAATTCCCGGCGGTTTGAGCTATACTTGCCTGGCAACCTTGCCGAAGCCCATCCTCCGGTGTCCCGCAAACCACCGGGGGGCCGAACCGGGCCGGACGGCGCCTCCCCTGTAGAGGACCCGGACCGGCGCGGCGTAAGGCCGTAAACGGTGGAAATACAGCTTTTGCATGGAATATCCTGAGTCGTTCTGCCCATGTCCTTAGCCAAATCCTCAGCTTTGGGCCCCTATCTCAACGCCCCCATCCTGCTTTATATCCTGGATGGGGAGCTGTTGAAACAGCTCCTGGTGATCCTCAAGAAGTTCGGCTTCACCAGCGTGGTGGCCGGCAACGTGCCCCCGGACTATCTGGCCGCGGTGCATCAATTGGCCGACACCCTGCTGGAGTTTGACGGCCTGGTCCTGGCCAACCCCCCCACCCGGCACGTGAAGGACTCCTCCGGGGTGGTGCACACGGTGGTGCATCTGCTGGAGTTCTTCGACGACCTCTCCGAGTTCCTGACCCAGCGCACCCCCGAGCACCAGAAGATCATGGCCAAATGCGTGCCGGTGTTCGAGGCGGTCCAGGACGCGGGCAAACGCATGCAGCTCATCCAGGACCTCATCCCCTACGGGGTGCTGGGGGCCTTCATGCTGCGGGAGCAGAGCCCCCACCAGCCTCGGGACCTGCGCCAGGAGGAGCGCATGCAGGAGGTCTACGATCTCCTGGTGGATTTCTTCCTGCAAAAGGACAACCAGCTCGCCCATTTCAAGGATTACCGCACCGCCGAGGAGCTGAAGGCGCTCCGGGCCGAAGTGGAAGAGCTGATGCAGGAGGTGGACCGGCTGAAGTCGGTGGGCGACTTCGACCGGGCGGTGGCCATGTGCCGCCGCTGCACCGAGATCCTGCCCAGCGACCCCGACGCCTACCTGGAAGGCGGGCGGCTGTTGGTGAAGAAAAAGAAGTACGCCCCGGCCTTCCAGATGTTCCGCGACGCCGAGGCCGTGGCCTCGGGCCTGCCCGCGCCCAACCAGGAGATCGGGATGCTTCGGGTGGCCCAGGTGAAGGACTATTTGGCCCAGCGTCGGGCCCAGCGCCAACCCGTGGATCAGAGCAAGGTGGACGAGCTTTTGGGCGAGGCGGTGATCAATTTCGAGACCGCCCTGAGCAAGGCCGCCACCATCCCCTCCCAAAACGAGGCCAAGCGCCTGGAGGCCACGGCCCACATCGTGGACGCCATGCTCACCTCGGGCATGACCGAGGCCTGCGGCCGGGACCATCCCCAGGTGCAGGCCCTGTTGGGCCTGGCCCAGAAGGCCCTGGGCCCGGCGGCCGGGAGCGCGGCCACCGGCGGCCGGCTCCTGGTGCAACTGGGGCTGTTGGCCTTTTTGGAGGGCGATTACGACCGGGCCGAGGCGCTGCTCCTGCAGGCGGCCGGCCACCCCGAGCTGTTCGAGGACGCCTGCACCAAACTCAACTACCTGGGCACCCAGCTCCGCCGGCGGGGCGACCCCGGCCGGGCCGTGCGCTGTTATCAAAAGCTGCTGCAACTGGGGCCCAGCTTCGCCGGGGTGGCCCGCTTCAACCTGGCCGTGGCCCAGGCCACCCAGGCCCTGGATTTGAAGGCCCCGGACTCGCCCGGGTACCGCGAACTGGAAAAGGAGAGCCTGGCCAACGCCCTGGCGGCCTTGGTGACCACCCCCACCCTGATCCGGGACCCCAACTTCTACCGCAATACCGTGATGTTGCCGGTATTCCGCACCGGGAGGCAGCTTTTCCGCCCCAGGGCCAGCGAGGGCCCTTCCGGCGATCCCCAGGACGCCACCTGCCGCCAGGCCGGCCGCCGCCTGGAGGGGCTCATCGGCGCCGGCCAGGACCGGGAGGCGGTGAAGCTCCTTTTGACCATGGGCCAGAGCCTGCCCGGCTATTTCCTGAATTTCGACCGCTACGCCTCCGGGCCGGTGCTGGCCTTTGCCCGGCGCTTGCAGCCTCTCCTGCTGAAACAGCGGGACCCCAAGATGCAGATTTTGGGTAAGATCATGAAAGTGATGGTGGCCAAGGGCCAAGCCGCGGCCGCGGCCGCCGGCCCCGGGGAACCCGCCCTGGCCCCGGCGCGCCGGGCCCTGGCCGAACAAAAGCGGGCCCAGGCCGCCCGGGAGCTGGCCCTGGTGGCCCACGGCCGGCCGGAGCTCCTGGCCCCGGATGCGGCCCTGGGCGGCGAACCGGAGCTGGCCCACCTGGCCGCGGAGCTCTCCCGCCTGCTGGCCGGGCTGAACCTGGAGGCTTTCGCAGGGGCGGCCAAATAACCCCGCCGGGCCCAGCCGCGAGGCACACTCCCGGACGCAAAGGATGACGCATGCAGGACCTGATCGACCAGGCGGCTCAGTGGCTTAGGGAAGCGGAAGTGGTAATGGCGCTCACCGGGGCGGGCATCAGCGTGGACAGCGGCATTCCGGCCTTCCGGGGCAACCAGGGCCTGTGGGAGCGCTACGACCCCATGGAGTACGCCTCCATCGACGCCTTTATGGCCGACCCGGTCAAGGTCTGGGACATGCTGCGGGAACTGGAGGCCCTGGTTTTGGGCGCCCAGCCCAACGCCGCCCACCAGGCCCTGTCCCGCTTGGAGGCCATGGGCCATCTGCACTGCCTGGTCACCCAGAACATCGACGGCCTGCACCAGGCCGCGGGCCACCGCCGGGTGGTGGAGTTCCATGGCTCGGGCCGGCGGCTCGTTTGCCTCTCCTGCGGCCGTCAGGTCTCCCGCAGCAGCTTGGTCTTTGCCCAGATGCCGCCCCGCTGCGCCTGCGGCGGCCTCATCAAGCCCGACGTGGTGTTCTTCGGCGAGCCCATCCCCCAGCGGGCGGCCCTCACCGCCATGGCCACGGCCCAGAGCTGCCAGTGCATGCTGGTGGTGGGCACCTCGGCCATGGTGGCCCCGGCCAGCTATCTGCCCGGCCTGGCCAAACAGGCCGGGGCCAAGGTGGTGGAGATCAACCTGGAGCCCAGCCCCCTGACCGGCGCCGTGGCCGACCTGAGCATCCACGCCCCGGCCTCGGAGGTGCTGCCGCGGTTGACCGAACAACTGGAGAGCCTGCGGCACTAGCCGGGATATTTCAGGTGGACCGGGGGCCGGGTGGCCAAGCACGATCTGAAAAACCCGAGGTAATCTGCTGAAAAAATTAACCAAATAAGGTCCTTGTCCAACTGGTCACCCGGACCCATGAAATGTCCGAGCCAGCCGGCCTTGACAAAGCAGGCTGCCAGGAGACTGCAAATCATGCCGCCAACTAGCCCCCCGCCGCCGGAGCCGGCCGGGACCTTGCGCCCGGCCTCCCCGGGCGACCTGGCCCTTTTGGTGGGGCATCACGTGGCCATGTTCCGGGAGATCTGGGAGCAGAGAGGCCAGGCCCTGCCCCCGGAACGGGAGGACGCCCTGGGCCAGGCCTACGCCGCCAAGCTGGGCGCGGAGCTGACCCAGGGGGTGTGCCAGGCCTGGCTCATCGAGGAGGGGGGCCAGGGCATCGCCAGCGGGGCCGTGTCCTGGCTCAGCCTGACCCCCAACCCCCTGGACCTGGCCTCGCGGGTGGGCTATCTGCACAGCATCTACACCGCCCCCGCCCACCGGAACCGGCAATGCGCCCAAAGGCTGGTGCAGCGCCTGTTGGAGGAGTGCCGGCGCCAGGGCGTCCGCCGGGTGCTCCTGCACGCCAGCCCGGCCGGACGGCCGGTGTATGAGAAGTTCGGGTTTGCCTCCGCCCCCGAAACCATGCGCTTGATCATGGACTAGCAGGCTGTTGAAAAACAGCCTGCCAGGCGCGCCAGGGACCACCCCAAACAAGCTACAGCTTGTTTGGGGACCCCCGGGAGGGCGCGCCAAATTGCGCGGCTTTGAAAAAGCAAGCAATTTGTAAAACTTGACAAAACCACGCTTTTGTCAAGTTTGGTTGAAAAAGGCCATGGAGGGACTTTTTCAACATCCTGCTAGGCGGGGACCGGCCGCCGCGCCAACCCCGGGTTATTGGGGGATGCGCACCCGATCGTCGTCGTAGTCGCCCTGGGCGGCCCCGGGGTGGCAGGCCTGGCAGTTGGCCGGGCTGCCCACGGATTTGCGGGCGAAAACCCCCGCCGGCAGGTCGTCGTCCTCGTGCTTGTGCCGCCAGTAGGCGGACTCGGTGATGCGTTCCGGCACGCCGCTCCCCAGGCGGCGCCTGATCTTGCGGGGGATCTCCCCGGAGGCCTGGTCGACCGCCTCGGCGGCGAGGTACGCCCCCAGGCTCTGCCGGTCCGCCGGGCTCAGCTCCACCTGCTCCCCGAAATGCTCCGGCAGGCGGCCCAGGAGGAGGTTCCAGGAGGCCACGGGCAGGAGCCAGGGCTGGTAGGCCAGGTGGCAGCCGCCGCAACGTTCCTGGTACAGGGGGTTCACCGCGGCCCCGGAGCGGCTCCGCCCGTGCCTTTCCTGGTGCTCCCGTTCCTCCCGCTCGTGGCGCCCGTCGGCCCACAGGCCCGGACCGGGCCAGGCCAGGACCAGGAGAGCGGCCAGGCAAGCCAGGCGCATCGCATGGGGAGGGGACATCGGTTCACTCCTTTCGCTGGTGAGGGCTGGGGCCACGACAGCCGGGCTCAGAACGGCAGACCCTTCCTTATACCACAACCTCAAGCTAGGATATACCGCACCTAGCTTTCCCCAAATTGGGCTTGCCCCCGCCGCCCCCGGGCGGTAAAGGAAAAGCCAAATCCGGCAGGGCAGGGAGAGTCCATGGCTGACGATCGCCAAGATGGCAAACGGGACGGCCAGCGCATCACCTGGATCGGGGTGTTGGCCAACAGCTTCTTGATCGTCCTCAAATTCCTGGCCGGCATCTACGGCCACAGCCAGGCCATGATCGCCGACGCGGTGCATTCGGTGTCGGACTTCATCACCGACGCGGTGGTGCTGGTGGGGCTGGCCGCCGGCCGCGCGGCGCCGGACGACCGCCACCCCTTTGGCCACGGCAAGATCGAGACCCTCTCCTCCACCGTGGTGGGCTTGGCCCTCTTGGCCGTGGCGGTCTTCCTGGGGGTGGAGTCCGGCTCGGACATCTATCACCACCGGCAGACCAACCCCACCTGGCTGGCCCTGGCCGGCGCGGCAGTCTCCATCCTCATCAAGGAAATCCTCTACCAGTACACGGTCATCGTGGGCCGGCGCATCAAGAGTCCCGCCGTGGTGGCCAACGCCTGGCACCACCGCTCCGACGCCTTGTCCTCGGTGGCGGTGTTCATCGGCCTGTTGGGCGCCCAGATCCGGCCGGAGTGGCACATCCTGGACGCTTATGCCGCCCTGGTGGTGTCCTTCTTCATCTTCAAGGTGGGGGTGGATGTGCTGTGGGCCTCGCTGAAAGAGATCGTGGACACCGCGCCCGACAGCGAGACCCAGGCCCACATCGAGAACTGCATCACCTCGGTGAGCGGGGTGATGGAGTACCACGACCTCAAGGTGCGCAGCTCCGGCGGGCTGTTGCAGATCCAGGTGCACGTCCTGGTCAACGGCGGCCTCACCGTGGCCCAGGGCCACGAGATCGCCAAAAACGTGGAGCACTGCATCCTGGACCGGGTGGAGGACTCCGGCCAGGTCCTGGTGCACGTGGACCCGGACCATCCCACCGGCCTGGACCACGCCCCACCGGACCACGAAGACTGAGCATGCCCGTGCCCGACGGCCTGGCCGCGACCCCGGAAAACCTGGCCCAAGCCCGGGCCTGCCAGGAGGAATTGGCCCGGCGGGTGGAGACCATTGACCGCCTGACCCCGCCGGCCTGGGTGGCCGGGGCCGACGTGCACTACCCCCGTGACGACCACGAGGCCCGCGCCGCGGTGGTGCTCCTCACCTTCCCGGGCCTGGAGCTGGTGGAGACCGCCACGGCCCGCCTGCCCTCCCCTTTTCCCTATCGCTCGGGCTATCTTTCCTTCCGCGAGGCCCCGGCCGTGTTGGCGGCCCTGGCCGGCCTGTCCCGCCCGCCCGATCTCCTGTTTTTGGACGGCCAAGGCCTGGCCCATCCCCGGGGCCTGGGCCTGGCCTGCCACGTGGGGGTGCAGAGCGGGCTGCCCACCATCGGGGTGGCCAAGAGCCGGCTGGTGGGGGATTACCAGGAGCCGGGGCCCCACCGCGGCGACCAGAGCCCCCTGACCTACCGGGGCGTGGTGGTGGGCGCGGTGCTCCGCACCCGGGACCGGGTGCGCCCCCTGTTCGTTTCCCCGGGCCACCGGGTCAGCCTGGCCACCGCGCTGGCTTACACCCTGGCCTGCCACGAAGGCTTCCGGGAGCCCCGCCCCTTGCGCCTGGCTCACCAGGCGGCCTCCCGGCTTTGCGGAAGGGGCCGCGGGGCCGAGGAAAAAAACCGCCGCTGATGGCAGCGGTTCGCATTTGCCTGCCCGATACTAAATATATGAGGTCATTGCATGGTGAAACACATAACTCATGTTGAATTTATATCAAAACTGGCTGTGAAACATGATTGCGGCAGGCAATGGCCGATGCGGGCCAAGGATGGCCCGCCAAATTGCATGCTTCAAAAAGCTTGCAATTTGTGAGGCTTGGCAAAACCCGGGCCCCCGGCAAGTTCTGCTTGCTGGGGTGGAGTCACTATTTTCCCACGCCGACATTGCATGGGGCAGGACGCCCCGTGCAAGGCTCTCAATATGCTATATTTCTAAAAGGCGACCAGACGCCTCCCGGCCGCGGGTGCCGGCAGCGGGCCCAGGCGCCCCGCCCCTCCGGAGCGCAGGAAGCGGGGCCGGACCGGCCGCGCCTCCCCGGGCGTGGCTGGTGGCGGCCGGGCGTTGGCCGGACGTCTGGTTTCGCCCCGGGATGACTGGCGAATTTACGTATCCCCAACCAGCATGGCCGCGGGGGGTGGCCTTTTTGGCAGCTTGCCGTCCAACACCAGGCCCTTGATCCCTAACGCCGCCGGAGAGCCGTGACCCATGGCCGTCAAGGCGCCCATTGCCGTGCAAGCAGCCGAACCCGCTGCCACGCCGGAAGAAATTCCCGTCCCCTCGTCCCGGGAGGCGGCCCTGCGAGAGCAGGCCAGCCTGCTGGAAAGCCTCACCTTTCATCTGGCTCACTCGCCCTTGGCCTGCATCGCCTGGAACCAGGACCTGGAGGTCCAGAGCTGGTCCCCCACCGCCACGACGCTTTTCGGTTGGTCCGCGCCCGAGGTCATGGGCAAAACCTTGGGCGGTTGGCGTTTCTTCTGCGAGGAAGACCTGCCGGCCGTGGCCCGCATGACCGATGCCCTCCTGGACGGCCATCACCCCCACGTGAGCACCCTGTGCCGCAACTACACCAAGGACGGCGAGGTGCGGTGGTGCCAATGGCACTGCACCGCCCGCCTGGATGCTGACGGCCGCCTGGAATCCCTCTTGTCCCTGGTGGAGGACGTCACCGCCCAGGAGAAGGCCCGCCGCCAAATGGCCGAGAGCGAGGCCCGCTTCAAGAGCCTGGTGACCAATTCCCCCGCCGCCATCATGCTGCACGACGGCGAGACCATCTTCTACGCCAACATCGCCACCCTGAAGCTCCTGGGCGCCAGCCGGCCCGAGCAGGTGGTGGGGCGGCCGCTGTTGGATTTCGTGCACCCCGACCACCACGACACGGTGCGCCAGCGCATCAAGGACCTGTGGTCCGGAGAGATTTCCGTGCCCCTGGCCCCCCAGCGCTATCTGGGGGTGGACGGCCAGACCGTGGAGGTGGAAGCCGCGGGCCAGGCCTTTGATTTCGGCAACCAGCGCCTCATCTACAGCGTGGTGCAGGACGTGAGCCTGCGCCACGCCCTGGAAACCCGCATGCAGCAGTTCCAGAAGCTGGAGACCCTGGGGCTGGTGGCCGGCGGGGTGGCCCACGACTTCAACAACCTGCTGGCCGGGATCATGGGCTATGCCGAGCTGGCCCTTTTGGAGCTGGAGCCCGGCTCCAAGCTGCAACAGAACCTGGAGCAGATCGCCCGCATCAGCCGCCGGGCCTCGGAGCTGACCGGCCAGATGCTGGCCTATTCCGGCAAGGGCCGCACGGTCAAGGAACCCTTGGACCTCTCGGCCCTGGTGCGGGAGATGACCTCCCTTTTGCACGCCACCCTGCCCCCCCGCCTGGAGATACAACTGGAACTGGCCGACAACCTGCCGCCGGTCATGGCCGACTCCGGCCAGGTCAACCAGGTGTTCATGAACCTGGTCACCAACGCGGCCGAGGCCATCGGCGACCAGCCCGGGCTGATCAAAATTTCCACCGGGCTCATGTACTGCGACCGGGCCTATTTGCAGGACACCTTCCTCTACGAGAGCCAGTCCGACGACCTCTACGCCTGGCTGGAGGTGACCGACAACGGCTTGGGCATGGACCCGGCCATGGTCAAGAAAATCTTCGACCCCTTCTTCACCACCAAGTTCACCGGCCGCGGCCTGGGCCTGGCCGCCACCCTGGGCATCGTGCGCTCCCACCGGGGGGCCATCAAGATCGCCAGCCAGCCGGGCCAGGGCTCCACCTTCCGCCTCCTGCTGCCCGTGGGCCCGCGCCGGGCCGCCCTGCCCCCGGTGCCGCGCAGCGTCCCGGAGTACGGGCTGGTTGGGGCCATCCTGGTGGTGGATGACGAGGAGTACCTCCTGGAAGTGGCCCGCCAGCGCCTGGAACGGGTGGGCATGCAGGTGTTCACCGCCTGCGGCGGCCAGGAGGCCCTGGACAAGTTCAGCCGGCATTTGGGGGAGATCGACGTGGTGGTGCTGGACCTCTCCATGCCCGACCTGCCGGGCAGCGAGGTGCTGGCCCAACTCCGGGGCATGTCCCCCCGCATCCCGGTAATCCTCACCAGCGGGTACAACCAGGAAGAGATCAACAAGCGCTTCGGCCCCCAGGAGGCCGAGGGCTTCCTGCAAAAGCCCTACACCACGCGGTCCTTGTTGCAGAAGCTGCGGGAGGTATTGGGGCAGGAGGAAGCAAAGGAGTAAGGGGCCGGGGCGAGTGACCCCAGCCGAGGAGCCCGGGCCGTGACCGGCCCGGGTTGGCAATAGCGCCATTTTCTGTCTGGCAGGGTGTTGAAAAAGTCCATCCATGGCCTTTTTCAACCCATCTTGGCAAAAGCGTCGTTTTGCCAAGATGGACAAATTGCTTGCCTTTTCAAGGCCGCGCAATTTGGTGCACCTTCCCTGGCGCGCCTATCGGGCTGTTTTTCAACAGCCTGCTAGCAGGGGGTCAAAAAAAGGCCGGCCTGGCTCTTTGAAGCGATACCTGGCACAACGTGTATTTGTCATGCCGCTTAATCAGCTCGTCCTTTTAGCCTGACCGTCTGGGCAAGCCTCCGGGGCGCTCCCCGGAAGCCGCGTATCACTTTCAGGGAAACCAGACCCTGGTCAGATACGGCCCAGTAAAAGAAGTACGATCACGATCACCAGGATCAGCCCCAGTAGAGAGCTGGGATAAACGCCCCATCTTCGGCTGTGGGGCCAGGTGGGCAGGGTGCCCACCAGCAAAAGGATCAAGATTATCACCAATATGGTTCCCAACATTTTCGTCTCTCCGCTCTGCCAATATTCTGGCCCAAAAAGTTGATCTAGCCCCTTGACCGCAGATCCGGGGACTGGCCGCCCCGTTCAAAAGGCACCAGATCTGATTGTTATGGTTCCGATCCTCAGTTTGAAGCCCGCTCGCTGGTTCGCCGCTGGTCGGGGCTTACCCCGGTCTGCGCCAGGGACGGCCAGCGCCCTGGCTCGATCATCTTCTCTGCTCGCATATCGAAGGGCGAACCGCCTACTCCCTTGGTGAGACTGTTGCACAAGGCTCCATGCCTTGTGCAACGATCGGCTTGGCAAAAGCGTGACTCCACCCCAGCAAGCAGAGCCTGCCGGGGGCCCGGGTTTTGCCAAGTCTCACGAGACCATTGTAACCAAAAACTATCAAAAAATTAGATAAGTGGTTGTTATAATTATTGTTAGTCAGTAAATGCCGTGCAATGATCTCCTGGTGGTCGGCACCCAAACGCAGGGGGTTCGAGGCTGCGGTACCGAGGGCCCCGAGCCTTGAGCCAGGGCGGCACCCGCCCGAGAAATCCTCGTCTGCCGGCCGCCTTGGCCGGAGCTGCGGCGGGATGTGAACAACCAGCAGGGGAAGCGGTTGCAACACTGCCTGCCAAAGGGCAGAGAGGGTAAGCCAAGCAGCGCGCTTTTGCAAAAAACATCGATCTTGGAGGTCCAGCAAAATCGCGTTTGGCCGCATAACAGTTGAAAAAGTCTAGGAGGATGGGTGCATTTTCCGGTTGGATTGCCGTCAACCCCGCCAAAGACGTTTGACCGATAGTTTGGAGCGCGCCACTATTTGACGATTAAATTGTTTTTCACTGATTTGACACCTGCGACGCCGAGGGCAATCTGGCTGGCTTTTCGGACTCGGTCGGCGGAATCCACAAAACCGCTCAATTGAACCTCTCCCTTGAACGTCTCGACACCTATTTGGAAGGTCTTCAAGGTAGGCTCAGCCAAAATGGCAGCTTTTACCTTGGTCGTAATGACCGAATCATCGACGTATTGGCCAGTGCTTTCCTGGGTGGGCGTGGCGGCGCACCCCAAGAACATGGCCAGCAACCAGAGGCAAATCACCAAGCTACAAACGCGTCTCAAACGCAACATGGCACCGTCTCCACCTTTTGGGGTACCTATCGGTACAGACCGGTGATAGTCGGCGGCAAGGCCGCCCCAACCATATGATAATGCTGATAATACATCAGATAGAAATACTACTTTCCAATGACTTGCTCGATTTCACCAACTTTTTTTTGGACTTTCCCGGCCCGGTTTTCCGCCTTGCCTTCAGCTTCCAAGTCACTGTCAAGGCTCACCTTACCGGCCATTTCCACGACCTTGCCTTTCACCTCGTGAAACTTGCCTTCCGCCTGATTTTTTGTGCTGGATTTCATGAAATTACTCCTTGCTAATTCAGCCTTTTGGGCTGGATTGGTTTAAGGCGGCAGAAGTCATTACTCTTCCTTATAGTATGAGCTAGCGCCGCCCGCCGAACAAGACAATTCAAAATATTAATATTTATCAGATAATATGAGGCCATTGCATGGTGAAACACATAAATCATGTTGATATTATACCAAAACTGGCTGTGAAACATGATTACGGCAAGCAATGGCCGATGCGGGCCAAGGATGGCCCGCCAAATTGCAAGCTTAAAAAAGCTTGCAATTTGTGAGGCTTGGCAAAACCCGGGCCCCCGGCAAGCTCTGCTTGCTGGGGTGGAGTCACGTTTTTGCCAAGCCGACATTGCACGGGGCAGGACGCCCCGTGCAATGCTCTCAATATGATCGGTGATTCGAAATGCCAGCCGGACGGACCCGGACGGCCGGGACAAGTCTCCCGTTCGAGACTTGAAGATACCTGGCTGGCCGACCCAGGGTCACCGCACCTAATTGCTCGCTTTTCGAGGTCAAATCAAGGAGGGAGTTGTTCAACGTGTCCGCGGACGAGAAAGCCCCCGCCGTTTGACGAGGACCTTGCCGGTGATCCGGCCCGGACCGTGATCGGCCCGGGCTTTGCCATTCTCTACCGCTGCCAGCTAGGCCGGCAGATCCGTGACCACCGCGGCCTTGCACTTGTTGCAGCGGGAAGCCCCGCGGAACAGCAGGTTGCCGCAGGAGGGGCAGGTGTGGCGGGCGATCTCGTCGGCCACGTACTGCTCGGTGCCCTTCTCGCGCCAATGGGGGATGGACCTGAGGATCACCGCCTTGCCCACCGCCATGGGGAAATTCTCTATGTGCGCGCAGGGGAACTCGTCGCACTGGTGGCAGCCCTCGTAGCCACGCTCCCCGGTGCAATCCTTGATCTTGCACTGCCGGCAGTAGACAAAGGGCGCGGCGGACCTGCAGCCCGAGCATTTGATGTCCGCCGTAGTCAGCACCTCGGCCCCGGGCAGGGCGCCCTTCGCGGGATCACCCCCCTGGTACAGCCCCACCAGCCTTTCCTTGAACTTTTCGTTGTTGTCGCGGTCCGCGATCAGGATGGCGCAGACTCCGCAGTAAAGCCCGCACGGCGCCACCAGCTCCGGGTTCACGGCCATGTGCTCCCCCTCCTTCCCTTGGGGCAGGGCTCCCGCCGTTCGGCCCCTGGCCCCCATACGGAACCAACCGGGGCCGAACCAACCCCACATGATTACATTGTAGCTGCATCGTAGCTAACAAGCGCGCCTGCCGTCAAACACTATTTTTCGGAAGGGAAATATTTTTCCCCGAAAAACCAGCAGGCCGGAGCCCTAAAAAAGCCGGCTCCCCCCGAGGGGGGAGCCGGCGGCAAAGGCCTAGCAGTTAGGTTTAGATCCTACCGGAAGCCGTAGCCCAGATCGGACTGGGCCTGCCAAGTGGGCAGGTTGGTCAGAATCCAGGCCCGCTCGTTGGCGTTGGCAGTGTAGACGTGGTCGCCGATGTTCATCTCATAGAGGGTGAACACCCGACTGGCGCCCAGCACGGTGCCGGGGAACAGGTAGCCCTGGCTCCTCTCGGAGAGCCAGCCCAGGGCCAAGAGGGCGGCGCGCTCGCCGGCCCGCAGGGTCAGGTAGTGCGCCCCAGTGCTGGGGTTGTACAGACGGAACACCCGCTGGCTGCCCGACGCGTTGCTGTTGATCACCTGGAAGGGGATGGGAGTGGACTCATCCCGCCAACCCAGGCTGACCAGGGCGTTGCGCTCCTTCACGTCGGTGGTGAACACGTGCTGGAACAGGTTCGGGTTGTACACCCGGTACATCCTCTTCAAGCCGAAGGTGCCCAGCGCGTTGGCGCCGTTGGAGAAGCCGGAGCTGGCCGTGATCCGCTCGTAACCCGTGGTCGTGTCACCGACCACGTTGTCGGCCCGCACCCGGTAGTAGAAGTTCGGGACGTTGCTGCCGACGGTGTCGACGTAACCGGTGGTGTTCGCGCCCACGCTGAAGGTGGTCAGGTTGCCCGTGAAGTTGGAGTTGGTGGCCCGCTGGATGACGAACTTGGTCTCGTTGATGGAGTTGTCATGCCAGTTCACCACGGCCTTGCGGCTGGCGCCGGTGCCCGTGATGGCCACGGAGCAGTTGCTGGGATCGTCGGGCGGCGCGGCAATGGCCAGGGCCCGCATCATGTCGTTCTCTTCGTGGCCCAGCAAGTGGCAGTGCCACACATACTCCCAACCGTAGTTGACCATGTGGTTGGTCACGGTGACCGGGTTGCCCAGGGGGTTCACGTTGATGAAGGTGGAAGGGTCACCCTCGGGCATGGTCGGATCCAACAACCGGACGCTGTTCTTCACCTTGAAGGGCAGGTTCCGGAGGTCGAAGGGACGGTGGGCGACGATGACATCCTCGAGGGGATTCATCCGGATGGTGTCCTTCCAACCGGACTCGTTGGGGTCCGGCTTGTAGATGGCGCCGTCCCAGCCCACCCGGTTGACCAACTGCACGTCGGCCAAGTGGAAGTGGATCGAGTGCGTGTCCACACCGTTGTGGGTGATCTTCCAAATCTGGGTGCCGTCGGCCGCTTCCCCGATGGGGGGCGGGTTGGTCACCGAGGTCAGCTTGATGATCTCGGTGGGGGGATCGATGTAGCCCTGGATGATGGAGGTCTGGTTGGTGACGTTGGTATGGGGAAGCTCCACGCCCAGAATGGCGTTCATGCGGCCGAAGTCGACCGTAAAGTCCTCGATGATGGCCTTGGGGTTCATCTCCATGGTCAGCTCGTTGGTCTGGCCGATGGGGGTGAAGGTCATGGTGGTGGTCTGAATGGTGCCGAAGTTCTTGCCCGGGGCGTCCACCACCGTGGTGCCGTAGACCGGGTTATAGACTTCCTGCGGCACGATGATGGGATGCTGCGAAGCGGCAAAGGCCGGAGGCAGGTTGGTCTGCAGCTTGGACAGGATGGTCGGGTTCACATAGTCCACGCCACCGGGGCCGCCGCTGCCGCCAACCCGGATCTGCATGATGGTGCGGGTGTTGGGGCCGTAGCCGGGCTGGATGCTGGGAGCGCCACCAGTGTCGGTAAGGTCCGGGCTGTTGGTGTAGTAGTCCTGCCGGGGGTCGCCGGCCGGCACCGGAGCCGGGCTGTCGTTGTAAAGGATCAGGGTCTTGCCGGCAAAGGGAGCGAAGTCCACGATGACTTCCGCCCGCTCGGCCGGGCCCAGGAACAGGGCCTTCTGCTCGACGTTCAGGATCACGATGTTACGGCGGTCATAGGTGTAGTTGACCGGCTGGTTCAGGATCACCGCGGGAGCGGGCAAGATGCCGCCTTCCGTGGCCACCTGGACCATGGCCGGACCGCGGGTGGTCGGGTCGGGCACGCCGCCCACGCGGTCATCCAGGGAGAACGGTATGCCCACGCTGTACCACCACTCCGGGAAGGGGGTGATGCCGTTTTGGGCGGAGTTGAAGGGAACCATCTTCACTTCGGTGGGCTTGCCGGAAACCGGGGAAATGTAGCCGGTGTTGTCGGCCACCCACAAAGACAGGTTCCAGAAACGGTCGTTGGCCCCGTTCAGGATGCGGAAGCGGTAAGGCTTGGGATCCACGTTCAAGTAGGGATAGGCCGTACCGTTGATGACCGGGGTGTCCATGAAGGACTCAGGCACGCCGGAGGGAGAGATCAGGCGCGCGTCAGGCGTGCCGGGAATGTACTCCGGCTGGCCGGGCTGCCCAAAGTAGGGGTTGGCGATGGGGCCATAGACCAGGCCGGTGAAGGGCGGCCAGAACCAGGCGCCGTAGTCCCAGCGGCCCATGGCGTTGGCGCCGCTGATGTCATAGGGATTCTGGTTGGGCATGTACACGTGGGGGAACCAGAGCTGACCAAAGCCGCCCCAGGCCGCGGTGTCCCAGGTGGGGTCCTGGGCCTCGAGCTGGGAGGCGAAGGTGCCGACACTATTGGTGAAGGGCGTGGTGTTGTCCGGCACGTAGGTCTTGTCCTGAATCAACAGCGGGATCGAGTCGGCCGGGAAGGTGCCGTTGGCGATCAGAGCCTGCTCGGTGGGATCGGTGACGAGGTAGCCCGCCACCATACCGGCGTACACGTTCAAGCGGGTGATACCCAGCGCGTGGTCATGATAGAACATGAGCCGGGCGCTCTGCTGGTTGGTGTAGTAGAAGGTGTAGGTGCCGGCCGGCTCCACGCCGCCGTCCATGTCCGGCACGTAGGCCACGCTGGCCCCCTTGGGATAGGGGGTCACCTCGTCGGCCGGAGTGACCCACTGGTGGGGCGTACCGTCACTGATCCAGGGGGTGTGACCACCGTGCAAGTGGGTGCTCACCCGGTTCTGGGTGTACATGGTCACGCCGTCCGGGCCCAGGCCCGCGCCCATGTAGGTGGTGTCGGTCGGGATGAACAAGTTGCCGCCCGCGCCGGAAGGCAGCAGGTTGCGGAACTTGATGCGGACCGGATGGTCCTTGGTGGCCGCGATGATGGGCCCCAGGTAATGCGGATTGTCATACCCGAAGTAGCCGCCGCCCAGGGGAATGTGCTTGGAGGTCGCCGCGTTCTGCGGGGTCTCCAACTGCACATAGCCGCGGAGCTGGGTGGGGGGCAGGTCGGTGTGCATCTGCTCAAAGAACTGGACCGCCGCGATCTCGTAGTAGTCCGCGTCCGGGTAGGTGACTACGTCCTTCACCGCCACCGGCAGATACTGCCCCAGGTTGTTCTGGTTGGCCTCGCCCAAGCCGGGCAGGCCGTCGATGAACTTCCGCATGCCCGTGCCGGGAATGGGGTTCCCGCCGCCATCAAGCCGGGGCAGCGGGCTGGTGGCGTAGTTGGGGTAAACGCCAAAGTAGTCCGGGACCTGGCCCGGGGTGGGCGCGGCATAGACGCCGCCCATTTTGGCGCCACCCGCGGCCGCGGCCCGGGCGGCCTTGGCCCGCTCAGCCGCCGCTTGGCGCATGGCAGGGGTGGTCAGTTTCATGTCCAAGGGATTCATCCCATAAGGACTATGGCCTATGCCATGCGAGGTCGCCGCGTAGCCAGCCGGCGCCGCCCATCCCCAGGCGGCAACAGCCATGGCCAAACTCAGGACCAGCAAGGTTCTCGAGCGCCTCTTAGTCAAAGTTTCCTCCTTCTCAAACCCAAACACGGCTTTCTGATCCCCCTGGTTGAACCCGTGTCATTGCAAAACACAGGTTCGAACTCTGCGACACCAGTTTTCGAGGAAAGCCCTACAGTAACCCCTTTTCGCTCGGCGCCTCAAACCTCGCGGCCAGGAGTTGTCCGTCCGACTTCATCCCCGAAAAGTTATCCAGGCTGTAATTTGTTTTTGTATTTAGCCGGTCACGGTTCGCGGAAACCGTGAACCTAATTTCGGTCGGGATATCTCTCGCGCCTGACACTTCCAGCCGCACACCCTGCTGGTTTTCCAGGCTTTGCTGTCCTTCTTTGCCGCGCGAGCAGTCCGGCCGTAAATCTCTTGCCTCAGTATTACCTTATCTCAATAGACCAGTTGGAAACCATACCTGAATAGAGTCATTCTAATGGGTGTATTTTTTTCCATAAAATGGCGGTTTAATTCTTAGTTTACTAGGTAATTTATTCTTAGATCAACCAAGCCTATTTCTTGTTTGATCTAAGCTTCTTTCTTACTGGCCCACAGGCGCATTTCTTGCGGGATAGAAACACTGCCATACTGAAACAAGACCCGAGAGCTTGCCCCCTCCCGGGAACTTGTCAGTTTAACCTGGCGTTATGGCTAGGTATATTGACCATCCAATTCCCGTCTGGCCGCAGATGCCCTCCCCTTGGCCGCCCCTTGGCTCCGCCCGGCTGCAAGCCTCCGAGGTTGCCCCTCCGGCTCTTCATTTCACCCTGCCATTCTCTCCCTTTATGGTAGTCATTCAACAACCGTTCGCAACTGAGAAGTGTTGTCATTTTGTCTCTTTTTGCAAATGGCATGATAATTGCGGCTTTTGGCCAAACTGCCAAGCTGATCGGTTTGTAATATCGCCAAACCGCCCCCGCCCGGGCGGCCTATATTCGCCGCGTCAAGCCGCATAATATGAGTATTGCCCCTGATTGAGCGCTCCAGACATGCGGCGGCGGCGTTTTCCCAGGTTTTTGGTATTGATTTATCCTTTGGTTGCCCCAAAAAATGGCGGATGAGGGACGATGCCCTTGCTGCCGGCCTGAAAAACGGGGCGAAGCGCCATATAGTTATAGATAAAAAAAGGCAGGTATTGTGCATTTCAAGAAAGGCATTGCCAGATTTTTTCAGATTGGAACAAAAACCAAGGGCGAGACAAATAAGCGTAGTCTGCGCCGTGTGCCGGCAGGCTCCCTTTCCCCTCCGTGGGGGTGGGGAGGCGCTCCGGGAGAGAATCCCCGGGGGCTCCCTCGGCCCCGGCCCCGCCGGCGCCCCTCCCCCCAAAAGCCAAAACCCCGCCGCCCATGGTCGGGCGCGGGGTTTCAGACGGAACCGGCCAGGGCCGGATTATTTTCTGGTGGCGATGCAGGGACTTGAACCCCGGACACTGCGGATATGAGCCGCATGCTCTAACCTACTGAGCTACATCGCCGTGCAGCACTCTTTTAGGGGGCGGAAAGCGTTCTGTCAAGTCCCCACCGTCAAAAAACGGTCACACACTGAAACGCACGTGCAGGATCTCTCCGTCGGAAACCAGGTGGTCCTTGCCGGCCAGTTTCATGAGCCCCGCCTTTTTCACCGCCGCCTCGGAGCCCAGGGAGAGGATGTCCTCGTAGCGCATGATCTCGGCCCGGATGAAGCCCTTTTCCAGATCGCTGTGGATGACTCCGGCCGCCTGGGGCGCGGGAGTCTGGTCCTGCACGGTCCAGGCTCGCACCTCGTCCGGCCCCACCGTGAAGAAGCTGATCAGCTCCAAAGCCGCGTAACTGGCCTGGATCAGGCGGTCCAGGGCGGAGTCCGCCAGGCCCATGTCGGCCATGAACTCGGCCCGCTCCTCGTCCGTCAGCTCGGCCAGGTCGGCCTCGATGGAGGCCCGCACCACCACCGGGGTCACCTCCGGACCCAGCTCGGGCGGGGCGGGGTCGTCTTCCTCGTTGTTGGCCACCACCACCAGCGGCTTGGCCGTGAGGAGCCCGAAGCCCCGGAGCTTGGGGTGGGCGGCCAAGTCGGGCTTGTCCCGCAGGGGACGCTCGGCGTTCAGGATCTCCAACGCCTCGGCCACCAACTTGGCTTCTTCCTCGTCCACCTTGCGGCCCCGCTGGCGCTCGCCGGCGATGCGCTCCAGGCGGCGCTCCACGGTGATGAGGTCGGAGAGAAGCATCTCCTGGCCAAAGGCGGCCAGGTCGCCCGCCGGGTCCGGCGCGCCCAGGCCGCCGTCGAAGTTCCGCACCACCAGCAAAAGGCCGTCGGCCTGGCGAAGCTCCGGGGGCAGCTTGCCGGCCGGGTCCTCGCCCGCGCCCACCGGAGCCGGGGGGTCCAGGAAATTGATCTGGGCGTAGGTGGTCTTTTTGGGCTGGAACAGGGCGGAGAGCCGGTCCACCCTGGCGTCGGGCACGGTGAGGAGCGCCACCCCGGCTTCGTCCCGGCCCTTGCCCACGGCCAGTTTGCGGCCGGCCAGGGCCTGGAACAGGGTGGTCTTGCCCGCGCCGGGGCTGCCGCACAGGGCCAGTTTCATCGGCCGGCCCCCTGGAGGAGCTGGGCCGCCTCGGGCGCGAAGTAGGTAAGGATCAGGTCGGCCCCGGCCCGCTTGATGGCGGTAAGGGTCTCCATCATCACCCGGTCGTGGTCGATCCAGCCCCGCTCGGCCGCGGCTTTAACCATGGCGTACTCGCCGCTCACGTTGTAGGCCGCCACGGGCAGGTCGATCTCGTCGCGCACGTGGGCAATGATGTCCAGGTAGGGCAGGGCCGGCTTGACCATGATGATGTCCGCGCCCTCCTCCACGTCCAGGGCCACTTCCCGGAGTGCCTCGCGCAGGTTGGGCGGGTCCATCTGGTAGGCGCGGCGGTCGCCGAACTGGGGTGCGGAGTCCGCGGCCTCCCGGAACGGCCCGTAGTAGGCGCTGGCGTATTTGGCCGCGTAGCTCATGATGATGGTGTCGGTCAGCCCCTCCTCGTCCAGGGCTTCGCGGATCTCCAGCACCCGGCCGTCCATCATGTCCGAAGGCGCCACCATGTCGGCCCCGGCCTTGGCGTACACCACCGCGGCCTTGGCCAAAAGCTCCAGGGTGGCGTCGTTGTGCACCTCGTTCTTGTCCAGGAGGCCGCAGTGGCCGTGGTCGGTGTACTCGCACATGCAGACATCGGCGATGAGCACCATGCCCGGCACTTCCTTCTTGAGCTTGGCCAGGGCGGTGGGCACGATGCCCTTGGGGTCATAGGCTCCCCGGCCCAGGGCGTCCTTTTTCTCGGGAATGCCGAACAGGATCACCCCCGGGATGCCCAGGTCGCGGAGCCTTTTCACTTCCTCGGCCAAGGTGTCCACCGAGTAGCGGTTCACCCCGGGCATGGAGGAGACACCCTGGCACACGTCCCGCCCCGGGCAGACGAACATGGGGTATATGAGGTCTTGCGGCCCCACGATGGTTTCCGCCAGCATGCGGCGCAGGGTTTCGGTGCGCCGCAGACGGCGCATGCGGACCAGGGGGAAGGACATAGCGGCCTCCATATTGAACAGATGGAATGGGCTATTCTTAGCGTGGGGGGGGGAAGGTGTCAACCACGGCCGACCGGGCCGGCCGGGCCCGGCGCCGGGGAGGGCAGAAAATAGGCCCCCCCGGGGCCCTTCGTGCTAGGCTGGGCCGGAGCGGCCCTCCCGGGCCGTGGCCCCGCTCCCTTGGACCCACCGCCGGAGGATGCCCGCATGCCCTGCCAGCCTTGGTTACCCGCCGCCCGCGCCGCCGCCTTTTGGGCCCTCACCTTGACTCTGGCCCTCGGCCTGGCTCCGGCCGTGTGGGCCGCCACGGCCGAAACCCATTACGGCGGCCCGCCGGCCGAACCGGCGGAACCCCCCCAGGCCAAGCCTCCCTTGGACAAGCCGGCCCAGGAACAACTGGCCCTCCAGCTTTTCCAAAAGCTGGCCAAGACCCCGACCGACGACCACGAGGCCTTTCACCGCATCTATTACGTGATCATCGACCGCTGCCCCGACACCGAGCGGGCGGAGGTGGCTTACTGGCGGCTGTCCAATCTGCTGTTGCAGGCCTATGATCCCCCCAAGAACGAGGAGGCGGTGAAGCTCCTGGAGAAGTTCCTGGCCCGCTATCCCCATTCCCAGGGAGTGCCCATGATCAAACAGCGCCTGTCCCGCCTGTACGAGGACACCGGCCGCTGGTGCCAAGCCGCGGACCTCTACGGCGAGGCGGCGGCCAACCTGCCCCCCAAACTGGACGAGCAGATGCTGGGCTGGTGCACGGCTTTCGCCACCGCCTTGGAAAACTGCGGCAAAAAGGACGAAGCCCGGAAATGGTACCGGAAGGTGGTGGAAAACGACCCGGAGCTGAAGACCTTCTCGGCCCAGGTGGCCCAGGAGCGGCTGGGCAAGCTGGGAGGGGGCAAGTAGCCGCCCCGGGACTCACTCGTTGATCTTGATCTTCTCGATGCCTGACACCTTCTGGAACAGGTAGAGGTCCAGAAGGTTCTCGCGGTAGAGCCGCGAGCGCAGCTCGGGGGTGAGGATGAGCCGCTTGGGGTGGTCCTTGCCGGCCACGTTGCGGCGCTGCATGGTCTCCGGCACGCCCAACTCCCGAAACAGGCCTTTGACTTGTTGGTCCAGGGCATCCGTCCAGTACACCGCCCAGAACTGGCTCAGGATGTAGCCCATGAGCTGGCGCACCCGGGGGAAGTCAAAGGCCTCGTCCGTGCCCAGGCGCGAGAAAAAGCGCATCAAGCCCCGGAACATGTAGTTGTTGCCCATGTCGTGGGCCACGTACCACTCCTCGAAGCTTATCTCCGGCTTGCCCTCGTTTTCATAGAGCACCTGCATGTCGTAGTTGTAGTGGGAGACCAGCCGCTCGGCCGGGTCCCTGAGGATGGTGAGGTAGCGGTAGGGGCGGCCCGGAAAAAAGATGTGGGTGTTGCACAGGAGGCTGTGCCCCATGACCACCCGCATGGCCGCGCGCCGTTCCTCGGGGATATCCAGCACCTGGTGCAGGTTCAGGTAGAGCTTTTCCACCCACATGAATTGTCGGCCCAGGTGCTCCTGCAAGTGCTGCTGCAGGGAGACCGTGCCCACCTTGCCAAAAGAGAAGATGAAATAGAGGTCCTGTTGGTTTGCGGGCATGGTCCTCACCTTGTGGGCGGGGCGGCCGAGCAGCCTCGCCCGCGGCTCAAAGCGGGTTTCTGGGCCAGGTGTCCGCCGATCCGGCCGGCAAACGCCGGCCCCGGCGCCGTCCGGTCCAACCGGCTCCGGGGAAAGAAAATTAGAACACATGGCCCCGCCCGGGTCAAGCGACCGGCCACCCTGCCGGCTTGCCACGCGGCCTCGGAAAATCGCCCCACCTCGCCCGCCCTCCGGAGTAAACTGCCCCCATGCCCTCCCCCGAGCCACATAATCAGCCGCCGGCTGGCGCCCGCCCCCTCATCAGCCTGGTGATACTCGCCCGGGACGAGGAGGCCAACCTGCCCCGGGCCCTGGCCAGCGCCCGGCCCTGGGTGGACGAGATCGTGCTCCTGGACACCGGCTCCGTGGACCGCACCGTGGCGATCGCCCGGGAATTCGGGGCCCGGGTGCACCTTCAGCCCTGGCAAAACGACTTCTCCCTGCACCGCAACCACGCCCTGACCCTGGCCCGGGGGGAGTGGTGCCTGCAATTGGACGCCGACGAGGAGTTGGACCCGGCCACCGCCCCGGGCCTCCGGCCCCTCACCGCCCGGCCGGAGATCAACGGCTGGGCCTTGGAGATCGTGAACCTCCTGCCCCAGGGCCAGGCCACCAGCTTCTGGTGGCCCCGCTTCTTCCGCCGGGTGGCCGGGGTGCGTTACTTCCGCAAGGTGCACAACGACATCGTGATTCCCGGGGGCAAGGCCGCCGCGCCGGTGCGCATCCTGCACCACGGCTACGCCCTGGAGCCCGCGGCCATGGCCAGGAAACGGGAGCGCCGCCTGGGCATGCTGCGCCAGGCCTGCGCCGACGACCCCGCGGATTGGCTCTCCCGGGCTTATTTGGCCGACGCCCTGTGCGAGCGGGAGGAGGACCTGCCGGCCGCCGCCGCCGCGGCGCGGGAGGCCCTGGCCCTGGCCCGCGGCCGGGGCGAACCGCCGGCCCAGCTCTCCCGGGCCTACAACCCCCTGTTCACCGCCTTGGCCCGCCAAGGCCGGGTGGCCGAGACCCTGGCCGCCGGCCGGGAGTGCCTGGGGGTGTTCGAGTATCCCGACCCCTGGTTCTACGCGGCCTGGGCGCATCATATGCAGGAGGAATGGGGGGAAACGGCCCAGGCCGCGGCGCGCTTTTTGGCCGCCCAGGACCGCTATGCGGCCGACCCCGCCGCCTTCCAGGGGGCCGAGACCCGCACCTTGGGCCGACGGGGCGATGCGACGTTGTTGGCGGCCGTGGCCGAAGCCGCCTTGGGGAGAGAGGACCGGCTGAGGGATTGGTGGGCGCGCCTGGGCCCCACGGAGCGGCCGCGGCTTTTGGCGGAACTGACCCGGCTGGGCCGGGGGGAGTGGGCCGCCCGGCTGAGCGGGTCGGCGTGGCCCCGGGAGGCCGCCGCACCGGTCAATCCGCCGGCCCCTGCCCCGGTCCCGCCCCCGCCGGCCGGGCCGGCCGCCCAGGCCGCGGAAACCTCGCCCCCCCCGGCCGCCCGGGACACCCGGGCCGTGCGGCTGGCCGCGGAAGCCGCCACGGCCGCGGGGCAAGGTGATCTGGCCCGGGCCCGGGAGCTGTATGGCCGGGCCCTGGATTTGGCTCCCCGGGCGGAGTGGTGGTGCGAACTGGCTTGGCTGCTGGCCGGAGCAGGTCAGGCCACCCCGGCCCGGGAGGCCTACCAGCGGGCCCTGGCCTTGGAGCCGGAGATGCCCGGCGCCCTGTACAACCTGGCCGTGTTGGCGGCCCAGGCCGGAGACCGGGCCGGCGCCGCGGCGCTCGTCCGCCGGGCCTTGGCCCGGGAGCCGGGGTTCGCCGCCGCGGCCCGGCTCCTGGCCGGGCTGGGGGGCTGAAGCCCCGCCTCAGTCCTTCAGGAACAAGGCGTGGTACTCCTCCTCCGCCAGATGGCGGCGCAGGAGGTCACTCAACAAGTCGAACACGGCGCTCAGATCCTCCTGGCGCATCCGCGGCAGAATCACCTTCATCAACTCGTCGTCCGAGAACTTCTGCAAATAGACCTGCACCGTGGCCTCGTCGATGTCCCGTTGCAGGCCAAAGCCCACCAGTCCGTCGTAGGTATCCACGAATTCATGTTGATGCTGTTTCAACTCTCGTTTCCTTTGGCCAAGGGTTTTTTGCGCAAACGGCGGGCCAGCCAGGAAGTCAGCCCCACGGCCAGGATCAGGCGGGGCCCCAGGATGGCCAGGGCCGAGCCGCCCAGCACCACGAAGATGGCGGTGTCCTCCACCACGGCGTGGCAGGTGACCAGGAACACCCCCAGGGCCAGGCGCTCCCCCATGGGCAGGCCCTTTTCCCGGCTGACCCCCAGCAGGATGCCCGCCCCATAGAACAGGCCGAGGAAAAAGCCGCTCAACAAGGGCACCAGGGAATAGGGCCCCAGGCCCAGGCCCCGGAGCAGCCGGGCCAGCCGGGGCCGGGGCCGCGCGAACCAGCCGTAGGCGTCGGCCAACTCGTAGAGGATCATCAGCGGCAGCACCACCAGGGCGATCTCGGCGCACAAGAGGAGGCCCTCGCCCAGGGCTCCGGCCAGATGTCCCCACCAGGGACTCACGGCAGGACCAGGTGCAGGAGCCAGGCCGCCACGCAGCCCAGGCCCACCCGCAGGACGTTCAGCCGCACGTGGTGGCGGGGGGCCAGCTCGCGCACCACCACCGCCTCCATGAACAGGCTGTGGGATATCCCCAACATCAGCCCCAGGACGCTCATCTGCTGCCAGGTGAGCCCCAGGGGGGCGGCCACCGCGGCGGCGGCGTAAAGGTTCACCAGCATGCCCGCGCTCACCACGGCCGCCGCCTCCGGCGGCAGGCCCCACAGGCCCATGAGCGGCGCGAAGACGCGGCTCACCCAGGCCAGGGCCCCGGAGCGCACCAGCACTTCGGTGAGCACGTACAGGGGCAGCACCATGCGCAGGAGGAACCACAGAAAGCTCCGCCCGCGCCGCCAGGCCTTGGCGAGCGCGGCGCGCCACGGCGGCCCGGCCGGCGAGGCCGGGGCGGCGGAAGGGTGAGGATGGCAAGCAGGAGCGGACATGCCGGAAGGTTAGGGGAAAGGAGGGATCAGGTCAAGCCGGCGGCCTGACAATCTGGGGGCGAGGCGCGGTGCGGTGCGGTGCGGCCCGCCGGCAGCCTCCCGCGGGAGCCTGGCCGCCAAGCCGGAGAAAGCCCGCCGCCATCGCGGCCCGGCTCGGGTCTGGGCCGGCCGGGCCTTACGCCGGGCCAGCCCCTGGGAGAAAGCCTCTCCCGGCTTTCTCCCCGAGACTCCTGGCAGGAGGTTTTCCCCTCGCCGGCCAGGGCGATGATCCCCTGGTATTCAGACGACTATCCTGGACAGCGGGACGCTTGCCCCCGCTTCAAGCGGCCTGGGTGCGGGGGCCGCCGGGATGGGCCCGGGCCAAGAGTTCATCCGCCACCGCCACCACCATCTGGTCGTCACCGGCTATCTCCTGCAATACCGTCAGGATTTCCCACAGGGAGGTTTCCACGCTCTCGCCCCGGGGCTGCCACCGCTGTTCCTTCGCAAACCAATGAGTCATTTCAGCCCTCCTTGTCCCATTTGGCAAGTTTAAGGAATGCAAACTATGTGCCAGGGGAGAAGGAGGGAAAAATCGAACCTCGAGGCCACAATAGACCAGGGCCGGCCAAGGGTGGCGCATAATTTTTATGCGGACAAAAGAACAAAGGGGGAGGGATTACCCGGACGGGTGGTCGGAAAGCTCCCGGCCCAGGAAGGTCAAGGCATTGGCTGTGGTGCGGCGGGCGATCGCGGCCGGGGAAAAGCCCCGCAACTCGGCCACCAGGCGGCAGGCCTCGGTCACCCGGTCCGGCCCGGTGGGACGGCCGGCGTGCTCCACCGGGGTGTCGGTCTCCAACAGCAGGCGGTCCAGGGGGCAGGCGGCCACGGCTTGGCGGTGCGGGGGGCTGGTGGCCACGGCCGGGGTGGCGGAGATGTAGTGGCCCTCGGCCACCACCCTCTCCAACAGGGGCGGCGCGGCGAACCAGTGGAACACCGCCCGCACTCCCGCCCGGGCCAGGGCCTCCAGCACCCGGGTCTCGGAAAAACGGCAGTGCACCAGGGCCGGCTTGCCGTGGGCCCAGGCCAGGTCCAACTGGGCGGCCAAGGCGGCCTTTTGCAGGTCCTTGGGGACCTTTAGCTTGTAGTCCAGGCCCACCTCGCCCAGGGCCACGGCCCGGGGCAGCTCCGCGGCCACAAAGGCCAACTCGGCCTCCAATTCCTCGGCGGTGACCCGCCAGGGGTGGAGCCCCACGGCCGGCCAGACCCGGGGCTCGCTGGCGGCCAGGGCCAGGGCCTCTTGCCCGGCCTGGCGGTCCATGGCCACCGCCACCACGGCGCGGACCCCGGCCCCCCAAGCCCGCGCCAGCGCGGCCCGGGGATCCGGCAGGCCCTCCAGATGGGCGTGGGTATCGATCATGGGGCAAGCCTCCCGGGGCCGGGGCAACGGCGTCTGGCCTCAGCCGGGCCATCCAGGGCCCCCGCCACCACGGCGCAGACCTCGGCCCGCCAGACGCGCGCCAGCGCGGCCCGGGGATCCGGCAGGCCCTCCAGATGGGCGTGGGTGTCTGGCAAAGAGGGACAGGCTTCGCGGGCAAAGGGCGACGGAATCCCGCCCCGGGCGCGGCCGGGGCGGGATTCCGCGCTATTCTTCGGACTGGATCTTGGCCTTCAGCACCCGCGAAGGACGGAAAGTCACCACCCGCCTGGGTGGCAAGGTCAAGGGGTTGCCGGTCTGGGGATTGCGGCCCCTCCGCTCTTTCTTGTCCCGTACGGACCACTTGCCAAAGCCGCTTACCAGGACTTCCTCGCCTTCGGCCAGGGAGTCCTTGATGAGGGCCAGCGCGCTGTCCACAGAACTGGCAGCTTCCGCTTTGGTCAACTGGCCCAGACCATACACTTTGGCCACAATATCAGCTTTGGTCAAAGTCATGCCCCGCCACTCCCTTCTATGTCACTGCGGTTCCGGTGGGGCCGGCCGGCGGGCGCTCCGCCAGCAGCCGCGGGAAAACCAGGAATAGCCAGATTTCTGACCAAGACCGTCCTGGCCTTGGTCAGCTGCAACTTGGCAAAAGCGTGCTTACCCCCCAGCAAGCCCAGCTTGCCGGCTCCCCCCTGGTTTTGCCAAGTTGCACAATTTGCGTCATTTCCAAAGAAAATCTCCGCAAATCGGCGGGCCATCCCCGGCCCGCCCCAGGCTGTTGACAAACAGCCTGGGAATCTTAATTCCCCCTCCGGCCTGCCCGGCAGGCGCTTCCAGCCACCCCCCGGACATTTTTCTAAACCCCAGTGATCATATTGTAAGTTCGCTTCGGGGCCCCAGTCAAGCAATGTGGCATTTTTGTGGCCGCCAGGGGTTGACGGCCCTGAATAATGGGTGTAGTCATGGTTTTCGCGGTTTCACCGCCCGGGCCGGGGCTCCCCGTGGGGGTCCGGCCGGACTATTTTTGTTTATGTGTCAACTTTGCGTGGAAGCCCGGTTTCCACGCCGAAAATGCAAAGGGGGCTCCCATGAGCGGCCCCTCCGCCCCTTCAGGAAACCTGGAGCGGAGCCGGACGGGGTTGGGAAATGCGCACATAGGCGAACTCCACGGCGGCCCCGCGCCGCCCGCCCGCCTGCGCGGACGCTTCCAGCGTCCCCAAACCGGCCCAAGGGGCCCGGTACCGCCGCCTTGCCGGCGGGCCGGCCCGTGCGCCTGCCGGCTTCCCCTCCTTGTAACCACAACCCTTCCGAAGCACGGCAGAGTTCCCGGCTATTCGCACCCGGGAAGAGGCTGGCGTCAAAGGGGGTGGCAAGCCATGAAATCCCTTGGCAGGCACTTGATCCTCGAGCTCTACGACTGCTCCCCGCAACTCCTGGACGACCCGGCTTACGTCGCCCGCACCATGACCGGTGCGGTGGAGGCCTCCGGAGCGACCCTGATCAAACCCTTCTTCCACCAGTTCGCCCCCCAGGGAGTGAGCGGGGTCATCATCATCAGCGAATCCCATTTCACCATCCATACCTGGCCGGAGTACGGCTACGCGGCGCTGGATGTGTTCACCTGCGGTGACGTCATCGACATGAACGCCGCGGCGGAATACTTGCGGCAGGGCTTCGGCGCGGGCCAGGTGCAGAAAATGCTCCTGACCCGAGGCATGCTGGACCTGCCCGACGAGGAGATCCTCCACAAACCGGCCGAAGCCCCGGCCTGCCGGGCTCTCGAGAACTGAACCTCTGCCGCCACCCTTGAGACCTGGCCGCCAGGCGCCGCCAGGCCTCCCCGGGCCGCACCAACGGCCCACCGCGTTCCCCCCGAGGGGGCGGGTTCCCTGGAGAACTCCGCCCGGGAGGGCGCCCCGGGCCCGGCCCTCCAGGTAACGCGGGTGCTGTCCCCACAACCCTCAGACCTTCAGGACTTGGTGGTGGAGGTGGGCGGCGGCGGGACGGCATCCTCCGGGAGGTGTGTAAGCCTCGCGCAGGGGTGGACAGCTCCGCCCCCGAGGGCCCGGCCGCCTTTGCCCTGCCCCGCCGCCTCCTGGACCTCCTGCCCCCGGCCGGGGCCGCCCGCCAAGCCGACCCCGGGGCCGCCAAATAGCAAAGGGCGGGGTCTCCCTCGCCCGCGCCGACCAGCCCACCCAGCAATGACTATTTACCAACACGCTGAAAAATATGAAGTTTTTTGAGGGGGTGGGAAGTGGAGGGGTTAGGGGTCCTCTTTTTCAAAAAAGGACCCCTTCCCCCCACCTCTTCCTCCCCCGATCCCTTAGCCCTCCGCGCCCCGCGGCAGGGGAATCTTGCTTTCGCAGGGCACTTTCACCTGGCACAGGCCGCAGCCATAGCCCGCGAAGCCGTAGTTCTCCTCCACGTGCCGGGCCACGGTGGTGCGCAGGTATTCCTTGCACTTCAGCTTGTCGTGGCCGGCCGGGGACAGGGCTCCCACCGGGCAGCGGGGGATGCATTTGCCGCAGGCCCCGTCGTGGCTGAAGAACAGGCAGTTGGCCCGGTGGTCGCCGGCCGGCCGGGGGGTGGGGGGGAGCTGAACCCGGGCCACCACGCTGCCGGCGCGGAGGGCCTTGCCCCGGGCGGTGATGAGCCCGTCGCACAGGCCAAAGGAGCCCAGCCCGGCCGCGAAGGCCTGGTGGCGCTCGGACCAGTTGGAGGCGTAGGTAAAGCGGTCCGAGTCGCGCATGGCCCAATCCGGCAGAGTCGGGGGGCCCACGGCGTCCACTCCCCGGGCGGCCAGCGCCTCCACCACCCTTTGCCGCAGCCGTTCGTTGGCGTGTTCGCCAAAGACGCGGGCCCGGGCCCAGCGCTCGGCTGGCAGGTCCCGGGCTTGGCGGTTGTCGGCCTTGACCGCCGGGGCCAGGGGCAGCACCCAGGAGATGACGGTCAACTCCCCCGGCGCGGCCGGGCGGTCGGGAAAGGCCAGGGCAAAGGCCTCGGCCGGGGTCCAATGGTAGGGCCCCACCACTTCCTTGTACTCTTGGTAGATGGGATCGTCTCCGGCCACGAAGCCCACCAGGGGCCCGGCAAAGGCCGGCTCCGGCCAGCCCGGGCCCAGATTGTTGTCCGGCGAGGCGGCCCACTCCTGGATCAGCGCGGTCACCCACTCCGGGCCAACTTGCTCTACGGCCATGCTCTTTCTCCCTGACCCGCGGCAGGCGCGGGGGCGGTGGCCAAGGCCGGGACGGCCCTGGCCGATTATCCTTGTCGCCTAATCCTTGGTTTCCCGCCACCAGGGATAGAAGTCCGGCATGTCCTGGCTGGGCCGCAGCGGGAACTGGGGGGGGCGCTTCTCCAGGAACGACTGCACGCCCTCGGCCGAATCGGCCTGGCGGCCGGCCCAGTAGAACAGCCGCGAGTCCACCAGATGCGCCGCCCGGGGGTCCGGTTCGGACAGGCCGTGCCACAGCATGGCCTTGGCCAGGGCCACCATCACCGGCGAGGTGTTTTCCACGATCTCCCGGGCCAGGGTCAGGGCCTTGTCCAGCACCATCTCCTGGGGCAGCACCTGGTTGAACAGGCCCGAGCCGGCCTCCTCGGCGGCCCGGAACACCCGGCCGGTGAGCACCAGCTCGGCCGCCTTGCCCATGCCCACCAGCCGCGGCAGGAACCAGGAGGAGCAGGCCTCGGGCACGACGCCCCGCCGGGTGAACACCAGGCCCATTTTGGCCTCCTGGGCCGCGATGCGGATGTCCATGCCCAGAGTCATGGTGAGCCCTATGCCCACGGCATGGCCGTTCATGGCCGCGATCACCGGTTTGGGGCAGTCGTAGGCAGCCAGGGACACCTTGCCGCCCATGTCGCGGTGGCGGCTGATGCCCGGGTCCGGCTCGGCCCGCCGGGCATAGTTCCAGGTGTCGGACCCGCGGGAGAGGTCCGCCCCGGCGCAAAAGGCGCGCCCCGCCCCGGTGACCACCACCGCCCGCACCTGGTCGTCCCGGCCGGCCTCGGCGTAGATTTCCAAAAGCTCCCGGCCCATGACCGGCGTGAAGGCGTTCAGGTGGTCCGGCCGGTTCAGGGTGACCAGGGCCACCCCGTCGTTCAACTCATACTTGGTTTGTTGCAGATCCATGCTTTTCTCCGGAACATGCTTGCCGGCAGGGAGCCGACGGCCACGGCCGGCTACCGGTCCGGATGCGTATTTCCCACTGGTAAAACCCAGTGATTTTGCATTATCACTCCGGGCCGGCCCCGGCCACGAAAAAAATCGCCCCGCGCCGGAGGCCCGGCCGCCGCAGCGCCCTGTTACGGCTCCCCAAAAGACGGCGGGCCGCACCCTTCCGGGGACGGCCCGCCGTGCTCCTGGGCCAGACCGGGTCTGGCAGGCCGTTTTCAACAGCCTGCTAGAACTTGCCGAACTCCTCGTCGTCCAGGGCGATGACCTCGCTGGGTTTCACCAGCTGGTCCGCCGCTTCCGCTTCGGCCCTGGCGGGCAGGGTTTCCCCCGTCGCCGTGGCGTGGGGCGGGGCAGCCGCTGTGGAGCGGGCGCCGCCCTTCAGGGTGAAGCGGTCCAACATGCCCCGCAGCTGACTGGCCTGGGAAGAAAGCTCCTGGGCGGCCGAGGCCACCTCCTCGGCGTTGGCCGTGTTCTGCTGGGTCACCTGGTCCACCTGGCCCAAGCCCTGGTTGACCTGCCGGATGCCCTGGGCCTGCTCGTTGCTGGCCGCCGCGATCTCGCCCACCAGGTCGGCCATCTTGGTGATGCCGTCGTTGATCTTGCCCAAGGCCTGGGCGGTCTGGTTGGCGATGGCCGAGCCGTCCTTGATCTTCTTCACCGAGCCCTCGATGAGGTCCGCGGTCTCCTTGGCCGCCTTGGCGCTGCGCCCGGCCAGGTTCCGGACCTCCTCGGCCACCACGGCGAAGCCCTTGCCGTGGGAGCCCGCCCGGGCCGCCTCCACCGCCGCGTTCAGGGCCAACAGGTTGGTCTGGAAGGCGATGTCGTCAATGACCTTGATGATCTTGGCGATGTTCTGGCTGGCCGTGTTGATCTCGGCCATGGAAGCGATCATGCGGCCCATCTCCTGGTTGCCCTCTTCGGCCGCGCCCCGGACCATGCCGGCCAGCTGGTTGGCCTGGGAGGCATTCTCCGCGTTGGAGCCGGTCTGCCCGCCGATCTGGGTGAGGCTGGCCGAGATCTCCTCCAGGCTGGCCGCCTGCTCGGTGGCCCCCTGGGACAGCGCGTTGGCCGAGTCGCTGATCTGGTCCGAGCCGGAATCCACCTGCTCCACCGCCTCGGCGAACTCGGCCATGAGCCCGTTCAGGCTGTCGGCCATGGTCATGAGGCTGAGGCCCAGCATGTCCTTCTGGGAGGCCAGCTTCACCTCGCGGCTCAGGTCGCCCTGGGCGATGGTCTCGGCCAATTCCAGCTTGTCCTGCTGGTTGGCGGCCATGCGCCCCAGGGCCTCGGCCATGAGGCCGATCTCATCCTGGGAGGTGCGGTTGATGGTGGTGCTGAAGTCGCCGTCGGCCATGTTCTCGATGGCCCGGGTCATCTGCCTCACCGGGCGGGTGATGCCCCGCAGGATGAAGTAGCTGACCACGATCAACAACAGCGCGGTGAGCACGGTGGTGGAGGTGGAGAGCCAGAAGGCCAGGCGGCCGGCGGCGTCATGCTCCTCTTGCACCCCGTCCTTCACGTGATTCAGGGCCACTTGCATCCGGTCCGCCGTGGCGCCCAGCTTGGCGTTCTCCCGCTTGCCCCGGCTCCAGTAGCCGAAGATCCGGTCGGCCTCGGCCACGGTCTTGGATTGCTGAGCCTGGGCCCGCTTCCACATGCGCGTAAAGCTGTCGTCGCCCACCGAGATGAGCATGCCCTCCAGGTTCTCGGCCGCCTTTTTCATGCTGACCCGGAGGAGCTTGGATTCCTCCTGGTACTTCTTGTCATCGCCAAAGGCCAAAAGGTCGGTGACTTCCAGCATGGCCTGGGCGGTGTAGGCGGTGTAATCCTTCAGGGCGTTGCGGAGGCTGACCTTGTTGTCCGAGAGGGTTTCCCCCACCATGATCTTGGTGGTTTCCTCCTCGTTCAGGCCGGTCACCGCCGCCATGAGGATCTCATCCGCGGCGCGGAAGTAGGCCGACAGCTCCGAACGCGCCCGGGTCAGGTCCTGATACACCCCGGCGGCCTTGCTGAAGACCTGGCCCAGCTCGTCCAAGCTGGTCTGCGCCTCGCCCAGGCTCTCGCTCAGGGCCTCGCTGTGGGCCTTGGTCTGGGCCAATTGGAACAGTTCCTTGATGGCCGCTTCCTTTTCCTTGACCTGGGGCATGGTGGCCCCACTGCCGCCCCCGAGGTATTGGCTTTCCAGGCGCAACAGGTTGGCCGTGTTGGCCGCGATGTCCCCGGAGATGGCCACCAGTTCGAAAGAGGCCGTTTTCTGCCGGTCAGCGTAGGTCGTGATGCCTTGGTTGAGCAAAAGGCCCAAAAGCCCCACCAGGGGCAAGAGTGCGATACGGAAGCCGAGGCTGTGGAGCCGGGAGATTCTGTTCTGGGCAGACATCCTTATTCTCCTGCGATGTTGCTGCGATGACCGTGATGTCCAAGGAAAGCCGGACGGCCCGTTCCAGCGCCCCCCTGGTAAACCGCCACCCGTTCCCGCTTGGAACGCGGGAACGGGTGGTCGGTATCTAATCGGAAAAACGGAACCTATTCGATGCCGGTGGCCTTCTTGGCATCCTCCAGGGTGAAATCATAGGTCCCCGCGCCCACCAAGAGGTCCTTGCCCGGGACCCGCTTCACGAAGCTGGTCTTAGCCGAGGCCGTCTTTTCCTCAGGCTTGGGCCACCAGTAGTCGGTCCAGCCCTCACCCTGGGGGCTCTTGGCGATGCGCACGAAATCGGCTGCGAATACGGTGCCCTTTACGTCATGCACCTTCATCAGGTTCTTGCCCACCAGTTTCGGATTTAGGTGGGCCACGATGTTTCCGTTGAAGTCGTAAACAAAGACGTACAGGCCATTGTCCTTGTTAACCCAGGTGGCGTTGTTGGGGTCGGTCAGTTCAGCGTAAGCCGCGTCACCTTTTTCCTCGATGAGCTTCACGGCCTTGTTGACCTGATCCACCACCATCTGCGGGGTGAGTTTATCGGCGGCCAGAGCGGCGCCGGAGCCCAAGAGTCCCAGGGCTATCAGGGAAACGAGGATGGTCCGAAGAAGGAACTTCATGCTGGCGGTCCTTTCTCTACTGGAAGCCACTATGCCGGCTCCATCCCCCCGCCCCAGAGCCGTTTTCACACCAACTCACCCTCCTTTGCCCCCGGCTGGAAGGCCTATAGGCAAAACCATTGGGTGAGGGCCCTTGGGCAGGCATTTTTCCCAACCGTTACCGAGATGTGACGGATGACCTACTATACTGATCCGTTCCAGCCGATGTCAAACCGCTATCCTGGAAACCAGGCGGGATTTGGTGCTATCACCCCCCGGGGACGCCGCGGGCGCAAAAAAAACCGCGGCGGGGCGTCCCGCCGCGGGTCTTCTCACCCCTGGGGGTGGTCCGGTCCAGCGCTTAATTGTGCTCGGTGAACTCCGCGTCCACCACGTCGTCGTCGGCTCCGCCGCCGCCCCGCTGGGCGCCGCCGGTCCCGGGGCCGCCGCCATCGCCGCCCTGGGGCTGCCCGGTCTGGGCGGTGTACAGGGCCTGGGCCATGGCGTGGCTGGCCTGCTGCAGATTCTCGAACTGGTTGTCCAGGGCCGCGCGGTCACCCGACTCCAACACCGCCTTGGCCTCGTTCAAGGCCGATTCCATGCTGCCGATGGTGCCGGCGTCCAGCTTCTCGCGGTTTTCCTTCAACAGCTTGTCCGTCTGGTAGATCAGGCTGTCCAGCCGGTTGCGGCTCTCCACCGTCTTGCGGTGCTCGGAGTCCTCGGCCGAGAAGCGCTTGGCGTCCTGCACCATGCGGTCCACGTCATCGTCCGACAGTCCGCTGGAGGCCTTGATCTCGATGGACTGCTCCTTGCCGGTGGCCAAGTCCTTGGCCGCCACGTGCACGATGCCGTTGGCGTCGATGTCGAAGGTCACCTCGACCTGGGGCATGCCGCGGGGGGCCGGGGGGATGCCCGTGAGCTGGAAGTGACCCAGCGTCCGGTTATCCTTGGCGAAGTCGCGCTCGCCCTGCAGGACGTGGATGTCCACCGTGGTCTGGTTGTCGGCCGCGGTGCTGAAGGTCTCGCTCTTGCGGGTCGGGATGGTGGTGTTGCGCTCGATGAGCTTGGTCATGACGCCGCCCAGGGTCTCGATGCCCAGGGACAGGGGAGTCACGTCCAACAGGAGCACGTCCTCCACGGTGCCGGCCAACACGCCGCCCTGGATGGCCGCGCCCACGGCCACCACCTCATCGGGGTTCACGCCCTTGTGGGGCTCCCGCCCGAAGAAGTCCTTGACCATCTGCTGCACCTTGGGGATGCGGGTGGAGCCACCCACCAGGACCACCTCGTCCACTTGACTGGCCGCCAGTCCGGCGTCCTTCAGGGCGTTCTTGCAGGGATCCAGGGTGCGGTTCAGCTCCGCGTCCACCAGGGCCTCGAATTTGGCCCGGCTCAGCTTCATGTTCAGATGCTTGGGGCCCGACTGGTCCGCCGTGATGAACGGCAGGTTGATGTCGGTCTCCATGGCGGTGGAAAGCTCCATCTTGGCCTTTTCCGCCGCTTCCCGCAGGCGCTGCAGGGCCATGGGGTCCTGGGACAGGTCGATGCCCTGCTCCTTCTTGAACTCGCTCACCAGCCAGTCCATGATCCGCTGGTCCAGGTTGTCACCGCCCAGATGGGTGTCGCCGTTGGTGGACTTGACCTCCACCACGCCGTCGCCCACTTCCAGGATGGAGATGTCAAAGGTGCCGCCGCCGAAGTCGAACACCGCGATGGTCTCGTTGGTC
>JAHLLK010000021.1 GCA_020444165.1 Deltaproteobacteria bacterium | reverse complement strand
CGGCTCCCGCGGCCGCGGCCGCGGCCCCGGCCACGCCGGCCGCCGCCCCGGCCGGCGCGGCGCCGGCCATGCCTCCCCTGCCGGACAAGCTGGGGGGGATGGAGGAGGGCCTGGAGGCGGTGCGCCGGGTGGTGGACCTGTTGCGCGGCCTGGCCCCGTCTTCCCCTTTACCCTACAGATTGGGGCGTGTTATAAAGTGGGAGCCCATATCTGAACTGCCTCAGGGAGATGCCGCCGGCAAGACCTTGGTCCCCGGTCCGCGGGACAGTGAGATCCAGCCGTTGTCCCTCATGGCCCAGGCCAAAAATTGGCCGGCTTTGGTGCAGGCGGCCGAAGCCCAGTTTCTGGCCCCGGGGGGAACCTTTCTCCTGGACCTGCAACGTCTGATCGTGGAAGCCTTGAAGGGGCAAGGATTTGAGCAGGCCGCCGACACCGTCACCCTGGAAACCGGAGCCTTCCTGAACCGGCTGCCTGAGCTGGCCACGATGACCTTTGCCAGCGGGCGTCCCTTTGCCGATCCCCAGACCCGGCAGTGGCTCAGTGGAGCCCAGTCCGCGGCGGCCCGGGGCAGCGGGGCCGCGGGCGGCCAAGAGGAGGCCTGGCGGGGCGAGGCCCTGACCAAGGCCGGCGGTGGTGATCTGGCCGGGGGCTTGGCCGTGGTGCAGGAGGCGGCCAGGCGGGCGCCGGACCCCCGCAGCGCCCTGGAGTGCCGCTTGGCCGGCGCCGAGCTTTGCTTGGATTTCGGGCGGCCCAAGTGGGCAGGGCCCATCCTGGAGGGCTTGGCCCAGGACCTGGACCACCTCACCCTGGCCGTGGCCACGCCCGGCCTGGCGGCCCGGGTTTGGGGGGGCCTGGTGCGGGTGCGCCAGGCGGCGGTGTCCGCCGCGCCCCAGCCCACCCCCGAGGACCGGGAGCGGTTGGCCCGGGCCCGGGACCGCTTGTTTCAGACCGACCTGGCGCTGGCCGCCAAGCTGGCCCCCGCCGACTAAGCGGCCGGGGTCCCCCCAGTCTGCCCGCGCCAGGGCCCGGCAGGCCCCCGGTGGGGGAGGAAAAAGATTGCAGCCATACCCGGAATCACTTGGAAAGGAGTGAAAAATGGCCGGTGAAAGCTTCCAGAACGAGATTCCGCCTTCGCGGGTAAACATCCGCTACGTGAAAGACACCGGGGGAGCGCGGGAGGAAGTCGAGCTGCCCCTGAAGCTTTTGGTCACGGGTGACTTTACCATGCGCCAAGACGCCACCCCCTTGGAGGACCGCAAGAAGATCTCCATCGACAAGAACAACTTCAAGGACGTGTTCCGGGAGCAGCACCTGGGCCTGGACTTGGTGGTGCCCGACACCCTGCAGGGCGGCGACAACGAAATGGCCGTCAAGCTGAACTTCGAGACCATGGACGACTTCAGCCCCACCGGCATCGCCCGGCAGATCCCCCAGCTCAACACCATGATGGAGGTGAGGAACCTCTTGAAGGACCTGAAGGCCCGGGTGATCAGCAACCGGGAGTTCCGCAAGGAGCTGGAGAAAATCTTGAAGGACAAGAGCCAGATGGAGGCGGTGATGTCCCAGTTGGACAAGATCGCGCCCATGGGCGGGGGCTCCGACCAGGAAGGCTGAGCGCCTTTGCCGGATCCCTTGTGGCTAGCGTGCCCATTCACCGACCTCCCCGGGCGGCGGAGCGCTGCCTGACGGGGCATTAGGAGATACAAGCCATGGCAGAAGAACAGAAGGAACAAGCAGCCACCACGCAGGCCGCGGCGGAGGAGTCGCCGCTGGACGCGTTGTTCTCCAAAGTGGACCTCACCCCGCCGTCCGAGGCGGTGAACCTGGAAAACCAGCAGCAGATGGAGTCGTCCTCGGCCAAGCTGTCGGTGGCGGTGAACCATTTCCTGCACGCCATCGCGGCCAGCGGCCAGGCGGTGGACAAGCTGGACAAGGTGGTGGTGGACCAGGCCATCAGCGAGATCGACGCGCGGCTGTCCAACCAGATCGCGGCCATCCTGCACAACGACCAGTTCCAGGAGATGGAGTCGAACTGGCGGTCCCTGAAGTTCCTGGTGGACCGCACCGATTTCCGGCGGAACATCAAGATCGACATGCTGAACGTCAGCAAGCAGGACATCATGGATGACTTCGAGGACGCTCCCGAGCCGGTGCAGAGCGGCCTCTACAAACAGATCTACACCATGGAGTACGACCAGCCCGGCGGCGAGCCCTACGGCGCCCTGATCTCCAGCTACGAGTTCGGCCGGGGCCCCCAGGACATCGGCCTGTTGCAGAGCCTGGCCAAGATCGCCGCGGCCACCCACTGCCCCTTCATCGGGTCGGCCGGTCCGGAGATGTTCGGCCTGAAGTCGGTGTTGGACCTGCCCAACGTACCGGATTTGGCCTCGTTGTTCGAGCAGGCCGACTACGCCAAGTGGAACGCCTTCCGGGAGTCCGAGGACTCGCGCTACATCGGGCTCACCGTGCCCCGCTTCCTGTTGCGCCTGCCCTATGGCAAGGACACCACCCCGGTGAAGGAGTTCGACTTCGAGGAGGACGTGACCGGGGCCGAGCACTCCAAGTACCTGTGGGGCAACGCCTCGTTCGCCTTTGCCTCGCGGCTCACCGAGTCGTTTGCCAAAAACGGCTGGTGCGTGAACATCCGCGGTCCCCAGGCCGGCGGTCTGGTGGAGGACCTGCCCTTGCACCTGTTCCAGGCCGGCGGCGAGACCGAGACCAAGATCCCCACCGAGATCCTGATCCCGGACCGCCGCGAGTTCGAGTTCGCCCAGCAGGGCTTCATCCCCTTGTCCTTCTACAAGAACAAGAACTACGCCTGCTTCTTCAGCGCCCAGAGCGTGCAGCGGCCCAAGAAGTACTCCACCGACGAGGCCACGGCCAACGCCAAGCTCTCCGCCAACCTGCCCTACCTGTTCCTGGTCTCCCGCCTGGCCCATTACCTCAAGGTGATCCAGCGCGAGAACATCGGCGCGGCCAAGGAAGCCGATGACCTGCAGATGGAACTGGACGACTGGATCAGCAAGTTGGTTACCGAGATGCCCAACCCCGGGCCGGAGCTGAAGGCGCGCTGCCCCCTGAAATCCGCGTCCATCAAGGTGGAAGCCCTGGCCGACAGCCCCGGCTTCTACCGGGTGACCATGAAGGTCCGTCCCCACTTCCAGGTGGAAGGCGTGGACGTGGACCTGTCCCTGGTCTCCCAGATGCCCAAGGCGAAGTAACCCACCCCGGCGGGAGACGGCCCGGCCGTCTCCCGCCCCGGCCTCGTGAATCCCAAGCCCGGATATTTCATGAGGGCGGGCGGCTGAATCGACGAGGATCTGATTTGGATTGCTTGTTCAATTCAAATCTACCCGTTTGTCAGGTGACGTTTTGTCCCCTGGACCGGCCCAGCCAGATGGCGACCGGCAAGGCGACGGACAAGTGACAACCGAGAGGCGTAGCCAACCCTACGGCGAGGTTGGAGCGAAGTCCGCAACGCAGCCGGGGGACATCTGGCGCCGCCGGACGCCCGGTCTTCCTGAAATTTCCGGGCTAGAGCATGTGGCGCGCCTACTGGCGGGAGCAAACGACGTTGGCCATCGAGTTCGCCTTTCTGGAAACCATCGCCGGACGTTCGGCCCTGAACCCGGACGCCGCGCCGCCCACCACCCTGGCCGAGGCGGTGCGGGAGCATCTGATTCTCCTGTTCAACACCCGCCAAGGCAGCGTGCGCCAGCTGCCGGACTACGGGCTGCCGGACCTTTCCGAGTATTACAAGGGCTTTCCCGACTCCTTGGAGCCCTTGGGCCGGGCCATCAAGGATACCGTGGCCCGCTATGAGCCCCGCTTGGCCGACGTGAAGGTCTATTTGAGCAGCACGGCGGCCAACCATTTCGAGGCGACCTTCACCATCGAGGGCACCCTGGAGTCCCTGGACGAGCCCGAAACCGTCATCAAGTTCCAAACCGTGGTCAGCGGCACCGGCCGCACCCAGGTGGCGATGTGAGCGACCGTTACTACAGGCAGGAGTTCAATTACCTGGTGGAGGAAGGCCGGGAATTCTCGGAGCGCTATCCGGACCTGGCTTGGCAGCTAAACCTCACCGACAGCCGGGGGCGCGATCCCAACGTGGAGCGCCTCCTGGAAGGCTTCGCCTTTCTCACCAGCCGCATCCAGATGCGTCTGGACGACGACATGCCCCAACTGGCCGACGGGCTGTTGTCGCTCTTGTGGCCCCACTACGGCCGCCACATTCCCAGCTTCTGCCTGATGCAGTTCCGGCCCCAGGCCGGCGAGCTGGCCGAAGGGCTCACCGTGCCGGCCGGGGCCGTGGTGGTGTCCGACGCCTTGCAGAGCGGGCTGCGCTGCCGCTACAGCACCTGCTTCCCCCTGTGGGTCCCGCCCGTGACCATCACCGGCTTCGCGGCCGAGTCCCTGGGCACGGCCTGCCGGCTGTCCCTCTCCTTCAAGCCGGCCGCCGGCGTCCAGCCGGCCACGCTGGCCGACCACCCTCTCCGGGTGCAGATGTTCGGCGAATCCCATTCCTGCCAGGAGGCTTGCAACCTTCTCCTGGGCCAGGAGGGCGACCGCCGCTACCTGCGCCAGGTGGTGTTGAAGGTCACCAGCGGAGGCCAGGAGGAGACCATCTCCCTGGACCCGGACACGACCATCACCTCCTGCGGGCTCTCCCAGGAGGAGTCCCTTTTCCCCTCGGGCAACGACCTGTTCTGGGGATTCACCCTGTTGCAGGACTACTTCGTCTTCCCGGACAAGTTCCTGGCCTTCAACCTGAACCTGGGCGCGGTCCTGGCCCGCTATCCGAAGATCGAGAAGTTCGAGGTGGAGTGCCGGGTGGAGCACGCCTGGCCCACGGACCTCTCGCTGACCCAGGACAACTTCCGTCTGGGGGTGGTGCCGGCGGTGAACCTGTTCCGCATGGACGGCGAGCCGATCCGGGCCGACCACCTTAGGAGCTCCTACCGCATCAAGGTGGACATCCAAAACCCCGAGGCGTTCCTCATCTACACCGTGGACAAGGTGGAAGGCATCAGCCTCTCCGACGGCCGCCGCCGCATCTACCAGCCGCTGTACGCGGTGCGCCACCGCCTGGAGGGCCCCCGGGAGCAGTTGGAAGGCCCCTATTACGTGCTGGGGCGCACGCGGGCGCCGGGGGGCGGCAGCGACCTGACCCTGGGCCTGGTGGACCCGGCGGGCAAGGGAGTGTTCCCCGAGGAGGAGACCCTCTCCCTCTCCCTCACCTGCAGCAACGGCGGCCAGGGCGGGCGGCCGCCGGCCGGGCGCATCCGCCAGACCCTGGCCGGGGCGCCGGACCTGTTGAAGCCGGTGAACCTGAACCAGCCCAGCCAGCCCATCTTTCCCCAGACCCAGGGGCGCTCGGTGTGGAGTTGGCTCGGCATCGCCTCCCTGAACTTCCTGAACCTGGCCAACCCCGACCGGCTGCGGGCCCTGTTGGCCATGTTCGAGCCGGGCCAGGACGAGGCCAACCAGCGCCGGCTGACCGGCATCCGCACCGTGAAGCTGGAAGACGTGCGGGAGCGGGTCTTTGGCTCGTTGGTCTCGGGCCATCGCCTGAAGGTGGTGGTGGATGAGGACCATTTCGGCGGCCAGGGCGATACCCAGCTCTTTGCCAAGGTCCTGGGGGCGTTTTTGGAGGCCTTTGCCTCCATCAACTGCTTCCTGCGCCTGGAGGTGACCCTCTTGCCCTCGGGCCGCAAGATCATGCTGGGCCGCACCTTTGGCCGTGAGAAGGTCCTGTGATCAGCCTCGAGGAGAAACTGCGGCGGCGGGGGTTCGCCTTTGAGTTTTTCCAGGCCGTGCGGCTGTTGGAAAAGCGCTTCCCCGGCACGCCCCGGGTGGGCGAGAACGGGCCCTACAGCCAGGAGCCGGTGCGGCTCCGGCCCAGCCGCAGCCTGGGCTTCCCTCCGGGCGACGTGCGGCTCATCGAGCAGTTGAGCCCCGCGGGCCGCCGGCAGGCCCAAAGGGAGGTCTGGCGCATCACCCAGAACTTCCTGGGGCTCTACGGCGTGACCTCGCCCCTGCCGGCCTATTTCTCCGAGATGATCGCCCAGACCTACCTGGAGGAGGACCCCCTCCGGGATTTTCTGGACATCTTCAACCACCGGCTCATCTCCCTGTACTACCGCGCCTGGAAAAAGTACCGCTTGTCCGCCGCGGTGGACCCCACCCGGCCCGACAAGATCACCCAGGGGCTCTTGGCCCTGTTGGGCCGGCAGGAAGGGCTGCCGGAGGAGGACTGGCGGGTGGCTCCGCTCCGGCTGGTGCGCTATGCCTCCCTCTTGGCCGGGCGGAACCGGCCCCCCGGCGGGCTGGAATTTTTTATCGGCGATTTCTTCGGCATCGACAAGGTGCGGGTAACCACCTTCGTGCCCCGCTGGGTGCGGGTGGGAGCCGCGAACCAGAGCCGGGTGGGAGTGAATGGACGGCACCACCGCCTGGGCGAGTCCCTGGTCCTGGGCAACTGGGTGCGCGACGTGGCCGGCCTGTTCCGGCTCACCCTGGGGCCCTTGTCCCTGCCCGCCTTTTGGAGCCTTTTGCCCGGGGGCCAGGCCTTTACTGAGTTGGTGTTTCTGGTCCGTCTCTACACCCGGCAGCGGGTCAATTTCGAATTGGAGCTAATACTCAAAAGCGAGGACGTGGAGCCGCTCCGCCTCTCGGCCGCCAGCCCGGAGCACCCCTTGGGGCGTTACAGCTGGCTGGGCCGGCCCCGGGGCCGCACCGCCTCCACCACCATTACCCCGGACTGACCGGGTCAAGGGAGAGGTAGGCATGCTCATCAGCAACACCAAGGTTCTAATGTCCAAGCTGGGGCGGTTGACCGTGCGGCTGTTGGACGAGGCCGCCGGGTTCACCCTCACCCGCACGCAGTATCAGGTGGGCGTGGAGCATTTCCTCTTGAAGGCCATCGAGGACGCCGGCGGCGACATCGTGCCGATCCTCCGGTATTACGAGGTGGACCCGGGCCGCCTGCAGCAGGAACTCTTGGCCACCCTGGAGGACTTCCCCACCGGCAACAGCGGCCGGCCGGCCTTCAGCCCCCATCTCCTGGATCTCATGGAGCAGTCCTGGCTGGTGGCCAGCGTGGACCTGTCCGACAACGAGGTCCGCTCCGGTTACGTGCTCCTGGCCCTGTGCAAGGACCAGGGCTTCCTGGCCACCCGCACCTATGGCCAGCTCCTGGGCCGGGTGGAGATCGCCGACCTCATCAAGAACTACGACGCCATCACCAAGGACTCCACCGAGAACAAGCCCAAGGCGGCCAAGGCCGCGTCCGGGGCCCGGCCCGGCGGGGCGGGCGGCGAGTCCTTCCTGGCCCAGTACACCATCGACTTCACCGCCCAGGCGGCCGCCGGCAAGATCGACCCGGTGTTCGGCCGTGACCGGGAAATCCGGGAGATGATCGACATCCTGGCCCGCCGCCGCAAGAACAACCCCATCGTGGTGGGCGAGGCCGGCGTGGGCAAGACCGCGGTGGTGGAGGGCCTGGCGCTCCGCGTCACCGAGGGCGACGTGCCCGACGTGCTGACCGGGGTGTCCATCCATGGCTTGGACATGGGCTTGTTGCAGGCCGGCACCGGCGTCAAGGGCGAGTTCGAGAAAAGGCTCAAGGGAGTGATCGACGAGGTGAAGGCCTCCGAGACCCCCATCATCATGTTCATCGACGAGGCCCACACCATCATCGGGGCCGGCGGCCCGGCCGGCGGCTCGGACGCGGCCAACCTCCTGAAGCCGCCCCTGGCCCGCGGCGAGCTTCGCACCATCGCGGCCACCACCTGGTCGGAGTACAAGAAATACTTCGAAAAAGACGTGGCCCTGGCCCGGCGTTTCCAGCTGGTGAAGCTGGACGAGCCCAGCCCCGCGGCCACGGTGGACATGCTCCGGGGGCTCAAGGCCAAGTACGAGGAGGCCCACAAGGTCAGCATCCTGGACCAGGCCGTGGTGGCGGCGGCCAACCTCTCGGCCCGTTACATCTCCGGCCGTCAGCTTCCGGACAAGGCCGTGGACCTCATCGACACCGCCGCGGCCCGGGTGCGCATCGGCCTCACCTCCAAGCCGGGCCGCCTGGACGACCTGGAGCGCCGGCTGGCCAGCCTGGACCGGGAGATCAACGCGCTTACCGCCGAAAAGGAGCCCACCACCGACGAGTTGGAGGAGCTGGAAGAGGCCAAGCAGAAGCGGGAAGACCTGGCCGGCCAGGTGGCCGAGCTGACCGAGCGCTGGGAAAAGGAAAAGGGATTCGTGGCCCAGGTGCAGGCCGCGGCCGAGGCCAATGACGAGGCCCAGGACCACGCGGCCCGAGTCGCGCTGAAGGAGTTCCAGGGCAGGGACGGCCTGGTGAAACTGGAGGTGGACGCCGACTGCGTGGGCAGCGTGGTCACCGACTGGACCGGCATCCCCCTGTCCAAGATGGTTTCCGACGAGGCCCGGGTGATGCTGGACCTGGAGGCGCGCATGAAGGAGCGCATCAAGGGCCAGGACTGGGCCCTGGAGACCCTGGCCAAGGGGATCCGGGCCTCCAAGGCCGGGGTCAAGTCGCCCAACAGCCCCACCGGCGTGTTCCTCCTGGTGGGGCCCAGCGGCGTGGGCAAGACCGAGACGGCCCTGGTCATGGCTGACGAGCTGTTCGGCGGGCAGCGCTTCGTGGTGTCCATCAACATGTCCGAGTTCCAGGAGCGCCACACGGTGAGCCGGCTCATCGGCTCGCCTCCCGGTTACGTGGGCTATGGCGAGGGCGGCCGCCTCACCGAGGCGGTGCGCCAGCGGCCCTACTCCATCGTGCTGTTGGACGAGACCGAAAAGGCCCATCCCGACGTGCTGAACCTGTTCTACCAGGTGTTCGACAAGGGCATCCTGAACGACGGCGAGGGCCGCGAGATAGACTTCAAGAACACACTCATACTTTTGACCTCCAACCTGGCCACCGACACCATCACCAAGTTGGCCGAGAGCCCGGTGCGGCCCGAGGCCGCCGAGGTGCTGGAGACCATCCGGCCCGAGCTGTCGCAGTATTTCAAGCCGGCCTTGTTGGCCCGCATGACCGTGGTGCCCTATTTGACCCTGGGCCAGGACTCCATCAAGGAGATCGTGCAGCTCAAGCTGAACCAGTTGGCCGCGCGGCTCTACGAGGGCCAGCGCCTGAAGCTGGTCTACGGCCCCGAGGCGGTAGCCGCGATCACCGACCGCTGCACCGAGGTGGAAGAGGGCGCCCGCAACATCGACCACATCCTGGCCCAGAGCATCATGCCCCGCATCTCCACCGAGATTTTGGAGGCCATGGCCCAAGGCCGGAAGCCCAGCCAACTGACTTTGGGTTACACTGAGGAAGGCTTCACCTACCAGTTTGATCAATAACTGGTGGTTGCTTGGGGATGTCCCCGTAAACCCTTGTAAAAAGGAGTGATGAAATGCCACTTCCCATTTACGTCAAGTTCGACGGCATTGACGGCAGTTGCCAGGTGCAGGGCCGGGAGAACACCGTGCAGGTGTTGGCCCTGGACCACCTGGTGCACATCCCCGTGGATGTCAAGGACGCCAGCGCCACGGGCGCCCGCCAGCACGGCGCCATGACCATGACGGCCAACGTGGACAAGGCTTTCCCCAACCTGATGAAGTCCTGCTGCACCTCGCAGGCCATCAAGACCGTGACCGCCGACTTCTACCAGATCGACGATCAGGGCCAACAGAAGAAGTACTTCACCATCAAACTGGAAAACGCCCGGGTCACCGACATCAAGACCTGGATTCCCAACGTGGACGACGCGGCCACGTCGACCTACAAGCACATGGCCGACTATGGCCTCAGGTATGAGAAGATCACCTGGACCATCCACGATGGCAACATCGAGTTCAGCGACGAATGGAAGAAGCCCGCTTCCTGAGTCGGCCTGACGTTTCTCCTGGCCCGGTTTGGGGCCCCGGGGTCTGGCGGAGCCGGGTTCCGCCGGACTCTCCGGGGCTTGGCCGCCCTTCCCGGGGCGGCGCCGGGGCTGCCCCAAGCTGAAAGCGAGGCCGGGTGCGCCCGCCCTGTGCCTCGATCCCGAGCTATTAGAGACCTCTCCCCGACGCGGAGCGCCCCACTCCGCGTCGGGTGGAACCCTGCCCCGGGGGCGGGCTCCCCGCCGCGGCCTCCGTCCGCCCCAGTTCCCGTCCGCCCCAATTCCCGTCCACCATAGTCCGCGGGCGGCCACCCCCAAAAAAAGGCGGCCCTCTGGGGAGGACCACCTAATTCAAGTTTTTACTTTAATGCGCTCCCGGCTGCCCGGGCTGCCCTCTCACCAAGGGGCGTTGGACTCCAAAAAGCTCAGCACCTCTTCCACGTAAGCCTGGGCGCACCGCACGGCCGCGTCGTCCTGGCGCAGGAAGCGGAAGCCGAGCTCGGTGCGCACCTTGTCCTGGTTCAGGTTGCGCACGTCGCAGACCAGATGTTGCACCCCCTCCACCCCGGGCAGCCGCACCTCCACCACGGCTTCCTCGCCGATGGGGATCAAGGGCGGCTCCTGGTCCGGGCCGGCGGTGTGGTGCACGAACCTGAGCCCGCCCGGGGCGATGTCCAACACCATGCCCTTGAGTTCCAGCTCGGGCAGCTTGGCCAGGCTGGGGAACAGGCAACTCACCCGTTGGTGCTTGCGCACGTTCAGGGTCTCCACTCGGCGGGGGTAGGTCAGAAACAAATAGCGGAGGTGTCCCTTGACGTACTTGCCCACGATGTTGGTCTGGAACCCATAGACCCGCCCCTCGTTCAAGAACAGCATCTTGGCTCCCGCTCCGTCGGAGAAGCGGAAGCCGGCGCCTTCCATGGCCGGCAAGCGCAGGATGATGCACTCCTTTTCCTGCTGCCCCACGAAGGTGCTTCTCAGGGGGGTCTTGACCTCGCTGAGCTCCAGGGTCACCGGCCAGCCCGGAGTGATGGGCAGGGTGACGTCGCTCAGGATGGTCCGCTCCGGCTGCTTGCCGGGGGGGTCGGCCGCGGCGCCGGCTGCTTTGCCGGCGGGGGCCGCTTTCTTGCCAATCGCTTCAGCCAAGGCTGTATCCCCAGGTTGGTTTGGCGTCAGAATTCCCCCGGCCGGCCAGCCCGGGGTGCGGGCCGGTCCGCTGGGTCTGATGGTGGGAAACCGGGCCGGCGCGGCCTGGTTTCCGCGAAAATACCGGCGGGAGAACGGTCCCGGACTCCGCCCACGGCGCTCCCGCCATCCGGAGGATCGTCGGGGGTTTCGTGAACTTGCCCGGGTAACCTGGGGCAGGCCCCCCCGGGGAAAAAGCCAGGGGCGGCTTTCTCCGCGGCAAACTTGAATGCTTACGCTTTTGTTTTGACAAGCTTTTACCAAATAGTCAAGGATAATGAAACACCTGGGGACCGCTCCCCTGCCCACCTCCTGCAAAATCCGGAGACGCCGTGGCCCAGGCCAGACTGCCCGCCGTTCGCCAGCGGGCCAACCTTACGGATTATGCGGCCGCCCGCCGGGAATTTTCCTGGGACGAGGCCGTCCGGGTATTCGATTGGGCGGCCAACGGCCGCTGCAACCTCCTGCACGAGGCTATGGACCGGCGGATCGCGGACCCCGGCTTCGCGCGGCGGCCGGCCCTGGTGCTCCTGGGGCCGGAGGGGGCGGCAACCTACACCTATGCCCAATTGGCCCAGGCCTCCTGCCGCTGGGCCCGGATCTTCGACCAAGCCGGACTGGCGCCGGGGGACGTGATCTTCCTGGTGCTGGAACCCGCGGCGGGCGCCACCCAGTTCGAGGCCTTGGCCGGGGCGCTCCGGGCCGGGCTGGTGCCCTGTCTTTGGCGGGCCGGGCTCTCGGACCATCTGTTGGCCGCGGTCCTGGAGCGCGACCGGCCCCGGGCCCTCGTGACCACCCGCCGGGCCGCGGTGGGCCTGCCGCCCCAGGCCTGGGACGGGGTGGAGCAGGTGATCTGGTGGGCCGAGGCCGGCCCCGTGCCGGGCCTGACCCTCACCCCCGAGGCCGTGAGCGCCCAGGAAGCCGCCCGCCCCGTCACCTGGCGAAAGCCCGATGACCCCCTTTATCTGACCCACGCCGCCGGGCAGGATGGGCCCCCCCGGGCGGTGGTGCATCCCCAGCGGGCCATGTTGGGGCTCTACTACAGCGCCCACTACGCCCTGGACCTCTCGGAGCGGGACACCATCCTGGTGGCGGGGCACCCGGCCAGCGCCCTGGTCACCCTTTACGGCGCCCTGGCCCCCTGGCTGTTGGGCGGAACCGGGGTGGTGCCCCTGACCCCGCTGGCGCCCCGGGACTTCATCCCCACCCTGGCCCGCCAGAAGGTGAACGTGCTCTACACCAGCCCCCCGGTGCTGGACCAGCTCATGGACGAACTGGGCGAGCCGGAGGAGCCGGCCGACCTGCCGCACCTGAAATTCGTGGCCACGGTGGGCCGCGCGCTCAACCTGGAGGAGTTCTTCTGGGTGCGCAAGGCCCTGGACCGGCCGCCCCACGAGAACTGGTGGACCGTGGAGACCGGCATGATCACCCTGGCCAACCTGGCGGTGCTGCCCCTGAAGCAGGGCTCCATCGGGGTGCCCTTGCCCGGGGTGAACGCCCAGGTGGTGGACCAGGCCGGGGAGCCGCGCCGGCTCCTGACCCAGGGCGAGCTGGCCCTCTGTCCCAGTTGGCCCTCCCTGCCCCGGGACCTGGCCGGCGCCCCCCTGGCCCCCCGGGAGGCTTGCCCGGGTTGGTGGCGGAGCGGCGACTACGCCTTCACCGACGAGGAGGGGTTCTTTTTCCTGCAAGGCCGCGGCGACGATTTGGTGCGCGGCCAGGGGCGCATGATCAGCCCCTGGGAGGTGGAGAGCCTGGCGCGCCAGTTGCCCCTGGTGCGGGAGGCCGCGGCCGTGGCCGCGGTGGGCGAGCGCCCCGGGCTGCACCTCTACGTAACCCTGGCCCCCGGCGCCGCCTTCACCCCGGAAACCCACGGCGCGCTTACCCAGTGGCTCACCAACCGCCTGGCCCCGGACGTGCACCTCGCCGCCATCACCATGCTGCCGGAGCTGCCCCGAAACCAGGCGGGCCGGGTGATCCGCCGGGCCCTCCGGGCCCTGGACCTGGGCCTGCCCCCGGGCGACGTGCACCTCTTGCCCCCCAGCTGAACCCGGCCCCCGACCCGGGCTGGGGACCCGCCCCGGAGCCGGGCCGACGAGGCCGGGCTTGACACGCGGGGTGCGGGTGGGTTAATAATTAGGTTCATGAACGCTCATTAACCTTAAGCCGGGCCATACCCGGCGGAAAGGGCCGCCCGCCATGGCCAGCCCCCCGGCCGGCGACACCTCCCCCGGCAAGGCGCGCATGCTGGCCGAAGCCCGCCGCCTGTTCTGGGCCCAGGGGTTCCACGGCACCAGCCTCAGGGACCTGGCCCGGGCCTACGGCTGCCAGCCGGCCAACGTGTACAACTTCTTCCCCAACAAGGAGGCCATCCTCCATCAGGTGCTCCGGGAGGAGATGGAGGAGATCGTCTTGCCCCTGGCCGAGCCGGAGGACGACCCGCCGGACGATCCGGCGGAGCAGCTCCGGCGGCTGATCCACCACCACCTGGCGGTCACCCTGGGCCACCGCCGCTCGGCCAAGATGCTCTTCGACGTGGCCCTGGATCACCTCACCCCTGCGCACCGGGCCGAGGTGGTGGCGCTGCGGGACCGCTACGATCACCTGGTGCGGGGGATTCTCCGCCGGGGCGCGGCGCGCGGGGTGTTCGCCCCCTTGGACCCCAAGTTGGCCGGGTTCATGATTGCCAACCTCATCACCCGCTGCCGGGTGTGGTACACGCCCGAGGGGCCGATGAGCGTGGAGGAGCTGGCGGATTTCATCTGGCGCTTCGCCTTGGCGGGGCTGGGCCACGCCCCGGGCGGGGCGCCGGCCCCGGCCGGGCCCGAGGCGTCCGGAGCCTGGTGAGCCGGCCCGCCCCCGGGGCCGTCGACCGAGAGGAGAAGGCACATGGCGCTGAAAACCGGCGCGGAGTATCGGGAGTCCATCAAGTCCCTGGGGCTGAAGGCCCACATCATGGGCCAGGAAACCGGGGAGACCGCGGGGCACGGCCTGGTGAAACCCAGCCAGGCAGCCGTGGCCTACACTTATGACGCGGCCCACGACCCCGCCTGCCGGGAGCTGTTCCGGGCCGAGTCCAACCTGTGCGGGGACGAGGTGAACCGCTTCACCCACCTGCACCAGAGCACTGCGGACCTGGTGAACAAGGTGCGCATGCAGCGGCACTGCGGCGCGGCCACGGCCTGCTGCTTCCAGCGCTGCGTGGGCCTGGACGCGGCCAACGCGGTGTTCAGCACCACTTTTGACTGCGACGCCCGGCACGGCACCAATTTCCACCAGCGCTTCCGCGCCTACTGGACCTGGGTGCAGCAACAGGACCTGGTGGTGGATGGGGCCATGACCGACCCCAAGGGCGATCGGGGCAAACGGCCGTCCGAGCAGGTGGACCCGGACCTCTACCTGCGGGTGAAGGAGCGCCGGCCGGGCGGGGTGGTGATCAGCGGGGCCAAGCTGCACCAGACCGGCATGCTGAACTCCCACGAGATCCTGGTGATGCCCACCATCACCCTGCGGCCCGGCGAGGAGCCCTGGGCCGTGTGCTGCGCCGTGCCCACCAACGAGCCCGGGGTGCGCTACATCTACGGCCGCCAGGCCTCGGACACCCGCAAGCTGGAGGCCTCGCGCCTGGACGTGGGCAACCCGGTGTTCGGGGGCCAGGAAGTCATGACCGTGTTCGAGGACGTGTTCGTGCCGGACGAGCGGGTGTTCCTGGACGGGCAGGTGGACTTCTCCGGCGCCCTGGTGGAGCGCTTCGCCTCCTACCACCGCCAGAGCTACGGCGGCTGCAAGGTGGGGGTGGGCGACGCCCTCATCGGGGCGGCGGCCCTGATCGCCCGCATGAACGGGGTGGAGCGGGCCAGCCACATCAAGGACAAGCTGGTGGAGATGATCCACCTCAACGAGACCATCTACGCCTGCGGCATCGCCTGCTCGGCCACCGGCGCGGCCACCCCGGCCGGCAACTACCAGGTGAACCTGCTCCTGGCCAACGTGTGCAAGCTGAACGTGACCCGCTTCCCCTTTGAGCTGGCCCGCCTGGCCACGGACATCGCCGGGGGGCTCTTGGGCACCATGCCCTCGGCGGCGGACCTGGCCGACCCGGTGGCCGGGCCCTACATCCAGAAATACCTGGCCGCCAATCCAGCCTACCCGGTGGTGGACCGCATCAAGGTGCTCCGGCTCATCGAGAACCTGGTGGCCGGGGCCGGCGCGGTGGGCTACCTCATCGAGTCCATGCACGGGGCCGGGCCGCCCACGGCCCAGCGGATCATGATCGGCCGGCAGGCGGACCTGGAGGCCAAGATCGACCGCGTGGCCCGGATGCTGGACCTGGCCCACAGCTAACGCCCGACAGCCCCCAAGAAAAACCCCGCGCGGCATGCAGCCGGGCGGGTTTTTTTGTCGCCCTTCTGCGTGACTACCAGGTTGGGCGGGTTTTTTTGTCGCCCTCCCGCGTGACCCCGAGGTTGGGCGGTTTTTTTGTCGCCCTTCTGCGTGACCCTGCGCTCAGGCCGGTTTTTTTGTCGCCCTTTTGTGTGACCCTGCGCTCAGGCCGGTTTTTTTTGTCGCCCTCTCACCTTGGCGCGAGGCGAGGCGAGGTTTTTGACCCCCCACCTCAGCACAGAGCCGGGGTGCCTTTCCGGGGCGGGACCTGACGGGGAAAGGTGAGGCGGAACACCGCCCCGGGGCCGGGCAGAATCTCCAGCCGCCCCCCCAACTGGTTCTCGGCCAACAGCCGCACCAGCCGCAGCCCCAGGGAGGGCACCGTGTCCAGGTCCAGGCCCGGCGGCAGGCCCACGCCGTTGTCGGCGAAGATGATCTCCACTGTCTCCCGGCCCGAGAGATGGGCCAGCACGGTGACCCGGCCGGGCCCGCCCCGGGGGAAGGCGTGCTTCAGGGTGTTGGAGAGCAGTTCGTTGAACAACAGCCCACAGGCCACCCCCCGGTCCAGGTCCAGGCAGAGGTCCCCGGCGTCGTGGAAAAACTCCGGGCAGCGCTCCCCGGCCCCGTAAGCCCGGAACAGGGACGCGGCCAGGTTCTCCAGATAAGGGCCCAGGGCCACCAGGGCCAAGTCATCGGCCTGGTAGAGCTGCTGGTGGATCAGGCACATGGCCCGCACCCGGTCGCGGCAGTCCTGGAAGGAGTCGGCCACCAGGTCCGTGGCCCCGTGCAAGGCCTGCAAATCCAACAGCCCGGCGATGCTTTGCAGGTTGTTTTTCACCCGGTGGTGCACCTCCCGGAGGAGCACCTCCTTCGCGGCCAGGGCGGCCGAAAGCTCCAATTCCCTCCGCTGGCGCTCGGCCACTTCGCACTCCAGCTCCCGGGTGCGCGCGGCCACCAACTCCTCCAGGTGGTCGCGGTAGCGGGCCAGCTCCAGCTCCGCCCGCTTGCGCGGGGTGACGTCCTGCACCACTCCGTCGAAGAGATGCGGTTTGCCGTCAGGGTCCAACCCGCCGTTGGCCAGGACGTGCAGCCAGCGCCATTCCCCCTTGCCGGGGTGGAAAATGCGGAACTCCACTTCGAACAGGCCGTTGTCCGCGGAGTTCCGCTGAGCTTGCAGTACCAGCTCCTGGTCGTCGGGATGGATCACCTGGAACCAGGTGTCCTGGTCCAAGGGGTCGCGGGCACAGGTGATTTCCGAAAAGGAGCGGCTGGCGAAGATGACCCGGCTGCGGTCGGTGTTGTCGGGGTTGGCGGCCAAGCGGTACAGCGCAAAATCGCGGGCGTTCACCAAAAGGCTTTCCAGGTTGTGCAGGCGGCGGCCCAGGGTTTGCTCGTGGTCGTCCCGCTGGCGCAGCTCCGCCCGCAGCTTCAGGATGTCTTCTTCCAAAGACGCGTTCTGGGCTCGGGCCTCCCGCAGGGCTTGGCGCAAGGCATTCATGTCCGGGGATTTGGGGCCGTCGGGCATCGGGCAACCTCGCTGGCAATCAGGAACCGGGCAAACCAAGCCGGGGAAAATCAGACGCTAAAAATATAAAACATCACCGGGAAGGGGGACAAGTCGAGACCCCGCCAGTCGAGACCCCGCCGGCCAGCCGCCCGGGGCCTCAACACAGGGCCGCGGCGCCTCGCTGGGGCGGGCCCTGGCGGGGGAAGGTGAGGCGGAACACCGCCCCAGGCCCGGGCAAAATCTCCAGCCGGCCGCCCAGTTGGCCCTCGGTCAACAACCGCACCAGCCGCAGCCCCAGGGAGGGGAGCGTCTCCAGGTCCAGGCCCGGCGGCAGGCCCACCCCGTTGTCGGCAAAGATCACTTCCACCATCTCCCGCTCCGATTGGCGGGCCAGGATGGTGACCCGGCCGGGCCGGCCCGCGGGAAAGGCGTGCTTGAGGGAGTTGGAAAGAAGCTCGTTGAACATGAGTCCGCAGGCCACCCCCCGGTCCAGGTCCAGGCAGAGGTCGCCGGCGTCGTGGAAAAACTCCGGTCCGCCCTCGCCGGCGCCGTAGGCCCGGAACAGGGAGGAGGCCAGGTTTTCCAGATAGGGGCCCAGGGCCACCAGGGCCAGGTCGTCGGCCCGGTAGAGTTGCTGGTGGATCAGGCACATGGCCCGCACCCGGTCGCGGCATTCCTGGAAGGAGTCGGCCACCAAATCCGTGGCCCCGTGCAAGGCCTGTAAATCCAAGAGGCTGGCGATGCTTTGCAGGTTGTTCTTCACCCGGTGGTGCACTTCCCTGAGCAGCACCTCCTTCTCGGCCAGGGCGGCCGAGACTTCTTCCTCGCGGCGCTGGCGCCTGGCCACCTCGCGCTCCAGCTCCCGGGTGCGATTCTCCACCAACTCCTCCAGGTGCTCGCGGTGGCGGGCCAGCTCCAGCTCCGCCCGCTTGCGCTCGGTGATGTCCTGGATGACCCCATCGAAAAAACGGGTGTGGCCGCCGGGCTCCATCTGGGAACTGGCCAGGACGTGGACCCAGCGCCATTCGTTCCTGCCGGGGTGGAAGATGCGGCAGGTGACATCCAACAGGCCGGTGAGCAAAGCCTCTTGCTGAGCCCGCACGGGCAGTTCGATGTCATCAGGATGCACTATGTGAAACCAGGATTCTCCGTCCAGAGGTTCGGCCACGGGAAAAATTTCCGGAAAAGAACGGCTGACAAAAATCACCCGGGCGGCGCGCTTGGTCTCATCGGCCGCCACCGCCAGGCGGTAAACCGCGAAGTTGCGGGCATTGTCCATGAGGCTTTGCAGATGAAACAGACGGCGGCGGAGGTCTTCCTCCAGGCTGTCCCGCTGGGCCAGCTCGGCCCGGAGCTTCAGGTTCTCCTCTTCCAGGGCGGCAAGACGGCTGGGCTCGCCGGCTGCCGATTTGGCGGACGTGCGGTCAGTCCGGGCGGGTTTGTCAGCGGGCATGTCTGGACCCCCATGGGCTGGGGGAGCGGAGTGGCTCCGTCCCCAAGCGGGCCTGTTTATGCAGAACAAAGTTGGCCCAAAAATATAGAACGGCGAGACAAGGCGAACAAGGGAATTCTCTTACCAGAGGGTAGGAAACAGGACCGGCCCCGACCTCCCCGGAGTTCAGCACAAGGCCGGCGTTCCCTGGAGTTCCGGGCCTTGGCGCGGGAAGGTGAAGCGGAACACCGCCCCGGGACCGGGCAAAATCTCCAGCCGGCCGCCCAGTTGGCCCTCGGCCAACAGCCGCACCAGGCGGAGCCCCAGGGAGGGGGCCAAGTCCAGGTCCAGGCCCGGCGGCAGGCCCACCCCGTTGTCGGCAAAGATCACTTCCACCATCTCCCGCTCCGATTGGCGGGCCAGGATGGTGACCCGGCCGGGCCGGCCCGCGGGAAAGGCGTGCTTGAGGGAGTTGGAAAGAAGCTCGTTGAACATGAGTCCGCAGGCCACCCCCCGGTCCAGGTCCAGGCAGAGGTCGCCGGCGTCGTGGAAAAACTCCGGTCCGCCCTCGCCGGCGCCGTAGGCCCGGAACAGGGAGGAGGCCAGGTTTTCCAGATAGGGGCCCAGGGCCACCAGGGCCAGGTCGTCGGCCCGGTAGAGTTGCTGGTGGATCAGGCACATGGCCCGCACCCGGTCGCGGCATTCCTGGAAGGAGTCGGCCACCAAATCCGTGGCCCCGTGCAAGGCCTGTAAATCCAAGAGGCTGGCGATGCTTTGCAGGTTGTTCTTCACCCGGTGGTGCACTTCCCTGAGCAGCACCTCCTTCTCGGCCAGGGCGGCCGAGACTTCTTCCTCGCGGCGCTGGCGCCTGGCCACCTCGCGCTTCAGTTCCCGGGTGCGTTCCTCCACCAACTCCTCCAAGTGCTCGCGGTGGCGGGCCAGCTCCAGCTCGGCCCGCTTGCGGTCGGTGACGTCCTGCACCACGGCGTCCAGGAAATGTGGTTTGCCGTCCTGCTCCAGGCGGCCGCTGCACAGGACATGCATCCAGCGCCACTCCGCCAGGCCGCTGTGAAAGAGCCGGAACTCCACGTCGAAAAGGCCGGTGGCCATGGCGTCCCGCTGGGCCTGCAACAACCACTCCTGGTCATCGGGGTGCACCACCTCGAACCAACTGTTCTGGTTCAGGGGATCAGCGATGGCCGTCAGCTCCTGAAAAGAGGGGCTGACCAGGACGACCTTGGTGCGGTCCGGGTTGTCGGGGTTGACGGTCTGACGCATCACCGCAAAGTTGCGGGCGTTTTCCAGGAGGCTCTCAACGTGGAACAGCCGGCGGTGAAGGTCTTCTTCCAGGCTGTCCCGCTGGGCCAGCTCGGCCCGGAGCTTCAGGTTCTCCTCCCGCAGGGACGCGATTTCCTCTCGGTCCTGCCGCGGGCGACGGGCCATATCACTGATATCATCGTGGGGCTTGACGGGCGGGCGCGTGGTCATTCCTTGCATCGACGAAGGTTGGACACACAGGAGGGCTCCCCTCCCAGGGTCAACCTAACCTGATTTCAGGGTCCTGTATACCGCTAAAATGAGCATGAGAAAGAAAACCAACCGGCGCGGGGAACGGGGCCGCTCTCCCTGAGATCATTCGTTTCGCAACACCGGCCAGGCCCGGGCCCGGAGCGCGCGGCGCACCCCGGCCAGGCCCAGGATCAGGGCCGCGGCCGCCCCCCCGGCGGTGACCAACAGCACCGGCCAAGGCAAAAACGCCCAGGCCCCTTCCAGGAGCCGGTTCACGAACCAGCGTGACACCAGGGCCCCTAGGCCCGCGGCCAACAGGGCGGCCAACAGCCCCTGCCCCAGGAACTCGGCCCCCAAGGACCACACCACGTCCCGGCGCGAAGCGCCCAGCACTTTGAAAACCACGGCCTGGTGCCGGCGCTCGGTGAGCCCGGCCCGCACCGTTTCGCCCAGGACCAACAGCCCGGCCACCAGGGTGGCCAGGGCCATGAGCCGGATGGCCAGGCCCACCCGGGACAACAGCCGCGCCACCTGGCCCAGCACGTCCCGCACGTAGATGGCCGCCACCTGGGGGAAGGCCTTGGTCACCGCCACGGCCAAAGGCGCCTCGGCGTTGGGGACGGCATAAGCGGTGGCCACATAGCTGTAGGGCGCGTGCGCCAGCACCGCGGGGTCGAAGATGGCCAGATGGTTCAGGGCCAGGGACTCCCAGTCGATGTCCCGGAGGCTGGCGATCTTGGCGGTGATCTCCCGGCCCAGGATGTTGAAGGTGAGCGTGTCGCCCACCCCCACCCCGAGGCCGCGGGCCACCTTGGCGTCAAAGGAGACCAGGGGCGGGCCGTGGTAGTCCGGCGGCCACCAGCTGCCGGCGGCCAGGGGCCGGGCCGGCGGCGCGGTCTGGAAGGACAGCCCCTCGTCGCCCCGGAGCGCCCAGGCCACCTGGGGGTCGGGCTGCACCTCGCTGGCCGGCCGGCCCGCCACCCGGGTGATGCGGCCCCGCAGGGTGGGCTCGGCCTCCACCCGGGTCACCCCGGGCAGGCTGGCGGCCAGCTTGCGGAAGGCCGGCAAGTCGGCCGGGCGGAGGTTCAGGAAAAAGTACGACGGCGCGGAGTCCGGCAGGCGGCGGTTGATCTGGTTCTGCAGGTTGCCGTCCACCAGGGCCACGGTCACCAGGGCGGTGAGCCCCAGCCCCAGGGAGACCATCACCCGGGCGGCCGAGCTGCCCGGACGGTGGAGGCTGGTGAGGGCGTGCCGCCAGCGGGGGTCCCGGGGGCGGGGCAGGCGGCGGGCCAGCCAGATGAGCCCCTGGGCCGCGGCCCACAAGACCCCGGCCGCCAGCCCGGCCAGGCCCAGGAAGCCCAGGGTGATGCGAGGGTTGCCCGTGGCGGCCAGGATCAACCCGGCCAGGGCGGCCAGGGCCAAAGCGGAGCAGGCCAGGGCCAGGAGGCCGGGGCGGCGGGGCCGGGGATCGCCGTAGCCCCGGAACAGGCGGGCCGGGGACACCGCCGCGGCCGAGGAAAGGGGGGGCAGGGTGAAGGCCAAAGCGGTCAACAGCCCCGCGGCCAGGCACAGGGCCAGGCCGGCCGGAGGGAGAATCAGCCCCAGCTCCAGGGTCACCAGGCCGGCCAAGAGCCCCAGGGAGGCCCAGGCCAGGAGCACCCCGGCCCCCAGGCCCAACAGGCCGCCGGCCAGGGCCAGGCCCAGGCAGAGGATGAGCTGGGCCCCGGCGGCCAGGGAGCGCTCCGCCCCCAGGCATTTGAGCACGGCCAGGTCCTCCAGCCGGCCGGCCAGGTGGTTCCGGACCGCGGCGGCCACCCCCACCCCGCCCACCAACAGCGAGGCCAGGCCGGCCAGGGTCAGGTACAGGGTCAGGTTGTCCAGGGTGCGGCCCAGGGGGGTGTGCCGGTCCCGGAAGTCCCGCACCCGCCAATCAGCCTTGGGATATTGCCGGGACAGGTCCTCTTGCAGCCGGGCCAGGTCCGCCAGGCGGGCGGCGACCGGGCCGGGGGGCAAAACCAGGCGGTAGCGATAGGTGGCCAGGGCGCCGGGAGCCAGCATCTCCGTGCCGGCCAGGCTCTGGCGGGTGACCAGCACCCGGGGGCCCAGGTCGTAGAAATCGCCGGCCCGGTCCGGCTCCTTGGCCAGGATGCCGCCCAGGCGGAAGGTCCGGCCGCCCAGCAGGAACTCCTGGCCGGGTTTGAGGCCCAGCCGCAGCGCCAGCTCCGGCGCCGCCGCCGCCCCGGGCGCCCCGCCCCGGGGGGCCAGGGCCTGGGCCAGTTCCCCGCCGCCGGCCATTTCCGCCCGGCCCACCAGGGGATAGGCCGGGTCCACGGCCTTCACCTCCACCAACCGGGGCTGCTCGTCCGGGCCCTGGGCCATGGCCCGGAGCCGGATCACCTGGGACACCCGGCCCGCCCGCTCCAGGCGCGCCAGCACCGGGGCCGGCAGGGGGCGGTAGCGCCGCCGGATCTCCAGGTCACCGCCCAAGAGCGCCCGGGCATCCCGGGCCAGGCCCGCCTCCACCGAGGCCGAGAGGGTGAGCACCCAGGCCATGGCCCCCACCCCCAGGGCCAGGCAGGCCAGGAACACGGCGAAACCGGCCAGGGAGCCGCGGGCCTCCCGCCGGGCCAGGCGGAAGGCCAGGCCGAGGTTGCGGATACTCATACCCCCGCCCCCGGAAGAGGGGCTGGGCGCAGGCGGCCGTCCAGCATGTGGCGGGTGGTGCGGCAGCGGACGGCCAGGGCCGGGTCGTGGGTCACCAGGACCAGGGCCGCGCCGGAAGCCGCGGCCAGGGAGAACAACAGGTCGGCCACCAGGCGGCCGGTCTCCTGGTCCAGGTTGCCGGTGGGCTCGTCGGCCAACAGAAGCGCCGGCCGGGCGGCCAGGGCCCGGGCAATGGCCACCCGCTGCTGCTCGCCGCCCGAGAGCTGGGAGGGGTAGTGATCCTGGCGAAGGGTCAGGCCCACCGCGGCCAGGCCCTGGGCCGCCTCTTCCCAGGCGTCATCTCGGCCGGCGAATTCCAGGGGCAGGGCCACGTTCTCCCGGGCGGTCATGGTGGAGACCAGGTGGAAGGACTGGAACACCACCCCCACCCGCTCCCGCCGGAGTCGGGCCAGGGCGTCCTCGTCCAGCCGCCCCAGATCCTGGCCGGCCAGGAGCACCCGGCCGGAGGTGGCTTTCTCCAGCCCGGCCATGACCATCAAGAGGGTGGTCTTGCCCGAGCCCGAGGGCCCGGCCACGCTCAGGGTCTCGCCCGGAGCCACTTGCAAATCAATCCCCGCTAGTATCTTGACCGGACCGCTGGGGCCGGTTAACGTCAAATGAACGTCTGCCATTTCGATCAGCGGTGGGGCTGCGGAAACGGGCAGGGCGGCGGGCTGGCTCAGGGGCGGCATGGGTTGACTTTCCACCTTGGCAGGCTGTGGAAAAATAGCCTGCCAAGCGCGCCAAGGAGGGCGCGTCAAATTGCGCGGCGTTGAAAAAGCAAGCAATTCGCCGAATTTGACAAAACCGCGTTTTTGCCAAATTTGGTTGAAAAAGGCCAGGATGGACTTTTTCAACATCCTGTCAGGCCAGGAGGAGTTGGGTTGGCGTCATGTATAGGATGAAGCATGGGCGGGGTTTTGGCAAACTGGGCGCGGTGACGTTTTGGGCCGTGGGTTTGGTTTGGCTGGCGAGCCTGGCCGCGCTCGCCAGGCCCGCGCTCGCCGCGCCCGCGGGCGCCGGCCGTGCGGTGGTGATCCTGGCCCTGGGGGACAGCCTCACCGCCGGCTTGGGCCTGCCCGAGGACCGGGCCTTTCCCGCGGTGCTGGCCAGGCGGCTCACCGCCGACGGCTTCCGGGTGCAGGTGATCAACGCCGGGGTGTCCGGGGACACCACGGCCGGCGGCCTGGACCGGCTTTCCTGGCTGTTGGCCGAGAAACCCCAGATGGCCATTGTGGAGCTGGGGGCCAACGACGGCCTGGCTGGCACCGACCCGGCCCTCACCGAGGCCAACCTGGACGCCATCCTCACCCAGCTGCAAAAGGCCGGGGTCAAAGTGCTGTTCACCGGCATGCTGGCTCCGCCCAACCTGGGCTTCGAATTCACCGACCGCTTCAAGGCGGTGTTCCCCCGTTTGGCCGCCAAGCACAAAGTGGAATTTTACCCCTTTTTCCTGACCGGGGTGGCTGGCAAGCCGGAGCTGAACCTCCCTGACGGTCTGCACCCCAACGGCAAGGGGGTGGTGGTGATCGTGGACAACATCTATCCCCTGGTGCGGCGCATGGTGGCGGAACTGGCCGGAGGTTCGCCTGAAAAAGAATGATTGCTGAGTTGTTGGGCGTGTCTGCTTATTATGGACATAGTCCCGAATCCGAGAACGGCCCATCCCAGGAAGCGGGACATATCCTTGTAATTACCGACCAGCCGGACGACCCTCCGTATTCCCCGTGAGAGGTGTCCTGGTAAAGCCGCTGTAATCCAGCCAAAATACCGATTCAACCTGGCCTCGCCAGTTCTGGCACCGCCCTTGCAACTCCTGGGTGGATCGATGAGCACCGCGTCAAGTTTCCCCTGCCCAGTTGCCCAAGACAGATACGCGGCTGCGGTCGCGCCGGTTTGTGCGTTCTGCCCGCACATCATCCATGACAATACCCTAGGGGGGAGGAATCGCATGAGTCCACAGCCTGCCAGAACTTTACCCGAGGATGGGGCCAGGGAAGGTAAATACCTTACTTTTGCCTTGGATGCCGAAGAGTATGGCATCGGCATATGCAAAGTCAAAGAGATCATCGGCATGATCCCCATCCGGCCGGTGCCCCAAACCCCGCCGCAAGTCAAGGGGGTGATCAACCTCCGGGGCAAGGTCATTCCAGTGGTGGACCTGCGCCTCCGGTTTGCCATGCCTCCCCTCGAATACAGCGACCGCACCTGCATCGTGGTGGTGGAGGTGCCTGGCGAAAACGGGCCCAACACCATGGGCGTGGTGGTGGACGCGGTTTCGGAAGTCCTGCCCATAAAACCCCAAGACATCGAAGATTGCCCGGATTTCGGCATCGCCGCCGTGGACATGCAATTCATCACCGGCATTGCCAAGATCGGGGGATCGGTGAAGATTCTCATGGATATCGAGAGAGTGCTTGGAGCCGAGGCGCTTTAAGTCTGAATCTCATTGCTCAGGGGAGGAAGCATGATGAAGAAGATGAAACTGGCCGGCAAGATCAGCCTGGGCTTCGGGCTTTTGATCGCCATTTCCCTGGCCCTGGGCGGCATGGCGGTTTACAGCATGCTGGAAGTGCAGGGCCAGAGCCAGAGGCTCAACGACCAATATGTGAAGGAAGTGGAAATCACCTCCAACCTGGAACGGGACGCCCTGGTGACCATGTTCCACATGCGGGCTTATGCTCTGCGGGAGGACCAAGAGGGTCTGAAACAGGCCGAAGCCTCCCTGGAAAAAGTCAAGTCCGACCTGAGCCGGGGCCAGGAGCTGGCCGCCAAATACCCGGCCCTGGCCAAGCTCCAAGCCAACGTGGAGACCGCCCAGGGCAAGGTGGCCCAGTACGAAAAGCTGGTGGGCGATTCCGTGGCCCTGAATAAGAAGATGGCTGATTTCCGCAACGAAATGGACAAATCAGCCGGCGCTTACATGGAGCAATGTTTCAAATACCTCCGAGACATGAACGACACGATGAGTGTGGAAATGGATTCCGGGGCGGGGCCCGAGCAGTTGCACCCGCGGCACCGGAAAATCAATTTGATCAACGAGGTCATTGATGTCGGCAACAACGTCCGGGTGCTGAACTTCAAGGCCCAGACCTTCTGGGATCCGGCCCTGATGGAGCAAGCCCTCGCCAAGCTGGACGAGGTGGATCCCAAGATGCAGGAATTGCTGAAAACCACCCGCCAAGAGGGCAACAAGCAACAACTTTCCGCCATTGAGAACGCGGGCATGACCTACGGCCAGGCCATGGCCGGGTTCCTGTCCACCTGGAATGAAGCCCGTTCCCTGGACAAGACCAGGAACGCGGCGGGCGACGAGGTGCTGGCCCTGGCCCGGCAGACCAACGAAGCCGGTCTGATGGCCATGGGGGGCATCTCCGAAGACTCCGTCAGCCACCTCGCCAGCGCCTCCTGGGTGCTTATCGTGGGGCTGTTGATCGCCCTGGTCCTGGGCGTGGTCCTGGCCGTGGTCATCACCCTGTCCATCACCCGGCCCATCGGCTTGGTCATCGACGGCCTGTCCCAGGGCTCCCAGCAGGTGGCCGCGGCTTCGGGCCAGGTGGCCAACGCCAGCCAGGCCCTGGCCGAAGGCGCGGCGGAGCAGGCGGCGGCCCTGGAGGAAACCTCCTCCTCCCTGGAGGAGATGGCCTCCATGACCAAGCAGAACGCCGACAACGCCAACCAGGCCAACGGCCTGACCACCGAGACCAACGCCGTGGTCAAAAAGGCCAACGGGGCCATGACCGAGCTGACCCAGTCCATGGACCAGATCCAGAAGACCAGCGAGGAGACCTCCAAGATCATCAAGACCATCGACGAAATCGCTTTCCAGACCAACCTCCTGGCCCTGAACGCGGCGGTGGAGGCGGCCCGGGCGGGCGAGGCCGGGGCCGGGTTCGCCGTGGTGGCCGACGAGGTAAGGAACCTGGCCATGCGCGCGGCCGAGGCGGCCAAGAACACCTCCAACCTCATCGAAAGCTCGGTGAACAACATCAAGCGGGGCAGCGAACTGGTGGGCCGCACCAACCAGGCCTTCAGCGAGGTGGCCGCTTCCTCGGAAAAGGTGACCGAACTGGTGGGCGAGATCGCCGCCGCTTCCACCGAGCAGGCCCAGGGCATCGACCAGGTGAACAAGGCCGCCACCGAGATGGACAAGGTGACCCAGCAGGTGGCGGCCAACGCCGAGGAGTCCGCGGCCTCGGCCGAGGAGCTTTCGGCCCAGGCCAGCACCATGCAGGGCTTTGTGGACGATCTGGTGGGCCTGGTGGGCAGCAGAGGCTCGGACGGCTTCAAGAAGAGCCGCAAGGAGCCAAAGGCGAAGGCCCGCAAAGCCAAGCAGGCCGAGCACGTGCCCCAACTGGCCTACTCTCCCGCACCCCCCGCCTCCCGGGCGGGCCGGAGCTCTGCCGCCGGCAAGGCTGCGGCCCCGCCGCTGGCGCTGAAGGGCAAGACCAAGAAGCCCGAGGAGGTCATTCCCTTGGAAGACGACGACTTCGCGGATTTCTAAACGCTTGAAACACTTGCGCCTGTAATCCACGGGCGGCCGCCAGTCAGGACCCCGGGGCTCCCAGCCCCGGGGTCCTTTTAGGACCAGACCCCCTGCCGCGAAACTGCTTACCAGAGAAGCCAACTCGTGTTAAATTTGACCAGCCTCGTAGCGCCCGCCCGGGGAAGGGACCTTCATGCCCGAAGATATTTATAAAAAGCTGGCCCGCCATCTGGACGAACTGCCCGGCGGCTACCCCCCCACCGAGAGCGGGGTGGAGCTACGCATTCTGCAGCGGCTGTTCACCCCGGAGGAGGCGGCGGCGGCCCTGTGCACCACCTTGATTCCCGAAGAAGCCGGGGTCATCGCCCGCCGCCTGAAGAAGCCCCTGGGGGCCACGGCGGAGCTGTTGGCGGACATGGCCAGGAATGGCCTCATCTACAGCATTCATCCCGGGGAGAAACCGCCCCTGTACATGGCCGCGCAGTACGTGGTGGGCATTTGGGAGTACCACGTCAACCAGTTGGACGAAGACCTGATCCGGGACATGCGCGAGTATATGCCCCAACTCTTCGACCACCAGGCCTGGAGCAAATCCCCCCAGATCCGCACCATCCCCGTGCAAAGGAGCCTCTCGGCCGAAGCCCGCACCCTCCCCTACGAGGAAGTGGAGACCCTGGTGGCCGGGGCCAAGAAGATCCTGGTGGCGCCGTGCATCTGCCGCCGGGAGCACCAGATCATGGGCGACGGTTGCGACCGCATGGTGGAGACCTGCCTGGTCTTCGGCGGCGGGGCGGATTATTACGAGCGGGCCGGCATCGGCCGCCGCATCGACGCGGCCGAGGCGCTCGGGATCCTGCGGCAAGCCGACAAACAGGGCCTGGTGGTGCAGCCCAGCAACTCCCAGAAGATCATCAATATCTGCCTTTGCTGCGGTTGCTGCTGCGGTATTCTGAAATCGCTGAAAAAGCACCCCCGGCCGGCCGAGGTGGTGTCCTCCCCCTTTGTGGCCGAGTTCGTGCCCGACGAGTGCAAAGCCTGCGGGCTGTGCGTGAAGCGCTGCCAGATGGAGGCCTTCCACCTGGAAGACAAGGAACTCCGCTACGACGCCGGCCGCTGCATCGGCTGCGGCCTGTGCGTCTCCACCTGCCCCACCGGCTCCCTGCGGCTGGCCCGCAAGCCCGACCGCGAGCAGAAGGAAGTGCCGGCGAGCATTGTTAACACGTTCCTCAATCTGGGTAAGGCCCGGGGCAAACTGGGTCCGGCGTCCCTGGCCAAAATGCAGCTGAAATCCAAACTGGACCGGGCCCTGGCGCTCAAGCGATGAGACACACTGGACGATTCGTGATCAATTCCGGCCGGGAGACGGAGTTCTCCACCGCGGCGGCCATGGGCACGGCGGTGCGCGCCGTGGGCCAGGGGCTCAAGGTGGTGGTGTACCGCTTCTACTGCGAGGACTATCCGGCCGGCCAAAAGGAGCTCATGGGGCGGGTGGGGGTGCAGTTCCGCTTTGTGGGCGAGGTGCCCCTGGACGACGCCGCGGCCACCGGCCAGGTGTGGGAGGAAGTCCGCCAAACCCTCGCCACCCTGGAGCGTGGGCTGGTGATCCTGGACGGGGTGGTGCCCTGGTTCCGGGAGGCCCAGGTGGACGCCTTGGCGGCCATGCAGGACATCGAGCGCCGCCCGCCCCGGCTGCACGTGATCCTCACCGGCCCGGACCCCCAGCCCTCCCTGGCCCTGGCCGCGGACACCATCACCGAGATGCGGCAGCGCTACAACTGGGGCCGCAGCATGCGCTGAGCCCCGGGCGTCGGCAGACCCACCCACGCAAGGGGAGCAGGGGTGGCCGGCGGGTCCGGACCGGCGGGATTGACCCGGGTATTTCAGGAAGACCGGGCGTCCGGCTGCGCCGGATGCCCCCGGCTGCGCCCACGGACCTCGCTCCAACCTCGACGCAGCTCTGGCTGCGCCTCTCGGTTGTCGCTGGTCCGTCGCCTTGCCGGCCGCCCTCTGGCGGTGCCGGTCCAGGGCGCAAAACGTGATCGGTAAAATCGGAAATCATCAATTGAAAAACCAAACCAAATCAGATCGGCGCCGACCTGACCACCCGGCCCCCCTGAAATATCCGGGGCAGGGAAAAGCCACATGAACGAACCCGTCAGAGTGCCCAGCGGAGTCGCCGAGTTGGACCGTCTCCTGGACGGGCTGTTCGTGGGCGACAACGTGGTGTGGCACGACGCCGCCGGCTCCCTGGCCCAGGTGTTTTGTCAGAATTTCCTGGCCGCCTCGGAAAACGGGGGCCGCCCCCTCATCTATGCCACCTTTGACCGCTCCCCCAAGAACCTCCTGGACAAGCTGGGGCCCCTGGCCGACTACGACGACCTGGTGATCCTGGATTGCTTCACCTGGGGCAAGGGCTTGGGTTCGGAGGTGTTCCTGCGCTTTTATGAGGAGGACGGCGGGGAGCGGGCGGCCTGCCGCCTGGCTCCGGTGGCCCGGCCCCAGGACATGGAGGAGGTCACCCAACGGCTCTACGAGCTGCACGGCGAGTTCACGGGAGACGTGCGCTTCATCTTCGAGAGCCTCACCGGCATGGCCGAGTTGTGGGGCGGTGAGGAAGCCATCCTGAAGTTCTACTCCCACTCCTGCCCCCGGCTCTACGAGCTGGACACCGTGGCCTACTGGGTCATGGAGCGGGAGGCCCACTCCCCCCGGCTGCGGGCCCAGATCAACCAGATCGCCCAGGTGGTCATCGACTTGGGCATCAAGCGGGGCACCACCAGCCTGACCCTGGTCAAGGCCGAGGGCCGGGCCGAGGCCTCCCTGCACCAGCCGCACAACTACTGGACCCGCGACCTCACGGTCACCTTTGACAGCCAGCGCCGCACCGCCGGCCGGGTGGACCTGGGGCAACGGCTCCGGGACCTCCGCGGCAAGAAAGGCCTTTCCCAGACCGAACTGGCCAAGCTGGTGGGAGTGACCCCCTCCACCATCAGCCAGGTGGAGAGCAACCACATCTACCCCTCCCTGCCGGCCCTGCTCAAAATGGCCGAGGTCCTGGGGGTGGAGATCAGCTCCTTTTTCCAGGAGGGGCCCGGCGGGGCCCGGCGGGTGGTGTTCGCCGGGCCCGAGGCCGAACAGGTGCGCCAGGGCGAGGCCCCGGAAAAGAGCCTGGCCGTGTGGCGGCTCACCCCGGTGGACCTGGAGACCCGGGCCGAGCCCTTTGTGGTGGAGATCGCGGCCAAGGGGAGCCTGCCGGCCCATTTCTTCGTGCACAAGGGTGAGGAGCTGGGCTATCTGTTGGCCGGCCGCCTGCAAATGAAGGTGGGGGGCACGGTGCACAACCTCAAGGCCGGCGACACGGTCTACCTGACCAGCGAGATGCCCGCCTCCTGGACCAATCCCGGCCGTAATCCGGCCCGCCTGTTGTGGCTGAAGCTCAAGTAGCGCCGCTAACTCCCGCGGCCATGGCCGCTCCTCCCCAGCGCGAGCCGTGGTCAGTTGTTAGCTTTAATTAATCGCCCGCCGTGTCCCCGCTACGGGACCGGCGGGGCGATCCTTCAGAAAAATCCCAGAAATTAAGCAGATTAAGCCAGACAGGCCGCGGATATGGCGCGCTCTGTGCGGCCGCGGCGACCGCCCGCACCTCCGCCCGGTCAGGGCCGATTTTCGCTTGCCTGCGGGGTGGGGAGCCGCCGCCAGGGGCTCAGTTGGCTGGCAAAAAATAAGTACATATAAAAAACAGACTGCATTTTAGCCGGCAAACTGCCGTTGTATTCGCCAGTAGAAGCCAAATAAGCGGCAATATTGCCGTAAAATACCGGACAAGACAAATCCTGCCAAAACGCTAGACCTATCCTGATATCTTAGCGATATAACGTAATAAACGTAGATGTTGGCGCGAAAAAAGCCACGGCAAAAAACTGTTGACACTTTCTGTTAGGATAAATAAAAATGCACCAAACAAAAATAAGTAAAACTAACTACACCGGAGCGCGTCCCCGCCGCCCCGGAGAAAGCGAACGCCATGAACCTGCACCAACCCAATGCCAACGAGGCCCTGCAAACCAAAAACCGCTCCCGCAACGTGGCTCCCCAGTCGGGCATCTGCTCGCGCTGCGTGGACGGCTGCAAGGGCAACTGCGACCTGTTCAACGCCACCTTCCGAAGCCGCGAACTCCTGTATCCTTCGCCCTTTGGCGACATCACCGCCGGGGCGGACAAGGACTACCCGGTGGACTACTCCCATTTGCAGATCATGGGCTACGCCCTGGGGGCCGAGGGCTCTCCGGCCAACCCCGACCAGGCCACTTTCCCCCGGGTCAGCACCGAGTGCGCTTTCGGGGTGGCTGACAAGATCAAGCAGCGCATCCCCATGTTCACCGGCGCCCTGGGCTCCACCGAGATCGCCCGCAAGAATTGGGAGCACTTCGCCATTGGCGCGGCCATCACCGGCATCAGCCTGGTCTGCGGCGAGAACGTCTGCGGCATCGACCCGGGGCTAGAGTTCGACAAACACGGCAAGGTGGCCGAGGCCCCGGACATGCGCCGCCGGGTGGAGCTGTACCGCCGCTATCACCAGGGCTACGGCGACATCCTGGTGCAGATGAACGTGGAAGACACCCGCCTGGGCGTGGCCGAGTACGTCATCGACAAATTGGGGGTGGAAACCATCGAGCTGAAATGGGGCCAGGGGGCCAAGTGCATCGGCGGCGAGATCAAGGTGGCCAGCCTGGAGCGGGCCCAGGAGTTGCAGCGCCGGGGCTACATCGTCACCCCCGATCCCCAGGACCCCGCCGTGCAGGCCGCCTACCGCGACGGGGCCATCAAGGAGTTCGAGCGCCACAGCCGGCTCGGCTTCATCGAGCAGGAAGGCTTCATGAAAGAGGTGGAGCGCCTCCGGAGCCTGGGCGCCAAGCGGGTTACCCTGAAAACCGGGGCCTACCCCATGCGCGAGCTGGCCATGGCCATCCGCTGGGCCAGCGACGCCAAGCTGGACCTTTTGACCATCGACGGCGCGCCCGGCGGCACCGGCATGAGCCCCTGGCGCATGATGTGCGAGTGGGGCATCCCGGCCCTGTACCTGCACGCCATGGCCTATGAGCTGTGCTCCCGCCTGGACCGCCGCGGCGGCTGGGTGCCGGACATCGCCTTTGCCGGCGGCTTCTCCAGCGAGGACCATATCTTCAAGGCCCTGGCCCTGGGCGCGCCCTACACCAAGGCCGTGTGCATGGGCCGCGCGCTGATGATCCCCGGCATGGTGGGCAAGAACATCGCCCGCTGGCTGGCCGGCGAGGACGGCGGCCTGCCCTCCACCGTGGCCAAATACGGCGCCAGCAAGGAAGAGATCTTCGTGTGCTACGAGGATCTGAAGGCCCAGTTCGGCGCCGAGGTCGACAACTTCCCCCTGGGCGCGGTGGGCATCTACTCGGCCGGCGAGAAGCTCCGGGTGGGCCTGCAGCAGCTCATGGCCGGCGCGCGCAAGTGGCGCACCGACCTGATCAGCCGCCGGGACCTGGCCTGCCTCACCGACGACTGCGCCCGGGTCACCGCGCTGCCCTACATCATGGACGCCTACCGCCAGGAGGCCCTGGAGATCATCGATTCCCTGCCCCGGGATCTCTCCTCGGCTGTGGCTTAACCTCGCCAGGGACGGATAAAAAACCGGGTGCTCCGCCAGGAGCACCCGGACCCATGAAATCATTTGCCCCGGGGCTATCCAGCTCCGGGGCCTTGTTCCCGCCCTCTGGCGGGCGTCTCAACCAACCATATTTTTATTTGCTTGCCTGCGTTACTCATTTACTGGGTCACGCACCCGCGCCCTTCCGCCAAAATCTTGGCTTCTTCCTCGCGGAACTCTTCCTCGGTGATTTCGTAACCCTTCATGCGAGGCCATTCCGGGTTCAGCCTATCCGTAAAGACATCACCCACGGGTTCGGGATGATAGTCACGATATCCATAATCTCTCTCGGCCATAACGACCCCCTTTGTAAGGGGACGGGCACTTGCTCGCTCCCGTTTCTCTGTTTGATTTAAACATAAGCACAAAACCCCCGTAGTCAAGGGGTGGCGTAAAAAGCCCTGGGCCGGTTCCCACGGTCGTAAAATAAAAGTATGGACCTGGATTACTCCGAAATAAGCATTGGGCCGGCGGAGGCGGTGTGGGAGCGGCTCACCGGCCGGGTGGGGGCTCTGACCTACCGGGTGCCCAGCCTGCGGGTGGGCCTCACCGGCGATCCAGCCGAAGCGGGGCGCCGTCTGGCCCGGAGCCAGCCCTGGCAGGTGATGAAGCTGTTGTGGGCCACCAAGTGCCCGGGGCAGGCCGGGGTCATGGCCAGCCGGCTCCGGAGCTGGGACGCCAAGCTCTGGCTGGACGAGGCCGGTCTTGAGCCGTCCCGGACCGCCCGGGGCACCTTCTTCGCCTACGTGGTGACCATGTAAGGGCCTCACCGGGACGACAGCCCGGCCCGCGGGGCGCTCCACCCCGCCTTCCACCCCCGGCCGGCCGCAAAGCGGTTGCGGCCCCGCCGCCCCTTGGCTACTATTGCCGTGCTTGTGCAAACCGGAACATCCGCGCCGCCCGGCGGCGTGTATTTTTTTGGGGTGGATGGATCATGCCCTGGGATCAAACCAAAGATTTCCTGTCCAACGACGAGTTGGCCGCTCTCCAAACGGCCCGGCTGCGGGTGACCCTGACCCGGGCCGCGGCGGCTCCTTTTTACCGTGCGCAGTGGCAAGCCGCGGGCCTGGACCCGGCCCAAATCCGGGGGCCCGAGGATATCGGCCGCTTGCCCTTCACCACCAAGCACGACCTGCGGGCCGGGTTCCCGGACGGGTTCTTGGCCGTGCCCCGCGAGGAGGTGGTGCGGGTGCACGTGTCCTCGGGCACCACCGGCGCTCCCACCGCGGTGTACCATACGGCCGGTGACCTGGACCGCTGGGCCGGGCTGGTGGCCCGCTGCCTGTGGATGGTGGGGCTCCGGCCCGCGGACGTGTTCCAGAACATGGTGGGTTACGGGCTGTTCTCCGGCGGCCTGGGCCTGCATTACGGGGCCGAGAAGCTGGGCGCCCTGGTCATCCCCTCGGGGGTGGGCAACTCCCGCCGCCAGATCAGCCTCATGCGCCAGTTTCACACCACCGCGGCCCACATCATCCCCAGCTACGCCCTGAAGCTGGCCCAGACCTTTGGCGAGCTGGGCCTGGACCCGGCCCGGGACAGCGATCTGCGGCTGTTGGTGGTGGGGGCCGAGCCCCACAGCGAGGCCACCCGCCGCCGCCTGGAGGAGATCTACGGCGCCCGGGCCATGAATTGCTACGGGCTTTCGGAGATGAACGGCCCCGGCGTGGCCTTTGAGTGCCCGGAGCAGAACGGGCTGCACCTGTGGGAGGACGCCTACCTCCTGGAGGTGGTGGACCCGGTGACCCTGGCCCCGGTGGCCCCGGGCGAGGTGGGCGAGCTGGTGCTCACCACCCTGGAGCGGGAGGCCATGCCCTTGGTCCGCTACCGCACCCGGGACCTGGCCAGCGTGCTGCCCGGCCGCTGCGCTTGCGGCCGGAATCACCGCCGCATCTCGCGCATCACCGGGCGCTCGGACGACATGTTCATCGTCAAGGGGGTGAACATCTTCCCCATGCAGGTGGAAGCGGTGCTCATGACCTTTGGCGAGCTGGCCGGCAATTACCTGATCGAGCTGGACCGGCGCGGCCCCGACGACGTGGTGACCGTGCGGGCCGAGCTGCGGGAAGGCCGCGAAGCGACCGGCGAGGAGGGCCTGGGCCTGGCCAGGAAACTCACCGCGGCGCTCAAGGACGAGATTCTGGTCACCCCCCGGGTGGAGCTGGCCCCCCTGGGCAGCCTGCCCGCGGCCGAGGGCAAAGCCGTGCGGGTGCGGGACTCCCGGCCCGCGGGGGCGTAGGTCCGGGACTTTTGGGGGGCCAGGTGACCGGCCCCGCCGGCTTCAGAGCTGGGGCAGGGCCGGCGGCGCGCCAGGCGGGGTGAAGCCCCGTTCGCGCCGCAGTTGGTCCACCACCTGGCGGACCTCGGCCAGGCATCAGCGCCCCTTGGGGTTTTTCACCGCGCAGTCGCAGCCGCCGGCCCGTTTGGCGGCGGCAATGCGCTCGGCAATGGGCGACTCGCCCCGGGGCCCCAGGTCCTGGGCCAGATCCTCCCGGGTGTAGCCAAAACAGTAGCAGATCATCTCAGCCAAGGTCTCCTCCCGACCTGCTTAGGAGCCTGTCGGAACCATTTCTCCGTCAGGCTTCTCATTGTTTCCAGCCAATCCCCCACTTTCGGCGGTTATTCCTGCTTGTGGATGGCTGCCGCCCATCCTGTTTAAACACATGAAGTTTTTTTGGGGAAGGGGGGTGTGGGGGGAAACCCTTTTTTGTGAACAAAAAAGGGTTTCCCCCCACATTCTTCTTCCTCCAAGAAAACTCCCCGTCCGCCGCTAGTGGCCTTGCAGGCGCAGGTGGTGGCGGATGTAGGCCTCCACTTTTTCCCGCGGGCGGTACACTCCGAAGTGTCCTTCGCACAGCACGTCGGCTCTGAGTTCCAGGAGGGCGTCCATGCTGCGCCGCCAGTCTTCCAGGTCCGAGCCGAACTCGGGCAGGAAGGGCCCGTGCAGGTCTTGGGCGAACAGCACCTTGTAATCCCCGGCCGGGCACCAGGCCGCCAGGGAGCCGGGGGTGTGGCCGGGGGCGTGCAGGATGGTCAAGAGCCGGCCGGGGTCCAGGGGAAGGGTTTCTCCCCCGGTCAGGATGGTCAGGTTCTCGACCGGCGTGAGCTGCAGGCCGTACCAGGTGGCGGCGCTGCGGTGGGGGTCGCCCTGGGCCAGGGTCTGGGCGTCCAGGCGATGCACCATGATCGGCAAGCCGGTCTCCTGGGCCAGGTGCGCCGCGCCGCCCGCGTGGTCGATGTGGGCGTGGGTCAACAGCAAATGGGTGGGCGGGGCGCCGCCGGCCTGGCAGGCCAGCTCCAGGATGCGCTCCGCGCTGGGTCCGGCCCCGAAATCGAGGAGCACCCGGGCGTCATTGCCCACGGCCAGATAGCAGAGGCAGTCCCGGGAGTCGGTGAAATCCGGCCCTCCCACCAGGAATACGCCGGGGGCCACCACTTGGGGGTCTTTGGGTTTGACAGGTATGGTCATAGGCAGGTCTCCCACAGCTTGGCGGGTCCAACGCCGGCCGCAAGGTGGTTCCCCGGCGTCCCCCGCAAAGGCTGGGGTATTGTAGCATCAGCCCGCCTCCGGGGGGGAGGGGGAGTGTGGCCGGGGTGGGCGCAAGCTCGTAATGTCCGGGGGGAGCGGGGCCGCCAAATCCGGGTTGCGGCCCCGGACGGCCCCTGCTTGGTCCTTTGTCGGTCCCCAACCCGGCGCGTTGAGTTTCCCGGCCGGGCGGAGTAAGCTCGGGGCAGAGCGTTTTTCCGCGGTCCCCGGCGGCGTCCCGGCCGGGGCGAGGAGGAGGCAGGAGTTTCCATGGCCAAGGACAAGACCCCCGTGACCCCGGCGGTGCGATTCCTGCGGGAGGCCGGGGTGGCGTTTCTGCCCCATGCCTATGCCTACGAGGAAAAAGGCGGCACCCGGGTGGCCGCCCGGGAGTTGGGGGTGGAGGAGCATCGGGTGATCAAGACCCTGATCATGGCCGACGAGCATGGCGCGCCCCTGGTGGTGTTGATGCACGGCGACCGCGAGGTCTCCACCAAGACCCTGGCCCGCACCCTGGGGGTCCGCAGCGTACACCCGGTGGACCCCAAGGAGGCGCTCCGCCTCACCGGCTACCAGGTGGGCGGCATCTCGCCCTTTGGCACCCGCCAGAAGCTCCCGGTATACGTGGAGAAGACCATCCTGGACCTGCCCCGCCTCATCATCAACGGCGGCAGGCGGGGCCTCCTCTTGGAGCTGGACCCGGCCGAGCTGGTCCGCACCCTGGCCCCGGTGCCGGTGGAGGCGGCCCGGGAGAGCGAAGTTTAGGAGAGTGTCGGAGAAATCGCACCGACAGCCTCCTGGCTCCGGTTCGCGCCGGCTCCCGGGAGCCGCGCCGCGCGGGCAAGACAAATAACCGTTGTCCATACCTCGCTCTACTTGGTAAAAATAACCGTTGCCCCGGAAGACCTGCCGCCCCTCCCGGCCGCCCCCTGTGGCGCGCGGCCGCGCAGAACCCAGTTTGCCTCCCCTGAATTCCCCCGTACCGGGCCTGCGGCCTTTGCCGTTGGAACCCGACCCGGAGGTGCTATGCCCTTATTGGTGGTGGATGACTCCAAATTCCAGCGCAGCGCCCTGATAGCCATGTTGCACGACCAAGGCCACCAGCAGGTGGTGGGGGCCGCCTCGGCCGGCGAGGCCTTGGTGGTGTTGCAGGGCAGCCCCCAGGACTTCGACTTGGTGCTCCTGGACATCGAGATGCCCGACATCACCGGCCTGGAGGCTTGTCACCTCATCAAAAGCCGCCCCGAGCTGGCCCACATCCCCATCATCATGGTCACCCAGGTGGTCGACCCCGCCAGCCTGCGGGACGCTTTCCTGGCCGGGGCCATGGATTACGTGTTCAAGCCGCCCCACCCGGTGCAGTTGGCCGCGCGGGTGAATTCGGCCCTGAACCTGAAGCGCGAGATGGACCGCCGCAAGGAGCGGGAACAGCACCTGGAAAAAATGGCCCTGGATTTGTCCCAAACCAACCAAAAACTCCGCGAGCTGAACCTCTGGCTGGAGACCGAGCAGGAAACCTCGCCCGACGGCATCCTGGCCCTGGACGCGGCCGGCCGGCTGCGGCGGCACAACCGCCGCTTGTTGCGTCTCTGGGGCCTGACCACCCGGGACTTCCCCCCGGGCGACGGCCGGGCGCTCCTGGAGATCATGGCCGAGCACGCCAACGACCCCGCGGCCTTCCGCGAGCTGACCCTGGAGCTGTTGCGCCAGCCGGACCGGGAGCTGGCCGGGGATGAAACCGGCCTCGCCACCGGGCAGGTGTTCACCGTGCACTCCAAGGCCCTGACCAACCCCGACCGCACCAGCGGCGGGCGCATCTGGTTCTTTCGCGACATCTCCCTCCGCAAGGACCTGGAGAACCGCCTGCGGACCATGGCCGCCACTGACCCCCTCACTGCGGCGCTGAACCGCCGGGCCTTTTTCGAGGCCGCGGCCACCGAGATGGAGCGCGCTGCCCGCTACGGCCGGGACCTGGCCGTGATCCAGTTGGACGTGGACCATTTCAAGTACCTCAACGACACCCTGGGCCACGGGGCCGGGGACCTGGCCCTGAAGGGGCTGTGCCACTGCCTGCGCCGGTTCTTGCGGGAAGCCGACCTGTTGGGCCGCCTGGGCGGAGAGGAGTTCGCGATTATCCTGCCGGAGACCGGCCTGGACCAGACCCGGGAAGCGGCCGAGCGGCTGCGGCGGGCGGTGGCCGGCCTGGAACTGGACTGGGAGGGCCAGAGCTTCGGCTTCACCATCAGCCTGGGGGTGGCCCTGTGCCGCCCGGCCAGCGAGCCCCTGGAGCAGACCCTCAATCGGGCCGACCAAGCCCTGTACCGGGCCAAGGAGAACGGCCGCGACCGGGTGGAAGTGTCCCTGGACTGAGCCGGGGAGGCACACGGCTCAGAAGATCCCGGCCTCGCACCCCGCGGCCAGGGTCTGGCCCAGCTCCCGCACCCGCTCCAGCGCGGCCTGGTCCGGCGGCCCCTGGATCACCACGGCCTCCTGCACCTTTTTGAGAGGATAGCCCCGGGCGATGCGCTCGATGGAGGCCAAGGCCCCACTGCCGTCGTTGCCCGCGCTGATGAACACGGCGTAGGGTTTCTTGAACACCTCGCGCCTTTCCCGCCCGGCCTCATAGGTCCGGTCGAAGAAGTCCTTCAAGGCCCCGGCCATGTAGCCGAAGTACTCCGGCGAGCCCAACAGGAGGCCCCGGCACCCGGCCAGATCGGCCAGCCCGGCCTCGCCCGCGGTCTTCAGCATCACGCTCACGCCTTCCACCGCCGCCGCGCCGGCGGCCGCGGCCTCGGCCAGACGGCGGGTGTTCCCGCCCTGCGAATGATAAATCACCAGGATTTTAATCAAGATAACCCATTCTCCCTGGCCCGGCCGGGCCTCACTTGCCCCACAAGCTCTCGGTAAACACCAACACGTCGTGGCTGGCCAAGATACTCAGGTGGTCCTCCCGGAAGCCGTAGCTGCCCTTGGCCTCCTTGAGGGCCCGGGGATCGGTCTGGCTGGCCAGGGTCACCGCCCCATCGTTGGTCGGCCTGAGCAGGCTGGCCTCCGGGGTGTAGCCGAAAATGAGATAAAACTTCACCGGGCCCGGCAGGCGCTTGGCATAGATATGCCGCAGAAGGGGGCTGCCCGGGGCCACGTCCTCCCAGGAGCGCGGCGCCACCGGCCAGAGCGACCGCCCGGTGGCCGCCAGGTCCTCGCCGCCCCAGGGGGTGGAGATGGACACGAACACCTTCACATAAGGATGCAGCAGGCCATAATCCACCAGAAAGGAGCGCACCACCAGGCCGCCCATGCCGTGGGCCACGATCACCAACCGCGAAAAGGCGTAGCGCTCGTGCAGGTCCACCAGCTTTTCCGAGAGCAGGCGGGCCATGCCCTCCAGGCCCAAGCCCGAGGGATAATTAAAGAACCACGCCTGGTATTTGGGGCGGTCCAGGCGGCGGAAGAACTCCCGGAAATCCTGGGGCGAGCCCCCTGCCCCATGCACGAACAACAGCGGGGTGCGGGCCGGGTCATAGGGCTCCAGGAAAAAGATGTTGCCCCCCACCTCCTCCCAAAACTGCCCGGGGGCCCAGTGGCCCACCTCGCCATAGGCAGCCGCGAAGTAAGGGCTGTTCAGGTCGGCCACGGCGCCGGGCCGCGGGTCGGGCAAATCCTCGGCCCGGGCCTTGATCTTCTCCCCCAGGGCCGGAAAACCCTTGGGGAGCTTGCCGTTGTCCACCGTGAGGGTCAGCTCGCCCACCGCCTCGCCCGGGGAAGCCACCATCACCCCCTCCTCGCCGTAAATGCCCAGGGGCTCCCCGGCGTCGGGGGTATGGTTGTGGTTCAGATCCACCAAGGCCACCAAAAAGTAGCGCCCAGCCGGCAGATGCAAAAGAAACAACTCGCCCTCCCGGGTCAGGGCCCAGCCCTCCAGGTCCCGGCCCTCCTGGGACGGGGTGTAGGCCGCCACCACCACCGGCGCCCCGGGGTGGTTCGGGCTCCGCACCCGTCCGAACAAAAGGCACGCCTGCGCCGACTGCGCCTGGTCCTGCACGGCCAGGCCCAGCTCGCCGCAGCCCACCCCCGCCACCAGGCACCCGGCCACCCAGAGGGCCACCAGCCGAGCCCATCTCCCTGGTTTGCGCGCTGCCGCCATCGCCCCCTCTGCCCGGGCCTTTTCCTGAGGGCCCGTCCCGTCGCTCCCGCCCCCGCCGACCCACCAAAAAATGATCACCCCGGGTCATCTGTTGGTAAAAATACTTCACGGGGCAAGCTCCCCTCGGCATGTTAAAACCTTCCCGCCCGGGGGACAAGTAAGCTGAGCCAGGAAGGCCATCCGGGAAATCGTGGCCCCTCCGGGCCCGGGCCGCGAATCCGGCGGAGACGAGCGCTTTTAGCACTGGACGGCGGGGTTGGGGCGGTTTACAATACGCTAAACAAAGGTACGGTAGTTTATGCGGGAGTCACACCGTCACATCGCCCTGCGCGTGGGACAGCGCCTGAAGGAACTGCGCGGCGCCGAGACCCAGGCCGATTACGCCGCCCGCCTCGGCCTCAGTCAGGCCCAGTACAATCGCTACGAGACCGGGACCCGCCTCATGCCCGACCGGCTCCTGGAGCTGGCCGCCGGCTTGGCCGGCCTGGACCCGGAGCAAATGGTGTTCGGGCCCCCACCCCCACCCCCGGACCCCCCGGGCGGCCTGGCCCTGGGCCTGGAAGGCCTGGGCCGCGAACTGGCCGCCCTGGTGGCCCTCCTGCCGGCCCAGGACCGGGAAGACCTCTACTACTTCCTGCGGGCCAAAACCGAGGCCCTGGCCCAGCGTCAGCAGGAAAAAAACGAATTGGCCCGCCAAGCCTTGGAAAATATTAAGAAACTAGCGGTTTGAGCGGGCAGCGTGCCACTGCTGGCATTACGTGTCGAGCGGGGCCATCATTCAAGCCAAGGCCAAACGCTCCCGAAGTTGGCTTGGTAATGAACCAATGCACTCGGGGCAGCGTGCCACTGCTGGCGTATCGTGTCGGGGCAGCGTGCCGCTGCTGGCGTATCGTGTCGGGGAAGGCCATCATTCAAGCCAATGCCGCGCGCTCCCGTAGGTGGGCTGGCAAATACCCTGGCCAACGCGGCAGCGTGCCGCTGCTGGCATTGCGTGTCGTGGCAGCGTGCCGCTGCTGGCGTATCGTGTCGGGGAAGGTCATCATTCAAGCCAAGCTCGCGCGCTCCCGAAGGTGGCTTGGTAGCCAGCCTGAAAGCAGGGGTCTGGGCAGCGTGCCGGCAGCGTGCCGCTGCTGGCGTATCGTGTCGGGGAAGGCCATCATTCAAGCCAATGCCGCGCGCTCCCGTAGGTGGGCTGGCAAATACCCTGGCCAACGCGGCAGCGTGCCGCTGCTGGCATTGCGTGTCGGGCGGGGCCATCATTCAAGCCAAGCTCGCGTACTCCCGAAGTTGGCTTGGTAATGAACCAATGCACTCGCGGCAGCGTGCCGCTGCTGGCATTGCGTGTCGAGCGGGGCCATCATTCAAGCCAAGCTCGCGCGCTCCCGAAGGTGGCTTGGTAGCCAGCCTGAAAGTTGGGTCTAAAGCCGCCACCGCTCCCGGCTCAGGAACCTGCCGCCTGGACCAGGGCGGCCCAGAGGAAAGGCAGGACCAGGGCGAGCAAAGCGGCCGAGAGCACCGGCCGGGCCAGGTTGCGGAAGGTGAAATTCCGCTCCCGCACGGCCGAGTACAGGTGGTTCAGGGCCGAGAGCCCGAAAAAGGTGAGAAACACCGTGGTCAGGGCCGCCTGGGCGTAGACCCCCCAATGCAAGAGGTACACCGGCAGGCAGGTCAGGGCCATGGCCAGGTTGTTGAACGCGGATTGCCGCTGGTAGCCCCGGCCGCCCGCGCCGTAGCCCGACTCCCCGGCCGCCCGTTGTCCCCAGAACAGGCTCTCCAAGGCGGTGAGCCCGGCGATGGGCGCCACGGTGAAGCCGCACAGCCAACTGAACTGCTCCATCGCGTCTTGCCCCAGCCACAAGGCCAAATACAGGCCCACCCCGGGCGCCACCCAGCGCACGGCTTCCAAAAACTTGGTCATAGCTGGCTTCTCCCGGGAGTTTGTTGGAGGATTCGCGCCATCACGGTTGTTAGCCATTTCCCAGTTTCAGGCAGGTGTTCCGGGGAAGGATGGCTATCACTGAACCCAGAGGGTTATAAAGTTTTTTGGGCAAAGGGGGTGGGGGAAAACCAGCGGAGTCCCCAGAAAAACCGCGCTTTTCTGGGGTGCAACCCCTTTTTGCTCACAAAAAGGGGTTGCACCCCATCTTCCAATTTCTCCGCCAGACTCCAGCAGGCTGTTGAAAAACAGCCGGCTAGGCGCGCCAGGGATGGGGCGCCAAATCGCGCGGCGTTGAAAAAGCGAGTAATTTGCCAAACTCGACAAAACCGCGCTTTTGTCAGGTTTGGTTGAAAAAGGCCATGGAGGGGCTTTTTCAGCATCCTGCTAGCGCCAGGTCACCCGGAACTTTTCCTCCAGATGGTGCGGCAGATAGGACTCCTTGGCCGCCCGCAGCCCCTCCAAGCCCAGGTCCTGCTCCCGGTTGATGAATTCCGCTCCGGACCAGGCCTCCTGGCAGAAGCGCTGGTTGATGGCCGTGTACAGGCCGTCGATCTCGGGGTTGGCCTTTTCCACGTGGATCACCGCGGTCTGGGGGTTCAGCATCTCCCCCAGGCTGAAAGCCTCCACCCGGCCGTCCAACAGGATCACCCCGCCGGTGAGGCCCAGCGCCTCCCGGGCCAGGATGGCCTCGCAGATGGCCAGGTCCTCGCTGGCCAGGCCGGGGTCGTCCTCGCAGCCCCGGAGCCGGCACCAATGCTCCTGCATGTCCAGGACCTTCCGGCAGATCTCCGCGGTCAGGGGCTGGTACTCGTGGCGGGGGTGGGCCCGGAGAAACTTGTTCAGGTGGTTCTTCTTGCGGTGGTATTTGCGGCCCTTCAGCTCTCGGAGGTCCTGGGCCAGGTACACGTAGTCGTCCTGGTCGCGCTCGTGCTCCACCAGGTATTGCTCGGCCGGTAGGCTCTGAGCCAGATCCCGGCCCACCCGGGCCAACCGCGGGGTCAGGCCGGCGGCGGCCAGATCCCGGCCCAGCGCCGCCACCGCGGCGGCATGATCGCCCCGGCCCACCGGGGGCAGGCCAAACGGCGCGGTGTCCGGCGGGGAGACCACCACCAACAGGCAGCCCGCCTCCTCACGCCACTGTGGCAGGTAGTGATGCCGCCACATATAAAGATTGGTGAAGGTCAGCTCCGAAGTAAGCGGCGGATCAGCGGTCAGGAAGGCTTGCACCCCGCTCTTGTGCTCCAGCTCCAAATCACGGTATCCCTCCAGCAGCATGCATTCTCCCTCTGGATAAAGATGATCCCGGTCCGTGGCGCGGCCGGGGACCGGGGGTCATGAAGTTGTTGTACCGCAAAACCCGGCTGGGGCCAAGGCCGGGTGCGCTGGACTTAAGTGTCACAACGTTGACAACCTTTCCCGCCTGTGACATATTCATTGACTTCGAGCAATGGGAAAGGAATTTATGCCATGGAAGAGTTGAAGCGCGTGGACCCGGAGCTGGCGGCCCTCATCGAGGCCGAGACCGCCCGGCAAAAGGCCAGTCTGCGCATGATCCCCTCGGAAAACTACGCCTCCCAGGCGGTCCTGGAGGCCACCGGCTCCATTCTGTGCAACAAATACTCGGAGGGCTACCCCCGGCACCGCTACTACCAAGGTCAGGAAAACATCGACCAGGTGGAAGAGCTGGCCATCCAAAGGGCCAAACAGGTGTTCGGCGGCGAGCACATCAACGTGCAGCCCTACTCCGGCAGCCCGGCCAACATGGCCGTATACCTGGGGCTGTTGGGCAAATCCGGGCGGGTGATGGGCATGGACCTGGCCGCGGGCGGCCACCTGACCCATGGGACCAAAGCCAGCTTTTCCGGCACTTACTACGACGTGCGGGGCTACCATTTGAACCGGGACACCGGCCGCCTGGATTATGACCAGGTGCGGCGCGAGGTGTTGGACTTCGAGCCCCAACTCCTGTTCTGCGGCGCTTCCTCCTACCCCCGCGCCATCGATTTCGCCATCTTCGGCGAAATCGCCCGCGAGGTGGGGGCCTACCTGGTGGCGGACATCAGCCACATTTCGGGCCTGTGCATCAGCGGCGACCATCCCCACCCCCTGCCCCACGCCGACGTGGTGACCTCCACCACCCACAAGCTCCTCCGCGGCCCCCGGGGCGGCCTCATCATCTGCCGCCAGGACCTGGCCGCCAAGATCGACAAGGCCGTGTTCCCCGGCCTGCAGGGCGGCCCGCACAACCACATCACTGCGGCCATCGCCGTGGCCCTCAAGGAAGCCTCGGGCCAGGAGTTCCACGACTACTGTCACCAGGTGGCCAAGAACGCCCGGGCCCTGGCCGAGGGCCTGTTGGAGCAGGGCTTCAGCCTGGTCACCGGCGGCACGGACAACCACCTGGTGCTCCTGGACGCCGGCCAAAAGGGGCTCACCGGCAAGGTGCTGGCCAGCGCCCTGGAACAGGCCGGCATCGTGGCCAACGCCAACAAGATCCCCTTTGACCCCCGCTCGGCCAACGACCCCAGCGGCGTGCGCTTCGGCACCCCGGCCCTGACCAGCCGCGGCATGGGCGAGGCGGAGATGGCCCGCGTGGCCGAGCTGATATCCCGCGTGGCCACTCTGGTGGGCGACGAGGCGGCCCTGGCGGTCGTCCGCGGGGAAGTCGCCGAAATGTGTGCTAAATTTCCGGCGCCCGGCCTGGGTTAAAAAATTGCGACGCCCCGGGCCAAAGGGCGGTTCAATTTTTTCAACCGCCAAATTGCCTCTGAAAACAATAGGATCACAGAACTGTAACCCGCCGCGCCCCGCGGCGGGTTCAAATTTTTGAACCGGGGCGGGGCCGCCCCGACCAAGGCCCCCGGGGGTCTTGGGAACATTATCTGAGCCAAGTATCGGTAATTAAAGTGATAATTCTTGATGCCCGCTAAAAGGCGAAGGGTGGCATGCTTCTTGCTATTTTTTCACGCGACCAGCTAACACCCTTTTCTCCTTTCCAGGAAGACGCCCACCAGCCAGTGGGCGTCTTTTTTTTAGGGCGCGCGGCAGGGCGGCGTCCCGGAGGGCTCTGGCGGGATAACGAGGTAATATAGTTCAAAATATCCCGCCAGGACCCAGGGGGCGAAAGGCCGGTGGCCCGGAGGAAACCGGCCGGCCGCCTGGGGTTGGCACCGTCCTTGCTTAATTACAGGGCGACCAGCTAAACACCCTTTTCTCCTTTCCATGAAGACGCCCACCTCCCCAGTGGGCGTCTTTCCTTTTTTATTCTCCGGTGCGCCAGGCATTGGCAGTTTTAGGTAAAGACTATTTAATTTAGCTGGTTGGCCGGCCAACGCACCGCGGCCCCATCCTGGGCCTCCTCGACCAATGGCCTTGTTGGCACCGTCCTTGCTTAATTACAGGGCGACCAGCTAAACACCCTTTTCTCCTTTCCTTGAAGACGCCCATCTCCCCAATGGGCGTCTTTCCTTTTTTTTGCTCGACCAGCAGCCAAAGTCACGGGGGCGGGCGGTTTGGCACCGTCCTTGCTTAATCTACGTGCGACCAGCTAATCACCCTTTTCTCCTTCCTATGAAGGCGCCCACCTCCCCAGTGGGCGCCTTTTCTTTGCCCTGTCCCCCGCCCCGGGGGTTGGCATCATAGTTGCTTATTCATAGGGCGACCAGCTAAACACCCTTTTCTCCTTTCCTTGAAGGCGCCCACCTCCCCAGTGGGCGCCTTTTCCTTGCCCTGTCCCCCGCCCCGGGGGTTGGCATCATAGTTGCTTATTCATAGGGCGACCAGCTAAACACCCTTTTCTCCTTTCCTTGAAGGCGCCCACCTCCCCAGTGGGCGCCTTTCCTTTTGGCCAAAAGAAACGGAGGCGGCCAACCGGCCGCCTCCGTCTCGCTCGGACTCCTTCGCCCTCATTTCCCGTTGTGGTGCACCCACAGCTCCTCGCGCTTCTCGAACCACCAGTCGGTCCAATCCGTGCCCAGGATCTCGGCCGCCAGCCGCTGGGCCGGCGCGGTGGTCAGGCGCTTCAGGGCGTAGTGAATCCACTTCTGCGCGTAGGGGTTGCCCAGGTCCTGCTGCTCCTTCAGCTCCACGAGAAGGTCCAGTTGGTCCGCGTCGTGGGCCAGGCGGGCGGCCGGCGTGGCCGACTCGTTGAACTCCTCCACCAGGGCCCGCACCCGCCCCGCCAGGACCGGGGGCAGGTCCCGCACCTGATGGTCCAGGGCCTTGGCCTCGTCAGCCACGCAGTAGCGCTTGTTCATGTAGTTCAGATCGCCGGTGCGGGCCTCGGCCAAGTCGTGGTGCAACAGCAAAAGCGCCACCTGGGCCGGATCTTCCACGCCCAGTTCCGTCCCATGCTCCAGGGCCAGCCAATAGCCCAAAAGCGCCGCCCGGAAACAATGGTCCGCCACCGACTCGCCGCCGCTGCCCAAAAAGGGGTAGCCGGTGCGGCGCATTTTTTTCAGCATGCCGGCCTCGAACACCAGCTCGGTCACCCCTTTCAAGACACGCCCTCCCGGGCCGCGCAGGAGCGGCACAGGGACCGGCCGCTCCGCACCACCAAGCGGCTCTCCTGGGTGCGCTCGCCGCAAGCGTCGCAAACGATGCCCGGTTCGATCACCGCCTCGGGCGGGGGGAAAAAGTCCACCTCGCGGAACTTGAACAGCTCCTCATCCGGCGCGGCCAACAGGGCCCGGCTGAAGCCCTCGCGGTCGGGCTGCCCATCCGGCCCGTCGGTGCGCAGATGATCGCCCACAAAGCTCACCCTGAGCGCCTGCTCGCGTTTGCGGTCGTAGATGAAGAACACCTGCTTGCCGTAGTCCCGCCATTTGAGGTTGCCCTTGCCAAAGGTGGCTCCCAACAGCACCTGCATGGCGTCCACGCTGCAGCTGTTGTTCTCCGCCACCACGGCCAGTTCCTCATCCTCCGACCGGCCGGCCCCCAGGCGGGCCAAAGCCGCCTTGGCCGTCCGGTAACCTATCAACAAACCCGGACAGAGGTGGCCGTGAAACTTCACGGTCTCCTGCAGGTCCCGGGGCAGGTCAGACAACTCCATGTTTGCACTCCCGGCGGGCCCCCCGCCCGCAACAAAAGCCCCCGTGAGCCGGGCGACCCGGCCCGCGAGGGATGATGGCCTCCACCGCCGGCCGGGCCAGGGCCCCCGCCGGCGGGATGATCACTGGCGGCGCCAGCGCTCCACTTTCTCAAAAGCCTCCGCCGCCACTCGGCGCAAGAGGCCCATGTCCACCGGTTTGGTGAAGTAGTCGTCGAACCCGGCCTCGCGGCAGTTGGCCAGTTCGAACAGCGACACATAGCCCGTGAAGGCATACAACAGGGTCATGGGGTTGCTCGCCCGCACCCGGCGGGCCAGTTCCACCCCGTCCATGCCCGGCAGGTTCAAATCCAGAAACATCACTTGCGGGGTTTCTTTTTTCAACAGCTCCAAGGCGTCCTCCGCGCTGGGCGCGGTGATGACCTCGAACCCCGAACTGCGCAAAGCCCGACTGAATATCTCCCTTATGGCTTCTTCGTCATCCACCACCAGGATCTTTTTGAGCATTAAGTCTCCCCCTTGCGGAAGCGCGCGCACAGCGCCGAAACTGGGTGCCCGCGTCCCGCGCGGGGCCTGTCTCACGAGTTGCATTTGGGGCAATAAGTATATTTATACCATCAATCTCCCGGTTGGCGTCCAGGGGAACGCGGTGGGCGCCCCGGCCGAGGGGCGGGGGAGGCCGCTGCGGACGGGGCTGGCGGGCGGCGCTTGTCGTATTACCAAGTAGTACGTATACTGGGTTCAGTACCCCTTTCGCCTCGCCCCCGGCCGCCTCCGCGGCCGGAGCGGAGGGCCCCAGGAATTAAGAGCATGGCTCCCAAAAGAAAATCGGAAACCGTGATCAGCTTCAAGGCCGACCCGGCCCTCCTGACGGCCATGGAGGGCATCCCCAACCGCTCCCAGTTCATCCGGCGGGCCATCATCTCGGCCCTGGAGGGCGTCTGTCCCCTGTGCCAGGGTACGGGCATCCTCTCGCCCCAGCAGCGGCGGCACTGGGCCCAGTTCGCCCGCACCCACGAACTGGCCCGTTGCGAGGAGTGCGAGGCCTTCCACCTGGTCTGCCACCAGAACGGGCCCCTCCCCCTGGAGAGCCTGGGCCACGTCCCGGCGGCGCCGGGGCAGGAGGAAGAAGCATGAGCGTGGTCATCAGCCTGGATAACGTAAGCTTTGCCTACAACGGCCGCCAGGTGCTCTCCGATGTGGACCTCACGGTGCAGGCCGGCGATTTCCTGGCCGTGGTGGGCCCCAATGGCGGGGGCAAGAGCACCCTCTTGAAGATCATGCTGGGGCTCCTGGCCCCCAATGGCGGGGTGGTGAAGGTGCTGGGCCAGCCCCCGGCCAAGATCTGCCAGCGCCTGGGCTATCTGCCCCAGCAGAGCCACCTGGACCTGGCCTTTCCCATCACCGTGGGCGAGGTGGTGGAGATGGGCCGCCTGGCGGGCGGGCCCTGGGCCTGGCCCCGCCGCTCCGACCACGAGGCCGCCCGCCAGGCCCTGGCCGCGGTGGGCCTGCCGGACTTGTCGCGGCGGCATTTGGCCGAGCTCTCCGGGGGCCAGCGCCAGCGGGTGCTCATCGCCCGGGCCCTGGTCTCCGCGCCGGAGATTTTGCTCCTGGACGAGCCCACCTCCAACCTGGACCCCCAGGCCGAGAAGGAGCTCTACGAGCTTCTGGGCCAGTTGCGACAAAAGATGACCCTGGTAATGGTCACCCATGACCTGGGTTTCGTGCCCCCCCACGTGCGCCACGTGGCCTGCGTGAACCAGAAGCTCTCCATGCACCCCACCGAGGCCATCCACGGTGAGGTGCTGGAGGCCATCTATGGCCCCGGCGCGCGCCTGGTGCGCCACGACCAGATCCACGCCCCCTGCGGCCCGGAATGCGAACATGTTTGAGTTTTTCGAGGCCGTGGGAACCTACGGCTTTTTGCAGTACGCCCTGGCGGCCGGGCTGTTGGCCAGCCTGGCCTGCGGGGTGGTGGGGCCTTACGTGGTGGTCAAGCGCATCACCTACCTGGCCGGGGCCATCGCCCACTCGGTGTTGGGCGGCATGGGCGCGGCCCGCTATTTGGCCGTGGTCCAGGGCTGGACCTGGCTCAGCCCCCTTTATGGCGCCCTGGTCGCCGCCCTGGCCGCCGCCCTGGTCATCGGGCTGGTGAGCCTCAAGGCCCGCCAGCGCGAGGACACCATCATCGGGGCCATCTGGGCCACCGGGGTGGCCCTGGGGGTGATCTTCATGGCCCACACCCCGGGCTACAGCGTGAACCTGATGAGCTATCTCTTCGGCAACATCCTCATGGTGGGGCCGGACGATCTCTGGCTCCTGGTGTGGCTGGACGTCCTGGTCCTGGTCGTGGGCCTGGGCTGGCGGCACAAGCTGGTGGCGGTGTGCTTTGACCAGGAATTCGCCCGCCTCAGGGGCCTGGCCGTGGAGGGCTACTACCTGGTGCTCCTGGCCATGACCGCGCTCACGGTGGTGGTACTCTCCAGCGTGGTGGGGCTGATCATGGTCATCGCCCTTTTGACCCTGCCGGCCGGCATCGCTTCCAATTTCACCAAGAGCCTGTCGATGATCATGCTGTGGTCGGTGGTGCTCTCGGCGGTGTTCACCACCAGCGGCCTGGCCCTGTCCTACACCCCGGACCTGCCTCCCGGCGCGGTGATCATCCTCCTGGCCGGGGCGGTGTATCTGGTGGTGAGTCTGGGCCGGGCGGTGCGGGACCGCCGGGCCTGAGCCACACCGCACAACTCCGGCTGGAACCGCCCAGTCAATTTTTTTACCCTCGCTCCGGTTGTGGTAGACTTCAGGCAGTCGGCCGCCGATGGAGGGATACCTCTCTGCCGCGGCCGGTCTCCTGACCCGGCGGGTGACCGCCGACTTGTCAAGCATTTGCCGGGGGAAGCCTATCCCCCGCTGAAATTCGCGGGGCTCACCGGACGCGCACGCACCGCCCGCTTACAAGGAGGAAGTTCATGAGCACCTTCGGTTCGGTGGACGAGATTCTGGATTTCGCCATTGATAAAGAAGACGAGGCCACCCAATTCTACATTTCCATGGCCAACCGGGTGGAAAAACCCTGGATGAAGCAAGTCTTCAAGGACTTCGCCGCCCAGGAGATCCGGCACAAGACCAAGCTCCAGCAGGTGAAGGAGGGCGGGGAGCTGAAGCCTTCCGAGGTCAAGGTCACCGACCTGAAGATCGCCGATTACCTGGTGCCCGCCGAGATCAAACCCCAGATGGACTACCAGGACGCCCTGACCGTGGCCATGAAGCGGGAAAAGGCTGCCTTCCGCCTGTACACCGACCTGGGCACCCGGGCCAAGGATCCACGGATCAAGGAGGCCTTCGAGGCCCTGGCCCAGGAAGAGGCCAAGCACAAGCTGTACCTGGAGCTGGAGTACGAAGGCGCCATCCTGGTGGAGAACTAAGCTAACCCCCGGAAGCAACCCGGTTTCCAGCCGCGGCCCCCTTGCCTTGCCAGAACCCGGCGACGGGGTGGCCGGGTTTTCTCGTGACGCCAAAAACCGCCGGCCGCCCTTCTCGGGCGGCCGGCGGTTTTTTGGGCAGGACGACAGGTTTGTCTCACCAAGAAGCGCAAGCCGAGGCGGGGCCCTCCCCGTCGAGAGGGCCCCGGCAAGGATTAACCCAAGAGCGAGAGAGCCAGCTGGGGCAGGCTGTTGGCCTGGGCCAGCATGGACACCGCGGCCTGGGCCAGGATGTTGTTCCTCGTGAACTCGGTCATCTCGGTGGCCACGTCCACGTCGCTGATGCGGGACTCCGAGGCCTGCAGGTTCTCGGCCTGGATCTGCAGGTTGGTGATGGTGTTCTCCAGGCGGTTCTGGATGGCGCCCAGGTTGGCCCGGGCCACGTCCTTGCGGGCGATGGCCTCGTTCATGGCGGCGAGCGAGCGCTGGGCCGCGGACTGGGTCAGGATGTCCGCGCCGTCCCAGTCGGTGTTGCCGGTGCCGTTCTGGGGCTGGGCCCACTCGGTGGTTTCGTCCACCAGGTTGAAGCTGTTCACCGCGGTGCCGGCGTCATCGGTGTACATGACCCCGTACTGGCCGTTCATGGAGGTGCCGGTGATGGCGCCGCCGACCACCTGCGGGTCACTGGTGCCGCCGTTGAAGTTCAGGTTGAAGATCTGCACCTGGTTCTTCTCGCCGCCGCGGTCCATCTGAATCTGCAGCTCGTACTGGCCGTTGGCCTCGTCGTAGAACACGCTGGCGGTCATCTGCTTCTCGCCGCCGTGCTGCAGGCTGGTCTGGCCGGCCGTGAAGGAGCCGGTGACCGTGGTGTCGATGTTGTTGCCGTCCTCGCCCCATTCCGTGGCGAAGAGGTTCAGGGTGGAGCCGCTGTACACCGCGTTCACCCCGATGGAGGTGTTGTGCACGTTCAGGTAGGCCGACACCTCCAAGGAGAGGGAGGCCGCGCTGATATTGGGCGCGCTGATGTTGATCACGCCGGTCTTGTTGGTGGCGTCGTAGGTGCCCACGCCGGCGGCCGAGGCGAAGGTGAAGATGTTGCCGTTGATGGTCAGGCTCTGGGTGGCCATCTCCGTGGTGTCGGCCATGGCCGCGAAGGTGATGGTGCCGGTGGCCTGGCGGCCCTGGTTGATGTTCTGGACGATGTCGTTGATGGAGGTCTTGGAGGCGTCCACGTCCACGTAGCCGTACACGGTCCAAGAGGCGCTGCCGGCGTCCTGCGAGTCGAAGTCGTTGCTGAAGCGGAGGCCGAACATGCCGTCGTTGGCCGTGGTGGAGAGCCCGGTGCCCTCACTCAGGGCGCTGGTGGCCGAAAGGGCGTTGAGGCCGGTGGTCCTGAGCGTGTCCCGCGGGTCGGAATTGCCCACCCGGAGGCCGGTGGAGGCGGTGGCCCGCATGTCGCTGGTGTTGATGAAGTAGTAGTCCTCGGCCGCGTCGTTGCCCGCGCCGAAGTGGATCTTCATGCCGCTGCCGGAGTGCTGGTAGGCCAGGCTGCCGTCAAGGAGCTTGACGCCGTTGAAGTCCGTGGCGTTGGCGATCCGGTCGATCTCCGAGGCCATGGCCTGGAACTCGGAGTTCATGATCTCGCGCTGGGCCGTGGTGTAGGTGCCGGTGGCGGCCTGCTCGGAAAGCTCCTTCATCCGGAGGAGCTTTTCATCGATGACCTGCATGGCGCCTTCCGCCGTCTGGATCAGGCTGATGCCATCCGAGGCGTTCCTTATGCCCTGGTTCAGGGTGGCGATCTCCGAGCGCATGAACTCGCGGATGGCCAGGCCGGCCGCGTCGTCGGCCGCGGAGTTGATCCGCAAGCCGGAAGACAGCCGCTGGGTGGAAGCGCCCAAGCGATCGTACACGATGCCCAAGTTGCGGGCGGCGTTCTGAGCCATCAGGTTGTGGTTGACTATCAAACTCATGATCCCCTCCTTAGGTTTTTCAGCGCCTTATCCTTTGGCGCCGTCCTTGGGTGTGGCGGAAGCGGCCGTCGCCGTCCGCCCGGGCCGGCCGCCGTCCGAAGCGGGCTCCCGCCCTCTGCTTCGGGGTTCCCTGGCGGTCCGGCCGTCCCGGTCTCGCCGGGCGGGTTAGAGGTTCTGGGGAGCGCCGGCGGCGGAGGCCGCTCTTGACCGGCGCGGGGTCCTGGGGTTTGGGTGCTTGGCGCCCTTGTTTGGAATCCCCCTTCCCAGGCTCGGTCCAAGCCGAGGTCCAAGCCTACGTTTTGCAAAACTGTTTCGTTTACCTAAGCCTTCTATCGCTGTCCATATCCTTGGCGGCCGCCCCGGGACCCCCCGGAGCGGCCGGTTGGTCTCTCAGCCGCCCAGGAGGGAGAGAGCCAGCTGGGGCAGGCTGTTGGCCTGGGCCAGCATGGACACCGCGGCCTGGGCCAGGATGTTGTTCCTCGTGAACTCGGTCATCTCGGTGGCCACGTCCACGTCGCTGATGCGGGACTCCGAGGCCTGCAGGTTCTCGGCCTGGATCTGCAGGTTGGTGATGGTGTTCTCCAGGCGGTTCTGGATGGCGCCCAGGTTGGCCCGGGCCACGTCCTTGCGGGCGATGGCCTCGTTCATGGCGGCGAGCGAGCGCTGGGCCGCGGACTGGGTCAGGATGTCCGCGCCGTCCCAGTCGGTGTTGCCGGTGCCGTTCTGGGGCTGGGCCCACTCGGTGGTTTCGTCCACCAGGTTGAAGCTGTTCACCGCGGTGCCGGCGTCATCGGTGTACATGACCCCGTACTGGCCGTTCATGGAGGTGCCGGTGATGGCGCCGCCGACCACCTGCGGGTCACTGGTGCCGCCGTTGAAGTTCAGGTTGAAGATCTGCACCTGGTTCTTCTCGCCGCCGCGGTCCATCTGAATCTGCAGCTCGTACTGGCCGTTGGCCTCGTCGTAGAACACGCTGGCGGTCATCTGCTTCTCGCCGCCGTGCTGCAGGCTGGTCTGGCCGGCCGTGAAGGAGCCGGTGACCGTGGTGTCGATGTTGTTGCCGTCCTCGCCCCATTCCGTGGCGAAGAGGTTCAGGGTGGAGCCGCTGTACACCGCGTTCACCCCGATGGAGGTGTTGTGCACGTTCAGGTAGGCCGACACCTCCAAGGAGAGGGAGGCCGCGCTGATATTGGGCGCGCTGATGTTGATCACGCCGGTCTTGTTGGTGGCGTCGTAGGTGCCCACGCCGGCGGCCGAGGCGAAGGTGAAGATGTTGCCGTTGATGGTCAGGCTCTGGGTGGCCATCTCGGTGGAGTCGGCCATGGCCGCGAAGGTGAGGGTGCCGGTGGCCTGGCGCCCCTGGTTGATGTTCTGCACGATGTCGTTGATGGAGGTGCGGGAGGCGTCCACGTCCACGTAGCCGTACACGTCCCAGGTGGCGTTGCTGGCGTTTTCGGAGTCGAAGTCGTTGGAGTAGCGGATGCCGAACATGCCGTCGTTGGCCGTGGTGGAGAGCCCCGTGCCTTCGCCCAGGGCGCTGGTGGCCGAGATGGCGTTGAGGCCGGTGGTCCTGAGCGTGTCCCGGGGGTCGGAGTTGCCCACCCGGAGGCCGGTGGAGGCGGTGGCCCGCATGTCGCTGGTGTTGATGAAGTAGTAGTCCTCGGACGCGTCGTTGCCCGTGCCGAAGTGGATCTTCATGCCGCTGCCCGCGTGCTGGTAGGACAGGCTGCCGTCCAGGAGCTTGACGCCGTTGAAGTCGGTGGCGTTGGCGATACGGTCGATTTCCGCGGCCATGGCCTGGAACTCGGAGTTCATGATCTCGCGCTGCGCCGTGGTGTAGGTGCCGGTGGCGGCCTGCTCGGCCAGCTCCTTCATGCGGATCAGCTTCTCGTCAATGACCTGCATGCCGCCTTCCGCCGTCTGCACCATACTGATGCCGTCGGAGGCGTTGCGTATGCCCTGGTTGAGGGTCGAAATTTCCGAACGCATAAATTCGCGGATGGCGAGACCGGCCGCGTCGTCGGCGGCGGAGTTGATGCGCATGCCCGAAGACAACCGCTGGGTGGAATTGCCCAAACGCTGGTAGATGATGCCCAGGTTGCGGGCGGCATTCTGCGCCATAAGATTGTGATTAACAATCAAGCTCATGATCCCCTCCTTAGGTATTTAAAGCGCCACATCCTTTGGCGCCACTTTTGGGAAAAGTTTGTCCCCTCTTGAGCAAACTTTTCCCGGGTCAGCTGCGAAAGCATCTCCCAATGCAAGGTTTATCGTCTATAAAAAGCCGCTAACGGCTTAGCGCATATTGTCTGTCAGTCAGGAGCACATCCTTGGTGGTTGCTGCATTTTATATAAGGTTAACAGTCTACTGGCTAATTGGTCTTTCGTTCTTGTTATTAACTTAATCGGCCGGGTACGCTACTTTCATTAATCGCAAAATCAATTTTTTTTAAATTTAATTCACCCAGAAAATTGGCAAACAAATCCCTTTGAATCTGCCATAAAGATGGCGCAATTCTAGCGGGAGCAACTCAATTAAATGTTGCCAGTTCAGCTTTTTTCCGGCCGGAAAACTCCGGACCTCACCCGCTGGGAGCCGTGGTCATTGCCGGCGCCGGGCCGGGGCGGCAAAGCCGCCACGGACGCCAGGGCCGCGGATGAGCCTAGGCTCCCACCAAGGACAGGGCCAGCCGGGGCAGGCTGTTGGCCTGGGCCAACATGCCCACCGCCGCCTGGGCCACGATGTAGTCCCGGGTGAGCGCGGTCATCCCGGCGGCCTGGTCCACGTCGGCTAACCGACTGGCCGCGGCCCGCAGATTTTCAGCCTGAATCTGCCGGCTGGTCAGGGATGAATCCGGGAGCGGGGGCGAAGCCCCGGACCCGCCGGAGGAGCCCCAGACCAAGGGGACCCGGGCCTCGCGGGGCAAAGCCCGGAGCAGGGGGTCCTCCCAGTCGGCCGGGCCGGGTGGGGAGGCCCCGGGTGAGGCCTCTGTCTCCCCGGCGCGGGGGGGTGGGTTGGGAGTGACGAGATGCAGGCGCAGGTAGTCGCGGAAATCGGCGGCTCCGGCGCTGCCGGGGGAAGGACACAGGCCGGGGGCCGGGGCGGAGCCCCAGGCAGAATCATCCTGCCCGGGAGAGCTTTCGCCCGGTTCACGTGCGGCCAAAGGCGTCCTTATTGGGGGGTAAACAATGACACTCAAGGTCCCCTCCTTAGGATGTGCGGCGCCCTTCCTTTGGCGCCGGGGAGGAGTGGCGTGCCGCTGGTAAAAGCGGTCTTCTCCTCCGCGGGCTTGGGGGTCAGCGGGGCGTCCGGCGGATGCCGCCGGTTCCCATGCCGGAGACATCTTTCCCTTGCCGGGGCGCACCAATACCCCAAGCCATTTGGTTCCCGAAGCCTTTTCCCCTCGCGGGTGGGACGACCGTCGCCGTCGCCTGGCTTCGAGTATCCCATCGGCATTGGGGGGCGGGGCCTTAAGGGTTTTTTTATTTTTTTGCGCCGGGAGGCGGGAGGGGCCGGAACAGCAGGGGAGCGAGGTTGTTTATACGATTCTGGTATAATTCTAGTTAAGATAATCCCTGCGCCGCGGCTAACGCGGCGGAACGGAGCTTAAATCATGCGAGGTTGGGCAGTGATCCTGCTGGCGTTGGTGATGGCGTCCTGCGCGGCGCCGCCGGCGGTGTTCGGGGAACAGTTCGACGAATGGGGGCAACCCATTCCCGGCTCTTCCAACCAGGGCAACAGCCGCAATATGGGGGTCCGCACCCAGAGTGACGAGTGGGGCATCCCGGTGTATGAGAAGGGGCCCGAGGCCAAGAACGCGCGGCCCAACCGGGCGCGCCAGGAAAAGGGCTATAGCGGCGAGCTGCCTTCGGCCAACCCCCAGGGCCGCTCCAACGAGTGGAACCTGGGCCAGTAATCCCGGCCTAGCCCGGGGGAGGGCGGTGGGGGGCCGGAGGGGGGCCGGTGGTGGCCAATCGGGCGGCCGGAAGCCGGCGGTGGGGCGCCAGGGCCACCCCCACCCCGGCAGCCTCCCCATTGCCGGCGGCTCCGGCGGCTACTCCGAAAGCTGGTCCGCGGGCTGCAACAGCAGGGCTCCCAGGGGGGGCAGGGTGAGGTTCAAGGACCAGGGCCGGCCGTGGTGGGGGATGTCCTCGGCGGCCAGGCCGCCCAGGTTGCCCACCCCGGAGCCGCCATAGACCTCCGCGTCGGTGTTCACCGACTCCCGCCAGAACCCGGGTTGATCCACCCCGATGCGGTAGCCTTCGCGCACCACGGGGGTGAAGTTGGCCACCACCAGCACGCGCCGGGTGTGCCCCTTGTTGAACCTGAGAAACGAGATGATGCTCTGGGGCACGTCGGAGCAGTCCACCCACTCGAAGCCCTTGTAGTGGTGGTCGCTCTGGTAGAGGGCCGGTTCAGCCTGGTAGAGCCGGTTCAGGTCGGCCACCAGCCGCTGCATGCCCCGGTGGGGACCCCACCGCAACAGCTCCCAATCCAACTCGCCCTCGTTGTTCCATTCCCGCCACTGGGCAAATTCGCAACCCATGAACAACAGCTTCTTGCCGGGCTGGCCGTACATGTAGGCGTAGAGCAGCCGGAGGTTGGCGAACTTCTGCCAGTCGTCGCCGGGCATCTTGCCGATGAGGCTGCCCTTGCCGTGCACCACCTCGTCGTGGGACAGGGCCAGGACGAAGTTCTCGTGAAAGGCGTAGAGTTGGCGGAAGGTAATCTCGTTGTGGTGGAATTTGCGGTGCACGGGTTCGTGGCGGAAGTACTCCAGGGTGTCGTGCATCCAGCCCATGTCCCACTTGAAGCCGAAGCCCAGGCCGCCGGTGTAGGTGGGGCGGCTGACCAGGGGCCAGTCGGTGGATTCCTCGGCGATGGTCACCGTGCCGGGGAATTGGCCGTAGATCTCGGTGTTCATGCGCCGCAGGAAATCGATGGCCTCCAGGTTTTCGCGGCCGCCGTAGACGTTGGGAATCCACTCGCCATCCTGGCGGGAATAATCGAGATAGAGCATGGAGGCCACGGCGTCCACCCGGAGGCCGTCCACGTGCATCTCCTTCAGCCAGAAGCAGGCGGAGGCCAGGAGGAAGGAGCGCACCTCGGCCCGGCCGTAGTTGAAGATCATGCTGTCCCAGTCGGGGTGATGGCCCTGGCGGGGGTCGGCGTGCTCATAGAGGTGGGTGCCGTCGAAATAGTTGAGCCCGTGCTCATCCTGGGGGAAGTGACTGGGCACCCAGTCCAGGATGACTCCCAGGCCGCGCTGGTGCAGGTGGTCCACCAGGAACATGAAGTCCTGGGGGGCGCCCTGGCGGCTGGTGGGGGCGAAGAAGCCGGTGACCTGGTAGCCCCAGGAGCCGCCAAAGGGGTGCTCCATCACGGGCAGGAACTCGGCGTGGGTGTAGCCCATCTCCAGGAGGTAGTCGGCCAACAGGGGAGCCAGCTCCTGGTAGGAGAGCAGGCGCCCGGCCTCGCCGCGCCGCCAGGAGGGGGCGTGCACCTCGTAGATGGCCATGGGCGAGGTCTGGAGGGGCTGGGCGGCGCGGCCGGCCAGCCAGGCCTCGTCGCCCCAGGTGTAGTCCAGGTCCCAGACCACGCTGCCGGTCAGGGGCGGAACCTCGTGCAGGATGCCGAAGGGGTCGGCCTTGTCGGCCTTGTAGGCATCGAACTTGGACTCCACCAGGAACTTGTAGCGCTGACCCTTGGTGATGCCGGGGAGGAAGCCTTCCCAGATGCCGGAACTGCCCCGGGCCTTCAAGGGGCGGCTCCATTTGTCCCAGTCGTTGAAATCGCCGAACACGTAGACCGCGTGGGCGTTGGGGGCCCAGACGGCGAAATAGGCGCCGGCCTCCCCTTGGCGTTCGGCCAGGTGGCAGCCCATCTTTTCGTAGATGCTGAGGTGGCTGCCCTCGTTGAAAAGATAGAGGTCGTAATCAGTCAGGAGGCTGAAGTCGTAGAAAACTGGTTCCACGGATGATCCTTTCCAAGCAAAGGGGCAACCTGCCGGGGCCGGCTGAAAGTTCTTTCTCTTTTTTCCCCACGGTCTTCCAATTATTACATCCCCAGCCCCGGGAACCAAGGCCCAGCGCTCTCTCCCCCCAACCCCCGGCCGGCAATAACCACAAAATCTACGACGCCATCACCGGCTCAACATCCCCTAACCTATGCTTTTCCTTTAGGAAGGGGGTGTGGGGGAACCCTTTCCTTTTGGCTTCAAAAGGAAAGGGTTTCCCCCACAATCTTATTCTTCCTCTTCCCTCTCCTACCTGAAATGACAAGCGCTGACGTGGTCGGGGCCGACGTGGTGGAGGGGTGGTTCGGTTTGGCGGCAGATGTCCTGGGCTTCGGGGCAGCGGGTATGGAAGCGGCAGGCGCGGGGTGGGTTCAGGGGGCTGGGGGGGTCGCCTTGCACGGGGGGCGGGGAAAAGGGCCGGGAGGGGTCGACCACGGGGGCGGCGGCGAACAGGGCCTGGGTATAGGGGTGGAGGCGGGTTTGCTCCAGTTGGTCCTTGGGGACCAGCTCCATGATTTTGCCCAGGTACATGACGGCGATGCGGTCGGACATGTGGGCGACCACGGCGAGGTCATGGGCGACGAAGAGGTAGGTGAGGCCGCGCTTGGCGCGCGTTTCCATGAGGAGGTTCAGGATTTGGGCCTGGACGGAGACGTCGAGGGCGGAGACGGGTTCGTCGGCCACCACCAGCTTGGGCCGGAGCGCCAGGGCGCGGGCGATGCCGATGCGCTGGCGTTGGCCGCCGGAGAACTGGTGGGGGTAGCGGCTGGCGTGGGCGGGTTCGAGGCCCACCTCGGCCAGGAGTTCCACGGCTTTGTCGCGAGCCTGGCGGCGGTTGAGGAGCCCGTGGATGAGGAAGGGCTCGGCCAGGGCGGCGCCCACGGTGAGCCGGGGATTCAGGGAGGTCACGGGGTCTTGGAACACCACCTGGACCTGGCGGCGCATGTGTTTGAGGCCATGGCGGTCCAGGGAGGCCAGGTCCCGGCCCTCAAACTCGATGCGGCCGGCGGTGGGGCGTTCCAGGGCCACGGCGGCGCGGGTGAGCGTGGTTTTGCCGCAGCCGGACTCGCCCACCAGGCCCAGAACCTCGCCCTGGCGCACGGTGAGGTCCACGCCGGCCACGGCTTCCAGGGATTGGGCCTTGGCGCCCAGGAAACCGGCGCCGACCCGGTAGCGTTTTACCAGGCCGGAGATGACCAACAGATCGCGGCTGGTCATGCGGCCCTCCAGTTGGTGACCCGCACCTCGTGGTGATGGAGATAGCAGCGGACCCGGTGGCCCGGGGCCACCTCCACCAGGGCCGGTTCGGCCTGGGTGCAGAGGTTGAAGCAATGGGGGCAGCGGTCGGAGAATTTGCAGCCCGGGGGCAGGGAGGTCAGCGGGGGCACCACCCCGCCGATGGTGGGCAGGCGGGTCTCCCGGCGGGAGGCGCGGGAGGGCAGGCAGGCCAACAGGCCCTGGGTGTAGGGGTGCAGGGGCTTCTGGAACAGTTCGGTCACCGGGGACTCCTCCACCAGGCGGCCGGTGTACATCACGGCGACCCGGCGGGCCATCTGGGCCACCACGGCCAGGTCATGGGTGATCAGGAGGACCCCGGCGTTGATCTCGGCCTGGAGTTGTTGCATGAGCCCCAGGATCTGGGCCTGGATGGTGACGTCCAGGGCGGTGGTGGGCTCGTCGGCCAGGAGCAGGCGGGGGTTCATGGCCAGGGCCATGGCGATCATGGCCCGCTGGCGCATGCCGCCGGAGAGCTGGTGCGGGAAGGCGGCGGCGCGGCGGGCGGGGTCGGGGATGCCGACCCGGGCCAGGGCCTCCACGGACTGGGCCCAGGCCTGTTCCCGGGGCACGTCAGCGTGGGCCCGGATGCCCTCGGCGATCTGGCGGCCCACGGTGAACACCGGGTTCAGGCTGGTCATGGGCTCCTGGAAGATCATGGCGATGCCGGCGCCGCGGATCTCGCGCATACGGCTGGTGGAGGCGGCCAGGAGGGACTCGCCGGCGAAGCGGACCTGGCCGTGGACCAGGCGGCCGGGCGGGGGCAACAGGCGCATGATGGACAGCGCGGTCAGCGATTTGCCGCAGCCGCTCTCGCCCACCAGGCCCACGATTTCGCCGGCGTCCAGGGCCAGGTCCAGGCCGTCCACCGCGGCCACGTCACCGTCCCGGTGGGGGAAAACGGTGGTCAGTTCCTCAATTTGCAGCAGCTTTTCGGCCAAGGACATCCGCCCGTGGGGGGTGAGGGGGGAGGCGGGCCGGCGGACCGGCCCGCCCGGGGGGCAAGCTCCGGCGCGGGGGCCGGCTACTTCTTGCGCCAGGTGCCGGCGTCGTCCTGCACCCACCAGCCGCCCTGGGCGCGGGCCCGCCAGGTGTCGGCGAAGATCTTCTGCACCTGGGGCACCTGCTGGGGCTTGAGGCCCAGGGCCGCGGCCACTTCCTGGTAGAGGCTCCGGCGGGCCTGGTTGTCGGCCGCCACCAGGCGCTTGAGCTGGGCCACCTGGCCCAGGTTCAGGCCGCCGGTGCCCCGCACCTCCAGGTAGCCGTCGCGGTTGATGCCCACCTGGCCGCCCTGGTAGAAGGGCAAGAGCTCCCGGTGGCGGGCGGCGAGCTGGTCCTTCAGGGCCCGGATGGTGGGATTGCTCACGGTGGTGGCGTCAGCGGCCAGGGCCTGCCGCGGGCCCAACCAAGCCAGATAGCGGAGGAGCCCCGAGGAGCCGGGGGTGGGGGTGCCGTCCTTCTGGCCGGGGTTCTGGTACACGTCGTCCACGATCTTTTCGGCCGCCTGCTGCACCTTGGCGGCGGGGAAGTAGATGTTCACGGTGATGCAGGCAGCGGTCAACAACAAGAGGGCGGCCAGGGTCAAGGTCAGTTTACGTCGCCAGACGGGCATGGCTGCTCCTTATAAGCGTTTCAGTTTCCGGAAGGCTGGGCCTTTTCGCTGGGCGGCGCGGTCACCCGCTTAAGCCGGTCCAGCATGTCGGAAAAGGCAATGCGGTTGTCCGGGTTGCGGTTTATTACATTGATGCCCATGAGGGGCGGTTTCTTAACAAGATACTCCACTCCGTCGTCGGAGATAAGACCCCTCACCGTGAAAACATCGTTTTTCAGGGCGCAGGAAAAGCCGATGGCCTGATAGGGGAAGGCGCGGATCAGGGCGGCCATGAGCTGCACCCCGAAGCCGGAAAGCCCCGAGCCGGTGCCCACCACACTGATGGTGTTCACCGCCTGGAGGCTCACCTCCTGGGGCACGCCGGAGACCTTCTGGGAACGCACCTCCAGTTGGAAGGCCTGGGGCTGGTTATAGGCCACCACCAGGTCGCGGCAGGCGATGTCCACCCGGCCCGTGACCATGCCCACGCCCAGGGCCTGGCTCAGGCGGTAGAGGTCCACCAGGCGGAGCTGGATATCGGCCCCGAAGCTGCGGTCCAGGCTGAAGGGGCGGTGCACCGACAGGTGGTCCACCTGCAGGGTCCCGCCGAAAAGGCGGCCGGTGAGCCGGCCGGGGCAGACCAGGCCGGCCAGGGTGAAGGTGAAGGGTCCCAACCGCCCCTCCAGGGAGCCCTCCAGGGTGAGCGAGCCGGTGGGCAGTTGGGCCAGGTCGAGCTTTTGGACCGCCACCTCGCCGTGGGCGGCGAAGTCTGGCGAGAGGGGCTGGTCCACCGTGAGCTGGCTCAGGACCACCCGGCCGCCGGCCAGGGGCAGGGTCAGAGGGTCCGGAAGATAGAGACGGTTAGCGGCCAGGGCGGCCCGCAGGTCCCAGGGGCCCAGGGAGAAGCCGCCCAGGTTCAGGTGGGCCAGCCGGAGATGGCCCCAGGCAGCGTCCCGGGGCGGGGAGGGCGTAGGGGGTTTGCCGCCCCATTGATAGGAAAGGGGCAGGTCCAGGTCCAGGCCTTCCACAAAAGTCACCTCGCCCTGGGCGAAGGAGCCGCGGCTCAGTTGGAGACGGCCCTCCACCCGGGCCGCGCCGGGGGTGAGGGCACAGGTGAATTTCCCGGCCAGATCGCCCAGGGCCGTGGTGCCGGACAGGCCGGGGTGGGCCGCGGACAGGGGATCGCGCACCAGGGTGGCGTAGAGGGCGGCCAGGTTGCCCTGGCTGAGGGCCGCCGAGCCCCGGGCCTGCCAGCCGGCCCGGCCCCGGCTCACCCCGCCCCGGCCGGTGAGGGTGAGCAGGCCCGGCCAGCGGAGGGTGAGCGCCAGATCGGGGAAGTCGGTCCAGCCGGTCGGGACCCCGGCCAGGCGGAGCTCCAGGGGATGGGCGCCCAGGTCCAGGAGCACGGTCTGGTACAGGGCTTGGCCGGCCCTCACCTGCAACGCGGCCTCCAGGCGGCCGGCCGCGGCCAGGGAGCCCGTGAGGCTGAGGCTGGCGTCCAGGTCCTGGGCCAGGAGATTGCCGTCGGGCGAGGCAAAGCCCAGCTTGGCCAGGGTGAGGTTGGCGGCCAGCCGGGGGCCGCCAGGCGCGGGCGTGACGCTCAGGTCCAGGCCGGCCCGGCCCTGGCCGGTGTAGGCGGCCAGGGGCGGCCACACCGCGGCCAGCCAGGGCCGCACCGCGTCCACGGCCAGGTCCCGGGCGGCGAGGCTGCCCCGGGTGGCGTCGCCGGCCAGGTGCAGATCGCCGGTGAGCCTGCCCAGGCGAGGCAGGTCCAGGGAGGCCCCGGCCAGGTCCACCGCGCCCTCCGGGGTCAGGCGGGCCTGGCCCGCCAGCACCACCCGGCCCAGGGGGGCGGTGCGTCCGCCGTAGGCCAGGCCTCCCGGGGGCAACACCAGGCTGAGCCCCGGGCTGGCCGGCGCGGCCAGGGAGCCGGCCAGGGGCAGTTCCAGGGAGAAGCCGGCCAGCCGCCAGGGCGCTTGGGCCAGTTCGCCGGTGAGGCTCAGCCCGCCGCCCAGGGTCAGCGACCCCAGCCCGGCCCCAGCCTCGGCCAAGGCCCCGGTGAGGGTCACCTGACCTCCCAGCACCGCCTTGAGCCCCTGGGAGGGCCAGACCAGGCCGAGGCCGTCCAGGGTCAGCCCGCCGGCGAGGCGGCCTTGGTCCCGGGTGGCCAGATGAAAGGGGATATCCGGGCCGGCCAGGGCCAGGTCGGCCAGGGCCGCCGGGGCCAGGGGCCGGAAGGCGGCGGCCCAGGCCGGCAGGGAGGTGAGGGCTCCGGTCAGCGAGGCCAGCGGGGCCTGGCCCGGCCGGAGGAGCGCCTCGCCCTGGGCGGTGGCCAGACGGCCCAGGCTCAGCTCCCGCAGGGTGAGGCTGGTTTCGCCGCCGTCCAGGCGGGCCTGGCCCGTGAGGGAGGCGCGGCCGTCCTGCCCGGTCAACAAGGGGGGCGCGCCGAGGGGGCCCAGGCGGAACTCGGCTTGGCTCAGCGACAGGTCCAGGCTTTTGAGCTTCAGCCAAACCGGGTCCAGCTCCAGGGCGGCCCGGCCGGCCAGGCGGCCGGTGAAGTGGGGCAGGGCCAGCGGCGCGGGGGCCAAATCCAGGGTCGCTTCCAGGCGGGGCCCGGGCGAGAGCACCCCGTGGCCGCTGAGGCGGCCGGCGAACAGGGCGTGGCCCGCGCTATCCTCCAGGGCGATCTCCGCCGCGCTGGTGAGATCCCGGCCCGCGTGGGAAGGGTCCAGTTCCAGGGCCGCGCCCCGCACCACCAGCCAGGCCGGGGCGCCGGAGGCCGGCGCGGCGGCCAGGCCCAGGCGCAGGGAGACGCCCTCCACCGTGACCGCGGCCGCGCGCCACACCAGGCCCAGGGCGCGGAGGTCCGGAGGCCCGGCCGCGGCCGGGGCCGCGGTGGGGGGCAGGGTGAGCGAGAGGCCCCGGGCCTCCACCCGCTGGAACCACACCTGGCCGCCGGTCAGGGCGCCGTAGTCCCCCACCACCGTGAGCTTGGCCACGGCCACGGTGGGGCCGCCGCCGGGGGGCGGGGTCAGGCTGAGGCCGGTCAGTTCCAGGGAGGGAGGGGAGAGGGACCAGGTGAGGTCCTGGATGGCCACGGCGCCGCCGGCCGGGGTCAGGAGCCACACGGCCAGGGACTTGACCGCCCCGGGGTTGACCAGGAGGTAGGCCGCAACCAAAAGCACCAGGGCCAGGGGCAGGGCCGCCACGGCCAGGAGCCAGCGCCCCAGGCGGAAGCGGCGGGCCGGGGCCGCGGGAGCGGGGGGAGCGCCGGTCAAGTCAGCTGCCGGGGGCCAGGTGGGCCAGTGGTTGGCCCGCGGCCAGGCGGCGGATATTGGCCGCCACCTCCCGGCCGATGTCGGCGTAGGACTGGCGGGTGACGCCACCCACGTGGGGGGTGGCCACCACCTGGGGCAGGGCCACCAGGGGGTGGTCGGCCCTGGCGGGCTCCCGGGCGAACACGTCCAACCCGGCCCCGGCCAGGTGGCCCGCGACCAGGGCCGCCTGGAGGTCGTCCTCGTTCACCACCCCGCCCCGGCTGACGTTGACGAAAACGGCGCCCGGGGGCAGGGCCGCGAAGACCTGCCGGTTGAAACAGCCCAGGGTGGCGGGGGTGGCGGTGACCGCGGAGACCAGGAAATCGGCCCGGGGCAAGAGGCCCGGCAGGTCGGCCGCGCCCACTACCCCGGCCAGGCCCAGGCGGGCGGCCAGCTCCGGGTCCGGCTCGCGGCGCACCCCCCACACCGTGAGCCCCAGAGCCTTCAGGCGGCGGGCCAGGGCCTGGCCCACCCGGCCCAGGCCCATGATCACCGCGGTGGCGCCGAACAGGGCCCGGCCCTGGGGAAAGCCCCAGGGGCCGCAGGCAAAGGACTGGCGGCACTGGTTGATCCGCCGGGCCGCGGCCATCATCAGGAACAGGGCGTGCTCGGCCGTGGACTCGGCGTTGGCCGGGGCGGCGTCGCCCGGCACATTGGCCACGGCCACGCCCCAGCGGGCCGCGGCGGCCAGGTCCACGCCCTCCAGGCCCACGCCCCACTGCTGGATCAGGGCCAGGCGGCCCGCTTGGCCGGCCGGGGCGATGATGCTCTGGTCCACCCGGCACATGGCCGGGATGAGCACCTCGGCCCGGGCCGCTTCCTGGGCCAGGTCGCCGGGGGGCACGTGGGCCACCTCCACCCCGGGCAAAAGCGCGCCCAGGGTCTGGCTGATGGTGGGGAAATCCAGGCCGGCTATGATCACGCGCACGAGCGGAACTCCTTGTTTGGGTGTGCGCCCGGCCAGGGCCGGGGTAGGGGAGCCAGGCGGCCGGAGGGGCCAGGCCGGCTACTCCTTGGAGAGTCTTTCCAGGTCCTGCTGGCGGCCCAGGAGCAGGAGGATATCCCCCTTGTTGAACTTGTAGCCAGGGGAAACGATGACCTTGGGCTGCTTGCCGCCGTTTTCCCGCACCGCGATCACCGAGACCTCGTAACGGCGCCGCAGGTCCAGTTCGGCCAGGCTCTTGCCCACCAGGGAGTCGGGGGCGGTCCACTCGGCCACGGTGTAGTCGCCGGCCAGGGGCAGGTAGTCCAGGAGATTGGGGTCGGACAGGGAGCGGGCCAGGCGCTCGGCCGCGTCGCGCTCCGGGAAGATGACCCGGGTGGCTCCCACCCGGAACAGGATCTTCTCGTGCTCGGCCGACAGCGCCTTGGCCACGATGGTCTCCACCCCCATCTCCTTCAGGTGCAGGGTGATGAGGATGCTGGCCCCCAGGTCCTCGCCCAGGCCGATCACCGCCGCGTCCATGAGGCTTAGGCCCAGCTCCTCCAAGAGGGTCCGGTCGCGGGCGTCGCCCACCACGGCCTGCTCGCAGACCTCGTTCACCTTGGACAGCACCTTCTCGTCCAGGTCGATGGCCGTGAGACGGTGGCCGTGCTGATACAGCTCGCGGGCCAGGTTGGAGCCAAAAGACCCCAGGCCGATGATGGCCACTTCCATGTTAACTACCCCTTTCCTGCCCGCGGCGGCGCGGCGCGGCCGGTAGAGCCTAACCCAAGGATATGCGTTCCTCCACCGGGCGGTGGCCGGGATGCTCCAGGCGCTGGGTCAGGGAGAAGATCAGGGTGAGGGGGCCCAGACGCCCCAGGAACATCCAGGCGATCAACACCAGCTTGCCCGCCGGGGTCAACAGCGGCGTGACCCCCAGGGAGAGGCCCACCGTGCCCAGCGCGCTGGCGGTCTCAAAGGCCAAGGCCAGGAAATCCTGCCGCATATGCCCTTCGTCCGGGCCGGAGAGCCCGAAGCTGACCATGAACAGGACCCCGGCCACCAGGGCGGCCAGGGTGACCAGCATCAGGGTGAGGGCCTGGCCCAACTGCTCCGGGCTGATGGAGCGCCGCCACAGCACGGCTCCGGGCCGGCCCCGCAGCCGGGTCCAGGCCATGCCCCAGAGGCAGGCCACGGTGGTGGTCTTCACCCCGCCGCCGGTGGAGCCCGGCGAGGCCCCCACGAACATGAGGAGCATGAGCACCAACAAGGAGGCGTTGGAGAGCTGGTTCAGGTCCACGGTGTTGAAGCCGGCCGTGCGGGGGGTGATGGCAAGAAACAAGGCGGCCCAGGGACTCCCGCCCCAGACCCGGCCCCCGCCGTAGGCGTGCTCCAAAAACATGAGCACCAGCCAGCCAACCACGATCAGGCCGCTGGAGGTGAAAAGCACCAGCCGGGTGTGCAGGCTGAGGCGGCGGCGCCGGGCTCCGCCGGGGGCGAACTGGGCCCGCAGCTCCCGGAGGACCAGGAAGCCCAGGCCGCCGGCCACGATGAGGCCCATGACCACCAGGTTCACCAGCCAGTCGCCGCGGTAATTCATGAGATTGTTGCTGAACAGGGAGAAACCGGCGTTGCAAAAGGCGCTGACCGCGTGGAAGGCCGCCTGGGCCGCGGCCTCCACCGGGGGGAAATCCCGGCGGAAGGAGAGGTACAACAGCCCCGCCCCCACCGCCTCCAGGACCACGGTGTAGACCAGGACGTCGCGGGTGAGCCGGCCCAGCTCCGCGGCCGGCACGGTGCCCAGAGCCCCCCGGATGGCGTGGTGGCTCCGGGCGCTGGGCTTCTTGCCCACCAGATGCAACAGGGCCACGGAAAAGGTCATGATGCCCAGGCCGCCCAGTTGGATCAGCCCGGCGATGACGAGCTGGCCCCAGCCGCTCCAGACCCGGGCGGTGTCCACGGTGATGAGCCCGGTGACGCACACCGCGCTGGCCGCGGTGAACAGGCAGTCCAGCCGGGAGACCGGGGCGCCGGCCTGGCAAAAGGGCAGTTCCAAAAGGGCCGCGCCGGCCAGGATGAGGCAGGCGAAGGACCCCGCCAACAGCCGGGCGGGGGTGAGGAAGCGGTGGATCTGATGGGACGCCATGGACCAGATGCCCCGGAATACGCGGGTGGTGGAGGCGCGGGGCGGCGGCGGGCGGCGGGGCCTGGGTTGCCCACCGCTTTCCCGGGCTGCCCGCCTCCGGAAAAAATTACGGCCTGGCTTGAGTTTAGTTTGCCGGGCTCCGGCTGTCAAACCGGCAAAATACCAGGTGGAAAAACGTTTTTGTATGTGCTAATGTTCTTTTGCCAACCCTGCACGGCCGATTCCTTCGGCCGTTTTCGGGGCGCCCCCGCCAAATCTTCCGGAGTGCCTCTGCCCCACCGCAACCCCTTTGGGGCGATAACGTGGATGCTACCTGGCTTATACCGGCCATCGCCGCCTGCCTGACCGGCTTGTCCACCCTGGCTTTGTTGACTCTGGTGGCCTGGCGGGAGTACCGCCTGCCCCATCTCCGGTCCTGGAGTCTGGCCCTGGTGGCCGATCTGGGGTACATGGCCGCGGAGGCCGTGGCCGGACCCGCGCCGGCCGGGGGGTGGCAATTCGCGCCCATCGACGCCCTGGCGCTGTTGGCGGTGGGCCTGTTCACCCAGGGGGTGGCCCAGTTCGCCGGCCGGGAGTTCCCCTCCCGCCTCTGGATGGTCACCCTGGGGGTCTGGCTGTGCTCGCCGGCCGCCGCCGCCCTGGGGCTGATCCGGTCGTGGCAGTCCCTCGCCATCATGCTGTGGGGCGGCGGGCTTCTGGGCTGGGCCAGTTGGCTGCTCCTCGCCCGCTGCCGGCTCACCGGCCTCACCCGCCACCTGGTCGGCTGGCCTTTCGTCCTTTACGCCTTGCACATGCTGGATTACCCCCTGGTACGGCTGGTTCCAGGCTTATCCGCCTGGGGGTTCCTGGCCGCGGGGGTGCTCTCCCTGGTGGCCGGCTTGGGCCTCTTGTTGTCCTTTTTCCAGCGCACCAGCCAGGACCTGGCCCGGAGCCGGGAGTCCCTGTCGCTTTTGGCCCGGGGGGTGGCCCACCACCTGAACAATAGCCTCATGGCCATTTCGGCCCACACCCAGCATGCCCAGGGACTCCTGACCGCCGGGGGGGCGCCGCCGGCCGAGCCCCTGGCCGCCTTGGAGCGCGTCATGGCCGCGGTGGAGGGGGGTCGGCAAGCGGTGCGGCGCCTGGCCCGGGCCGGGGCGGCCGCCGCGGAGCCCCAAAGGGAAAAAGGGCCGGTGGACCTGGCCGGCGCCCTGGAAGCGGCCTTGGCCTGGCTCAGGAGCCAGGGTCTGGCCCCGCGGGTGGCCCGGGAGTTGGCCCCGGGGCTCACGGTCTGGGGCCAGGGGCCCCAGGTGGTGGAGGCCCTGGCCGGACTGTTGCGCCAGGCGGCCGAGGCCGCCCCGCCGGGCGGGGAGATAACCATTGCCGCCCGGCCGCGGCAGGGCCGGGTGGTGCTCTCCCTGACCCACCAGGGCCCTGCCCCGGAGGCCTTGGCCCTGGCCCAGGGGGGAGCCTGCCTTTTCCCGCCCTGGGAGGGAGGGGCGGAAGGAGACCCGGACCTGGCGGCCATGCAGGCGCGGGTGGCCGGCTTGGGCGGCAGCCTCACCTGGTCCCACCGGCGGGGCCGGGGCCAGCTGATCCAGGTGACCCTGCCGGCCGGCCCGGAACCGGCCGGCCCGGCCGGGTCGGAACCGGGGCTGGAGGTCCTTTTGGTGGAGGACGAGGCCCTGGTGGCCCTGGGCATAATTTCGCTTTTGGAGGAAGAAGGCTTTCGGGTGCGCCACGTGCCCCGGGTGGCCGCGGCCTTGGCGGCCCTGGAGGAGGCCCGCCCGGATCTGGTGCTCTGCGATCTGGGCCTGCCGGACGGCCTGGGCTGGGAGGTGGCCCGGGCCCTGGCTCGGCGGGCCACTCCGGCCGCGCCGGCCCCGCCCCTGGTGGTGCTCACGGCCTGGATGCCGGGCCAGCCCGAGTTGCTCCCCCCGCCGGACGCCAGCCGTCCGGCTGCGGTGCTGCACAAGCCGGTGTCCCGCCGGGCCCTGGTGACCGCGCTGGGCCGGGCCGCGGCCCCGGACCCGGCCGCGGCGGGAGCCCCGGCCGCGGCCGGCGCAGCCGGCGCCTGAGAGGCGGCTATCCCCTGGCTATGCCCCGGCCAGGGGGGGCAGGGCCTCGGCGGAGAGGCGGCTCTCCTCGGCCGCCGGGTCGAAGTCGTCGGCCAACACCCCCCGGCGCCGGGCCTCCCAGAGGAGCGTCCGGCGGCTGACGGCCCCCAGCTCGAACAGGCGGCAGAGGCTCGCCAGGTCGCCCTGGGCCCCGGGCAACAGACCGAAGTCCCGGTTCATCTCGAGGCTGCCGCCGTCGGGCAGCCCGGCCCAGGCGGCCAGGAGCCCGAAGGCCCCTTCCAAGGCATCCCCCAAATCCAACACCAGGCTCATGAGCCCGCTCATCTCCTGGGACTCCTCGATGGCCTTGGCCGTGGCCGTCACCTGGCCGGGCCGCGACAACAAAAAGGCCATGCCCATCAGCTCGGCCTCCCGCTCGATGCGGGCCAGGTCGCGCTCGCCACTCTCGATGGCCGCGCCCGAGGGCTCCACATAGGTGAAACGCGCCCCCTCCTGGCTGCTCTTCAGGATCATGTTGGGGCCCACCGGCACCTCACTCTGGAACTCGTCGGCCGCCACCCCGGTGACCGCCAGCATGGCGAAGCGGGCGGTGGTGAGGCAGTTCTTCTGGTCCGAGGCCGATTGCCAGCCCTCGATGGTCTTGTCGGCCAAGTCCATCAAGGGCGGTTCGGCGGTCAAAAACCCGCTCTGGTTGGCGTAAAAGGTGACCAGGGGGATCACCGGCAGGGAAAGGGCGCCCTCCTGGATGACCTCCCAACCGTCCTTGCCCTCCTGCCAGAGCTGGAAGCGCCCCGGCTCGAAGACCCGGATGCGCTCCACCAGCCGCCCGCCCCAGGGGCCGTCCGGCTCCTCCACCATCTCCCGCACCCGGAGCTGGGTCAGCACCTCCCGGCCGTCCACCACCGCGGTGCGCCAGCCGATCACCGCCTGGGCCTCCAGGCGCACCATGTAGGGCCGGGGCCGCGCTCCCCCCTGGCCGGCGCTCTGGCAATCCACCAAAATGTGGCACAAACCGTCCCGCAGCCCGGCCAGAAACACCTGGCGGGCAAAGACCTGCAGATTGTTGCCCGCCAGGTCGATGTCCTCGGCCCAGTCCCGCAGCGCCGGCGGCACGTCCTCACCCAACACCAAAGGCCGGGAAAAGGCCCGGCCGGTGAGCCCGGTCACGGTCTTCTTGAAGTAATTGGTCAAAAAGGAGCGGTCGCGCCGGGTGCGCCAGGCCGCTTCCGACTCATAGGTGAACTTGGGCAGATAGGTCTTGCCCGCTTCCCGCAAGGCCGCCGCGCCCCGCATCAATACCTCCACCTGCCGCCAGGCCGGCAAACAGGCCCGATAAGCCGCCGTGGGAGTCCATACCTGGTCCAGATTCATGATTTAGCCTTTATGTTTGAGTGGATGGGAGCTTTTTGGAGGAAGATGCGGGGCGAGGGGCCCATTTTTGAAAAAAAGGTCCCCTCCCCACACACCCCCCTTCCCCCCCAAAAAACTTCATATGTTTCAGGTTGTTGAGAAGGGAACATTTTCGGTTCATGGCCCGGTTCATAGTTTTGCTTCGAAGAACGAGGTGGTGGCCCGGGCCAGGGGGAATTCCCGGCAGATCAGATAGCCCAGCGCCGTGGTCACGTGCTGGGCAAAGGTCTCCTCTTCCAGGTAGTCGGCCCCCTGCTTCAAGCGCACGCTTTCAAGACCCTGGATCAGCACCCGGCAACGGGGGTGGACGCTTAGCCGCACGTCGCCGGCCGCGTTTTTCAAAAGCGCGTTGACCGCGTTGTGCCGGTCGCGCAGCGGGGGGTTACGGGCGGGGACCCGCTGGTCCGGAAAGCCGGCCTCCCGGAGAATGGCGTAGTCGGTCACCCGGGAGCGGGTGTCCCGGGCGTGGCCCGAGGCGTCGCCGTAGATGCGCACCCGGCCGGCCAGCTCCCGGAGCCAGGGCCGGGCCTGGAACTCGGTCACGGCCTGGCCGGTGTCTGCGGTCTCCAGGATGATCTCGTCGAACACCACCAGTTCCGGCCGCACCCGCCCCGCCGCGTCGCGGCCCGGGCGGATCTGGGCCAGGCAGGAACTCATGGGTTTGCCCCGGCCGATGTTGAAATCCAGGGCCCACAAGAGATCCCGCTGGGGCTCGAACTCCGCGTCCTCCCGCACATGCGCCGCCCGGGCAAAATTGTAGTAGATGCTTTCACCTCCCAGGGCCACCCATTTGGCCAGCACCATGCGCTGGAAAAGCTGGCGGGGGTAGGCGGCCTGGAGGCCTTCGATGTAGCCCGGGGGCAGGTTGGCCTGGTTGTCATAGGTGGTGGCGTAGAACACGTCCATCAGCGCGGGGTCGAAGTTCTCCACGAACATCTGGTGCAGCCAGGAGCCGGGCTCGTCCAGGGTGGTGGTGAGGAGGACTTGGCCGGCCATGCGCCGGTCCCTGAGCCGGGCCAGGATCAGGTCCACCGCCTCGCGCCGGGCCAGGAAGCACTCGTCCAGCCAGGCCCAGCCCAGCTCCACCCCGGCCAGCATCTGGTAGGACTCCAGGGAGCGGCACAGGATCTCCACCCGGCCCCGGCCGGTGTGCACGGCCAGGTTCCAGGGATCGCTGCGCCGGGGCAGGGTGGCCGGCTCCAGATCCACTCCCCAAGTGGTCCAATTTTTGTAGAGGTTCCTGAGGGTGGAGTCCACGAGCTGGGTGTAGGAGTTGGCCGCCACCAGGCCCAGCACCCCCGGGGGAGTGGCGGCGGCCTTGCCCAGGGCCCACAGGGAGCCCACGTCGGTCTTGCCGCTGCCCACCCCGCCGCCCATGAACACCAGCTTCTTGCGGGAGTTCAACACCCGGAGCTGGTGCGGCCGGGCCCGGTAGATCACTTCGCGGGCCGGCGGGTGGATGGGCTGGTCTTCAGCGGCCATGGCCGGGCCTCAATCTTCCTGTTCCACGATGTTCACCACCAGGGGCCCGCCGGCCCTGGGCTCCTCGTTTTTGGCGCCGAACATGTTCAGATGCTTGCCGATTATCTCCAAGGCCCGGTTGGCCCCGGCCGGGTCGAAGCGAAAGACCCCGGTGGGCTCGCCCTTCTTGTCGCACACCTCCTCGGCTTGCAGGCAGCGCTCCACGATGCGCTGCAGGTTCTCCAGCACCCAATCCTGCCGAAGCCCCACCCGGCGGGAGCGCTCCTCCTGGGCCTGGGCCACGGCCTGGGCCACCGCGGGCCGGACCAGGAGGCGGGGGCCCGTCTTGGGATCGCGGTAGCCGGCCCGCACCGCCGCCTGGCTGGCGTTGAGATCCACCAGGTATTCCTCCACGAAACGCCTTTGCTTGTCGTTCAGCTCGCTCACTTTGCAGCCTTTCCGGGAAGGGGTTGCCGCCGGGGGCCCGGCCCCGGCCCCGCCGCCCAGGGCACGCCGCCCGCCCCGGCCGGAGCCGGGGCGGACGGGGAAGGAAGGGAGGAAAAGGCGGGAGCCGGGCAGTATGGGGAGCGCGGCGGGAAGCCGCGCGGGAATGGGCCGAGGCGCACGTAACTTGTCCTTTCCTAAAGGCCTATCGCCCTTCCCGTCGGGAAAGTGCTCCCCGCGGGACGGTTTAAAGCATTGACACAAAGGGAAATTCGGCGCCAGGCGGCGGCGGCGGCGGGGCGGGGCTATGGCGCGGCCTCCGCTGGGAGGGGCTGGTACGCCGGGCCTGGGAGTGGGTCGGAGAGAGCCGTTCCCGGGGTCCTTCAGCAAGCCGCAGGCTTGCCAATGGTGGTCCCAGGTCCGAGAGGGAGGCTGCCGGGGTTATCGGGCCGCAGTTGTGTTCAGCCAATTACCCACTTTCCGGGGTGCTCGGCCGTGAAAGCCTATGGTTCAACTTACTTAAACCATAAAGTTTTTTTGGGGAAGGGGGGTGTGGGGGGAAACCCCATTTTGTTCACAAAAAGGGGTTTCCCCCCCCACATTCTCCCCCCACATTCCCCTCTCTTCTAAAGCCTCCTAAGGGCGGCGGCTCAGGGCTGGGTGGGTGCGGCGGAGTCCGGGGCGGGGAGCATGGTTTCGGGGTTGGCGGGAATGGTGGCTGGGGCCGGGGCGGCCTGGCTCTTGGTGCCTGGCGTGGCGCTCTGGCCCAGGACGCCGCCCTTTTTGCCGGTGCGGGGGGCGGTCTTCACGGTGCGCACCGTGTCGTGCACCTCGCGCTTTTCCACCACCCCGCCGGCCCGCTCGCAATCCCGGGCGGTGTGGGCGTGCAAGAGCACCCCCTTGATGCGGCAGCGGTAGCCCAGGGGGCGGCCGTCCGGGGTGAATTCATAGGCCTGGCCCGCGGCTCCGGCGGAGAAAGCGGGGACCCCGGGGGCCAAGAGCAGGCAGATGGCGGCCAAAGCCAGGAGATGTCGTGGGGTGAGCATGTTTGTTCCGGGGAAAAAGGGTTGTTTAAAGGCTAGCATGCCCCGGCTTGCCGCGCAATGCAGGGGCCCTGGCGTGGCCCCGGCTTGACAGGGGGCCGGCTCCGGGCGAGCCTGAAGCCGTCACACCCCGCTCCCTTGGGGGCGGCGGTCACCAGACAGCATGGCAGACCAATTGGCAAATCAAACGGGGGGCAGGAGAAGCATGCAAGCCTACGAGGAGATGAAGGCCTATGCCGGGGATTTGGCCGCGCGCCGCCGGGAGCTGGAGGAACGCTTGGCCGGTTTGGGCCGCAAGCTGGAAGAGGCCCGGGCGGTGTTCCAGGAGGCGGTTTTGGCCAACGCGGAGACCGGCAAGCCCCGCCAGGCCCTGAGCCGGGTGACCCAGGAGCTGGCCCGGGGCCGGGAGGAGGCCGCGGCCCTGGGCCGGGCCGGCGCCGGCCGGGAGCAGTTGGCGCGGCTGGCCGGGCGGGTGGTGGAGCAGGCCCGCCAGGACATGAGCGAACTGGACCAGGACTGGGCCGGCCAGGACGCCCGCCTGGCCGAGGCCAAGGACAACCTGCTGTGCCTGGTGCGGGAGATGGGGCGCACCTACCGCGCCGCCCATCAGCTCCAGGAAAAGGTGCAGGAGGCGGCCCAGTATCTGCCCAGCCCCCAGCCTTTCGTGCCCTTCCAGGGCGACGCCCATCCCCTGGCCGCGGGGGCCGGCCGCCTGGCCGGCAGCTTCCTCACCCCCCGGGAGTTGGGAGAGGCTTTCGCGGGCTGAGGCCGGGGAGCGGCGGCCCCGGGAGAGAGTCGGGGCCGCTCCAGGCGCAAAACCCGGGCCGCTTGGCGGTAGATTTTGCTATAATATCAAATTAATATTCGGCACTGTTCCCGGGGAGGAATCTCCCCGGGAGGAGCCGGGCCGCGGAAGAAGCCCCGCCAGGGACCGCGCTCCATGCCCGCCCCGGCCGCCGGATACGCCCACCCCAACCAGAGGAGGAGCCGCATGCCGCGCCGGATCGTCCTGCTTTGTCTCGCCGTGGGCCTCCTGGGCCTCCTGGGCGCCCTGGCCGCCTTCCCCGTCCCCGCCGGAGCCGGCGCGCCCCTGGCCACCCCGTTCGAGCACAACGTGGGGATCATCTACGACCCCTGGTTCCAGTCCTGGACCTCCTACAGCCCGGAGCAGCAGGCCGCCTATGTGAACGCGGACCTGGACACCCTGACCCGGGACTTCCGCCTGTTCCACACCTATCACGACGTGGCCGTGGGCACCCCGGACCTGGAGGTGGACGGGGGCCAGGCGGCCATCATGCAGTACGCCAAGGCCCATCCGGACCTGGGCATCGAGGTGTTCCTCTGCACCAACGAGGCCACGCCGGGGGCCGCCGCCCTGGGCAGCCCGGGCTACGCGGCCAAATGGGTGCAGGCCGTGCTCCTGGACCCCCTGGGCGACAAGGAAAGCGTGCTCAAGGTGGTCAAGGCCATCGGCCTGGGCAACGAGGTGGACTCCCAGACCGTCTTTTCCGCGGCGGAAATGGGCACGGCCATGCAGAACCTGACCAAGGCCCTGTCCGACGCGGGCCTGGGCGGCATCCCGGTCACCACCACCATCGCCAACCTAAAGGACAACAAGGTGGCCGCGGGATATGTGGACCAGGTGGTGGCCAACTGGCAGAAGGCCTGGGGGACCGAGTTCGTGGGGGCCAACAACTATCCCTGGATGCAGAACGGCGACGTGGACACCCTGAAGACCTGGTACGCGGACGTGCAGCAGGAATACCCCTCCCTGGGGATCTACATCACCGAGACCGGCTACCCCTACGTGTCCGACCCCAAGGGCTCCTTTGACGCCAAATTCCCGGCGGTGTCCGGGGGCGCAGGGGAATATGACTTCACCACCGGCCTCCTGGACTGGCTGCACCTGCAGTACGTGAGCCCCAAGACCAACGGCCACACCGTGCCCACCTTCCTTTTCTCCGGCACGGACATGCCCAAGAAGGTGGCGGGCGACCCCACCTGCTCGGAGAACAACTACGGCCTGTACAAGCGCGACCCCAAGACCAACGCGCTGACCCTCATGACCGATTCCAAGGGCCGCACCCTGCAGCTGCCGGCCTGGCTGGCCCAGACCCACGCCGAGGCGAACCAGAAGTAGCCGCGGGGCGGCCGATTTTACGCGCGGGGCCGCCGGGGCCCCGCGTTTTTTAAGCCATATGTCACGTTAGGACGGATGATTTAAATGACAAGGCTTTGATTTAATTAAATCTTACTAATATTGCCTTTCCCGTTTCTTCCGGCGACCTTTCGCCCCGGACCGGCACAGCCAGATGTTTGCCGGCAAGGCGACGGACAAGCGACAACCGGAGGCGTAGCCCAAGCTACGGCGAGGTTGGAGCGCGGTCCGCAACGCCGCCGGCGGGCATCTGGCGCAGCCGCCCC
>JAHLLK010000166.1 GCA_020444165.1 Deltaproteobacteria bacterium | reverse complement strand
GACATCACTCTGCGCAGAGAATTAGAGGCCAAACTTAGGGAAGCCCAAAAGATAGAATACCTTGGGACTTTGTCCGCAGGTATAGCTCACGAATTTAACAATATCATGGCTGTAATTATGGGCTATGCGGAGTTGGCATTGGGCGATATAGCCGATCCCACAGCATTAAATAGCCAATTGAATGAGATTATTAATGCAGCTATAATGGCGCGAAATTTAGTGCGCCAAATACTCGTATTTAGCCGGCAAATAGAAATTGAAAAGGAGCCCATCGACCTTGGTGAAGAGTTGCTGAAAACCATCGAATTTATCAAACACACGTTGCCCAAAATCATCGAAGTTGAAGTTGACTTGGCTCCAGATCTCTACAAAATCAATGGCAGTGGGGACTTAATCAAACAGATAATAAGCAACCTGGCCTCTAATGCCCGGGATGCCATGCCCTTGGGGGGTAAGCTGATATTAAAAGTCAACAATATAAATCTGGATGAAGATTTTTGCAAAACCCGTCCTGGACTGAGTCCCGGTCCTCATGTGACATTGCGGGTGACTGATACCGGCCAGGGCATGGACCAGCACACCTTGAGACAGATGTATGACCCATTTTTCACCACCAAGGAAATCGGGAAGGGAACTGGCTTGGGGCTTGCAGTTGTTCATGGCATAGTTAAGTCACATGGAGGCTATATATCCTGCCAAAGCCAACCGGGCCAAGGCACCAAATTCGAAGTGTTTTTACCTGCCCTGGCTGCTCCGGACTGCTGAGGACCATTTTTATGTAACTGGAGGTATAGCTGTAGAAATTAAGATCGAAAAGGCAACCTCTGATGGTGAAAAAAGAAAAATTAAAAAGTAAGCTCTTAAAAGAGCTTCGTGAACGTGAAGAACGCTACAGTAATATAGCGGAGACCAGCCCGGATGCCATCATTACCGCTGCCTCTGACGGGCGCATTTTGACTATGAACCATGCTGGCCTGAAGATGTTCGGTTACGGCCCTGAGATAATTGGCCAAACGGTGGAAAAATTGATACCGCCTCACTTACGGGAAGCTCATCGAGAAGGAGTTCGGCGTTATCTTGCCACGAAGGTTCCTCACATTATTGGCCAAGTGGTGGAACTCTCGGCATTACGGGCGGATGGCACGGTGTTCCCCGTTGAGCTGACACTTTCAGCCTGGGAGGGTACAGAGGGAGTTGTTTTCGGTTCTATTATTAGGGACATAAGCCAACGCAAAAAGATTGAGTCAGTAAAAGAAGACGTCGCTCACATGATAAGCCACGATCTTCGCTCCCCTTTGGTGGGTATAGTCGGGCTGGCTAACCGTTTGGCAGTAAGTGACAACCTGGCGCCTAAACAAGTCAAGGCTGTTCTTACCATTAGCGAACTCGGTCAAAGAATGCTGAATATGCTTGACCGCTCGCGGGATTTTTTACAACTGAAAGAAGGCACCTATCAGCTTCGACCTGAAGCCGTGAATTTATTTATGATCACACAAAAAGTTAAGTATCAGCTGAAAGAAATGGCAACGGCCAGACAGGTGAGGGTTAGAATCATTAGGATACTCGATAAAAAAGAGAAGCCGCAAATCAATGGCGACCCGCTACTACTAGAAAATTTGTTCACCAATTTGGTGAAAAACGCTATAGAGGCCAGCCCCGCTAATAATCCGGTTGAAATATCGTTTGCACGTGTGGCACTTAAGCAAGCTTCTGCCTGGAGAGTAGACGTGCATAATCAAGGAGTAATTCCGCTGGAAGTGCGAACACGTTTCTTCGATGCATACGTCACGGCTGGCAAACCCCACGGCTCTGGGTTGGGCACGCACAACGCAATGATGGTGGCCAGGGCACACGGTGGGGAAATATCCTTCACCACCGACGACGAACAGGGCACTCATTTATTGGTAGACTTGCCAGAAAAACCCCATGGACAGAACCGCTAATTGCGTGTCGATTCTTATGGTTGCGCTGTCCAACTTAAGACGCGGACGGGCACTTGGGTATAACCAGTCAAAATGAGCTAAAGGAGGATTTATGCAACCCATAGGACCCTTGATGCACGAACACCGTTTAATTGAGCGTATGGTTGCTTTAATTACTAAACAGGTAGAAGCTATTCAAAGAGGCGTTGAACCTAATCCCGAATTCATTGGCGGTGCAGTGGAATTCTTCCGGGTCTACGCCGACCGTTGCCACCACGGCAAAGAAGAGGAACTACTTTTCAAAGAACTTGGCAACAAAAATCTCAGTCCCGAATTGTCGGAAGTGATGAAAGAATTGATTCAGGAGCACAAGCAGGGCCGCATCATGGTTGGCAACCTAGATAAAGCAAATCAGAATTACGTAATGCAAGGCGCTGGTCATGACGAAGTGGTGCGCCTGCTCACTGAATTGGCTTCTTTCTATCCCAAACATATAGAAAAAGAGGACAAGCATTTCTTTTTTCCAGTGATGGAATATTTCACCAGGGAGGAAATGGACCGCATGCTAAAAGAGTTCGAAGAATTTGATCAACAAATGATTCATAGCCTATTCCACCAAAAAGTGGAAGGCTGGGAAGCAGCCTCTTAATTCACCGGAGGGGAATATGACAAACGAGGGGCCGCGCCTGAAGCGAATCTATGACCAGGCTGAACCGTCCGACGGCAAACGGTACCTCGTGGATCGACTATGGCCCCGAGGAGTCGGAAAAACCGAAGCCAAGCTAGATGGCTGGCTCAAGGAGTTAGCCCCCAGCGATGAGTTGAGGAAATGGTTCGGCCATGACCCCGATCGTTGGGGTGAGTTTAAAAGACGCTACCGCTTGGAGCTTAAATCCAAAGCCAAGAAAGCGGTGCTAAGCGAATTGGCGCAGGAGCAGCGCAAAGAAACCATAACTCTCTTGTATGCCGCCAAGGATAGGGAACACAACAACGCCGTCGTCCTGCGGGATGAGTTGTTGAGCAGGAATCATCTAACTGGACAACACTCCATGCCTAAGCTATGACCTTGAATCAATTTTGTCAGCATCCTGGGCCAGAAGCATGTCCAACCACCCTTCCTCGAAATGCTTTTTCATATCCGACCGTCCCAATAGTGTCACGGATAATTTTCGAGGAGAAAAGGCCCCAAGCCACTGACGGGAATTACGGTGGATGTCGGGCCGAATCCGACACCATGCACTTTACGGCGTCGGAGGCTCAACCTGGGAGACAGTGCGGCATCAGCCGCATAATCTCGGATGATGGGCTCAGGGAACAACGACTGGAGGCACCGTGCCAGAGTACCACGACCAGCCCTGGCCAAGCCCCGAGTGGCCGCGCTTCATCCTGCACCATCTTCCCGTGGGGGTATTCACGGTTGATTCCTCGCTGAGAGTCAATTATATGAATCCCAAGGCCGAGGAGCTCACAGGCCGTAGCGCCGAGCAATCCCATGGACAGCATTGCGGCTCGGTGCTGAGGGGCGGTCTCTGTGACCAGGATTGTCCCCTGCGCAAGGTCCTCCACCAGGGGCGTAGCACGGTCACGGTTGAAACCACGATCACTCGGGCCGACGGCCGTCAGGTCCCGGTATCCTTGCGCATCGCAGCCATGTACGACCCACAGGGTGACCTGATGGGGGCGGTGGAACTCTTCGCCGACATCAGCCAGCTCAAGCGCCTGGAGGCAGAGCGCTCCCAGACCTTGTCCATGTTCGCCCATGACATGAAATCCCCCCTGATCACAGTGGGGGGCTTGGTGGAGCGCCTCCTGCAAGGGCGGGCCGGGGAATTGAAGGCCAAGCAACTCGAGTACCTCAAGATCGTCAACGCCCAAATCAGACGGGTGCAGTCCATGGCTCTGGACTTTCTGGACACCGCCCGTTTAGGCAAAGAAGGCCCGGAGCTAGTCACCGCCCCTGTGGAACTGGACAGCTTTTTGCAAACTTTGAGCCAGGAATACGCCCAACGGATGTTGGAAGCCGGTTTTGATCTGGAGCTTAAACTGGAACCGTCCCTACCCTTGGTGCTGGCCGATTCCCAGCGGCTCGCCCGGGTGTTTACCAACTTGCTGGAAAACGCCATCCGTTATGCCGGTGGGGGGGTGCTTCGCCTGGAGGCCTTCCGCGACGAGCCGGAGTGGGTGGTTGTGAGGGTTAGCGACCAAGGCCCCGGCCTGAGCCGCGAGGACCTGAAAAAGCTTTTCACGCCATTTTTCAGGGGTAGCGCGGCCCAAGGCATTGAAGGCACCGGTCTCGGTCTGGCTGCGGTCAAGGCCATCGTGGAGGCCCATGGTGGTTTGGTTGAAGCGGAAAACCTGTCCCAAGGCGGAGCACGCTTCACCCTACGGCTGCCCGCCGCCAAGGGACGGGAAGAAATCTAACTCGATGCCGGGCAGGGTGATGAGGCCACAAGTGCCATCGTTTCGAAGCCAATCAGACTAAGTTGAAGATGGGAGCCTTCACCGATAAATTGCTGCACATGATCAGGGAGTTCCGTTGGAAGGGTGAAGACGTAAAGCGATCCATTGAATGGATAAAACGGCTCATCAAAAAAGCAGCTCACCGGAATTCGCAGCATGGCCAGCGCTGGTGGGTGCATGTAGCTTCGGCGTCCCCACTGGCCCACCAGTATCAAAAGGTGCTGGATGCTGGCTGAGAATGGATGCTCTTTCGATCGGAGAAATGTCAATGGCCGACTATGATTGAAATTTAAGGAACTACGTTTCCCGTCTTGTTTACAGTGGCAACTCTCTATAGCAGATAAAATTTCAAACTTTAGGTGTAGCTTCATGCTTTATAGGTAAATACCAGAGTATGTAATTTTATCTGAATGGCTTATTAGGAATGCTAAATAAGTGGGTATAACAACCGATATAATTCTCCTCGTTGTGGTCGCATTCTTTTGTGGATTGCTGATGCAACGTCTGGGACAACCTCTCATCCTGGGATATATTGCAGCCGGGATTATACTCGGACCCCATACGGGCGGCCTGACGGTCTCAGATATTCACCAAATAGAACTCCTTGCCGAGATCGGTATTGCACTACTGCTGTTTGCTCTTGGGCTCGAATTTTCACTCAAGGACCTTAAGCCTGTCAAGATGGTTGCGTTGGTAGGAACACCGATCCAAATGGCCCTCACCGTTGGGCTCGGTTTCGGTATCGGCCACCTGATGGAATTGGATTGGAAAGCGTCGCTTTGGCTCGGCGCACTGGTTTCGCTTTCAAGTACGATGGTAATTCTAAAAACGCTGATGAACCAAGGCTGGTTGGGAACCCTATCCAGCAAGGTAATGATCGGGATGCTTATCGTTCAGGATCTGGCTGTAATCCCGATGATGATTATCCTTCCTCAACTGAATAATCCGGCCGTTGGATTGCCGACCCTTGGCTTTGCAGCGCTCAAGGCCGCAGGGTTCATAACAGGAATGGTTTTTCTTGGAACGCGATTACTTCCACGTCTGATGTCGCATATTGCCAGACTCGGCTCAAGAGAGCTTTTCCTCTTGGCGATTACCGCCATCGGGCTCGGTGTGGGCTACATTACCCACTTGTCAGGGCTCTCCTTTGCCTTTGGTGCGTTTGTCGCAGGAATGGTCTTGAGCGAGTCGGATTACGGTCACCAGGCTCTAAGCGATATCATTCCACTGCGAGACCTTTTCGGCCTACTGTTTTTTTCATCGGTCGGTATGCTTTTCGATCCGGGGTTTTTGTTCGACCACATTTGGGAAGTCATCGTGTTGGTTTTAACTGTATGCATTGGTAAAGGGCTAATATTTGCTGGTGTGTCACGTGTTTTCAAATACCATAATGTCATTCCGCTAGCTGTTGGATTAGGCCTCTTTCAAATTGGCGAATTTTCCTTTGTGTTGGCTAGAATTGGGTTGTCAACCAACTCCATCGGCAACGATCTTTACTCTTTAGTGTTAACGGCGACCATTCTGTCTATGGTGATCACGCCACTGATTTCAGGCCAGACGGCCAAAATATACGCTCTTAAGAAACGGTGGTTTCGGCATGAGAAATTGGAGGCTTCAAACATTCCTAGCCACGGACCTGAAGGGCACGTTGTTATTGCAGGTGGCGGGCGTGTAGGCTTTCAGATAGCACAAATTTTAAGGCGTCTGAATATGCAATTTATCATTATCGAGCTTGATCATAGGCGGTTTGAACAAGCCAAAGAGGCTGGCATGTCCGTAGTTTATGGCGATGCCAGTCAGGAAATTGTTCTTGAAGCGGCATCCATCAGGGCATCGGTCCTTCTGGTTTTGACAATACCCGACCTTGTGACCGCCAGAGCAACAATTTTTCATTCAAAACGCTTAAACAAACGTCTCAAAATCGTTGCACGAACTACTGGCCCGGATTACTTCGAAATGATGAAGGAGTTGGGGGTCACAGGAGTTGTCCTTCCAGAGTTTGAGGCGAGCCTTGAAATTACGCGCCAGTCCCTTCTCCACCTAAATGTTCCGCCAGCGGAGGTTCAACGTCACACAGATACCATTCGGCAGGAACTTTATGCGACGTTGCTTAATTCGAATGACAACTACCGTATACTTTCTGAACTTCGAGGGGCAGAGCAGCAGTTTGATTTGCAATGGATTATATTATGCCAGGAAAGCCCTATGGCGAATCGATCCATTGGTGAAAGTGAAATACGCAAAGTAACGGGGGCCTCTGTCGTCGGTGTTGTTAGGAATGGGCAGTTGAATCCCAATCCTGATGCCGATTTTATTTTGATGCCGGAGGACTTGGTTGCGATCATTGGAAACGAGGAGAATCGGGAGGCTTTTTGTCTTATGGCAACATCGCCAAAGTGAATCGATAAAAAAAAAAAAGCATAAAGAGATTAAACGAGCAACAATTTGCACAGTCTTATCATTTTCATTATTCTCAGCCCCATGAATTACGAAACTTTTCAAGTTTTTCCAAGAGGATGGCTTTA
>JAHLLK010000141.1 GCA_020444165.1 Deltaproteobacteria bacterium | reverse complement strand
GCGTTTTTGCCAAGCCGACATTGCACGGGGCAGGACGCCCCGTGCAATGCTCTCAGAACGTGTAAGCCGGGCAAGCGTGGGCCGCCGTCTTCAGCGATTCTCCGGACACGTCGGCCCCCACCAGGGCGGCCCCGGGGTAGGCCTCGGCCAAATAGGGCAGGTTCCGGCCCACGCCGCAGCCGAACTCCAGCACCGGGCCAGCCACCGTGGGCGCCAACTCCCGCAGGTAGTCCATCTTGTAGGCCGTGAAGGCCTCGGCCTCACCGCCGAACACCCCCAGGTTCCTGACGTGGATTTCGTCGTAGTTCGCGGCGAAATCGTCGAATCTCTGCGCGCTCACACCCATACCTGGGAAATATTGCCCGAGCCGGCCGGCGCGGAATCCGCCAAGTGGTCCCACAGGCTACGGGGATTGTAACCAAAGTCTTGGCGGGCGGCGGAGATGTCGGCGGACTTGGGGCAGGCCAAGCGGGGAATCTGGTCCCGCACCAGAAAGGGCCTCTCCCAAGGCGAGAGGAGCAGGGCGGCCAGCCGGAGCGCCGCCAGGGGCAGGCCCAACTTGTTTACCGGCCGACCCCGTCGCGCGGCCAGGCGGTCCACCAGGCCGGCATAGGTGAACTCCTCCGGCCCGGCCAGGGTGTAGGCCCGGCTCACGCATTCCGGCCGAGCCAGGATCTCGGCCAAGGCCCAGGCCACGTCCCCGGCCCACACCAGGGCCAGGGTGAAGCGGCCCCGCCCCGGCATGAGCACCAGGCTCCTTTCGGTGGCTGCCTGGATGAGCCGGCCGATGGCCTCGCCCTGGTCCACGCCGTACACCTCGGCCGGGCGGGCGATGCTCCAGGCCAGGCCCGAGCCCCGCGCCAGCTCCTCGGCGGCCAGCTTGCTTTCCCCGTAGGCCCCGCAGCCGGGCGCGGCGGCCCGGGTGCTCACCAGGAGGAAGCGGCCCACCCCGGCCTCCTGGGCAGCAGTCAAAAGATTGGCCGTCCCCTGCACATTCACCTGGTAGTACTTGGCCACTCGGTTGGTGTGGGTCACCGCGGCCAGATGCACCACCGCGTCCATTCCCGCCAGGAGAGGCTGCAAGCCAGCGGGGTCGGCCAAATCGCCCCGCACCTCCTGGGCCAGGGTCGGATCCAGTGAGCCGGGCCGCCGGGTCAGGGCCCGGACCTGCCAGCCACGCCGCCGGGTCTCGGCCAAGAAAAACCCACCCAAGCCTCCGCTGACGCCTGTGGCGAAAATTTTCATTTGGCGGAAAACTCCCGCAATCTGGCTTTGAGCAGCTCCCGCAGGAATTCAAAAATCGCGGCGACTCTTACAAAGGACTTGCGGTCGCAGCATTCACGGAACACGGTGGGGATTTCCACCAGCCGCGCCCGGTAGCGCCGGGCCTTGATGATCATCTCGGCGTCCAAAAACCAGCCGTCCGCCGAGAGATCCATCTGCTCAAAAAGGGTGCGGGAAAATATTTTCGGCTTGGAGTTGACGTCCTTTACCGGGAAGCCGGGGAACAGCACCCGGAACAGGAGATTGTAGACCCGGCTGTTCACCAGCCTTAGGGCGCCATCCCCCCGGAGTACCCGGTGGGTTTTGCCCAAGTCCGCTCCGGCTGCCCGCATGGCGTCCCAAACCCGCTTTAGGTCTTCCGCTGGCATCTGCTGATCGCCGTCGATGAGGGCGATGAAGCGGCCCGTGGCCGCGGCCAGGCCACTCCGGGCGTCCCAGCCCATCATGCCTTCCTTTTCCCGCACCACAGCCCTCACCCGGGAGTCGGCCGCGGCCAGCTCCCGCACCACCCGGGGCGTGGGGTCCAGATTTTCCTCTCCTGGCAAATAGTTGCCCACCAGGACGATCTCCCAGGGCACGCCCGTCTCCTCGAGCGCCCCCTTGACCTGGGACACGAAATCCCGGGCCGCTTCACCAGCTTTGTAGCAAAGCACTACCACGCTAAGCTCCACGGGAAAGGACGGCGGCCCAGGAGATGGAGTGGGGGTGGTCGGCAAAGGTATCCTCGATGGGCAACAGAGTGCGCTGGTGCCCAGGATTAGCTGCAGTTATTGTCGGGTAATCGGCTTCCCAAAGTAACAACCTTACCTAGGGAAATCAAGGGTAAAGAATTGGTTCCCCGCGGGGTCACTATACTGCTGCGGGAATGTTTTGTCCACGCGGCGACGCCACCTATGCGGGCCGGGGAAGCCTCGGGCGGGGGCGCATACGGTTGGCAAACCGACCCCAAAAGGGTTAAGCTCAACCGTACCTGTCCAGGCGGGCGGCCATGGGGAGCCGTCCGCGCGAAGCAATCGATCTCCAGGGTTCCGCGACGTTTTGTCCGCTTTGGGGTAATGCCCTTTGCCCCGCCTCCCCAGGTGGCGCCCCCTGTCGTTTTCGGAAAGCCAAGCGCGCAACCATGCTTGATTTATCCTCCCATACCACCTCTTTCGCGCCTCCCGCCCGGGCCGGCACACGGCCCGAAGCGCCCGGGCCCAGGCCGTGGCCGCCGACACCCAAATCGGCTTCTTCCTGAACCAAACCCCCGCCCTGATGATGGTGCTGAACCGCCACCGCCAAGTGGTCTACGTCAATCCCGCCCTTTTACAGACCCTGGGGTTGGCCCAGGCTGAGGAGCTCCCGGGCGGCCGGCCCCGGCCGGGTAACCGCCCCTTCCGCCGTTACTTCGGTCCCCACAGTTCCTCCAGCCGGGCGTCCCGGCCGCAGGTGTAGCGGTAGAACTTGTAACGGTAGGAGTTCTTCTTGTAGTACTCCTGGTGATAATCCTCGGCCGGCCAGAACTTGCCCGCCGGCACGATCTCCGTGTAGATGTGCGCGAACTTCCTGGAGGCCAGGAGCTGGTCCCGGGACTCCTCGGCCAGGCGCTTCTGTTCCGCGTTGTGATAGAAGATGGCCGTGCGGTACTGGGGGCCATGGTCGCAGAACTGCTGGTCGGCCACCGTGGGGTCGATGTTGTGCCAGAACACGTTGAGCAGCTCCGCGTAGCTGACCTTGGTGGGGTCGTAACGCACCTCGATGGACTCGGCGTGCCCGGTGCCCCCGGCCGAGACCTCCTTGTAGGTCGGGTGGTCCTTGGTCCCGCCGGTGTAGCCCACCGTGGTGGAGATCACCCCGGGCAATTTGTCATAAGGCGGCTGCATGCACCAGAAACAGCCCCCCGCAAAGGTGGCCACCGCCGAGTCCCCGCCGCCCGCCTGGGCCGGCGGATCGGCCGCCAGGGCGGTCCCGCTGAAAGCGGCCCAGCCCAGGGTCAAGGCCAACGCCAAAATAAGGTATAGCTTGGCGATCATGATGGTCTCCTTTCCCAGTATTCCTCGCACCGGCCCTCCGGCCTTCCCGGGGGGATGCTCCGGCCCGGCCGGCAACTCCTTATCCCCAATTTGACCTAATCATAGGATAAGACCCCGTAAGCCCTGGGGAAAGTAAAGCTTTGGTAAAGAAGATAACGCTGGCCCCCCATACACTATGAAGTTTTTTTGGGGGAGGGGGGTTCCCCCCACATCTTCATCTTCCCCCCATGCCCTCAGCCAGTTCGCTGAGAAGAGCCAGTTCCTTTTCCACCACCTGCTCCAGGCTGTAGCCCTCGGCCACCCAGGCCCGGGCCCGGCTCCCCAGGGCGGCCCGTTGCCCGGGGTCGCCCAGCAGCTCGGCCAACACCGCCCGCAGGCTTTCCTCCTCCGGCGCGGCCAGGCGGCCGGTGACCCCGTCCTGGATCAGCCCGTCCACTCCAGGGGCCCGGCAGCCCACCACGGCCAGGCCCGCGGCCATGGCCTCCAAGAGGGCCTTGGGGTGGCCCTCATAGAGGGATGGCTGGGCGTACACCGCGCAACGCGCCAGAACCCCGGGCAGTTCTTCGTGCGGCAAATTTCCCAGGAACTCCACCGCCAGCCCCAGCCGGCCGGCCAGTTCCCGCAGCTCCGCCTCCTGGGGCCCGGAGCCCGCCACCAGCACCCCGGCCCCCAACCCGGCCGCCGCCCGGAACAACAGCCCCAGGTTCTTCTGGGGGGCCAAACGGCCCACGAAGCCCACCAGCGGCCGAGCCGCGGCCGTGGCCGCCTCCCCGGCCTCTGGCGCGAACAACCCAATGTCCACGAAATTGGGGATCACCCGCACCTTGTCCGGCGCGAGATCATAGGCCGCCTGGGCCCGCGCGGCCATGCCGGCCGTGGTCAACACCACCCGGTCGGCCGCCCGGAACACCCGGGCCTCCAGCCGCCGGGCGGCCCGGGCCTGCCGGGATTCCGTCCCGTGCTCCTTTTCCTGGAATTCCGCGAAGAGATAGCCCGCCCGGGCCACCAAGGGCGCGCCCAAGCGCCGCGCCGCGGCCAGGGCCGCGTCCCCCCCGGGCACTTGGTTGGTCTTGACGATCCAGGGCCCGGCGGCCAGCCCCCGGGGCAAAACCCGCCCGGCCAACAGGCCGTAGAGGCGGGGGTGCAGGCCCCGGGGGTTGGCCAGCACCTGGATGCCGCCCAGCTCCCCCCCCCGCGTCGCGTCGTCCGCCCCGCCGTAAGTGAAAAACGCCGTCCGGGCCAGATGCGGCCGCAGACGGCGATACAAGGCGGTCTCCCGCGAAAGGAGCCCGGCCGCTTCCCACTGGGCCAGGGACATGCCCCGGGTGAAAAAGAGGAGAAGCCCGGTCTGGGCCAGCGGCGGCACCCCGGCCTACTCCACCCGCCAGGAGTGGTCCAGGTAGACCTGGCCCTGGCCGTTCAAGCGCGAGCCGGAATGGTAAAAGTCCCCCGGGTTCACCTCGAAGGACACCGCCTGGGGCAAGTGGTCGGCCAGCTCCAGGCCCACCCGGGCGCTGGCCCCCAGGTAATAACGCCCCGGCGCCAGGGGCAGCCGCGGCACCTGGCACAGCACCCGGCCCCGGGCCGGCAAATTCTCCAGCACCTGGCCGGTGAGCTGGGTGGACCACGAGGTCACCTGGCGGCCCAAATGATCCTTCACCTCCAGGGCCAGGTCCACCTGCTGCAACGGCCCCGGCGCCTCGTAATCCAAGGCAAAAACCGCCATATCGCCCAGGGCCAGGCTGGGCGCCGGCCGGCCCGCCTCGTCCATCAGCGCGAATGCCGTAAAGGTCAGCTTGCCGTTGCCCGTGCGGTCGTTGCGGGCGCCCAAATCCTGCCAGGTCTCCGGGGTCTGGCTCATGGCCGCCAGATAGGTCCGCACCACCTCCTCGGCCGGGCCCTGGGCCTTGATGCGCCCCTGGTCCAGCCACACCACCCGGGTGCAGAAGCCCAGGATCACCTCCATGTGGTGGCTGACAAACAACACCGTGGCCCCGCCCCGCGCCGCCGCGGCCATCTTGTCCACGCACTGCTTCTGAAAGGCGGTGTCCCCCACGGCCAGCACCTCGTCCATCAACAGGATCTCCGGCTCCAAATGGGCCGCCACCGCAAAGCCCAGGCGGATGCGCATGCCGCTGGAGTAGCGCTTCAAGGGCGTGTCCACGTAGCCCCCCAGGCCGGCGAACTCCAGAATCGCCGTCTGCTTGGCCACGATCTCGGCCCGGTGCATGCCCAAAATGGCCCCGTAAAGATAGAGGTTCTCCCGGCCGGTCAGCTCCGGGTTGAACCCCGTGCCCACCTCCAAGAGGGACCCCACCCGGCCCCGCACCACCGCCCGGCCCTCCGTGGGCTCGGTCACCCGGGCCAACAGCTTCAACAAGGTGGACTTGCCCGAGCCGTTGCGGCCGATGATGCCCACCGCCTGCCCCGCCGGCACCTCCAGGTCAAAGTCCCGGAGCGCCCACAAAACCTGGTCCGGGTCCGGCTCGCGCAACAAATGCGTCAGCCACGAGAACGGCGAGGCCAAGGCCTGGCCCAGACGGTTGCGATGCGACCCGCCCAGGCTGCTCACCTGGTACACCCTGTAACGCTTGCCCAGGCCGGAACACTCTATGGCGTGCGCCCCCATGCCTACAGCAAATCCACGATGCTTCGCTCCGTACGCCGGAAGAAATGCGCCCCGCCCCACAACAACGCCAAAACCAACCCCACGCTCAGCCCCGTGACCCAGTCCGGCGCCTGGCCCCGGCCCAAGATGGACCAGCGGAACCCGTCGATCACCTGGGCCAAGGGGTTCAAACGGAACCAGAAACGCCACATGCCGGGCACCAGGTTGCTGGGATACACCACCGGCGAAAGGAACATCAGAATCTGCAGCACATACGGCAACCCGATGATCACGTCCCGGAAAGCCACGCTCAAGGTCGCCAGCCACAACGACAAAGCCAACGCCGTAGCCGCCGCCAGCAAAATGAACCCCGGCAAGGCCAGATTATGCCAGCCCGGCCCGATCCCATAGGCCGCCATCATGCAAGCCAGCACCAACAGCGAAGCCAGCAAATCCACCAGACTCGCCACCACCGCCGCCAACGGCAACAACATGCGCGGGAAATAAATCTTCGAAATCGTCGCGATGTTGCTCACCAAACTCGACGACCCCCGGGTCAAGCCGGTCGAAAAAAACTGCCAGGGCAACAACGCCGCGAAAGTGAATATCGGATACGGCAGCCCGTCCGAGGGCATCTTGGCCAACCCCCCGAACACCAGCGAAAAAACCACCATCAAGATCACCGGCACCAAGATGATCCACAAGGGACCCAACGCCATCTGCCGGTAACGCACCTTCAGATCCCGCACCACAAAAAACCACAACAACTCGCGATGAGCCCAAACCTCCCCAAACCCGGGACTGCTCCAACCCTGGCTGGGACGTATCAACGTGGGCGACGGCTCCGACATCAACCCCGAACCCTCCTCCATACCAAAGTAAACCTCGCCGCTCTTATATCCCCTACCACCCCCGCCGCGTCAAGCGGCGCGGGCGGGGAGGGGGAGATTGCGGGGAAGGAGGATTCCCGGGGGGCCCCCTTTTTTGGGAAAAAAGGGGGCCCCCCGGACCCCCCACCGAAAAAACTTCACGGGAAACG
>JAHLLK010000140.1 GCA_020444165.1 Deltaproteobacteria bacterium | reverse complement strand
CCCAAGACCAACAAAGCGATCTGAAGAACCTGCGCGTCTTTGTGCAGCAGTCTCATACTAAAGAAGAGGCCCCAAATGAGACACGCAATGATTTTCGTCCTGGCTGGCATGCTGACCCTCGGACTGGCCGTGGGCGCCATGGCAGGGGGCTACGGCATGATGGGCGGCGGCTATGGCAGTGGTTGGGGCGGCGGTTGGGGCGGCCACATGATGCAGCCCGGCTACCACATGGGCTACGGTTACGCCAACGGCGCCAACTGCGCGGCCCCCGGCTATGGCCCGGGTAATGTCAATGCTCGGGGCAACGGCTACGGACCGGCCAATTGCCCCGGCTGGCAGTCTTCGAACTGGAACCAGGGCCCGCATTACGGCCGCGGTTTTGGCCCGGGCCCCAACTTCCGGCGCGCTCCGGTCAACCCCGGCAATTCGTCCGGTAACTTCACCCGCTAGCACTCCCTGGGGGGTCCGGACATCCGGGCCGGGCCCCCTTTCCCTCCCCTCCCAGACCAGGAGGAAGCTCATGGAACAGGTCATCAACCGCACCGAGCCCTGCCCCATCTGCCACATGCCGGTGGACACCCAAAAGACCGATCTGGTGGCCGAGCGGGACGGCAAGCTCAATTTCTTCTGCGCCGCGGGCTGCCGGGACAGGTTCCTGACCATGCCCTGCTGCGCCAAGCCCAAGGGCCGCTGGGGACGCTTCCTGGACCGCTTGGCCCGGGCCAATGACCGTGAGTTTGGCGAGGGCGGACTCCACTGCCACTAGGAGTGGGCCGGAGAAATTGGAAGGTGGAGAGAACGACCCTTTTTGGAAAAAAAGCGGCCTTGCACCCCGGAAAAGCGCGGCTTTTCTGGGGACCCCGCGTCCTTCTCCCCCCACCCCCTTCCTCCAAAAAACTTCCTAGTTTTTAAATAGTTCCCATCCTATAAGTCTCAACTAGTTGAGACTTATAGGATGGGAACGACACTAGCCAGAAAGCCGAAGCAAGCTTCGGGGAATTAGACCCAAAGAGATTAAATAGTATAGAGCACCACCAGGCATTTGGTGGGTTCATTGCTCAGGCTCTTCAGCTTGTGGGGTATGTCCGAATTGAAATGGAGGGACTCCCCGGCCTTGAGGTGATGCACCCGCGAACCCAGGGTCAATTCCAGCTCCCCCTCCATGACAAAATTGAATTCTTCGCCCTCATGCTTGTAGGCCACGGGTTTGTGGGCCAGGTGCGGCTCGATGGTGATCATGAAGGCCCGCAGGTGATCGTTTTCGGCATTGGGTGTCAGGGTGATGTAGCTGTAGTTTTGGGTGCGCTGGCGGAAGGCCTGGGCCCGGCGGTCCCGGATGGCGGCCTGCTCCTCCTTGTTGAGGAAGGTCCCCGGGTCCACCTCCATGGCCTGGGCCATGCGCAGGATGAAGCTCACCGGCGGGGACAGGCGCTCATCCTCGACCTGGGCGACGAAATCGGGGGTCTGGCCGGTTTTTTCCGCAAACTCCCCCTGGGTCCAATTGCGGGCCTCGCGCAGTTGACGCACCAGGGCCCCGAACCCGCTGGGCAGGCCACCCTCCTCCCCGCTGAGGCTGGCGGACGAATCCGCCAAGCGCCGCATGGTCAGCTGATTGGCCTTCTGGGTCAGCACCGGCAAAATGGTGCCGGCCTCGGCCACAATGCCGATATCCGCCAAACCAAAGATGGGCGCGGCGGCATCGCGGTTGATGGCCACGATGGTGGCGGCCTCCATGATGCCGGCCGTGTATTGAATCGCTCCCGAAGTGCCCACGGTGATCAACAGCTTGGGCCGCACGGTCTTACCGGTCTGGCCGATGAGCCGCTCTTCCTCGACCCAGTGGTGCAAGACCGGCGGACGGGTGGCGCCCACCTCGGCCCCCAGGGCCGCGGCCAACTCCCGCACCTGTCCAAAGCCCCGAATGTCGCCCAGGCCGGCGCCGCCCACCACCACGGTTTCCGCCTCCTCCAAACGCCGGGTTTGCAGGGCCTCCCTGGTGCGGCGCTTAAGGTGCACCCCGAGGGGAGATTCCACCTGCTCAGGCTGAAGCCAGGTTATGGGCGCCGGGGTTTGGGCTCCGCTGGGCGCCGGGGTTTGGGCTCCGCTGGGCGCCGGGGGGGGACCGCCATGCGGCCGGACCGTGACAAAGGCCAGACGCCAGCCCGGGGCCAGGGTGATATCGGCCAGGATCTGCCCTCCCCAGGCAGGGCAGCGTCCGGCCACTTGTCCCTCGCGCAAAAGCAGCGACTCGCAGTCCGCGATGACCCCGGCCTGGCAGGGCTGGGCTCCCAAGGCAGCCATCTCGCGGCCAAAATCGTTCATGCTGAACAGCACCACCCAGGGATGGCGGGCGCGGACGAAATCAGCCAAAACCCGGGCGTAGATGTCGGTGCGGGGGACCGCGAGCCGCGGATGGGCCAGGCAGAGAACTTCCGAGACCCCGCATTCCGCCGCCTCTTGGGCCGCTTCCGCCAGGGGGACGCCGGCGGCCAGCCCCATATCCTGGTCTGGCAACCCACCTGGCTCTCGGGCGCCCAGGAGAACCATGGCCACGGGAGCCTTGGTCTCCTGGGCCAGGGGCTGCGCCTTGGCCAAAACCTTGAGGCTGTTCCGCCAAAGTCGCCGGCTGCGCAAATCACCGCATATCCAGATGGCTTTTGCTTTCATGATACGATTTCACCCGCCCTGGTGAGCATCTCCAGCAGGGCCTCCGCCTGCTCCTGCGGGTTGCCTGCCAGCATTTTACATTTGCGGTCGTGTTTTATCTTTTCCAGGGCGGCCACCCGGGTGGGCGAGCCCATGAGCCCCACTTGCCCGGGCGTCAAACCCAGATCCGCCAGGGTCCACTCCTGGAGCGCGCGCTGTTCAAAAACCTGGGAGATTCCCCCCAGGCCCACGAATCTGGGCACGAACGCGCGGGACTCCAGGGCCGCCGCGGCCGGGGGCTGCACCTGCCAGACCTCCTCCCAGGTGTCTATGCTTCTTCGCACCTCCCAGCCTTCAGCTTGGCGCTCCAGATTGGTGACGCGCCCCAGAAAGGGCACCTTTAGCAGGCTCGCGGTCTGGGGACCGACCTGTCCGGTATCGCTGTCCGAGGTTTGGGTGCCGAAAAAGATGAAATCAAAAGCGCCGATCTTGGCCACGGCCTTGGCCAACACCCGGGAAGTAACCAAGGTGTCCGACCCGACCAGGGCCCGGTCATTGACCAGCACCGCCGCATCGGCCCCCATGGCCAGGGCCTCGGCCAGGGCCTCGGAGCTCACTGCGGGCCCCATGGACAGCGCGGTCACCGACCCTTGCACGGTCTCCTTGAGGCGGAGGGCGGCCTCCAGGGCCGAGCGGTCAAAGGGATTGAGTTCACTGTTGTCCGCCGTGCGCCCAGCTCCCCCCACGGGGGCCGATTTGAGGACGGATTTGACGCAGACAATGATGTGAAGCGACATGATTCCTCCCAGGGGACAACAGCGATCAGTTTTCCCGCAGCGCTTCCCGCGCGATCACCATGCGGTGCACCTCTGAAGTACCCTCATAAATGCGGGTGACCCGGGCGTCACGATAATAGCGTTCCACGGCATAAGCCTTGGAGTAGCCGTACCCCCCATGGATCTGCAGGGCCAGATCGCAAACCTGGCAGGCCGCTTCCGAGGCAAAGAGTTTGGCCTGCGCCGAGGCTTTGGTGACCGGTTGGTCGCCATCTTTCAGCAAGGCCGCCCGGTAGACCAGCAGGCGGGCCGCGTCCACTTGGGTGGCCATGTCCGCGATCATCATCTGGATGGCCTGGTGGCGGCCCAGGGGAACCCCGAACTGCTGCCGCTGGTTGGCGTAACGCACCCCCTCCTCCAGGGCCGCCTGGGCGATGCCCACGGCTTGCGAGGCAATGCCGATGCGACCGACATCCAGCGCCGCCAGGCCGATCCTGAGCCCCTGGCCGGCCTTGCCCAGCAGGTTGTCCCGGGGGACGCGGCAGTCGCAAAGGCGGATGGAGGCCACCGGGTTGGCGCGCATGCCGCAAAGGTCCTCCAGATCCCCCACCATGAAGCCCGGAGTGCCTCTTTCGGCCACCACCACGCTGATCTCTTTCGGCGCGCCCCCCGCGGCGGTATTGGCAAAGATCAAGCAAATGTCGGCGATGCCGCCGTTGGTGACAAACACCTTGTTGGCATTGACCACCCACTCGCCGCCTTCCGCCAGGGCGGTGGCGGTGATCCCGCTGGCGTCGGAACCGGCATTGGGTTCGGTCAGGCAGAAGGCGCCGACCTTCTCCCCTCTGGCCAAGGGCGGCACCCAGCGTTGGTGCTGCGCGGGGGAGCCAAAAGTGACCAGGGGATACAGGGCGACGCTGTTGTGCACGCTCAGGCACAAGCCCATGGCGGCGCTGACCCGCGAGACCTCTTCGATGGTGATGGCATAGCTCAGCGTATCCAGCCCGGCGCCGCCCAAATCCCGGGGGGCCTGAATCCCGAAATATCCCAAAGGCCCCATTTTCTCGGCCACTTCCCAAGGAAAACGCGCTTCCTGGTCGATTTGCGCGGCGATGGGCCTGAGTTCCCGTTCGCAAAAATCGCGGACACTGCGGCGCAAAACGCGATGTTTATCAGTCAGAAATGGGTCTTGCATACAACACACCTATGTATGGAACCTGAAAACCAACGGTGGCCTGGGCTTAAAGAGGCCCTACGCTCGCTTGAAGATAAAGCAGATTGGCCACCAACGGTCAACCCCTTCCAACCCTGCCGGCGACAACTCGCGAACCTTGTCCAGTCGGGAGGCGTGTGACCGGTTCTTGGAGGCTTTCATCCGGAGCTATGATTGTCTTCGCGGTCGGCAGCCGGCCGCAGGCCCAGCTCCACCCACCAAGTCAACCCCCTTGCTTGGCCGCATAAGGGCAGTGGAACCAGACGGCCTGCGGAGCCGTGTAAAGGCCCGCAGGCTGTCTGACCCGCACTCACTTGACGCGATCTCTGACCCGCTTGGAAAAGATGGACAGCCTGGACAGAATGCAGCCTCCCAGGAATTCTGTCCAGGCGGTCCACTGTGTCCCGAGGGGGCCAGGTTTGGCTTTTCGGCCGCTTTCCCAAGGATGGGTAGGCCGAGCGGTGAGATCCGGCCCGGGCCGTTTCGCGCCTGCTCCTGCCGAGCTACTCCAAAAGGTTGGCCGGCGGAGTTTGCCACCGGCAAGCTCCGAAAAGGGGGAAGATGGCAAATAAACAAATTTCTATAATGAGAGCATTGCACGGGGCGTCCTGCCCCGTGCAATGTCGGCTTGGCAAAAAAGCGGTTTTGCCAAGCCTCACAAATTGCAAGCTTTTTGAAGCTTGCAATTTGGCGGGCCATCCTTGGCCCGCATCGGCCATTGCCTGCCGTAATCATGTTTCACAGCCATTTTCGACATAATATCAACATGATTTATGTGTTTCATCATGCAATCGCCTCCTATCCTTGCACACCCTATCTTGTCTGGCATAAAACCCCGCCCGGCCATTAGTAGCCGTGATATTCCAAGGATTACCGGTGGTCTTTGCCTCCGGTTTGGGACATGGCTGCCCACGGCCTCTCCAGCGCCGGGGCTTGGCTATTCGCTGCCTGTGGTCCACTCTACGCAGCTACCGGCGACGATCTATAGCAGAGATTGAGGTCTACCTTAAGTAGCGGAGGAGAAATCCAGGGGCTGCATTTGCAGTCTGTCAACAGCATGGGGGTTTGAGCTATAATCAAATCCACATGTCAGCCCACCCAGTACGATCACCCTAAACCCAAGAGCGCCATGAGCCCCCAGACAGCTATTGCAGTGATGGGAACCTTTGATTCCAAGGGGCAGGAGCATCTCTTTCTGAAGGAGGCCATAGAGCGGCGCGGCAGGAGGGTTGTCACCCTCAACGTGGGCACCCAGCACGCCCCCACTTTCACCCCGGACATCGACCTGCGCCCCTTGCAGATCGCGGGCCGCGACAAGGCCATCGCTGCCACCATCGTGCGAGCCGGACGCATGCTGGCCGAGTTGTATGCGCAAGGACATATCAGCGGGGTCATCAGCGCCGGCGGGGGCAGCGGCACCTATCTGGTAACCAGCGCCATGAAGGCTTTGCCCCTGGGAGTACCCAAGGTGATGGTCTCCACCGTGGCCGCCCACGACATGGCTCAGGTGGTGGGCACCAAGGACATCACCATGATGCACAGCGTGGGTGACCTCTTGGGGGTCAACTCCCTCACCGGCCTGATACTGGACCGGGCGGCGGGGGCCATCTGCGGCATGACGGCCAGGGACTGGCAGGCGCCAGGGGACAAGCCGCGTATTGGTCTGAGCATGTTCGGCTTCATCAATGCGGCGGCGCAGGCGGTCAAGGATCTCCTGGAGGCCCAGGGGTACGAGGTGGTGGCCTTTCACGCCAATGGCATTGGCGGCCTGGCCCTGGAGGAGCTGGCCGCCGAGGGGCGTTTCGACGCCATCCTGGACCTGGCCCCCCACGAGCTGGCTGACACCCTCAAAAACGGCTACTGCAAGCTCATCGCCCGAGGCCGGTTGGAGCCCCTGCCAGGGCGGGGCATCCCCCGCCTGCTGGTGCCGGGAGGCTTGGATTGCGCGGTGCTGGAGTTCACCCGCGACAACATCCCCGCCGAGTACGTGGGGCGCAAGGTCTTTTTCTACGATTTCCGCTCGGCGGTGCACCTGAGCCCGGCCGAGTCCCAGGTGCTGACCGGGCAATTGGCCGACAAGCTCAACCGGGCCACCTCCGCGGTCAAGGTGCTGATCCCCCTCCAAGGTTGGTCGGCCGCCGACGCCCCCGGCGCCCCCCTGCACGACCCGGAATCCAACCGCGAATTTGTCGATCAGCTGCGCCGTCTGCTACGCCCGGAGATCGCGGTGCGGGAGGTGGATCTGCATATCAACGATCCGGCCTTCGCCTCCGAGGCGGCCCGGGCCATGACCGCGATGCTCTAGCAGGATGTTGAAAAAGTCCCTCCATGGCCTTTTTCAACCAAACTTGA